>JAVBJV010000024.1:0-30302 GCA_031546815.1 Acetobacteraceae bacterium
TTCGACCGTTTTCCCCGGCGTTCCGGCCAGCAGCACCGCCCCCGATGCGGGCGATGCGGGCTTGCGGGCGATGCCGTAAATCCGGCACCAGCGCAGCAGGAAAAATCCCGTCGCGGTATCGGGGAAGAACTGCTGAACGATATAGTCCAGGTAGCCGTAGAGCAGATGGCCGATACCGGCCATTACATCGGCCACCACCCCCAGCACCGAACGGCGCAGCATGGTATCGGCGCCCGGCAGGCGCGCCTTGAACGCCGCGCGCGCCTGCGCGCGCAGGTCCGACAGGGTCGGTCGTGCATAGGACATGGTGAAAATTCCGTTGTCAGTTACCGGTTTCGGCGGACCACAGCAGATCGAACACGTCGCGCTTCGTGCTGGTGCCGTCGCGCCGCGTGATGGTGATCTGCAGCGCGATGCTGCGCGACGCGGGCGCGCCGGTCAGCGTGGCATCGACATCGACCGTCTGCGCCACGCCGTCGTCGATCAGCCAGGCCAACGCATCGCCGGCATAATCGACCGCGCGCTGGCGGGTTTCTTCGGTCGCCAGTTCGCGGCCCAGCAGCCACAGCAGCGACCCGATGCGATCACCCGCCGGCGCTGCTGATCCGTCTGTCTTCAGGTCGCCCCACCAGCCGCGCCGATCGGTGCCGCCCGTGGGCAGCACATCGTCGTCTTCCGCCTGGCGGTCGGTGAACAGCGACACGATGACCGCGCTGCGCAGGCCGCCATCGATCCCCAGATCACCGCCGGTCAACTGCCAGTCGAACGACAGGGCCGCGCCGTCGAAGGTAAATGCGATATCCATGTCACCCTGCCTTGACGATCTGTGTCAGATGGGACGCGCCCATTGGCTGCTTCGGAGGGCCGCTGACACCGCCCCCCGCCTGCACGCCGCTGTGCGTGTGGTTGTTGAACAGATCGACCAGCGCATCCGTCACCAGTTTTGCGACCGCACCGCCCGCACTGCCCAGCGCGATGGCAGGCGCCGTCATCGTCACCGATTGCGACGAAGTAACGGTGACGGGCAGCGGAGACGCGATTTCCAGCCCCGCCACGCGCCAGACGATCTGCGTGCCGCGCGCATCCCTGAACCCGAATTCGCCGGGTTCCAGATCAGCGATGCGCAACGCGGGATCGTCGCCACCCAGCGCGACGTGGTGGTCGGGCGTGATCTGCAGCGACAGGATATCGCCGCCGGTCGGGCGCGCGGAAAAACCCATCGGCCACAACAGTTCCAGCGCCTGCCGCGCTTCGCCCGACAGCAGTTTGGCATCGATCACCGTGCGGTTGCCGGTCACCCCGGACGAAACGATCCTGCCGCGGCTGACCAGGCTGTGCACGGCAGCCAGCGCGCGGCGTGCGAGGGTATCGCTCATGGCATCTCCTCATACCGGCCGGAATTCCGGCGGATGGCCGCCCACATGTCACCACCACCCCCGGACGGGCGCCGGGCGCGCACCGACGCGGGATCGGGCGTGAAGGCATCCGGCGGCCCCAGCGTCAGTTCTGTCGTGCGTCCTTCGGTCGGCGACAGCGCATACGTCACGGCGGAAATCAGCAGATCCTGATCCAGCCGCAGATAGGGCGACTTCACTGGCACCAGCCGGTTGACCGTCCACAACTTTCCGTCGGACTGCCGCCAGCCAGCGACCCTGATCTTCGCCTTTCTGCCGCGCGCGGCATCGAACAAAAGTTTCCAGCGCGCCCGCGCCTGCGCCGCCGCCCGCGTGATCTGGCTTTCCGCCGAGATCGCGTGCGGCCGATAGCGCGGGCAGGCGGTGTTTTCCGCCGAACCTTCAACCCCGGTCATCACCTGGTCGACGGTGTTGCAGACGCCGTGCTGGCCACGGACGATGATCTTGCTGAACTGTTTGCTGACGTCGAATTCGGCGTCGGCGCTGATGATGTTCTCGCCCTGGACGAGCGCATCCGCAGCGCGTTCCGAAGCAGCACGGGCAAGGACAAGATGTCCATCCGCGCCGTCGCTTGCCAGAATGCTGCGCAGCCGACACAGCCGTTCGATGAACGCATATCCCGTCTCCGTTTTTTCCAGCGTCGCATCGACGAATTTGTCCCCGACATCGCACAAAACATCGACATCGATCCCGAATGGCGCGGCGACAGCGCGGGCGATCTGGTCCAGCTTGCAGCCGCGAAACTGGCTGCCGTCGATTTCCGGCGAACAATCGATGATGTCTTCGGTTTTCGACCGGCCGCGGATCTGCACTGTATGCGCGTTGCCTGCGTATTTCGGGGCGTAGCGATCGACATAGCCGGTCAGCACCGGGTCAGCACCGATACGCACCACGCAGGGCGAGAACGGCCTGATCTGCCACGGCACACCGCCTGACCATCCTTCCGTGACGCTGATATCGAAATCCGACGCCATGCGGTCTATCCCGCGTGTGATGCGAACGCTGGTCCAGCCTGTGTATTCACGGCCATCAACGTGCAGCGTGATGGTGTTTTTATTGTCGGGTTCAGATGCCATCGGCTACCTCAGGCCACCACACGCACGGCGGGCAGCAGCTTGGCCAGCCTGGTCAGACCCCGGGGGGTGACGCGCACCTGTTCGGTGACCTTTTCCGAACCGTCACCGCGCAGCACGGTGGTGACCTTGTGTTCCAAATCGCCCGAGACGATGCGTTCCTGATACGCACAGAAATGGCCGCACCCGGCGCGCTTGTATATCCAGCGGTGCAGGGACAGGTAGCCGAACAGATCCCTGGGCCGGACCTGCAAGGTCTTGGCGGCGTCGGTCATGCACAGGCTGCCATCGGCTTCCGCGATGCGGTTCAGGGCTTCGGCCTTGGGGGAAAGTTCTTCGACCTTTTCTTCCAACACTTCCACCCGGTCGCTAAGGTCCGCCGCCAACCGAAGTGCCCCCGCCTTGGTTTGGGGGATGTTGAACCGGGTGTTCACCGCTTCCAGCAAGGCAGCATTGGACACGCCATAGCTCCCGGTCTTGCGGATGGAGGGAATCACCTCGGCCGTGACCCAGCGCTTGAACCGTTTTGCCGCCGGTTTGCGGCTGGTCAGGATCAGCGAATACAGGCCGGATTCGTTGATGATGATAAGCTGCTGGACCTGAGCTGATGCGATACCCTCATTACTAATGAGGGTATATTTTTCATCGTCATCAAGCCGAGTTGCAGCTTGTGATGGATTGCCAACTTCCAGCACCTTGCAGATATCGGCCAGCACGAACCAAGGCTCCCCGTCGCGCTCCAGCACACGGACCGGTTCGCTCTCGAAAGAAAAAGGGATCAGGCTGCTCATTATACGGCAACTCCTTTCATCAGGATGGTGTTCTGCGCGTCAGTCATTGCCGGTCACCAGAAATTTCCCCGCCATCGGCATGAAGGCTGGATGCGCAGCCGTGTTCTGCGCGACCAGCGCGTCGGCGCTCGCCGCGCTGCCGGTCAGAAGATGCGCCAGCACCAGCGACGGCAGCGCCGCACCGATGCTGTAGTCAGCCAACCGCGCCGCCTTTTTCGCGCGCCGCGTGAAATCCTCGACCACCGCCGTCTGCAGGGCGACCCACGACAAGTACAGCGCATCGTCGCCCGCATCCGCCGCGGCTTCGGCGCGCGCATCGATCACATCGACCAGCGTGTCGCGCACCGCTTCCGCCGCCGTACTGCTGGGCCATTCCGCCTGGGCATACACATCGACCAGCGCCAGCGTGGCATGCCCGCGCACCTGATCGATGATCGCCTGCGCGACGATATCCGACATCAGCGATTCATCGCTGTCAGCACCCGGGGCCGCCCACGCATCGAACGCATCGTCGCTGCCGGACCACAGGGCGGGCACCGATACGGCACCGGCATCGCCCTTGCCGGGCAGTGTAAAACCGCCGGACGCATCTGCATCCGCCCCGGCATCGGGCCAGCCGCCCCATACGGTGCCGCCCTTGGGCTGCCACGCATCTGGTGTCCAGTCGGTCCACGGCAACAGGCCGGGATCGATCGGCCCGCTGTCGCCGCCGCGCGACGACGTGCCGGGGTCCGGCAGCGGCAGCGATGCCAGTGCACCCGGAATACACTTGAACGCGCCGGACAGGCCGGGGCCAAGTTTCGTCGCGACATCCAGCATGCCCGAGACCTGCGAGATCAGGCCCAGCGCCCTGGAGAATTTATCGAGATCCAGCCCCGGCAGGCCACCGAAACCCAGTCCCAGCGCGCCACCCAGCCCGCCCAGCATGGACAGGCCGGGACCCGCGATGAAGCCAAGCGGATCGCGGATCGCCGCCATCGCCATGTTGGCGTATTTCAGACCCTTCTCGACACCGCGCATCGCGGCATCCAGCAGCGACCCGGTGTCGGATTGCGCGGCGGGTCCGGGTTCCTGCCCGGCTTCGACGAAGGTCATGTCGATGCGCGCATAGCGCAGACCGTCCTTGCTGCCCTCGCGCACGTTGACCGATGTGCAACGCACACGCTGCCGACCATAGGCCGGGTGCAGCAGCGTGCCGACATCGCCCTTGTCCTCGCACGCTGCCAGCAGCGCATCGCGCTGGGTGGTGTAGCCGTCGCCCAGCACGAAACCCGTGATATCGAACTTGCGGATCGCGCGGCCCAGGTCCTCGGTGTAGGGCACGTCGCGGTCGGGGTATTCGTATTCGGCGATACGCCGGCCACCCTTGCGCGCGTGGTCCTCGACATAGAACGACGCGCCACGGAACGATGCCGTGCGCGCGCCCCCCAGCATGCCGAGCATCGATGAAACCGACGACAGCGATGACAGCGATGACAGCATGTTGTTCCCTGTTGAACGGATTAATCGGACTGCGCATAGCCAACATTGGCCTGCGGTTCGGCGGTGATGCCGGTGCCGGTGATATCAACCCGCATGCCCGGCGGCGCGTTTTCGAACCGCACTACGGTTTCCACCGCGCCGCGCACCTCGGCCTGCACGGGCGCGCTGCCGCCCGCAGGCGGTGTGCCGGCACCATAAATCGCGGGCATTGCGGCGGGCATCATAGCGGGCAGCATGGGTGGCTGGGCAGATGCTGCGGAAGGGGATGAGTCTGCCGGACGGCGGATACGTCCCTGCGCGATCGCGTCTTCTTCCGAGCTCAAGCCGAGCCACCGATTAAATCGGCCGCCCTGCCGCGCGAACCAGTCGCGTTCTTCCAACGCGCCGTTCTGTTCGACATCGCGCGCGATGACCGAACGGCGCTGATCGTCGGACAGGTGCCGCGCGATCGGGGCGCCATTGCGGATTTCATCCGCCGTGGTGCTCGACAGGTCGCGATCCACATAACGCGGGTCGGTCGCCAGATCATACATCTGCTGAGCCATCGGCAACGTGCGCAACGCAACGCCCGCAACGCGCCCCAGCCTCCCGCCACGCTCCTGCAACGCCCCGGCAACCTGCTGCCCGGCCGCCAGCGCAATCGATCCCGTGTTTTCACCGGTGCCATCCGCCGCCAGCGCCCCGACGGCAGTCAGCGCCGGACCCGCCAGTGCTCCGCCCACCTGTGCAATCCGCCCCAGCCGCGATTGCGGACGCGGCTGGGGCACATTTCCCGCCCACACATCCCGCGGCAGATAGCCGGTCTGCGGCACACTGCCACGCGGCGCGGTGCGTTCCCACGGATTGCGGTACGGCGCCTGCCCCGCCTGCGGCACGCGGCCGCGACGCGGGGTGCCGCCGGGCGCGGATGGCATCTGCCGTGCGGCCTGCGCGGCCCGCTCCATCGCCTGTGCGGCTTGCTGCGCAACGGACGGCAGGTCGCGCCACGCCTGGATGAAGCGCCGCAACCGCGAAACGCTGAACGCCAAAAACAGGCCCGCGCCCGCCGCGCCCAGCGCCAGCATCGGGCCGTGCGCTTCAGTCAGCGGGCGGATCAGCGCCACCGCGCCCCGGCCCATATCCAGAAAGCCTTGACCGATCGCCACGATGCGCGTGCCCAGCGACGACCAGTCGATCTGTTTCAGCCATTCAACCAGCGTGCCGACCTTTTCCGCGATGCTGGTCGCCAGCCATTCGCGGTTCGCGCCAACCCAGACCGCCAGGCCATCGACCACCGGCTTCATCACCGGCACCAGTTCGGCCGCGATGGTCAGCCCCAGCGACTGGAGGCTGGTCTTCAGGTCGCCCCACAGATTGTCCATTTCCGCCAGCGCGGATATCTGCCGGTCGGATACCGGGCCGCCCAGCTGGTCGAAGCGATCCGACAATTCGCGCAGACCGGCGGCGCCGCCCTGCAGCATGGGAATCATGTCGACGCCAGCACGGCCGAACAGCGCCATCGCCATGCGCGCCTGTTCGGCCGGGTTGGTGTTGTTGCGAAATGCGTTTGCCAGCAGCGGCATCACTTCGTTCAGCGACCGCACGCGGCCGCGTGCATCGGTCATCGAAATGCCGAGCTTGCGGAACAGCGATGCCAGTTCCCGATTACGCCCCGCCACCCCCAGTGCCATGCCGGAGTTCAGCTTGTTCAGCGCGCCGGACAGTGTTTCGGCGCTGATCCCCGACGATCCGGCGTAATACTGGAAGCGCTGCAACTGCCCGAGCGCAATGCCGGTGCGCTGCGACATGTTGTTCAGCGCCGCACCCGCAGCCGACGCCTGCACCGACATGGTGACCAGCCCCGCCGCCGACAGGCCCGCCCCCATCGTGGCCAGCGATGCGGCGGCCTGCACCGCCTGCACGCCGATGCTGTAAATGCCGGATACAGCCAGACGACTGACCGTGCCAAGCCCCGTGACATTCCCCGCCAGTTTGGCGGTCTGCGCGCCCAGATCGCGCATGCCCCGCATCTGGCGCGCGGCCCAGCTGTTGCGCGTCAGGGTTTCCATACGCGCGTTGATGGCCGACAGTTTTTCCGCGGCATTGCCGGTGACGGAAATTCGCGCCTTGAATTCCTGTTCAGCCGCCATGGCGTTATCCCTGTTCCGTCATCAGTTTACGCAGGCGCACGGCCTGCAGCCGCAGGTGCAGCAGTTGCGCCGGAGTCTGCGCGAAAACATCGATCCCGCTGCCGCGCCAGAAATACGCGGCCTCGTGATACCAGTCGGTCAGTTCGGCGGCGCCGCCCCAGTTGTCATAAAAACCAGCAGCACCGTCTGGATATCGAGGAAGTCGGCGACATGCAGATGATCGACCGTCGACAGCGGCACACCCGCGAGTTCGGAGATGTGCCGCGCGAACAGCGCGCTGTTCGGGATCAGGTTGAAATTCCCCGCGCCATACGAATACGGCGTGCCGACGCGCCGCAGCAGATCGCCGCGCGGTTCGCGCAGTGTCAGTTCCGTGACGGAACCGCCATGCGCCGGAACGGCATGGCGCAGCGTGATGGTCCAGGGCCACGCGCCCTGCACGTCCTGCGCCTGTTCGGCGTTGACCGAAAGCGTGTCGATGTTTTCTTCGCTCATTTACGCATCTCCTGAATGTCGTTGCAGAAGAACGACCCGCTGAACTTGCCGCCTTCGCTGCTGAGTTCGACCTTGCCGCTGCTGTTGGCGTTGCGCCCGACATACACGGTGCCGGACGGCATTTCGGCCGTGATGGTCACGTTCTTCATTTTCTGGAACGCCTGCGGCGAGATGTCGGGGATCACCAGAAGTTCAAAATCGAACTGCCCGACATGCGCGGTTTCCTTGTCGCCCACATATTTTCCGCTGTTGTCGACGATCGGTTCGCGCTGGATCCCGTTCAGCGTGACCTTGATATCGCCGGTCGTCGAATACTGCCGCCCGTCGATCATGAAATAGCAGATACCCGCAATGCGCCCGATGGCCATGATGCATGCTCCCTTATGCGTCCGCGCGCAGGCGGAACTGGTTGACGACGCCGAACATCCGCAGGCCATTCATCAGCACCGGCGCATACAGCACGTTCAGGCGTGTGGGGTTTGTCCTGTCGCGTTCAACCACGGTCGCGGCCTTGAAGGCATCGACGCCTTCGACCCAGAGATCCCCCGCCATTTCGGCATACTGGGCGACCAGTTCGGCCTTATACGAAGTCGGCGTGACGACCGGCACGCCCGGTCCGAAATCCTGACCGTCGTCGGCCAGCAGCGCGCGTGGGAATTTCTGTGTGGTCGCGGCACGCAGCCGGCGCGTGACGGCCATCAGTGTGAACAGGGTTTCGCAGTCCAGATACGACTGATCGGGCTGGCCCCATTTGTTCTTCTGATATGTGGTGACCGTGCGCAGCAGCGACACGCTGCCATCTTCGGCATAGCTTGCCTGCGCGATGCCGCGTGACAGCAGCGACTGCCGTTCGGTGTTCTTCGGCCGCCGCCCGCGCGGCGGGGCCAGCACGCCGTTCAGCGGCAGCGTCTGCGTCGGGCGGGCCGGATGCGCCTTGATCGCGCCGCCGATGCTGCCCGCCATCGCGGCGGCGAACTCCCACGGGCTGGATGGGCTGCCGTCATACCCCAGCACGCTGGCATGCGGGTTGTTATGCAGCGATCCGAACGCAAGGTTTTCCGCCGTGGCGCCACGCCGCGCCGCGAATACGTGGCCGTAGATCTGCCGGTCCCAGGCCCAGCGGCCCGCGGTGTCGTCCATCAGCGATTTCAACGCTGCCATCGATGCGGAATCGGTGAACGGTGCCGCGATGAAATCGTATTCCTCCTCGCCCAGCGCCTGCGCCAGCACATCCAGATCCGGAGCCCCCGCGCCACCGGCCATCGGCGTGACGGCAAGCGTCAGGCCGGCGGGAATTGCCTCGCCCCCCGACGGACCATAATAGCCGATACGCACGTCGATATCGTTGCCGGTCAGACCGGGATGCACGGCGATCAGATCGACCGTACCGCCGGATGCATCGGATTCAACCGGCATATCGCCGAGCCGCGCGATGGCATCCACGATGGCGGTTGCCACATCGGATGCCGTCATCCCCGTGCGCACCGCCACGGGCACAGGCTGACCGGCGATGAACAGCGGCACAACGCCGGACTGATCCACGCCGCCGGTCGCCACGATCTTGCCTTCGGCGCGCACCATGCCGGTGCCATCACGCAGCGGCAGCGCGTAGACCTCGCCCATGCGGTCGTTCTGGCGGAACACATCCAGCATACGGGTCAGCATCGCGCCGCGACCATAAAGCTGCCCGGACTGTTCAATGCTGGTCTGATAGGACGGCGCGTCGTAGGCGGTGTCGGCCAGTGCCCGCGCGCTGTGCCCCAGCAGCAGCGCACGCTGCTTCTGCATGAAAATACCGGCGCGTGAATTGTCGAATTCGACCCAGAACAGCGGAACCAGGTTATCCGCGGGGATCCCGTTGAAGATCACAGTCATGATTGATTACCCTGTTGCGGTGAAAGATCGGCCCGCACTTCGCAACGGCCGTCCGGACCGGATGCGCGTGGGGCGGGATATCCGGGGGAATAGGCGCCGGTCGGATCAAAACGGTTTTGCGCATCGATACCGACATTAATCTGACGCAGCGCGTGTTCCGGCAGGCCGTCGGCTCCCGGCGCGGTGCCGGGCAGGTTCGGGATGAACGATTCCGTCAGCACAACCTCGACCTCGATCGAGGCAGCGCCGACACGGTGCTCGCCGGACCCGTCATATTCGGTGCGGGTGGCAACCGAGGCGATCTGTTCGAACCTGCCGACATAGGATGGCGCCTGCAGCAACGCTGCCTCGATCGCCGCGCACAGATCGTCGAGCGCGGCATCGGTCGCGGCGGCGGTGTCGCCGCCGAGCACGGCCTCGATCACGATCGTCACGCGCGTGCGGAACGATGCCGCGGGGGTGCTGCCGATGTTTTCCTTGTGATCGCGCGGCGCATAGACCAGCAGCAGCGGTGTCAGCGGCAGTTGCCGGGGCGCCACGCGCGACACCAGCACGACGGCGCCGTGCGATGCGCGCACGGCATCCAGCGCCACGACAGTTGCATCGCGGGCGTAGGCCCTCGCCAGATTTGTCATCGGTTATTCCAGTGTTTTGCTGAGGATCAGCTTGATATGGCCGTGGCCGTCGGGTTGCGGGTCGGTGACGTAAAACGTCTCGCCCCCGATCTGCACGCAATCGCCGCAGGCGGGCGGCTGCGTGAATTCGGCGGCGCGCACCCCCAGCACGGGCCGCGTGCTGGTGATGGGCGCGCCATCGTGCGCCGAGATCTCGATCTGGTGGTGCGCGCGGTCGAACACACCGCGCACATCGAACCCGGCATCGGCGTTGCCGCCCGGCATGTACCGGGCGGGCTGCCCGAACACACGCATGTGTCCGGCCAGCATCCGGTCGAAGCTGATCATGCGATCACTTCTTCCCCGGACCTTCCGACGGCTTGTCCTCCTGCACCGGGGCCGCTGGTGCCGGATCCGCGTAGCCCCCGGCAACCAGCGACGCCGCATCGTCGCTTGCCGCGTAAAAGGACTCGCCCGCCGGCACGACTTTGTCGGGCGCGGTGCGAATGCCGAACTTTGCAACCAGTTTCACTTTTTCTTTTTCAGACATCACAGCACCTTCACGGCCATGCCGGCGTTGACGTTGACGGGAATGGTGATCGGCGCCGACTGCATCATCAGCATCCGCACCGCCGGATCCTTCTCGGGCCACGATTTCGGCGCATATTTCATCGGCAGGTAGCCAAGCTCCGTATCGCGGATGGCGGCGCAGGCGACCTTGCCGCGCAGCCCGGCACTGCCCAGCAGCACGGTGCCGTCGGCAAGCATCGGTTTTTCGATGCCGTCCTTCGGGTCCAGAAACCAGTCGTTGTAGAGCCACAGGCGAAAATTGCCCCAGACGCCTTTCGGCATGCCGCCGATCTGCACACCGCCCGCCGTCTCGACCTCGGACCGGCTGCCGCGCAGCGTATCAAGATCGCTGCGGATTTCCGGATCCTTGCGGAACGCATTCCACGACGATGCCGTGAAGACCAGGTCGGTCGTCCCGTAGCCTGATTTCTGCGCCACCAGCAGCGACATGCGGTCGAGGTCGTCCTTGATCGACACGCCAGGCTGCCCCCAACGCGCCGCGCCGGCATATGCCCCCGTCAGGGCCGGATCGCGCTGGAAATCGACCAGGGTCGGTTCGTAATCCTCGCCTTCCAGCACCACGCGCCCATAGGACAGCGTCTGCGCGGCCATCCATTCGATGCGCCGGTCGATCATGTTGATCTGGTCCAGCATCTCGACCGCCAGATTTCCTGCCTCGCGTTCGGCGGGCGACATCGATCCGCCGATACGCTCGCCCGGCATGCGCGTCAGCACCCGGCCAGGGTCGAGCGCGCGCTTGTCCTTGATGTAGGGCGGTTCGATGATGTTGGTGCGCAGCCCCGGGCCGCGCACGATGCGCGCCGGCGTCAGCGGCGAGCAGAGCGGCGCCAGTTTGCGGGAATTCACGATCACATCGATCGCGACATCCTTGGTCTGGCTTTCCGCCGTGCCCGGGAAGAACATGTTCGTGAGGAAGCCGGGCGATGGCGGCAGCCCTTCCACCACATCGATCAGCGTGGTGAGATCATAAATGCTGTCAGGCATGTGTGCAGCGCCCCTTTACGCCGGATTTTTGAGGAAAATACTGGTCTGGCGCAGCGCAAACGCGGCGTCGGACAGCGTGTGGCTTGGATCCAGCGTGATCGACGGAATCTGGAACGCACCCGCAGTGTAGATTTGTCCGCCAGCATCGCCGGCAGTCGCATCCACGTCCTGCAACAGCACCGCGCTGGGCGTCTGGCTGCCATCGGATGCGGTTTTCCTGCTGATCGTGAACTTCCCGCCCGCGCCGATGCGCCCCATCACCGTGCCACGCTTGAATGCGCCGCCGGTGACCGTGCATGGCTCGGTCATGATCGGGAAACCACCGGCGATCAGGTCGTCGGTGACAAGATTTTCTACCCTTACGGCTTCACGCATGGGCGCGGCCCTTTCCATTGATGCGATTGAAAACGCCGAGAACCATCGCGCCCGCCGACTTGTCGCCAGCACCGTCGCCGCCACCGCCGCCAGCACCGATCCGTGGCTGGGCAACGCCGGCCATACGGTCGGACAGGCCGCCGCGCGTCTGCGCCCGGCCCTCCGGCGCTGTTTTCAGCACCGCAACGGCGTCCGACGCCGACATCGATGTGCCGAACGCCAGCTTGATGGCCAGCGATTCACGCCCCAGCGCGTGCTGCGATGTCAGGATCGCACCGCAGCGCCTGCGTTCGGCCAGGCGGGCTGATGCCTTGCCCTGGACGCTGGCCTGTTCGTCATCCTCGGCGTCCGATGCGTCTTCGTCATCGGCATCATCGGACGCTTCTTCCTCGTCCGACGTGTCCTCGTCATCCTCGGCACGGCCTTTGGATTTTTTCGTGCGGGCCTTCTTGCCGTCGGCCTTCTTCGAGCCGGATTTCTTCGATTTCTGCTCCTTGTCGTCGGCGTCTTCTGCGTCGTCGTCGCCATCCGCGGACTTCGCGCCCTGCTTCCGGTCTTCGTCGTCTTCCGCCGCCGCCTTGATCTGCGCGAGCGTTCCCGCGTAGCTGGGCACGGCTGCACCTGCGTTGCCATTACGCATCTTCTGCATCCTCTGCTGTGTGATGATCGCGATCAGAGGGCCGCGATCAGGCCCCGGAACGCCGCGTCGGGGGACGCGACGGAATCCACGAAGCCGACACCAAGGCCCGCTTCACCCAGATAAGCCGCTGCCTGCGTCTTGCGCACCGCAGCGGCGGACAGTTTGCGGTTGCGCGCAACCGTTTCAACGAACAGGTCGCCCATTGCATCGACGTTCGTCTGCATGCGGCCCAGCACATCCTTCGACATGCCTTCGTATTCCGCACGGGTTTCCTCGGCCTTCTGCGCGCCGTAATGAACAAACCGCACCTTGATGCCCGCATTGTCCATCGCCTTCGACCAGTCGACGTGCATGCAGATCACCCCGACCGATCCGGACCATCCCGTGCGCGGCACGCTGATATGATCGGCGGCTGATGCCAGCGCGTAGGCCGCGCTGCACGCCATATCGGCCAGGATCGCCCGCATCGGCTTGATGCCGCGCAGCGCGAAAATACTGTCGGCCAGGTCGAACACGCCCCCCACAAAACCGCCGGGGCTATTGATGTCAAAAGCGATCGCGCGCACATCCGTGTCGATCAGCGCGCGGCCCAGAACTTCGGCAATACCGTCGCAGCCAGTCATGCCCCAATACGGCCTTAGGCTGCCGAGGCGCGGCACGATGATGCCGTGAATAGGGATCACGGCTACGCCATCGACAACCTGATACGGGCGGGTGGATGTTGATGCCACTTCCTCGCCGCACGCACCCGCAGCGGCATCGCCGCGCAGGCGCACGACGCGCGACAGACCCGCGTGTTCGGCCAGCGCCGCGACCGCTACTTCGGCACGGTCGGGGTGCAGCGCCAGCGGTGTGTTGAAGATCTGCTGCGCCAGAAAGGGGAGCCGTTCAGAAGCGGTCATTTTGTGCATAACTCTGCGGTGACGGGCCGAGCCATTGCGGAACAGGCAGCTTGCGCAGTTCGAATTCCTTCAGCTCCAGAGCGCGTTGGTCGAGGTTCTCCAACCAGTCGACGCCCTGTTCTTCGCATTCCTGTTCCAGTGTCGACAGGCCCGCCGTCATGCCGATGATCGCACCGTCGCGCTCCTTCACCGGGTCCACCCAGCCACGTGCCGGGCCGATCCACTTGCAGCGCGCATACGCCGCGCGCTCGATGATGTAGTCCGGCGCGTTGCGCGGCATTGGCAGGCGTTCGTTCTCGATTGCCTCTTCCAGCCAGGCGGCATAGATCGGCGTGCAGAAACCGTGGCCAAAGTCGTAGCGGCGGCGCGACAGTGTTTTCCACACTTCCAGCAATGCCCCGCGCGCGCTGCTGTAATTTGTTTTTGACCAGTCCTGCGTGAACTGTTCCAGCGACAGTCCGGCTGCCGAGGCGACATTGCGCAGCACCGCGGATTCAAACGCCTCGAAATTCGATGACGGGCGCGACGCCGGCGGAAAGTTGATCTTTTCACCGGGGAACAGGCGCGGGATCCGCGCGCCGTTCACGCTGATCCGGTTGGCGCCGTGAAACTCCGCGCGCCCACGCTGATAGGCTGACATCCCGTTTTCGTCATCAATCAGCGCCGCCTCGATATCGACATTGTCGAACGGACTCTCGATGAAGGCGGCGAACACCGCGTTGATGATCGCCGATTGCAGTTCGGTGGCATCGTAGCGGGTGAGCATCTTCAGCCGCGCGATGACCGGCGTGAAAATGCCGCCCACCGAACGCGTCTGCCCTGCCCGGTCCGCATCGAAGTCGTGCACCACAATCGCGCGGCCCCAGTCGGTTTCACGTGGCACGCGTTCCCATTCATACTTGCGCGACCCGGCATACCAGTCGCCCGGGTGGCCCTTGCGGATATGATACGCCTGCGCCGCGCCGTCGATATCGATCTCGACCCCGCCACGCAGGGTTTCCGTGTCCGGCTGGCGGTAGGGATTCGACAGACGATCCGGGTCGACGAGTTGCACATAGGTCGCGAAATGGCCGCGCCCGCCTGCACGCCGCCGATCGTCCCAGCGCAACACGGCCAGCGCATCGCCCTCGATCAGCTTGTGGCGGAAGGCCAGCCTGAAAATCTGCGACATGCTGTTCTGCCGGGCTGCATCACACCAGCGGCCCGGGTTGTTCGAAAAATCGCGCCACAGTGCCTCGACCGCACGCGAGAATTCCTGCCCCCAGACCGCATCGAACCGGCGGTCATAGAACGCCAGCGACCGGTAATCCGGCTTCGACGCCAGACGCAGGTCAGCGCCGATGACGGAATCGACGATGCGCGTGACGCCGCCGCTGGCCCAGCCATCGTTGCGGACGACATCGCGGATGCGCGAGACAATTGTATCGCGATACGGCAGCGATTCCCCGTCCGGCGATCCAAGGTGCGGGTTGAACCCCTCCATCTCGCGGCTGGCGAATTCAGCGGCATCGAACGGTGTGGCATTGCCAGCCATGGCGCGGCGACGCGCGGGCGGCAGTGCGTTGCCGTGCTGGTCGAGCAGACGGACCTCAACCATTGAACCGAACCCCGATTGCACGGCGCCGGCCGATGCCGAGTTGCGACGTCAGTTCGGCGATGTAGGCCTTCAGCGCCGGCAGGTTCATGGCGGTGTAGGTCACCGATTTCATACCGTCGCCCTGCGCATAGGACAGCGAGACCTCGCGCTGTCCGGTCATCAGATCGTGATACGCCGTCTGTGCCTCAGCCAGGCGGCGTTCCAGAGTCGGGCGGTCGATGGTCATGATGTCCCCTGTTTATGCATACCGGCGGGCACGCGATGCCCCCGGTGAAGTCGTCGATGTCGGCGTGACCACCCGCACCGCGGGCGCAGGCGCGACAGGTGGCGCGGGCAAGGTAGATGCGGGCATCGGCGGCGCACCCGCATCCGTTGGCACGGCCATCTGCACATGCACGTTCCTGTCCCAGTCGGCGGCCCAGGCTGGCGGTATGTTCCAGTTGATGCGCGTCATGCCGTGCAGCTGCGCCAACGCGTGGTTCATCACCATCAGATCGCAGGCCTCGTTACGCGTGCCGTTGTGCGGTTTGACCCAGGCGCCGGTTTTCGTTTTTTCCTCGGCCACCAGCTGCTGGAACCAGGTGTGCGGTTCTTCATCGCTGCGGAGCCCAGCGGGAAAATGCACATACCATGCACCCGGATCCGCGCAGGACAGCTGGCCCGCCAGATCGTCCTTGAAACTGTTCGCATGAAACTGCGCCATCGGCACGGTTCCACCCGCGCGCGCCGAGCGATCCTTGCGCTGCGAGTCCGGATACACGACGGACAGGCGTTGCGCGGACAGGCCCGGCATCCCCTTCAGCGGGATCATGTTCCAGGCATCGCGCCCTTCGATGCGCCCAAGCTTGCGCAGCCTGCTTCTGCGCTTCCAGCGCCGCCACGCATCGTAAGCGTTCTGCGTGGTGCCGGGATACCCGCCGCTGTCGTAACCAAAACCCCGGATCGTCATCACGCGCCCGCTGCCATCGGCCAACGGATAACGTGCATTGAGCAGGCGCTCGATCATCATGTCCCAGCACGCAGCACTGGTCGGTGGCTCGGCATCGGTCACGTAAAAATCGACCACCCAGCTTTCACCATGCGCGCCCCAGCCACGGACCATCACCTCGAACCGGTTCAATTGCGCGTCCACGGCGGCAGTCAGAAAACGCACGCCGTGCGGAACAGTGCCCAGCGTGAAGTCGTGTTCGGCGCGATCGGCGATCACCGTTGCATCGACGTTCTCGGTCTTGCGCATCTGCGTGTGCGGGATGCCCCACTGCTTCGCCATCACCTGGCGCAATGTGGTTTCATCGCCGGTCAGCGCGGCTTCGCGCTCGGCCTTAGCACGGGCACGGGCAAGACTGCCGATGCCGCCCAGGATGAATGGCGACATCACGCCCACCACCCAGTAGCCCGCCGTGTTCCGGCGGGTGCGCTGGCCGGTGACGATACCGTCCTCGCCGATATCCTCGCCAGCGTAGACCCACTTGCCGCGTGCATTCATGCCACGACGTTCGTGATCTTCGATCACACAGCCGTTGACCGGACAGATCAGCCTGGCTTCGTTCTCGATTTCGTCGAGCGCCTTGTCGCGCGGATAATCCAGCACCATGACGCGCGAGGCTGTCGGCACCGGCGACGAGAACGCGCCGCAATGTGGGCACGGCCACCACCAGGTGGCACGCGTGCTGTCGGCGTAGATCGACATGATCCCGGCTGACCAGTCCTTCTCGGGATCAATTCCTGTCGCACGGTCAGCGTGCGAGATCGCCAGAAGTTTCGACGATCGGCCAAAGGTCTGGCGACGTGGATCGATCAGCGCTTTCACGTCACCCAGCGTGACAGGATATGAGTCGATTTCGTCGACGACGATGCGCGGTACGGACCGCCCGATCAGGTTGTTATACGTCGCGGCCAGAAACTCGATATGCATGTTGGCAAAGCGCTTGTAGTGCAGCGCTTTGTCTGACGGCGCGGACCCTAAACGATCCTTCACAACCTTGTGTGCGTCGATCATCGGGTTGATGCGTGTTTTTACGTATGCCTCGATCGCCTGTTCGGTCTGCATATACCAGAGCAGATTGCCGGGGTCGCAGCCGACCGAATGCAAGGCCCAGTTCTCGGCGATTGATGTCTTGCCGGACTGCGCCGGTGCAACCACAGCGATCGTTTGGTAGTCGTGGTTGGTCAGATCTTCTGTCGGTTGGCGCAGATACTCGGTGCCGTCGAACGTCCAGCGCCCGACATACCCGCCGCCCAGGTTCGACAGCCAGCGATTGGCAAGCGCATACTCGGCAACGCTTTCGCGACGCGGCGGCTCGAAATGCGCGAAGCATTCGCGGACGATTCTGGCGGCATCGGCGAAAGAGAAATCTTCATTGCTGGTCAGCATCGCTGTCAGGCGCGAAGGCGCCGATCTGGCGCACAAAACTGGCCTGCTGATCGGTGATCAAAGCACGCATCGACTGTGTCACTCCATCTGGCAGGTTGAACTTTCGACCAATCTGGTCGGGCAGGTTTTGCAGAAAACGGTTGAGTTCCGCGATGGCGGGGATCAGCGCGGCACGCACGTCGGCGGTCGGAACCAGGAAACCGGATTCACGCTGCAGTTCACGCGACAGTTTCAGCGCCTTGAACGCATCGATCTTCTTCTTCGGGTCAAGCCCGCGCGTTTCCTCGGGCTCGGCGTCATCGACGGGCAAGGCATACTGCGCCACTTGTGCCTCATGCGCGCGGGCCGCACGCTCCTCCTCGTCCGCCTTCTGACGCAGGAACTCGGTCACGGCAGCGGCATCGAACTGCCATGGCGTGCCGTTCCAACCAGCATTGATGATCGGCAGATCGGGGTATCGACGGATCAGTTCATCGACATGCGGCACCGACTTGTTCAGCAGTTGTGCCAGCTGCCGCTTGTTGACCAGCACCGGCCCGGCACTTTCCGACATTTCACCCCTCGCAGAACAGCAACATCAACAGCAACAAGCGACTGTTTTTACTATACAAACACAGCCTCCCGCCGGGGTGCGAATTACCCCCGGTGAGCCCGGTTGGGGGGGAAGGACCCGTGAAGGGGGGGCTACCCGGGCGGCTTGAACAGGACATCGAACGCCGTGGCGGCGACGCAGCTTGGCCAGTGCGTTGCGAAACCCTTCATCGCCAGATCGTCGAACGGGAAGCGCACCTTGTATTGCGGAGCCCGGATCGCCATCAGGATCGGCTTGAGGTCGCGCCCATCGCGCAGATACACGCCCGGCTTGAGCGGGCCGGCGTATCCGCCGTAGCCATTGCCAAGCGCAACATACTGTTCATTGCGCCGCTTTCCCCTGCCCTTGCCCGCACCACGGTTCTGCGAGGCATCGCGCGAGACACGCAGGGCCGACAGGATCTTGGTGATCTGCCCGCCTGTTATGTTGCCGTGTGCGTCAAGCTTGGCCGCCGCCCCCGGCGCATAGTGCGCGCCAGATGGCAGGCGGTTCGTGAACGCCAGCGCCTTCTCAAATGCCTTGAGAGAGCGCCCACCGCCAGAGGCTTGCGGTTGCAGATACACACTGGCCGGGCGACCGCTGCCCGACATCGCCAGCTTGTCCTTGAAGCAGACCATCGCCGTTGGCGATTTTATCGTCGCGGGCTTGATGTAAAGGCCGTTCAGCGTCCAACGGGTCGGGCGGTCGAACCGCGACTGCATCTCGGAACGCAGGTCCGCCTGCACGGCCTTTGCCGTGCGGGTCAGGCTGAGCGCGGTGATCCATGGCAACTGCCGCCTTTCGACATCGGTCATCAAGGCGCGCAGCTTGTTGAGGTCGGACAGGTCAGCCTGAAACTCCATGCCGCGACCCTCCGGAAATGACAACGCCCGAGGGTCTGATGACCGCCGGGCGTGAATGTAGATGATGACGATTCAGATACACTCGTGATGCATCATGTGTCAAGCGACCATGCGTGCACCAGCGTATCAATGCTGGCAAGCAGCGCCCCCATGACACGCTGAACCGGCATCTGCCAGTGTGTGGCGATGCTGCGCACGCTGGCATTGTGCAGCACGAACAGGTCCAGCAGATCAGCCTGCCGCCGGTGCAGCGCGCGACGGCCGATCATGTGGTCCGACAGCGACCGCAACTGTGCCTCGGACACCGGCGTGTACGTCGCAGGGTCGATTACCGCACGCACCGCCGCCAGGTCGATTCCCGCGCCACGTGCGCCGCACACCCCACGCTCGAACGTCGCGTGCCAGCGCCAGCACGCCTCGTGCTGAGGATCGTCGAGCAGCCCCCGCCGATGCAGAACCGCGTAACCGTCGATCAGCCGCGCACGCCGCACGGTCCGGTCCGGCGCGGCGATATCCGGCGCATCCTCGACCGCGACGTAAGTGCGCACATCGAAGATCCGGGCGTCTTTCAGGCGGGCGGCATCGCGCACACGGGCTGCGGTGCCGGGGCCGTGATCAACCACATCCATCATGCTGCCACCTTCATCCATGCCGGTGGGGCGGGCGGTTCGCCGTAGCAGCCATTACGCTTCCAGTCCGCAGACCGTTCCAACCAGACACGGCGCTCGGCCGCCCGTTCGGGGGTGATGTTCTCGGGTGGTGCTTGCACGGGCCGGGCTGCGTGCCGCTCGCGGATGCGGTTGTTGAACGCCATGAAGCTGCGCGGCGGCTGATAGCCGGACAGGGTTGCACGCCAGGCGATCTCTTCGCGGATCGTTTCGCGGCTGATCCCGGCATCGAGCCAGCCCTGCACGGGCCGCAGATCCCACCCGCCATGCACCGGGTTCAGCCCGGCTACCTCGGCCATCTCCTGAGCAAACTTAACCCAGTCATCACCCGTGTGCGGATCTGATCGATCAGATCTTATATCAGATCTATCCGATCGATCCGCACGCGCGCACGTACGCGCGAGGTGGGTTTCCGGTTCGGTTTCCGTTTTTGCCGCCGCAACAGCCCCGCCCGAGACCGGCATCAGCATTTCGCGCTGATCCGGTTTCGGCGCGTTCTTGCGTGGCCGCCCGCCCTTCAACCCATTGATCCGCGCGGCTTCCGCCCGTTTGGACGAGGGCGCGTCCACCACCAGCGGCGCGCTGATCACGTCGCCATCTCGCACCAGCAAACCGTGCATGATCAGGGTTTCGTATTCGGTTTTCCATTCGGTTTCCGATACGCCCAGCCCAAGGGGGATGTCATGAAAACCCAACACGTAACCGAATTCGGAACCAGACGCTGAACCAGACGCGGAACCCAGATGCAGCCGCCCCGGTGAACCGATCTGCTCCATAAGCCGCACGACACGCAGCCACACGACCACTGCAGCATTTCCCGCCAGCCGGAACCGCACATCGTCCAGCACCATGCCCAGCAGCCGCGCCTCTTTGCACTTTCGCGCCATTACATCACCTCGTCTGGAAGATCGTCGAACCAGCCGCTCTCGTTGCGGAACGCCAGCGGCACCGTGCCTACACGGCCATTGCGGAATTTGGAGAAGATCACCTCGGCACGCCCGTTGCTGCGCGTGCAGTCGGCCATCCATTGCGCCTCGCGGTCGGCGAACTTCTCGTCCGCCTCGCCCGCGCGGCGGGCCACCGGGTGGCGCGTCAGGTAATAGTGATCGCGGTAGAGGAACATCACCGCATCGGCGTCCTGTTCCAGCGATCCGGAATCGCGCAGGTCCGACAGGCCGGGGCGCTTGTCGTCGCGCCCTTCCACACCGCGATTGAGCTGCGCCAGCATCAGCAACGGGATCTTCAGATCCAGCGCCAGCGCCTTGGCCTCCTGACTGAGGATCGTCAGTTCGTTCACCCGCTGCCCGCGTTCGGCAAGGCCCGGCACGCGCATCAGCCCCAGGTAATCCACGATCAGCAGATCAAGCTTGCCGCGCCGCGCATAGCGCCGGGCCAGACTGCGCAGCGAGGACATGCTGCGCGCGGGAAGCTCTTCAATCTCGATCGGCAGTTTCCCGAAGGACTGCCGCGCCTGCACCATGGAAGACCATTCGTCATTGCTCAGGTCGCGCCAGACAAACCGGCCCAGCGAATCGCGTTCCTGCACGCGCCCGCGCGTTGCCGCATCGCCCGGCAACCGGGCCGTGCCCGCAATCCAGCGCGCGGCCAGATCGGCAGGCGGCATCTCCATGCTGACGAACAGCACATGCCGCCCCGCTTCCGCCGCACCGGTCGCAATGCGTTGCGCCAGCGAGGTCTTGCCCATCGATGGCCGCGCACCCAACAGATAGAACGCCCCCGGCCGGAAGCCGCCCAGATGATCGTCGAGCGCCTGCAACCCGCTGGGCACACCAACCAGACCGCGCGGCGCTTTTGCCGCAGCCTCGGCCTTGATCATCGCCTGTTCTGCGGCATCGGCCAGCGTGACGGGCTTCGAGCTTACGCTGCGGCGTTCGGCCAGTGCGTAAAGTTCGGTCTCGACCGCTTCGTGCACCTGCGCGGCATCAGCCCCCGGATCATCGGCGCCGAATGCCCGGTTGACCAGCCGCATCCCCACATCGATCATCTCGCGCCGGTGCCATGCATCGACGATGGCGCGCCCGTATTCAGCGACGTTCAGCAATCCCACCATCGCGGACAGCAACTGCGCGAGATAGCGCGTGCCGCCGACTTCATCGAGGGTGCCCGCGTGCTCAAACTCAGCCTTCAGCGTCACCACATCGGCGATCTGATTGGCCTCGACCCGGCGCTTGATGGCGGCAAAGATCCGGCCGTTAACGGGGTCGGCAAAATGGTCGGGCAGCAGGAAATCACCCACCCGGTCGAATGTCTTGTTGTTTGCCAGCAGGCCGCCCAGCAGCGCCTGTTCCGCCGCGATATTGCACGGCGGCTGGCGCAGGGATGCGCCGAGCAGGGCATCGGCCGGGCGTTCGGTGACGGCGTTCATGCCGCACCTCCCGGCCGCCAATTGAAGATGCGGCGGTGCGGGCGGCCCTGCCGTGCGTTCAGGTAATCGGTCAGCGTGGACAGCAGCGCGTCGCCGAAATCCATCTTCTCGCACACGGCGCGGTGGCACGCCTGCCCCACGGCACTGCGCAGGTCGCGCAGCAGGTTGATGTCATCGAACGGCAGGGTCTGGTCCGCCACAGCCTTGCGCGGACGGCCGCCCTTCAGCCCGTTGATCCGGGCGGCGATGGCGCGGCGGGAGGGTTGTGTGGATTCGCGCAGCTTCTTTTCACACGCGATGAAATACTGCCGCGCCTGCCGCCCGCGTTCGGTGCGCTCGACCATCGACAGTTCCTTCGCCATGTCGAGCGAAAGCGCGTATTCCTTGGCCGGACGGCCACCTTCGAGGTTTTCGCCAGTTTGGGCGAAAACCCCATAATCCCGCCCCTCGACGAATCCGTATTGCTGGATCCGCCCCTTGATCCAGTTGGAAAAATCTTTGCCGACACCCAGAAACGCATGCAGATCACGCGCATTGACGGCTTCGACTGTTGCGTCTGCGATATTGTGATGAACGATAGGAATCAGTTCGGCGGTCATATCGGCCCCCTGTGTTGGCGTTAACGCCACCAGAGGGCTTTCGACGACCCTGCTGGCGGCAGAGAGGTTCGAAACCTGAACACAGGCACAGGCGAGCTTATTCGTCAGCCGAAGCTGCTTATTTCGCTGCCCTCTCCACCATCGGGGCATGCGCCGGACAGAATCCGGGCATGAAAATAGCGCCACTCGACGGTCGGCGCTTGCGCGCCTGTGCTCGGGGTTTCGACGCCCCACGCGGGCAACAACCCGCGCAGGATCGATTCTGCCCCCACCGCCGCACCGCGTCAACCGGGATGACCGCCTTGCGCGAAAAACACCGGGCGGTATCATCGTGACAATATTCAACCACGAGGAAACTGCATGTTCCGTCTGATCGTTGTCTACCTTATCGCCGTCCAATGCATTCTGGGCGGCGGCGCATTCTGGGCCATGGGGGTCGGCATCGTGGCCGAAAGCGCCATGCAACAGATCGTGGCCGAACAGCGCATGATCGGTGGCATGCTGATGCAGGGCATTGGCACCGTCCTGTTTGCCATGACCGCCACCCTGCATAAGCTGCGCGACGACGCCAAAGCAGCCAAGGCCATGAAGGAAGTCGCCGCCGCTTAAACGCCAGGACTGCTTTCCGCGCCTGGCTGGTCGCCGGGTGCGGCACTTGCCGTCCCCGCCGTTATAAACCGCATGATTTTTTCTGCCCCACGCACGACCGCATCCACATCCGAGGTCGTAACATCCAGCAACTTCTCCACCATGGCACGGCGCACTTCGATCAGCTGCGCCTCCCGTTGAAACGCTCCGTATTCCGACATCCCGTTCTCCTGTTGTGTTGATAACGCTCGCATACGTATTTTTACACACGCATACACATTTTCCCCTTGCCATACCCGCAAACCGTGTGTAAAACATACACACGAGACACCGAGAGGCCGGGCAATGAATTCGCGGGAACTGATCCGCAAGCTGGAACGCGACGGCTGGACCCTGCATTCGGTCACCGGGTCGCACCATCACTTCCGGCACCTGGAAAAGCCCGGGAAAGTCACGGTTCCGCATCCCAAGCGGGATCTGCACCCGAAGACACTGAAGTCCATTCTGAAACAGGCGGGGCTGTAACCCCCACCGGAGACCCAGATGAAAAACGCCTACTTCGCCCTGATCTACCCGCCCGAAGGCAACAGCGCCTGGGGCGTGACCTTCCCGGACCTGCCCGGCTGTGGCAGCGGCGGCGACAGTTTCGAGGACGCCATTGCCCAGGCGGCCGACGCGCTGGCCGGTCATGTCGCCGCCATGCAGGCGGATGGCGATGCGGTGCCCGCGCCGCGCAGCTACGCCGCACTGGCGGCGGACGCCGATGTGCAGGCCGAACTGGCGGACGGTGCCGTGCTGCAACTGGTGCATCTGCGGCAGGTTGCCGTGCGCACGCGCGTCAACATCATGATCGATGCAGGCCTGCTGGCCGAAACCGACAGCGCAGCCGAGCGGCTGGGTAAAACCCGCTCCGGCCTGATTGAAAGCGCCCTGCGCGCCACACTGCACGCCGCCTGACATCACCGGTACCCCGCCGACTTCGCCGCCGCGCACGCATCCAGAATGCGGAACACCACGTGCAGCACATCGAACGCCTGCGTTTCGATATCGCGCGCATCCGCCGCGCCGATCACGTTGTCGGACAGCGCGGACGACAACGTGTCGAACACATGCGCCACCTCGAGGCTGAGCGCCGAAACCAGCGCCAGCGGATCGGCCCGGTCGGCAGCCTTGCCCGCCCGCAGCACCAGATCGCAGCCGCGCAGGCTGGCCAGTGCGGCGCTGACCACCGGCTGGCCGAGCGCCGATTCCAGATCGGCCGCCACATCCACCGGCATGAAATCTGCTTCCTGCAACGCGCCGTATGCCGACAGTTGCGACTTGCCGACCCGCGTACGCCCGGCCGCCGCCGCCAGACCGCCGAGGCTGTCCACCAGTTCGCGCGTTGCGCCCTTCAGCAGGGCATAATCCGTCCGGCTTAACAGCCGCATGTGCTGCACTGTCATGCCCGCCCCCGCCGCGCTACAAAACCAGACTGTCGGCAGACTGCCGGCCGGGCGGGGCCAGACTGATCACCACTTCCTGCCGGCGATCGCCCCACTGCATTGAATAGCTGACGGACTGCACCCGTTCGCCCAACAGCCGGATCACCAGATCCACTTCCGATGCAAATATGGGAGATTCCACCTTGTCCATCAAAGACATCCTTTCGATTTTGGATACCATTCCGGTCTGGAAGCGCGTGAAAGATCTGCCGGCCCGCTTCGACGAACTGGAAAAGCGGCTGGCCGCGCTGGAAGCCAAACCGCGCCTGCCGATCTGCGAAAAATGCGGCACCGGATATATGCGACTGGACCGGCAGGAAGCCCTGACCGGCATGTGGAGCAAGCTGGACCCAACCGAGGGCGGCATCGGTATTTACAAATGCGACAATCCGGATTGCGGCGGCGAGACCAGAAAAAAACTCTGACCCAGCTAACTGCCGACCGCAGCGTCCGGTTAATTGCTGGACGCTGCATCCGGCTGGTCGCCGGGTGTGGCATCCACCCGGCCGCTGTCGATATAGCGAACCACTTCGTCCGCCAGCGGAACTACGTCTTCCAGGCCAAAGCCGCAATTGGATTTCAATATTTCCCTCACCACGTTCCAGCGCACTTGCCGTTGATGCGCAGCATCTTCTGTTTCTTCCATTCCATCCTCCTGTTGTGGGTGTGTTGAAATCCGGGCGGATGCCTGCCCGGCCTTTCCGCCTGACGGGACGGGCCGGTGCGGGTAGAACCGCAGGCATGACAGAGACACCGCTCATGCCTGTGCCTCTTCCGCCGCTTCATGCTGCTGCATGAACGCCCGCACACGCGCCACAGTCTCCGGCCACATGCGCCCACCGGCGCGGATACGGCGCAGGAACTTGCCATCGTTCACGGCCAGCCGTCCGAACGTGCTGTCGGCCATCCGGTGCTGGGTCAGAAATGTGTCAATTTCGGAGAGAACATCAAAGTGGGACATATCCCGCTTTATAGTGGCTTATTTCCCATCAATCAATGGGAAACATCCCGTGTTAAATGTGGGATAAGACCCACATGAGCCAGAACCTACGCGACCAGATACGTCACCGCATGAACTCGCAGGGCCTGAACGCCAAGCGCCTGTCGGTCGAGGCCGGGCTGAACCCGACCGCCGTGCGCGACATTCTGGACGAGCGGGTGCAAAATCCCACCTACCGGACCATTCAGGCACTGGCCTCCCGTCTGGGTGCCACAGCGGAAGAGCTGATGCAGCCACTAGCGGCGCAAAGTCTCCCCTCACCGCCCCCCGCCACCTCAACCGGCGACATTGTTCCCAACGTCCGCCTGGCCCCCAACGCCCCGCCGCTGGACGATTTCGCGCGGATGCCGCGCGACGTGCCGGTACTGGGCACGGCGCAGGCCGGTGACAGCGATGCATTCGCCATCGCCTTCGGCAGCGACCCCATCGATTTCGTCCGCCGCACCCCGGCGCTGACGGGCGTGAAGAACGTGTTCGCCATCTTCGTGCGGGGTGAATCCATGGTTCCGTGGCGGGAACCGGGCGGCATCGTGTATGTCCACGAAACCCGCGTCCCGCGCCCGGGCGACCATGTGGTGGCGGTGCTGCACCGCGCCGAGGATCAGGACCACAAGTTCAACGCCATACTGAAAAAGCTGCTGCGCCGCGACGACAGCACCGTCGAACTGCTGCAATACAACCCGCCCGGCACAGAGCCCATAAAACTGAAGGCGTCCGAGATCGAACGCCTTTACCGGGTGCTGGAATGGGAAGAAGTGATCGGGCTGTAATCAGGCGGCTACCCCGATCTGCGCCCCCTCCTTATCGGACAAAAAGATCCGTTCAGGAATGATCAGATTGTCCGAAAACACCATGACTTCCTTGCCCTGCTGGTAGTTCCGAGCACTATAGTTGATATTGAACTCTTCCTGCCGGTGACGGGCGTAAAGCTTTTTGATTGCATCCTCGTTATCATAGGACACAATCCACTTCATCCGCTTGCGATCTGTAATCTGCCCTGCCAAACGGGTATGATCTTCATGTTTGAAGTGGTTCTGGTACAGGCAGGCCCCCTTCACGTAATAAGGCGGGTCCAGATAAACCAACACATTGGAACCCAGCTTCGAAACATGGCTGCGCAGGAAATCTGTTGCATCCATATTGCAAACAGTAATACGGGACTTGAAATAGCCGATCTTCGTAATCCGCGACATCAGGTCGGGCTTGTTGTAACGGCAATCCATTTTCCATACGCCTGCCTGCGCCAAGCCACCAATCAACCCGCCATTCAGAATACCAGACCGGTTTGTCCGGTTCATAAAGAAGGTTGCAAACCCCAGATCCAGCAGGCTGGCATCATCTGCATGAGCGTAAACTTCCTTGGCACGCCGCCAGTTCTCCAGATCTACTGGCGTGTCATTCAGCTTCCGTAAAAAATTCTCGGTGTCGTGAACAGCCGAGTGCCAGAAAGCATAGATGCTTCGATCGATATCATTGATATGAATACAGCGCACATATTCCAGAAACATCAGTTCCAGCGCCACCGCCCCGCCGCCAGCAAAAGGTTCAGCATAATGCCCACCGTTTGACAGATTTAACTCCGTCAAACGCGCCACATACGACGCCAATTTTCCCTTCCCGCCGGGATATCGCAGAGGCGAATAATTTGCCACTTGGAGCCCTTTTTCCCCTTGACTCCAGTTGCTTTAAACGCTCGCCGACATTTCGGCCACACTTATTTCTCTTGACTCTCTATCATCTCAAACATCCGGGAAAAATACGGATGCAGTGCGTCCCATGTCTTTAAGATTTCAACAGGGCCTGGAACAGGCAATGCTGTGTGGACATACTGGTTTAGCGTATCAAGCGTGTGCGGCAACGATTTTCCCGCATTCTTGATATCGCGAGCCGGTTTAAGGTCTTTCATTTTATCCTGCGGATCCAGCTTACCCAACGCCGCTTCAACCATCCACTTCAACTGCGCATCATCCCAGCTTGAGTGCCCTTTTCCGTTACAGGGCACCTTCATGGTTGTCAGAAACACGTAGGTCGCTTTTTCCAGAAAGACCCGGATCATAACGGCTGCACTGTGGGGGTGTTTTTCTACGTTCAGTTTTCTTAGCTCGCTATAAAATGCATTTAGGTTTTTATCCCTGATCCGCAACCCTTTTTCAGCTAGCACCTTACGCGGTCGGCTAGGAAGTGACCTGGCGCCAGCGCTACTCAAAGGTTGCGGTGGCGCACGTTTTGGCGTTGTTCCGGCCTCATTCTCATCACCCAATACATCAGAATCAGCATCCAGATCTGAGGCCGCATCTGGCGCAGAAGCGTTACGCGCAAACCCCAAAGAACGAAAAGGTTCCAGAAATTCTTGCTGCTGATTTACGGTCCTTAGCCTTGCAATCGTAAAGGTTTCTTTCCCCATCTCATCCAGCAAGTTAGAAAACAATTTGACGGCAGCTTTCTTATCAACCTCCGCCACCTCCAATGCCCCATTCTTCCCAAAAGTAATCCCCAGAACGGTTTTCATGGCAGAAGATTGAAACAGACTATCAACAGTGGTTACTTTCCCCTCGATCCGATCCAGAATCGGATCTGTATCAACACCGTTCTCCCCCAAAAACTCGATTACTCTTATCCACCGATCTATCTTGCCCTGCTGCTGCAGACTGCGAGCACGCGCAACAGCATCCCAGTTCAAGGCTCCTATGCCCAAGAGCCCCTTGTCATGCCGCATCTGAATCCAGGGGAAAGCCTCATCCCGCGTCATGACAACACAAAACACCGCAGAAATCCCCAAGGCAGAAAATCTCTTATGCAAGACAGAAAACCCATCGTAACTGTCTGTGCCCTTTGCCAGGTCGGGGTTTGTCATTGCTTTCAAGGCTGTGAGGCGCCTATTCCCCTCCAAGCAGATGTATTCACCCTTTTTATTTTTTGAAACAATCGGCAGCTGAGACGGATCAAGCATTCCACGCTCAACAATATTCTGAGCAAGCTTCAATACTTTGTGTTTCTTTTCATTCGACAGCAAAAACTGGATTGCTTCTCGTTCGTCTTTAGCTTTTCGATGCCGAAAATTCAGCGGATCCAATGATATGGATGCAATATCTATTTCCTTACGATCGAGAACTTGAGCCGCTGCGCGCATAATCCATCACCAGTTGAATTTTCCCCTATGCTGCATCCGGTTACGCGGGAGGGAAAGAGGGGGAATTGCAATATGGGGTAAATCCCATATTACTGTTGACAAATGGGAATATTCCCACTATTGATTTCCCATCCACTGGGAGACCGCCATGAGCATTCTCACCCCAATCGAGATCGATCATCTGCCCGACACCGGGAAAATGATCCGCCGCCCCGTAATGTGGACCCTCGGCGGTGCGGAACTCCGCCGGCACCTCATGCCGCCACGTCGGCGTATCACGTGGCACACCGTGTCCGAGATCGCGCTGGCTGCCTGTGCAGCAACCCTCCTGCTGTTGTTCGTCGCGCTGATGGCGGTGCCCGCATGACCTGCACCGCATCGCAACCCTGCCATTGCGTGGACAGGCTGCTGTCCGTTGCCGAGCGGCTGGAACGCCAGGCATCCGACTGCGCCGCGCGCGGCTATCCGGCCGAACAGGCCGCCCTGAACCTCGCCGCCGCGATGCTCCGCGCCAACGTGCCAACGCACGAGGTCACATCATGACCATCCGCACCCGCCGCACCCTGCGCCGCGCGCGCAACACGCTGCTGCACGCAACCCCGTTGCTGCTGGTCGTCACACTGGCCCTGCTGCTGGCCGCCGTCACCAGAGGAGGCTGTTCATGACTGACACAGTCACCAACATCGACAACGTCCCCACCGGCGACAGCGCCGCCGCCATGGTGTTGCTGGAAGCTGCCGGAGACCTGCTGCATGCGGGCCTGAACGCAGCCATGCGCGCAGGCACAATCAGTGAACTGGATTTCCAGCGCCTCTGGCGGGCGCAGGAGATTCTGTCCGACAGCGCCGGTCTGCAAAAGCAATACCCGCTCTACGCGATCCGCGCACGCGGCGTCGCATTCCATATCCGCAGTCAGACGCAGGAAATCGCAACAGAACATGGCCTGAAGGTTGACCATCTGTGGCCGTGGACACCCCGCCCATCAACCGATCACAGCGCGAGTGAAACGCCATGACCGAAATCATTGGCCACAACAGCGGCAAGATCTCCCGCTTCCCCGGCACCGAACGCCTCGAAGTCGGAGGCGTGGTAGCCGACCGACTGCGCAGCATTGTGGAACGGATCGAACGCCTGAACGAAGAACGCAAGGCCTTGGGCGACGACATCAAGGACATCTTCGCCGAAGCCCAGGGCGTTGGGTTCGACGTGAAGGTGCTGCGCCAGTTGATCCGTATCCGCAAACAGGAACCGAACGACGTGGAAGAGCAGGAGTCCATGCTCGACGTCTATCGCCATGCGTTGGGGATGTAACTATGCGAAAGCTTGATGCCGCCACATTGCCCGACTGGCCGCGCGGCCTGCGCGAAGACCTGGCTGCCGCCTATATCGGCGTGTCGGTCGGCACACTGCGCGACGGCGCCAAGACCGGCAACATGCCAGCCCCCATGCGCATCACACCCGGACGCAAGGTTTGGCTGCGCGACGTGCTGGATAAATGGCTGGACCAGAAAACCGGAACCGACGGCACATACGGCAGCAGAAATCCCTGGGACGATATCTGATGGCAGTTGTGCGCCTGCGGTTCGTGCACATCTACAAGGATCGCTACGGCAAACAGCGCATCTATCTGCGCCGCCCCGGCTGGCCAAAGATCGCCCTGCCCAATGCCATTGGCA
>JAVBJV010000017.1:0-72806 GCA_031546815.1 Acetobacteraceae bacterium
CTTTCACGGCATAGTGGATCGACGCCTGCACCCCCGCATCACGCAACGCATCGGCCAGCGACCGGTACCGCCCGCGCATCGCCGCAGCGGAATACACGAAAGCGGGCGTGCCCAGCTCGTCCGCAATGCGCGACAGTGGCACGTCTTCCATCACCAGCCCGTCCATCGCATGCATCGACAGATGCGGACGCACGGCCAGCAGTTCAGCAAACGACGGATCTTCGCCCGTCAGCACAACAGGATCGGCCATGTCTCAGCGCGCCGGATAGGTGTGAGGATAGGTAATCTGATCGGTCGGGCCGGCCGGCGTGGGCGAGCCGCGTTTGCCGCACGCTGCCAGACCCGCCAGCAATGCCAGCACCAGCACAGTACGCAGAATGGTCATGCCAGAATCTCCTTCCACCGCGCCACCTGTTCACGCACACGCGTGGGCGACGTGCCACCATAGGACAGACGCGAATTCACCGACGCCAGCGGCGTCAGCACCGAGAAGACATCCTGCGTGATACCCGCCTCCACACCCTGCATTTCGGCGAGCGTAAGCTGGCTGATGTCGATGCCCTTCGCCTCGGCCTTCGCCACCAGCTGCCCGGTCACGTGATGCGCGGTGCGGAACGGCAGTTTCAGCGCGCGCACCAGCCAGTCGGCCAGGTCGGTCGCGGTCGAGAAACCCGCGCCTGCCCATTCGGCCAGACGTTCGATCTCGGGCGACATGTCGCGCACCATGCCTTCGGTTGCGGCCAGACACAGTTCCAGGCTGTCGGCGGCATCGAAGATCGGTTCCTTGTCTTCCTGCATGTCCTTGCCATAGGTCAGCGGCAGGCCTTTCAGCATGGTGATCAGCGCCACCCACGACCCGTTGATGCGCCCAGTCTTGCCGCGCACCAGTTCGGCTGCGTCCGGATTGCGCTTCTGCGGCATGATCGAACTGCCGGTCGTGTAGGCATCGGTCAGCTTGATGAAGCGCCACGGCGCCGACATCCAGATGATGATTTCCTCGGCAAAACGCGACAGATGCATCGCGGTGATCGAGCACGCATTCAGGAACTCGATCGCGTAATCGCGGTCCGACACCGCATCCAGCGAATTCGCCATCGGGCGGTCGAACCCCAGCGCGCCGGCCGTCATTGCGCGGTCGATCGGGAACGATGTGCCCGCCAGCGCCGCCGCCCCCAGCGGCGATTCGTTCATGCGCTTGCGGCAATCGGCGAAGCGGCTGCGGTCGCGCGCCAACATCTCGACATAGGCGAGCATGTGATGCCCGAACGTCACCGGCTGGCCGATCTGCAAATGCGTGAAGCCCGGCATCACCGCATCGGCGTGCTTGTCGGCCTGGGCCAGAAACGCGCGCATGGTGGCGAGGATCAGCGTATCCAGATGGTCGATCGCATCGCGCACCCACAGCCGCACATCCAGCGCCACCTGGTCGTTGCGCGAACGCGCGGTGTGCAGACGTTTACCGGCCTCGCCGATGGCGTCGGTCAGACGGGCCTCGATGTTCATGTGGATGTCTTCCAGCGCGGTATCGAACGGGAACTTCCCCGCATCGATCTGCTGGCCGATGGCGGCAAGCCCGTTCTCGATCTGCTTCAGGTCGGCCGGGGAGAGAATTCCAGCCTTCGCCAGCATCGCCGCATGCGCCAGCGACCCACGGATATCCTGCCGCCACATGCGTTGGTCGAACCCGATCGACGCGTTGATCGCCTGCATGATCGCCGACGGACCGGCAGCAAAGCGGCCACCCCACTGGACGTTGGCAGTCTTGGTCGACTTCGGGGCAGTATCTGGCATATGATGCGATCCATGTCTCGGAATATCGGCCGCCGGGCAGCCTTGGGGCTGACCCTAATCTGCCCCTCTCTGATGCGCAATTCGTGGGCGCAAAATTCAGACGCGAACCTGCCGCGTTTGAGCGTGCACGACGCGCCCAAACCCCTGCCCGACATCACCATCCGCCTGGCGGACGGCAGCGACAGGAAGCTGAGCGAATGGCACGGGCGCGGCGTGGTGCTGAATTTCTGGGCGACGTGGTGCGTCCCCTGTGTACTGGAAATGCCCGCGCTGGAAAAACTGGCGCAGGCGATTGCCGCCGATAACGCTGTGGTGCTGCCGCTGTCGTCCGACCGAGGCGGTGTGCCGGTGGTGGAAAAATTCTACCGCGACCGCAATATCACCGGCCTACCGGTCCTGCTGGACCCGCGCGGTGCCATGGGGCGCAGCGCCGGGATTGCCGGTCTGCCCACCACGCTGCTGATCAACAAACAGGGTCAGGAAGTCGCGCGATCCTCGGGTGACGGGGCTTGGGATTCCCCCGAAAACATCGCTTTCGTGCGCAGATTGCTGGCGTCGTAAAACTCTGGTCGGGCCCATATCGCTCCGGCCCGACCAAAATTCAGTCGTCTTTAGTATCCGCCGTAAACCGCGACGATTTCTACGCGGCGATTGGCTGCACTGCGGACGTTCACGTTGTCGATCGGCTGCAGCGGGCCGAAACCCTGCACGCGCATACGCTGTGCGGGCACACCACGACGCATCAGGGCTTCCATCACCGCCCCGGCACGCATCATCGACAGACCCATGTTGTAACCCAGACGGCCCGAAGCATCGGTATGACCGTTGATTTCGAACACGCTGGCCGAGCTCAGACGCGGGTCCATCAGAGCCATCGCCAGATTATCAAGCAGCACACGTGCATCGCCCGGGATCCGGTACGAGTTGTATGCAAAGTTGATTGTCAGCATCACGGTGCGGTCCGGGCCGGCCATAACCACCGGCACGGTCATCGGGGCTGCGGGTTCCTGGCACGCGGCCAGCAGACCGGTTGCTGCAACCAGGCCGAGGCCGGACAGCAGCGCACGGCGGCTGGGGCGGCGTTCAGTGGCAGACGCATTATCGGCGGGGTGCAAGGGCATTCACGATCTCCTGGGCTGTGGGGGTACGGTTGCGCATATCAGTGCGTTGGCCTCGCGGGCTGCGCAACCCAAGCTGCGTGGCCAACTGCTGTGCATTCGGCGGAACCTGGTCACGGATGTCTCGCAAATTGGCCGGCAGGCGCTGGTCGCCTGTTGCCGCCACCTGCGGATCTTCACCCGCCTGACCTGCCGGGGCCATCTGCGGTGTTGCAGGGCGCATTGCGCCCCCAGCCGCCTGCGGTGGCATAGCAATCCCGCCCGGCTTCTGCGCCATCGGGTCGTAGCCTTGCGCAGATACGGTCTGAACAGACGCCGCAACAGCAACAGCCGCAGCAGCCACAAACACCGCAGGCCGCAATGCAGCCCCGGTATCTTCGGTTGTTTTGATAGGTGTGGTCATATCACCTCCTGCAATGTGCAAGTCGCGGTGTAACATTATCCATTTAAAAGCGCTAGGCTAAATTAACAAAAAGTTACTATTTTTGACTAGGCCCAATTCAAATATTTTTCACAAACCGATCTTAAAAATACGAAAGGTGTAGAATTTAGACAAATTTCAGCAAAAATACCGTTACTTACGCCATGGAAGATGCCTATTTTTGGAGTCTGGGTATGATGATAGATTTACAAAATGTGTAGTTAATGTAATTAAGTGACCCACTTTTCATCGTCTCAAGTAGCTTCACAAAGGCTGTTATGAACTATTATTTATCTTTAACCGCTGCTCTTGGCATGCTTGCGCTGACGTTTAGTGCGCCTGGATTTGCACAGCAGACAAACACCAACCGGCCAATTTCACTATCGCCCACAGCAGGAGCCGTTCAGGTGCCGCAACCAGCGCAGCCTCTGCAGGTACAGGCACCGCAGTCATCCATGGCCACTCAGCCGCAGATATCTCCGCCGTATGTGCCTCAAATCTCCCAGCCGGACGCACCTGCCCGTCCCGGCAGATTCGGTGGAATCGTTATGCCGCCACAAGCGGGAAGCATACACTGATCCGGGTTTCACCCTTATCAGAAAAACTACCTTTTGACAGGAAATCCCATGATGCCATCTCCTTCCGTACAGAGCAGCTCGTCAACCCGACGCCAGGGCCATCTGCGATCCGTGCTGGTCACAATGACTTTCCTGATGTGCATGCTCGGCGCCCCGGTTTTTGCACAGGAAGAAGCTAATTCCACCGCCGAAAAGGTTATCCCGGAGGTGCCCCAGCCCCAGGTTGCCCAGCCTGAAGCACCACCATCTGAAGTCGTGCCGCCACAGGCCGTACAACCGCAAATTGCACAGCCGCAAGTTACACAACCACGTGCCACACGTCAGTCTTCCCCACGGCAAAACCGCACTCGCACCACCCAGCGCGGTGTCCGCCCAGGCACGCTTGATGGTATTAATTTACCGCCCCAAGCCAGAGGCATGGGCAGTCATGGCGGTCCATCGCACATGTGTGGCTGTAACTGAATTAAAGACAGTGCCGGGTCCGGTCTGGCACTGTCCCATTTTTCATTTACCGTTATTGCGCTAAACACCTCTGATACACTGCGATAATTCGCCCACCGATCCAGTCTGCCATCCTGACTTTGGTCCCATCTCTCGTTGTAGTAGCATCATACCCATGACAACGCCCCAGACTGCCCCCTCTTCTTCCAGCACTTGGCGCTTTGCGCGGTGGGTGCTGCCCTTCAGCATTCTGGTTGCTGCGGCATTTCTGGCGCTGGGGTTGTGGCTTGGGGCCGGAATCATCCAGGCGCAGATGGCCAACCAACCGCCACCAGTTGCGACTATCTTCGAAAACAGCCCCGAGATCCGCCAGCAGCTGGAACAACAGCAGCAGCAGAACCAGGCGCTGGAACAACGTATTGCCGAAGCCCGGCGCGCCATGGGACAGGCAAACATGTGTGTGGCCAATCCCGAATTGCTACCGCATCTGGGACCTGATCGCGCGGCACCGGTTCCGCCTGCCTCGCTGCCGCCGCCGGCTCAGGGGCAGACCACTTTCCAGGGTAATTTTGCCGAACTCCTGGATCAGGGCGTCGTGCTGGTGCTGGTACGCAGCCCGCGCGGCACCGGGTCGGGCACTGGTTTCTTCATCAGCCGCGATCTGATCGTCACCAATCGCCATGTCGTGGAATCCGGGGGGAATGTCACCGTTGCCAGCCGCGCGCTGGGCAAAATCCTGCCGGCCGAAATTGTCGGGCAGACACCGAATTCAAGCGTCGGCAACCCGGACTTCGCCCTGCTGCGCGTCACGCCGCAGAACATCCAGCCGCTGGCGATCAGCACGCATGCCGAACGCCTCGACCAGGTCGTGGCCGTGGGCTTCCCGGCGTTGGTCGCGTCGAGCGATACCTCGTACCGCGCACTGATCGACGGCGATGCCTCGGGGTTGGCGCAATTGCAGCCGGTGATGTCCGACGGACGTATCCAGGCCGTGCAGAATATGCCGTCCGGGCTAAAGGCTATGCCGCACAGCGCACAGATCTCGCCGGGATCATCAGGCGGGCCGCTGGTGGATGCCTGTGGGCGTGTGGTAGGCGTGAACACGTTTGGCCGCTCCAGCACCGAAATGCCGATTACCGTCAGCTACGCACAGAAGGTTGAAAGCCTGCAGGACTTCCTCCGGGGGCACAGCGCAACCGCTACCGAACTGAATCAGCCCTGCGTCCCAGCGGCACCACCGGCCACGCCTGCTGCACCGGCGGCTCCTGCAGCACCTGCCGCTGGTGCTGCGCCCACTGCTCCACCGGCGGTGCCTGCCGCACCTGAGGCTCCTGCTCCAGCTTCTCCTCCTTCCTCCAGCCCCCGGTAACGTCACGTGGCCACGCACCGCATCACCACCACCCATAATGCCGAGCTGCAAGCGCTCGGCACGGGCGGCATGATCGCAACGGATGCATGGGCGGCGCTGTCGTCCCTGCTGAAACGCGATCTCTCGCCCGCGCACGCAGCCCTTCTGGCGGAACCGCATCCCGGCAACGGCATCGTCGACTGGTACGCCGAGGGCACCTTCGCCCCCACCCGGCTGACCGACGCCCCCGCCGATGTACGCGCCGCGGCCGAGGCAACTCTCACCAAACTGACCGACGATATTCACGCCCTGGCTGACAGACTGGAGAAACAGGGAGGCGATCAATCATCCCGCTTTCTGGCCGCCCTGTTGCGCGACGCACTGAAAGTCCCGGAACCGGCCGAGAACTATATCTATGTCACCGGTAGCCAGCCGGTGCTCGCCGCCTGGGGCCACACGCAAAGCGCACCTGGCAGCCTGCCGGTGGAGCTGCGCGGACATCGCGCCGCGCCGGACCTGCCAATGCCGATCCTGCCGCCGCCATCGCCGCCTGGGCAGCGCGGCCCCGGAATCGTGCTCTGGCTGCTGGCATTGCTGGCGTCGCTGCTGCTGCTGGGCGCGGCGCTGTTCCTGCTCTGGCGCGACCCGTTCGGCTGGATGCAGGCCACCGCCGGGCCACAGGCCTGCGAAGTGCAACGCACCGCACTGGACCCGCTGAACGAGCTGCGTGAGGAAGCCGACCGTGAAGGTCGCCTGCGTCTGGAGCTCGCCGAACTGCTCGACGATGCCGCCGCACGTCGTGCTGCATGCCCACCGCCGCCGCCACCGCCGCCACCTCCGCCGCCGCCGCGCGAAGATCCGCCGCCTCCACCTCCACCTCCACCACCACCGCCGCCGCGCAACAACGACGCGGACCGGGTGCGTGAACGCGGCGGACAGACTGGTAAGTTGCAGATCATCCTCGCCTGGGACGATCGCAGCGATCTGGATCTGCACGTGGTCTGCCCGAACGGCGAGCGCGTCTTCTGGGATCATCGTCAGGCTTGCGGCGGTGCGCTCGATGTCGACGCCAACGCGCAGGGCACGTCGCTGACCCCGCGTCCGGTGGAAAACACACGCTGGTCACGTCCGGCCTCCGGGCGCTACCAGATCGAGGTTCATGGCTATGACATCCGCTCGCCGGGTCGTCGTCCTGTGCCGTATCGTCTGACCATCCGCCAGGAAGGCCAGCCCGACCGCACCATCACCGGTGTGGCTGGGCAGGGCAGTCGTGGGCGGGTTGCCGAGGTTGTCATCCCATGAGCAACACCCTGAACCAGTTGCCGATCATTCTCGGTCAACCGCAACGTCTGGCGGCTTTGCAGACCCTGCTGCCCGCCACGCGCGACATCAACGCCCGGCACACGGCGCTGACGGGCGAAATCCGTCAGCACCTGTCGCCCAGACATGCGGAAATTCTCGGCACTCCGATGATCGAGGGGGAACGCATCAGCTGGCGCGCCCCCGGCCAACGGGTCAAAGCCTATTCCAGCCTGAACGGCCAAGATCGCGATGCGCTAAAAGTTGCGGTGGCGTCAATCATGTCCGATATCCGCCGGCTGGCGGAATCGGGCGTGGCACCGACAGTGGCGCAGCTCTGGCCGGCCTTGCGGGAAGTCCCGAGCATCGATTCCATCTACGCGGTCGACGGCCGTCCGGTTCTGGCCGGATGGGGCCATACTCCGGCTGGGGCCACGCGTCCCGCCGGACTGCTGACGTCGCTGGACGACGGCATTTCATGGCAGCCGCCCGGCAAAGGACCGGCCGGCACCTGGATTGCCGCCATTCTTACGATGGCCGTTCTGGGAGCCGCCGTTGGCCTGCTGCTGCCATTGCTGGCCCCGCAGACCACCGCCTCCGTGGCAGAATCGCTGGGAGTCACGCTGACCCCGCCTCCCGCGCAGTGCCAGGTACGCCCTGAAGACACGGACCTGCTCAACCGGGTCAACGCCGCCGATGCCCGCCAGAAGATTCTGCAAAGCCAGCTCGCCCAACTGACCGAGGAGATCGCCCGTCGCCGCCTGCTCTGCCCTCCGCCGGGCACCGGAGGTTCCGCACCGCAGCAAGGCATAGCGCCCCGCCCCGCAACGCGGTAAGTCTTCCTACTGCCTTCTTTCAGTCCGGATCGTATCAATTCGCTCATGACCAAGCTCATCACGCTCATTCCAAACAGCGGCCTGCATTTCTGGGACATCGACCTGGATGCCGAGAAACTGCCACGCCTGAACCGCACGTTCTGGGAAGAACGTCTGTCGGATGTGCCGGACGAAACCGGACGCCTGCCGGTTGCGCTGCGTGAACTGGTCCTGAACGAGGCCGGCGACGCGGTCGATCCGCAGTCTGGACAGACCCCAGCGGCCGAGGAAACCTACACGATCACCACCGCCAAGGCGCTGGAGGTTATGCTGGGGAAATGGGTGCCGCTGCCCTATTTCATCGCGCTGTCGCGTCAGGCAAGCGGGATGGAGGAGGTCGATCGCGGCCCCACCAACTGGGCGCGCGCACGGCTGGTGGAACTGCCGCCCGGATCGCTGCCGGGCAAGGCGCGCCCGATGCGCCTGACATTGTGTTTCGACACAACGCTGCTGCCGCGCGAGACCGATCCCGAAGCCCCGTTTACCGCCCCCAGCCCGCACACTGCCGAACGCCAGCAGGAACTGGTCTTCGTGCCCAATACCACACAGAACAGCTGGTTCCTGAACGAGGAATGGCTGGGTGCATGGCTCGAGGAAATGCTGCGCGAGATGAAGGAAGCACAGCGCCCCGGCCGCCCTCTGCGCCCCGAAGATCTGCCGTGGTCGTGCGAACATCTGGCGCGTTACATCACGTTGCTGGCACTGCTGGACGACACCGAACAACTGCCCCGCGTGCGGCTGGTGGACACGGTGTCGGCACATGCGCCATTCACGCCGGTCGAGGTTGATCTGGTACTTGATGTCGGCAACAGCCGCACCTGCGGCGTGCTGGTGGAAGAACACGCGGGTCAGGGCATGAACCTGACCGACAGTTCGCCGCTGACACTGCGCGATCTGTCGCGCCCCGAGATGATTTGGACAAAACCATTTGAGAGCCGGGTAGAATTCACCCGCGCCGTGCTGGGCCGCGACTCGATCTCGCGCCGGTCGGGGCGCGCGGGCGCGTTCTCGTGGCCGTCGCCGGTGCGCATCGGGCCGGAAGCGGTGTGGCTGGCCGGCGCACGGCTGGGGAACGAAGGGGCGACAGGACTGTCGTCCCCCAAGCGTTACCTGTGGGATGAAAAACCGGTGGCGCAGGCGTGGCGTTACAACGGGCGCGGCACCGATGGCGTGACGACCGATCCGCCAGTGGGCGGCGCGTTCATGCGGCTGGTCAGCGAAGCGGGCGACCTGCTGTCGCTGAAGGCCAAGCAGCGTCCGGCGATCCGTCCGTATTTTTCACGCTCATCACTGTTCTCGTTCCTGATGGCGGAAATTGTGCTGCAGGCCTGTGCGCAGATCAACGCGCCCGGCATGCGCATGCAGCGCCGCGACTCCGAAGCACCGCGCCGTCTGCGCCGCGTGGTGATGACCGTGCCGCCCGGCATGCCGTTGGCCGAACAGCGTTTGCTGCGCGCGCGCGCCGAAGCGGGCGTGCGGCTGGCCTGGGAAATGCAGGGCTGGTCGGGAACCGAAATCGTGGCTGGCGCGCCGCCACTGCCCGACGTGACCGCCAACCTTGATGAAGCAACCGCCACGCAGGTGGTCTGGCTGCACAACGAAGTAGCTGAACGTATGGGCGGCGATGCAAAAGCACTACTGGATGTGCTGACCGCATCTCCGGGTGCGCCGCTGCGCGTGGCCAGCATCGATATCGGCGGCGGCACCACCGATCTGATGGTAGTGTCCTACACGCTGGGCGAAGGCGATGCGGTGATCCCGAACCAGGAATTCCGCGAAAGCTTCAAGACAGCGGGCGACGATCTTCTGCGCCAAGTCATCGCCGAAGTGGTGGTGCCAGCCATTGCCAATTCGTTGCGTGCGGCAGGTGTGGCCGATCCGGGTGCGTTGCTGCGCCGGACGCTGGGCGGTGATCAGGGCGGGCAGAGCGAACAGGAACGCCATCTGCGCCGCCAGTTCGTGGCCCAGATTCTGGAACCCGCCGGGCTTGCCGTGCTGCACGCCAGCGAACAGGCACCCGAACGGGTCAGCGGCGAATTACTGCGTCAGAACATCGAACAGATCCTCGGCCGTCGTACGCCGGGGATTGAAACTGCAATCAAGTATCTGGAACGCGTGGCACGCGAAGCGGGTGCCACACGCGACAGCGTGCTGGAAACCGAAGTCAGCGCCACCGTCCCGCAAGTGGAAAAACTGATCCGCAGTGTGCTCGGCCCCGTGCTTGCCAATCTGTGCGAGGCGGCGTGGCATCTGCAGTGCGACATCCTGCTGCTCTCGGGCCGCCCGTCGCGGCTGCGCACAGTGACCGATATTGTGCTGGCGAAGATCCCTGTGGCACCGCATCGGGTGGTGCGCATGCATCGCTATCAGGTGGGCGACAAGTATCCATTCCGCGATGCCGCCAACCGCATCGAAGACCCGAAAACCACTGCCGCCGTCGGTGCCATGCTGTGCGTTCAGGCCGAAGGGCGGCTGCGCAATTTCCTATTGCGGGCACGCGATTTCAACATGCGCTCCACTGCACGCTTCATCGGGCGAATGGATCAGTCCGGGCAGATCCGCAATGACTCGATCGTGCTGCACGATGTCGATCTGGATACAGCGAAGGCGGGCGAGGTAAAGTTCACCACGTCACTGGGTGCCTCGACCCTGCTTGGTTTCCGCCAGATGCCGATCGAACGTTGGACCGCGCAACCGCTGTATGCGCTGGAACTGACTGACCCAAAATCGAACCGGCCGCTGCCACTGAAAGTCACCGTGCGCCGCATGGACGACCGCTTCGCCAGCGAGACCGAGGAAGACGCCGAAGGACTGGTGCGCGAAATGTTTCTGGTGGAAGAAGTTGCTGACGCCAACGGCGACGATGCCGGTGCGCGTTCGGTGCGCCTACAACTGCAGACCATGGAGCGCGGTGAAGGCTATTGGCGCGATACCGGCAACCTCGAACTGCGGGGGACGCTGTAATGCCCCAGACCACCGCCAAGGCCGCCGCCCGCGCGGCCGAGATCAGCACCATCGCCAGCCGCGCGCTCGATTGGGTTGGCCAGCATCAGCCAAAGAACCCCGCCCTGATGCGCGAATTGCGCCGCGATGCACGTCGCGCACGCGCGTTACAGGAAGCAGCAGCGCGCCCGGTGGCAGTCGCCGTGTTCGGTGCATCCCAGGCCGGGAAATCCTATCTGGTGTCGCGGCTTGCAGCGCCGCTGGGTCACCCGCTGGCAGCGCGCTTCGGATCGACAGAACTCGACTTCCTGCGTGACATCAATCCGCCCGGCGGACAGGAAGCCACGGGTCTGGTCACACGCTTCACTGTAAAGACGCCTGCCGGTTCCCCCAATGCCCCAGTGGCGCTGCGGCTGCTATCGCAGATCGACGTGGTGAAGATTCTTGCCAACACCTATCTGGAAGACTTCGACCCGGCGGAAGTGGTGATCCCCGATCTGGATCAGCTGACCACCGCGCTGAAAGCGCTGGAAAGCGCCGCAGGCAGCGGCCCGCAGGACGGGTTACAGCGCGACGATATCGAAGAGTTGCAGGATTATTTCGGCCGCTATTTCCGTGGCCATGCACTAGTGCAGGCTCTGCCCACCTCGTTCTGGGAACGCCTGGCCGATCTGGCCCCGCGTCTGCCCGCTGAACGCCGTGCGGAAGCATTTGCGCCGCTGTGGGGCAGTGTGTCGGCACTGAGCGGATGCTGCACCTTGCTGCTGACTGCGCTGAAGCAAATCAACTTCCAGGGCGAAGTGCGCGCCGGGATTGACGCACTGGTCCCGCGCGAGACCAGCATCATCGACGTGCGCACGCTGTTCACCATGAACCCGACGCAACCGTCGGGGCAGACCATCGCGCTGCATAATACCAGTGGCGGCACGCTGGCGACACTGGACCGCGTGGTGGTCACTGCGCTGGTTGCGGAAATCACCGTGCCGCTGGCAACCAACCCGTGGCCGTTCTTCGACCATACCGACCTGCTCGATTTCCCGGGTGCGCGCACACGTGAAGAAATCTCGGACGCTGAAAACTTCCTGAAAGGCCCCGAACGTCTGGGCCGCGTGTTCCTGCGCGGCAAGGTCGCCTATCTGTTCCAGCGCTACAACGCAGAGCAGGAAATCAGCGCGATGCTGCTCTGCGTCGGCCCATCAAACCAGGAAGTGCAGACCCTGCCGCGCATGGTGGACGACTGGATCGCCGGCACTGCCGGCCCCACGCCGGCCGAACGCGCCAATGTACGCTGCAACATGTTCCTGGTGCTGACCAAGTTCGACAGCGAGTTCGAGGAAAAGGCCGGCGAAGACGTCACATCGGGCCAGCGCTGGACGGCGCGCATGCAGGCCTCGCTGACCGACTTCTTCGGCAAGGCGTATAGCTGGCCGCACGAATGGACTCCTGGCAAGGCGTTCAACAACACATTCTGGCTGCGTAATCCGTCGATCGGGTTCGGCGCGGTGTTCGACTATGAACCGCAGACCGACCCCAACGAACCCGCCACCGAGATCGGTGTAGCGCCGCGCGCCGAAGCGGCGGTGAAGGTGCGGCGCGATGCGTATGTGACCAATGAACTGGTGCAGCGTTACTTCGCCGACCCGGCAAAAGCGTGGGACGAAGCCCTGCGCGCCAATGATGGCGGGATCAGCCATCTGGCAGCCGCCCTTGCGCCCGTCTGCGATCCGCATCTGAAGGCGCAACAGGTTGGTGGCCGGTCGGAAGCGATTGCATCCGGCGTCACTGCACGGCTGCGTCCATTCTATCACGCGGGCGACGCGACCGAACGGATCGAACAGGCACGCGTGCGTGGACGCGCCGTGGCGCAGCTGCTGGCAAAATGCGCGGCTGGTCAGATGCTGGGGTCTCTGTTGCGCTCGCTCCAGGTCGAGACCGATCAAGTCGCTGCCGTCTACTGGCGTCAGCAGAACGACGCGACTACCGGCACCGCCCCTGTCGGCACCGCCACCACGCACGATGATTACGCCGACTTCCTGATGGACGACACGCCCGCGCAAGCGGCAGCGCCGGTCGTCACGGGACCACGCGATTCGTACGAACATCTGGCCGATCTGGCGCTAGAAGACTGGGCCGGACACATGCGCAGTCTGGCCGAGAACGAGCATGCCTGGATCGCGTTTGGCATGTCGGCGGAACAGCTGCTCGATCTGGCGGGAGAAATCATCCAGGCGGCACGCCGCCTGAACCTGCGCGATTCCATCGCCAATACATTGCGCACCCGCGCGGGTTTCCAGGGCCGCGTCGGCGCGACCGAAGCCAAGCAGGTCGCCATCGTGGAAGCGATGCTGAACAACTTCGTCTACCGGCTGGGCTGGGATGCGGTGGAGCTGGGCAAACGCCCACGCGCCCCGCGCAGCGAACAGGCGATTTTCCTGCCCCGCGCACCGGACAAGGCCCCACCGACGCTACCCGAACACGCGGTAGCGTTCGAGGCGCAGTTCAACAAGGACTGGATCACCGCCGTGATGCAGACCATGGAGGACAATGCGCGTTCGACCGACGGTGTTGAATTCGACATTCAAGCAAATGAAACTCTGGGCGCCATGTTGAAGGGCCTCGCGCCGCAGGCGCTGTAAGTTACAGGATCAGTTATGAATACCGGCATTGCACGCAAACATCCCGACTACCCCGCTGGGCACGCGCTGCTGCGCCTCTCTGGTGCGTCGTCGGTAGTGTCGGACCCGCGACTGAAGATTTTGCGCGTGCACGATCAGCCGGTGCTCGGCCCCGATGGCTGGCAGGCGGGCGAAGCGTGGTTGCAGCCGATGGACGCCATGGCCGATGGCGACGATCTGGTGCTGACGCTGGGCCCTGATATCGTCCAGTATTTAGAGGAAGGCACGCTGGAAGTTCTGCTGCCGGGCATGGCCACCAACGACAGTTACGTCGTGAGCTGGCCGGTGATCCCACAGATGCGCAGTGCCGGGTCCGGCCCGGTGCGCGGCAGGGCATTTCCGGCCGCCCCCATACGTCCAGCACCGCCGCCGCCAAAGCCCGAGCCTGAACCCGAACCGGCTCCAGACGAGCCATTGACTCTGGCTTCGGACGCGTCGGCACCTGCCGAAGAATTACCGCCTCCTCCGACACCGGAGCCCGCAAAGAAAAAATCCAGTGCGTTATTGGTAATTCTGTTGTTGCTGCTCATCCTGGCTACTGCCGGAGCTGGTGCTGCGTATTATTTCGGCCTGCTGGATCAGTATCTGAACGGCACGGAAGAACAGACCGCGCCCCCCACACAGCCCGATCAGGAACCTCCGCCCGCGCAACCCGATCCAGAGCCGCCACCGCCGCCTGCGCAACCCGATCCGGAACCACCTCCGCCGCCCCCCCCCCAGGCCGAGGCACGTCCCTGCACGCCTGAAGACGGGCGCGACCCAGCCACACTTGCGGCACGCGACATCGTCGCCATGCAGGGCTGTGGCGCGGGCGACATGGAACGCGTGGCCGAGGGTATGCAACAGGCCGGCCGTCACGACGATGCGCTGCTACTGCTGGAAACCCTGGCCGAGCGCAACCATGCTCCGGCGATGACGGCGCTGGCGCGTTTGTATGATCCGAACGGCTTCACCCCCGGTCGGCCATTCTCCGCCCCCGATGCGCGTCAGGCCGCCAAGCTGTATCAGCAGGCCGTGCGCGTGGGCGATAACTCGGCCGAGGCACCGCGCGCCGCGTTGCGCACTTACCTTGAACAGCGCGCCAACGATGGCGACACGACGGCGCGTCTGGCATTGCAGGATTTCTGGCCATGACCTTTCGCCGCTCACTGCTGACGCTGGGGATGCTGACCGCCGCGGGCTTCGCCTTTCCCGCACTGGCGCAGGCCCCGGCCGCTGGAGATCGCCGCCAGCCGCTGCTGATCCCAAACAAACGCACGCTGTTCCAGCGCGTCATCCTGCGCCCTGGCGCGCGCCTGTCGCCGCAGCCGAACGGCGAGGGGCAGCCCGCCGACGGATTCTCTGCGTTCTACGTCTACGCCCGACAGGGACAGGGCGCGGACGAATGGATGGAAGTCGGCCCTGCCACCGATGGCCACACAATCGGCTGGGTGAAGGCCGAACGCACCATCGCCTGGAATCACGCGATGGTCGCCGCTTTCACCAACCCCGCCGGGCGTGGCCGCACGCTGTTCCTCGACACATCAGACCGGGCCCGTGCATTGCTCGGCAATAACGGCGAGGCCGAGGCCAAACGCCTGCGCGCCGAAGCCGCTGGTGGGCAAGCGCCACAAGGCGTGGTGGCGCTGGAGCCGGAACGCTACATCGATATCTCGCGTCAGTTCTATATGCTTCCGATCCTCAGCGCCGACATGGTTGACCGCGAAACCGGTGGCCCCGTGCGCGTGCTGGAAGTGGCCTCGGCCCCAGCAGAACGCCCGCCGCCGCCGCCGCCGCCACCCGATGTGCTGGCCAGCTTTAAGGCCGGGCTGGTGTTCGTAGTTGATACAACGATGTCGATGCAGCCCTATATCGACCGTACGCGCGAAGCGATGGAGAGCGTGGTCTCGACACTGGGCAACACGGCGGTGAAGGACAATTTCCGCTTTGGTGTGGTTGGCTATCGCGATAGCCGCGAAGCATCGCCGCGTGGGTTTGAATACGCCTCGAACGTGTTCGCTGTGCCTGATTTTGCACAACCGCCCGAAGCCGCGCTAACTGCAATGCGCGGAATGAACGCCACCACGGCGGATAACGAAGGTTTCGACGAAGATCCCGTCACCGGCCTGCGCGATGCGCTGAAGCAGGTGGAATGGAGCGCGTTCGGCGGACGTTACATCGTGCTGATTACCGATGCCGGGGCGCGCGACGCATCAGACCGGTTGTCTGGCACGCATATGGGGCTGGACGAAATCCGCCAGCAGGCAAAACTGCAAGGCGTGGCGCTGTTCGTCATTCATCTGCAAACACCCGCAGGGCGCGCCAACCACCAGCGCGCACGCCAGCAATATATAGCGCTGACGCAGACGGACGCCGCTGGATCGCTGTATTTCCCGGTCGAAGGCGGCGCACAGGATCAGTTCCGAACCACAGTCAGCGCGCTGATCGAAGGTATTCTGCAACAGGTGGCGGCCACCACCGGACGCTCGATCGACCAACTGCGCGCCCCGCGCCAGCAGACACCGCAGCAACAGCAGATCACCGAGCGCGTCAGCATCGTCGGGCAGGCAATGCGCCTCGCCTATCTGGGCCGCGTGGAACAGACCGCCGCGCCCGAAGCGGTGCGCAGCTTCGTGCTGGACCGCGATCCGGAGGCACCCGGCAACACGGCCATCGATGTGCGCATCCTGCTGACCCGCAACCAGCTCTCCGATCTGGGGCAGGCGCTGGAAGGCATTCTGCGGGCGGGGCGTTCGGCGCGCCTGGACAGTTCGGCGTTCTTCGGCCAGTTGCGCAGCGCGTTTGCGCTCGCCGCCCGCGACCCCTCGCGCATTGCGCAGGCTGGGCGGCTGGGCGGGTTGCTGGGGGAATATCTGGAAGGGCTGCCGTATCAGTCCGAAGTGATGGACATCTCGGAACAGGACTGGCTGGCCATGGGTGCGGGCGCACAGGCGCGCATCCTCAACAACGTGGACGCCAAGCTGCGCCTGTATCAGGAATTCAATCAGCAGGCCGATCTGTGGGTCACGCTGACCGGGCGCCGCGATGCCGGTGAACAGGTCTTCCCCGTACCGCTCGAGGCATTGCCCTGACCCCTGCCCTGCACGTCGAGACCGTCGCTCGCCAACTGGGCGATGGCGCGGGGGCTTTCAGTCTGCATATCGACCGGCTGACGCTGTATCCGGGCGAGCGCATCGCCGTGGTCGGGCCGTCGGGCTGCGGCAAATCCACCCTGCTGGGGCTGGTGGCGCTGGCGCTGAAACCCGAACAGGCCGAGGCGCTGGTTCTGGGCAATGCCGATGTGTGGCGGCTGTGGCAGCGCGATGCGCAGCGCGACCTTGCCACACTGCGTGCCACCGCGCTGGGTTTCGTGCCACAGACCGCAGGCCTGCTGCCGTTCCTGACAGTGGGCGAGAACATCCGCCTCAGCCAGCGACTGGTCGGGCGCATCGATGAAGACCGCGTGCAGATGCTGGCCGAACGGCTGGATATCGTGCAGGCAATGGGCCGCCTGCCCGCGCATGTCTCGGTCGGGCAGCGCCAACGCGCGGCGATTGCACGCGCGCTGGCACATGCCCCCGCGCTGGTGCTGGCTGACGAGCCGACCGCATCGGTGCATCCGACTCAAGCCGACGACATTCTGAAGCTGCTGCTGGAAGTGGCCGATGCAGGCACTGCGCTGCTGATGACCACGCACGATCCCGCACGCGCCGAAGCTGCGGGATTCACACTCGCCCCCTGTGCGCCAGTGCCGGATGTGGCGCGCACGCATTTCAGCTGGGTGGGCCACACATGATGATCGCCTTCCGCCTGGCGCTGGCCGATCTTCGGCACGAGAAACTGATGGCGCTGTGCACCACGCTGGCCGTCGCCGCCGTGCTCGCCCCGCTGCTGGTGCTGGCCGGGCTGCGCAGCGGCGTGATCGAGGGGTTGCGCGCGGCACTGCTGGAAGATGCACGCGCGCGCGAAATCGTCTCGGCATCCAACAGCACGTTCACGCAGGACTGGTTGCAACAGATCCGCGCCCGCCCCGACATCACCTTCATCGCCCCACGCACCCGCGCCCTGGCCGCCACGCTACTGTTGGAACGCGCGGACGGCACACGGCAGAGCCGGGTGGAGCTGATCCCATCAGACACTGGCGACCCATTGCTGGCGGGCGATGCCCCACAGGGCGAAGGGCTGATCCTTTCCACACAGGCGGCGGCGCGGCTTGATGCGCGCGCAGGCGATGTGCTGATCGGCCGGTTGGGCCGCATTCTGGAAGGACGGCGCGAAACGCTGGCGCTGGAATTCCGCGTGCAGAGCATCGCCCCGGTCTCGGCCTTTGCGCGTGATGGAGCGTTCATCACCCTGCCCGTCGCCACAGGGCTCGAGGACTGGCAGGAAGGCCGCGGCACTCTGACCACCACCGCCGATCTGCGCACACTGGACACCCGCGTCAGCTTCGCCGGTTTCCGCGCCTATGCCCGCCAGATCGAGGATATTCCCCCGCTGGTCGCCATGTTCCGCGCGGGCGAGATCGAAACCGTCTCGCGCGCGGAAGATGTGGCGCAGTTGCTGACGCTGGATCGCGGCCTCTCGCGGCTGTTCTTCATCATCGCGCTGGTGGGGGGGATCGGGTTTCTGCTGTCTCTGGGCGCCGGGCTGTGGGCGAATGTGGTGCGCAAGCGCATGTCGCTGGCAGGGCTGCGACTGATGGGCGCGCAACGCAGCGTGCTGATCGTGTTCCCCACCGCGCAGGCGGCTGTCTTGTCAGTCGGCGGTGCGCTGCTGGCAGTGGCGCTGGCACAGGGCACGGCAGCGGCGATCAACGCCGGGTTCGACATTGCGACGTTCAATCACAAACTGTGCGACATTACGCTGATGCATTGCGTGATCGGCGTGAGCTTCGCGCTGGTGGGGGCGTTGCTCGCCTCGACCCTGGCGGCGTGGCATGCCAGCACGACAGAACCTTTTGATGCGGTCCGGGGGCCATAAATGTTTTTCAAACTGCGTGCTGCGCTGACGCTGTGTGTGCTCTCCCTGCCCGTCGTCGCGCAGGCGGCCGACTGGGAAGAACGCTTCTACAACCCCAAACCCGAAGCCGGAGACCTTGTGCTGCCGATCCCGTGCGGCGGGTCCATCGTGTTCCGCGAAGTGACCACACCTGCGGGCAATGGCGCGCTCGACGATCGGCCGGTGACGCTTGGTTCGCCCGATGCGACGCTGGGGTATAGCGAGTTCGTGCGCAACACGTTCCTCAGCGGCGGATTTGCCTCGCCACAGGGTGGGCGGCGTTACTGGATTGGCAAATACGAAATCACCCGCGACCAGTATGCCGCCGTCACCAACTCCACCTGCGCCGACCCCGCCGCCGATGGCCGCCGCGCACAGGGTGAAGTGTCGTGGTTCGACGCCATCGGCTTCACCGAACGTCTGTCCATCTGGCTGCTCGCCAACGCGCGCAACAAGCTGCCCGAACAGGACGGCGTGCGCGGCTTCGTGCGCCTGCCGACCGAGGACGAATGGGAATACGCCGCCCGTGGCGGTGCCGCCGTGGGCGAGGCCGATTTCGCCGCCGCCACCTTCCCGATGCCCGACGGCGTGGACCGTTATGTGATGGCGGGCAGCCGCCGCACCGGTGGGCGCGTGCAGGCCATCGGGCAGTTGGAACCGAACCCGCTGGGGATCTTCGACATACTGGGCAACGTGTCGGAAATGACTCTGGAACCCTATCGCCTGAACCGCGTGGGACGTGCGCATGGGCAGGCAGGGGGTGTGATTGTGCGCGGTGGCAGCTACAGCGACCAGCCCGCCAACATCCGCAGCAGCCAGCGCGACGAACTGCCGCCGTTCGATGCCGCACGCGGCACCCCCACGCGCCTGCCGCAGGTGGGGTTCCGCGTGGTGCTGGCCGCCCCCGCCACCACCAGCCTGCCGCAGACCGAACGGGTGCGCGAGGCGTTCACCCGCGAGAGCACTGCCGAGGAAACCCGCGCCCGCGATGCCGCCAACGACCCGCGTCGCGCGCTGGCCCTGCTGCGCGAACGCACCACCGATCAGGCGACCAAACAGGCCTTGCAGAGTCTGGACGCCCAGCTTGCATCCGACGCCCGCGCGCGCGCCGATGCGCAGCGCCAGGTAGTGCGGGCGGAATTCGAATCGATGACCATCCTCGCCTACTCCGCCTGGGACGCAGACCGGCGCGCAAAGGAAGTGCGCAACATCATCGGCGACACCAGCCTGACACAGAGCATGAACGTGCAGGACATCGACCGTTATCGCAACGCCGCCGATGCGCAGGAACGCGTGGCTGTGGCGGTGACCGATGCGTATGTGCGCACGCTGCGTCAGATGGCGGAATCGGTGCCGCGCAGCGTCGCGGCGGAAGAAGCCGCCGTGCACCGGCGTGAACTTGCTGAACGCGGCATGGGGCGTTTTGTCGCGTTCAACGAAACGGCGGACCGCCATCTGCGCGGCGCAATGACGGGCACGCTGCCGAACCGCGAACAACTGCAACGCGACTTCGCCGCGGCAGCCGCACAGCCGGCGCAATCACAGCAACAAGCCCCGGCGCAGCAGTCCGCGCCACAATCTGCCCCGCAACAGCGCAGGCGCTGATAAAATGAAGTGGCCGGATTTATACAGCAGCCGCATGGCGCGGATGCCTTATCTGGCAAGCATGGTGCTGATGTTTTTTATCCGGCGCACCTTCGAACACTCGCTGCTCTCCTATGTTGGCCCCAGGCCAGATCCGGAATTGCTGCTTGGTTTCTATCTGACCATCAGCGCTGCCCTCCTGGCCGTCATCGCCATTCTGGTCATCAACCGGCTGCACGACTTCGATGCATCAGGCTGGTGGGTAACAGCGTATCTGGCGCTCTCGGTCGCGCCGGCTGTGCCGTTGCCTTACGATCTTCATGTCTTCGCCAGATACATATTGGTTATCGCCAACATCCCGCTTATCTGCATGCGCGGCACACCGGACGAAAACCGTTTCGGGCCGCCAACACGAAGCCTGCCGTTTTTCACATCACGATAAAAAAGGGGAGCACCGCAGTGCTCCCCTTTTTCAATTCACCTGCTCTTACAGACCGGCCAGAGCATCCAGCGAACGACGCAGACGTTCCTGCGCGGCCGAACGTGCGGCGAGATCAGCATCGCTCTGAGCTGCTGCTGTGCGCAGGCGCTGGCTTTCGGCCAGTGCGTCCTGCGCTTCCTGCATCTGCGGGCCGGAGGCACCGCGTGCCTGCGCCAGTTGCAGACGGTTGCGCAACCCGGCCAGTTCGCGGTCCTGCTGCGCCACGCGGGCGCGACGCTGGGCAAGCGTCTGCTGCGCGATCTGCTGCTGGCGCTGGGCCGAAGCGGCATCGGCCTGCTGTGTCGCCGCGTTCTGTTGTGCTGACACGCGCGTATCGTTCAGCGTATCCTGACGGTTCTGATATCCACCGCCCATGGCGCAGCCAAGCCCACTGATGAAGCCGGTCTGGGTCGGGTCGCAGGCTTGCTGACTGGAACAACCAGCAAGGCCCAATACGGCGACAGCCGCAACTGCCGCGATTTTGTTCATACGGATCATGCGTTCGGCACCACCAGCAGCGCACGCGACAATGCGTTGGCTGCTGCCCCCATTTCACGTCCGGACGCACTCACCTGCCCGGCAGACGAATTCAGCTGGCGTGCACGCGACTGTGCCCCTGCTGTGTTCATGGCATTGCTGGTCCGGCCCGCATCGGCTGTCAGCTTGTTCATCGCATCCAGCTCGCGACGATAGACGTTGGTCTGCGAACGAAACTGCGCTGCGGTGATCTGGCCGGCGCGATACCGCGCATCCAGCTGGGCAATGTGCTGTTCGGCCTGCGCAGTGATGGCGCGCGCATTCATCGCATAACCGCGGAACTTATCGGCATCGGCGTTCGCACGATTGATCGAGGCAACCAACGCTGCCTCTGTATTCGCCTGGGTCTGCGCATTATTGGCGACCAGCGCACCAGCGCCGGCGCCTGCTGCCACACCGACCCCTGCACCGATCAGCGCACCGCGGCCACCCCCGGCCAGAGCGCCAACCCCTGCCCCCAGAAGACCGCCGATGGCGCCGCCTTCCAGAATTGTTTCTGTTGTGCGCACGCGCGGCACATAGTCAGGGCTATCCCACTGGCCGACGCCAGAGCGCAGCGCCTGTTGCTGCGGCGACAGGTTGCTGTCCGTTTCCATACAACCGACGGCAAGAAACGCCATGCATACCGGGACGACAAACAAACGAAACAGTTTCCGCATTTGCGAAAAAGCAGGAACGACTGAAGCACTCACGAGGGCGTCTCCATCAGAAGATGTTGCACATTCAAACCGCAAGATGCCAGCCGGACAGACAGCAGGATAGACGCTTAGGATTCCTGGACTACACAGAAACGGCACCTGAACTAGGATTTTCTACCATCAAGTGAAAAAAAATGCGCGCCTAAAAATGAACAAACAGCAAGAATTTCCCCGCGCCAGCGTTACTGTTCTTCTGTCTTCATCCATCCTGGAATATTCCGCCGGAATGTCGGCTGGCCGTGTCCGGTGGCGGCTTCGACCGGCGTAGTATTGCCACCTGATGCCACCGGACGGTCGGCAAACCGGCCGTGCTGGATCAGCCGGTCATACAGCACCAACGCCCCGGCTACCGCCAGATTCAGCGAAAACCGGGTGGGAATCCGCACCACATGGTCGCACCGCTCCAGCATTGCCGCCGTCAGCCCGCCGCGTTCAGCCCCCAGCACATAGGCGGCCGAGACCGGATGCCGGAACGAGGGAAGATCCGCCGCATCGTCGGTAATCTCGATCCCCACCAGCGCGCAGCGTTCGGGCAGCAGCAGCTCGGTCGGGGTATCGAACCGGTAAACCGGGACATGGGTGGGCGTGTCGGACGTGTCGGCACGGCGGGCATCACGGGCGGAAAACCCGGCGCCGACCGAGAACGCGAACGACGCATCGAACGCATGCGCGGTGCGCAGTAACGCCCCAAAATTAGCGGGTTTGCTGATGCCCTCGGCCCCGATGCCGAAAAAACCGCGTGATCTGACTGGTTGCATGCACGCTCCATACCGATTCCGGCCATGAATGGGAACGGCTTCAATTTTTCCGGGAATCCCTTACACAGGGCACCATGAACGACAGCACCGATCAGCGCGTTGCCGCGCAGTATGAAGCCTACCCCTATCCCATGCGCGACCCGAAGGACGAGGCCAAGCGCCTTGTCGCGGGCAGCCCCAGCAATCTGGCCGAGATCGACCATTGGGTGTTCGGCGCCAACCGCCCTGCCTCGGCCCCGCTGAACGTGCTGATCGCGGGCGGCGGCACGGGTGACGCGACGATCATGCTGGCCCAGCAGATGGCCGATGCTGGCCGCGCGGGCACTGTCACCTACCTCGACCGTTCTTCCACTGCGCGTGAGATCGCCCAGGCACGGGCCAAGGCGCGTGGCCTCACCAACATCGTCTGGGAAGACCGTTCGTTGCTCGACCTGCCCGGTTCCGGGCTGGGGCCGTTCAACTACATCGACTGCTGCGGCGTGCTGCATCACCTGCCCGATCCGGGTCGCGGGCTGCGGGCGCTGTCGTCGGTGTTGGCGCCGCATGGCGGCATGGGGCTGATGGTCTACGCACCGCACGGCCGCACCGGGGTTTACATGGTGCAGGACGCACTGCGCCTGCTGGCCCCCGCCTCGGACGATCTGGCCGACCGCGTCGGCACGGCGCGCCGGGTGCTGAAGCAGCTGCCGCAGACCAACTGGTTCACGCAGAACCCGTTCATCAGCGACCACACACGCGGCGGCGATGCGGGGCTTTACGACCTGTTGCTGCACGAACGCGACCGCGCCTTCACGGTACCGCAGTTTGCCGAACTGCTCGACGATAACGGGCTGCAGGTGAATTGCTGGCTCGACCCGATGCGCTACACGCCCGAGACCTATCTGGCCGACCCGAAACTGCGCGCCAAGGCCGCGTCGCTCGACACATTGTCGCGCGCCGCGCTGGCCGAGGCGCTGGCCGGCAATATGGGCGTGCACGTGGTCTACTGCACCCGCAAGGGCGAGGTCCTGGCCACCCGCGACCACACCGCCCCCGACGCCGTGCCGATGATCCGCGGGCTGGACCCGCAGACGGCGGTAGATTCGATCCAGCCGAACGGGTCGGTCGGTGTATTCTTCGACGGGTTCCGCACCACGCTGGCACTGCCGCGTCTGGCAGCCACCATCCTAAAGCTGGTGGATGGCACACGCACGCTGGGCGAGATCCGCGCCACGCTGCTGGAACGGGGCATTCCGGACGAGGCCATCACCCGCGACTGGGCATTGCTGTGGCAGGCGCTGAATTCGTTGAACCGCCTGCTGCTGAAGCCCCACGCTTAAACAGTGCGTCCGGCCATCATCATTTTTGGTGCCGCCGTGCATCCGGGCGGCGTGCCGTCGCGCACGCTGCGCCGACGGGTGGAAGGCGCGCTGGCATTCGGGCGGACGCTGGATAATCCGCTCTACGTCCCCACCGGCGGGCTTGGGAAACATCCCCCGTCCGAGGCCGCTGTGATGGCGGGTCTGCTGATGCAGGCTGGCGTGCCCAAGGACGCGATCCTGCGCGAGGATACGGCACACGACACGATGTCCTCGGTCTACGCCGTGCGTGCGTTACTGCGCGACCACGACGGCCCGGTCTATGCCGCCACGTCGGGGTATCATCTGCTGCGCTGTGTGATGTTGCTGCGTCTGGCGGGCATCCAAGCCCGCATGGCCGAGCCGCCGAAACAGGCGTTCCGCGATGTGGCCTACTGGTGGCTGCGCGAAGCCGCTGCCATTCCGTATGACCTGTTGCTGATTTTGTGGGACAGACTACGCGGAAAATCGCCACCCGACTGATCGGGCGGCTCCGAAAACTGCCGCCCGAAAATCCGCAGAAAGATCGTTCGAGACCGTGTTGTGGTGAGTCGTATGATGGTGCTTTCCGAGCACCAGCGCGCAGCGGACTTAAGTCCGTGAGCACTGGCGCGCAGGAAAGTGCCGTCAGACGGCCGCTACAGCGCAGTATCGGACGATCTTTTAGGTTTCTTCGTCGTCGGCGACGACTTCAACCTCGATCTCGCCTTCAAGATCGTCGGCTTCTTCGATGTCGGAAGTGTCTTCCAGCACCGAGTCATCGTCCTCGTCGTCGAGGCCTTCGACTTCGATGTCCACGCCGTCCGTATCGACGTCGGCGGGCGAAGCTTCTTTCTTCTTCTTCGTGTCGACGGGCGCGGCAGCGCGGCGCACGCGCGGCTGATCGGCCGGCTGTTCGGTTTCGCAGCGCGGGCACGTGGCCGGCGTTTTCATCAGGTCGTAGAAGCGGGCGCCGCAGGACACGCAGGTCCGCTTTGTGCCGAGTTCTGGCTTTACCATGTCCATCCCTTGGAAAGACGTGAAATCAGGCGGCGCGATTGCCGCATTACGCCGCGCCTGTCAAACATTGTTCGCAAGAACGTTATAATTTCTCCCCCTGTCTGCCCTCCGCCCTACATGCTAGAGGCCCATTATGAACGAAACGTCCCCCCGTCCGTTACAGGCAAAACGCCCGGCAAACCCGCTTTCCGGCACGTTTCTGGTGCCGGGAGACAAGTCGATCAGCCACCGGGCACTAATGTTCGGCGCGCTGGCGGTAGGCGAGACCCGAATCGCAGGCCTGCTGGAAGGCGAGGACGTGCTCTGCACCGCTGCCGCCATGCGGGCGCTGGGTGCCCATGTGGTGCAGACCGCCCCGGGTGCCTGGACGGTCGCCGGGCGCGGCATTGGCGGCATTGTAGAGCCGGACTGCGTGCTCGATATGGGGAATTCCGGCACGGCAGCGCGTCTGCTGGCAGGGATTCTGGCCTCGCACCCGATTTTCAGCGTGCTGAGCGGCGACGCCAGCCTGCACCGCCGCCCGATGAAGCGCATCACCGAGCCTCTGTCCCGTTGCGGCGCCAGCTTCCTCAGCCGCGCGGGTGGACGCATGCCGCTGGCGATTCAGGGCGCAGCCGAGGCATTGCCGATCGAATACCGCCTGCCGGTTGCGTCGGCGCAGGTGAAATCCGCCATTCTGCTGGCCGGGCTGAACGCGCGCGGCATCACCCGCGTGGAAGAACCCGAAGCCACACGCGACCACAGCGAGAACATGCTGCGCCATTTCGGCGCCGACGTGCGGGTGGAAATCAACGGGGCGGGCCGGATCATCGAACTGGCGGGCCAGCCCGAACTGCGCGCCGCACCGGTGAACGTGCCGGCCGACCCGTCTTCCGCCGCCTTCCCGATGGTGGCCGCGCTGATCGTGCGGGGGTCGGACCTGCATCTGCCCAATATCGGCCTGAACCCGCTGCGCACCGGGCTGTTCACGTCGCTGCGCGAGATGGGCGCTCATATCGCCATCACCAATATCCGCACCGAGGGCGGCGAGTCCGTGGGCGACCTTACCGTGCGCCATTCGGCCCTAAAGGGAGCGGATATTCCACCCGAACGCGCCCCCTCGATGATCGACGAATACATGGCCCTGTCGATCGCCGCCGCCTGCGCCAGCGGTGTCACCCGTATGCGCGGTCTGGCCGAATTGCGGGTGAAGGAAAGCGACCGTCTGGCCGCCACGGCCGACCTGCTGACCGTCAACGGCGTGAAGGTGGAAATCGACGGCGACGACATGATCGTCCACGGCACTGGCGGCGCGCCGGCCGGGGGTGGCATGGTGAAAACCCATATGGACCACCGGATCGCCATGAGTGCCCTGGTTCTCGGCTTGGCGAGCACCGCGCCGGTCTGTATTGACGATAGCACATTCATAGAAACTTCGTTTCCGCAATTTACGACCCTGATGAACGCTGCGATGAACGACACGCATGCAATCACGACCCCCGCCGATGGAGCCTGACACATGAAGCCCGTTATCGCCGTTGATGGACCTGCCGCTTCAGGCAAAGGCACGCTGGCCCGCCGCCTGGCCGAGATTCTGAACCTGCCCTATCTGGATACCGGTCTGCTGTATCGGGCCGTCGGGCGGCGCATGCTGGATAACGGGGCCGACCTGCGCGACGCCGCGCTGGCCGAAGCCGCCGCCAAGGCGCTGGTGCCGGAAGATCTGGCCCGTGGTAATCTGCGCGTGCCCGAGACCGATATGGCCGCCAGCACGGTTGCCGCCGTGCCGGGCGTGCGTGCGGCGCTGCTGGATTTCCAGCGCAATTTCGCCGCCGACCTGGGCGGTGTGGTCGACGGTCGCGACATCGGCACGGTGGTGTTTCCCGATGCCACGGTGAAACTGTTCGTCACCGCGACTCCGGAAGAACGCGCCAACCGGCGCTGCAACGAACTGAAGAACAACGGCATTGCCGCGGATTACGCGCGCGTGCTGACCGACATCCGCGCCCGCGACATGCAGGACGCCACCCGCGCCATAGCCCCGCTGCGCCCGGCCAAGGACGCGATCCTGCTGGACACCACGCTAATGAACGCCAACGAAGCGCTGGAAACCGCGCTGGAAATCGTGCGCGAACGTCTGGCCAAAGCCGCGGGCTGAGCCATGACCAGCCTGGTCGCCGTGCTGCTGAGCGCCATACTGGCCGGAATTGCCGGTCTGCACCTGTATTGGGCACTGGGCGGCGTGTGGCCCGCCACAGACCGGCAGAGCCTGTCGCGCATGGTAGTCGGCGACCGCAACTCGCCCGATGCCATGCCGCCAACGGTGATCGGTCTGGGCGCAGCACTGGCCATTGGCATGACCGCGTTCTGGCCGCTGTTACTGAGCGGACTGGTTGTGCTGCCGTGGATGTTTGACTGGTCGATCTTCTGGGGTGGCGTGCTCTTCGCCGGTGTTTTCCTGCTGCGCGCCATGGCCGGTTTCGCCAGTCGCCTGTGGCGGGGCCGCGCGCTGGAACCCTTCGCCACGCTGGACCGGCGCTATTATTCGCCGCTCTGCCTGGTGCTCGGGATCGGGTATGCCGTGTTGCTGAGCAGGTAGCTGTCCCCACGCCCCAGCCGGGGAGCGGCCCGCTCCCCAGACCCCGTGGTTACTTTAATCCAGACATGAACAGAGGGCCTTGTGTCCTCTGTTCATGTCTGGACTCGAAAAAACGATTCGCAGGGCCAGGAGGGCGCAGCCTCCTGACGGGTGCAGGGCAGCGCCCTGCATGCTTGACTTCCCCGCCCTTGCGGGCGTAGGTCCAGCTTGTCCGCACGACATGGGGTTGGCGCGGATATCGTAACACTGGTCTGCGGGGGTTTCCCTCGCGGGCACGTCGTGGTCCGGGCTTCCGGGTTGCGCATTCCTTGGCAGCACCGTCCGACAATTCGGGCCGCCCTGCCGTTACAGGACACTCACACTACATGGCATCTCCCGCCGCTCCCTCGCGCCAGCTCGAGGACTTTTCCGCCCTTCTCGATGAGATGATGGGCGCAGACGCCGCGTTCGACGGTTCCGTCGTAACCGGTCGCGTGGTCCGCCTGACCGACGAATTCGCCATCGTCGATGTCGGTCTGAAGAGCGAAGGCCGCGTCGCACTCAAAGAATTCGGCCCTGCCGGCACCTCGCCGGAAGTGAAGCCCGGCGACATCATCGAACTGTTCGTCGAACGCTATGAAGACCGCGATGGCACCATCGTGCTCTCGCGCGAGAAGGCTCGCCGCGAAGAAGCCTGGTCCACGCTGGAAAAGTCCTTCGAAGCCAATGTCCGCGTCAACGGCACCATCTATGGCCGTGTGAAGGGTGGCTTCACGGTTGACCTGGGCGGCGCAGTTGCGTTCCTGCCGGGCAGCCAGGTCGACATCCGCCCCGTGCGCGATGTGGCCCCGCTGATGGGCGTGCCGCAGCCGTTCCAGATCCTCAAGATGGACCGCGCCCGCGGTAACATCGTGGTCTCGCGCCGTGCGGTGCTGGAAGAAACGCGCGCCGAACAGCGCAGCGAACTGATCCAGGGCCTGCAGGAAGGCCAGATCCTCGACGGCGTGGTGAAGAACATCACCGACTACGGCGCGTTCGTGGACCTGGGCGGCGTGGACGGCCTGCTGCACGTGACCGACATCGCCTGGAAGCGCATCAACCACCCGAGCGAAGCGCTGACCATCGGCCAGCACGTTAAGGTGCAGGTGATCCGCTTCAATTCGGACACACAGCGCATCAGCCTCGGCATGAAGCAGCTGGAAGTCGATCCGTGGGAAGGTGTGGACCTGAAGTACCCGATGGGTGCGCGTTACTCGGGTCGCGTCACGAACATCACCGATTACGGCGCGTTCGTGGAACTGGAACCGGGCGTCGAAGGTCTGGTGCACGTTTCCGAAATGTCGTGGACGAAGAAGAACGTCCATCCGGGCAAGATCGTCGCGACCAGCCAGGAAGTCGACGTCATGGTGCTGGATGTGGACGCTTCCAAGCGCCGCATCAGCCTGGGCATCAAGCAGGTCCAGCGCAACCCGTGGGAACAGTTCGCCGAAGAACATCCTGCCGGCAGCGAAATCGAAGGCGAAATCCGCAACATCACCGAATTCGGCCTGTTCATCGGGCTGACGGGCGACATCGACGGCATGGTCCACATGTCCGACATCTCGTGGGATGAAGCCGGCGAAGCCGCGATGGCGAAGTTCAACAAGGGCGACGTCGTAAAGGCGAAGGTTCTTGATGTGGACGTCGAGAAGGAACGCATCAGCCTTGGCATCAAGCAGCTGGCGTCCGACCCGGCCGCCGCCGTGCTCGACAAGGTGAAGAAGGGCGAAATCGTGACCTGCGTTGTCACCGCGGTGCAGTCGAACGGCATCGAAGTGAAGGTCGACGATATGCTGACCGGCTTCATCCGCCGCGCCGAACTGGCTCGCGACAAGGCCGATCAGCGTCCGGACCGTTTCTCGGTCGGCGAAAAGATCGACGCCAAGATCACTGCCGTGGATCGTGCTGCGCGCAAGCTCAGCCTGACGATCAAGGGCAAGGAAGTGGACGAAGACAAGCAGGCGATCGAAGAATACGGCTCGGCCGATTCGGGCGCCTCGCTGGGTGACATCCTGGGTGCCGCGATCCGTCGCCGCACGCAGGCCGCCGCCGAAATCTTCGACAAGAAGGAAGACTGATCTCCTCGGTCCTTCTGAATGCTGGAAGCCGCCCGGTTCGAAAGAGCCGGGCGGTTTTCTTTTGTGGGCAGGCGGACTAAACGGGGGCATCGATCAATCAGGATGTTGCCCTATGACCACCCGCATGAAGCCCGGTGTTGTAACCGGACAGGATTACCGCACGCTGGTTCAGGCGTGTAAGACTGGCGGCTATGCCCTGCCCGCCGTGAACGTCACCAGCACCAGCACCATCAACGCGGTGATGGAAGCGGCGGCGGAAGCGAAGTCGGACGTGATTGTCCAGCTGTCGAACGGCGGCGCGCGGTTCTATGCGGGCGAAGGCATGCCGGACTCGGCCGCAGCGCGCGTACTGGGGGCGGTCTCGGCCGCACGGCATGTGCACCTGCTGGCGCAGCATTATGGCGTCTGTGTGGTGCTGCACACCGACCATGCGAACAAGAAGCTGATCCCGTGGGTGGAAGAGCTGATCGCGCACAGCGAAGCCGAATTCAAGAGCACCGGTCAGCCGCTGTACACCTCGCACATGCTCGACCTGTCGGAAGAACCGCTGCAGGAAAACCTGGATGCCTGCGCGAAGATGCTGAAACGTCTGGCCCCCATCGGCATGAGCCTGGAAATCGAACTGGGCGTGACGGGCGGCGAAGAAGACGGCGTCGGGTCCGACGTGGACGAGATGGACAATTCGCGTCTCTACACCCAGCCCGAAGATGTGGCGCTGGCGTACCGGATGCTGTCGCCGCTGGGCCATTTCTCGGTCGCGGCGTCGTTCGGGAATGTGCATGGCGTGTATGCGCCGGGTAACGTGAAGCTGCGCCCGGAAATTCTGGATGCCTCGCAGGTGCTGGTGCAGCAGCGTTACGGCACGGCGGCGAACCCGCTGGATCTGGTGTTCCATGGCGGGTCCGGGTCGGAACAGGCCGATATCACCAAGGCAATCAAATACGGCGTGTTCAAGATGAACATCGACACCGACACGCAGTTCGCGTTCGCGGCGCCGGTGGGTACGTTCGTGACGAAGAACCCGCTGGCATTCCAGTATCAGATCGATCCGCAGACCAACGCACCCTACAAGAAGCTGTACGACCCGCGCAAATGGCTGCGTCTGGGTGAACGCGGTCTGGTTGATCGTGTTAAGCAGGCCTGCACGGATCTTGGTTCGACGGGCAAATCCATCGCAGCCAGCTGAGGCTGTCACCGCCCGGGGTGTTGCTCCGGGCGGTTTTCATGACCAAAAAACCACACTCCTTAGAAAACCCTGATTTCTGAAAGGGTTATTCTTGACGGTTGGGTTCCGGCTCTGGCAGCGTTGTTACCGTAATTCAAGGTTTTACGCGGAACCATGACAAAGTCGGAACTGATTGCCGAACTGGCTGCGGCCAACCCGCACCTGATGCTGCGCGACGTGGAATTGATCGTCGCAACGATTTTTGACGAGATCACCGCAGCGCTGGCGCAGGGCAGCCGGGTGGAGCTGCGCGGCTTTGGTGCCTTTACGGTAAAACACCGCGACGCCCGCACGGGCCGCAACCCGCGCACCGGGGCGGCTGTGCCGGTGGACGAGAAATCGGTGCCGTTCTTCAAGGCCGGCAAAGAACTGCGCGAACGCATCAACCGTAGCGGGACCTGAGAACATGTTGCGCTGGATCGTCGGGCTTCCATGTCTGTTCCTGCTGGTGTTGTTCGCCCTGTCGAACCCGATGCCGGTCCCGCTGACGCTGTGGCCGTTCGACATCAGCATGAACGTGCCGCTGTCGCTGGCGATGCTGTGCGCAATGGGCGTGGCGTTCCTGCTGGGGGCGTTGATCGTCTGGATCAGCAGCCTGTCCATCCGCCGCCGCGCACGTCGGGCGGAACAGATGGTGAAGCAGCTGGAAGCACGGCTGGGCGAAACGCCGCAGCACGGCTGAAGGCGGATTCTTCTGGCCCTCTCCCCCACCCCGGGCGCATAATACTGGACCACTTGGTAACGGAGGATCACACCGATGCCAGGACGTATGGTCGAACCAACCCCTCGGCAGAAATTCCTGCATTATGCGGGCTTTTGGATCATCGGCGCCGTCGTCACCGCGCTGATGCTGCTCATCCTGCATCTGCTGACGCGACTGGGGATGATGGGGTAATTCCACACGCCCCGTTTCTGTTCTAGGGTCTCCGCCACCGGAGGCTCTGATGGACACGAATACCCAGACGATCGACGCCGCCTTGCACCAGGCCGCCCTCGCCGCACGCGAGGCTGCAACCGTGCTCGCCAACACGCCGACCGCCACCAAAAACACCGCCCTGCAGGCGGCCGCACAGGCATTGCGCGCGCGTCAGGCCGAGATCCTCGCCGCCAACGCGGCCGATCTGGCAGCCTCCACCGCCAGTGAGTCGTTCCGTGACCGGCTGACCCTCACACCCGCACGCATCGACGCCATGGCCGAGGGGCTGGAGATCGTCGCCGCATTGCCCGATCCGGTCGGGCGGACGCTGGCCGAATGGGTGCGCCCCAACGGGTTGCGGATGCGGCGGGTGGCGATGCCGCTCGGCGTGATCGGGATGATCTACGAAAGCCGCCCGAATGTCGGGGCCGATGCCGGTGCGCTGTGCCTGAAGTCGGGCAACGCGGTGATCCTGCGCGGCGGGTCCGACAGCGCCAGCAGCGCACACGCCATCCACGCCGCCATGACCGACGGGCTGCGCAAGGCCGGTCTGCCGGATGCCTGCATCCAGATCGCCCCCACCACCGATCGCGCGTTCGTCGGTGCCATGCTGGCGGCGTCCGGGTTGATCGACCTGATCATCCCGCGCGGCGGCAAAAGCCTGGTCACCCGCGTGATGGCCGAAGCCCGCGTGCCGGTCCTCGCCCATGCCGAGGGGCTGTGCCACACCTATGTACACGAAGCCGCCAATCCGGACATGGCGGTCGCGGTGCTGCATAACGCCAAGCTGCGCCGCACCTCGGTCTGCGGGGCGACCGAGACACTGCTGATCGACGCTGCCTGCGCCCCCGCGCTGCTGCCGCGCATCGTGCAGGATCTGGCGGCAGCGGGCTGTACGTTCCGCGCCGATGCCCCGGCACGCGCCATCTGCCCCGACCTGCCCCCCGCGACCGAGGCGGATTTCGCCACCGAATGGTCGGACGCGGTACTCAACATCGCCGTGGTCGATGGGGGGGAACAGGCCATCGCGCATATCCGCCGCTTCGGGTCCGAACATACCGACGCGATCATCACCGAAGACGCGCAGGTGGCGGATTTGTTCCTGCGCGGCATTCAGTCATCCGTCGGGTTGTGGAATGCCTCGACCCAGTTCAACGACGGCGGGGAATTCGGCTTCGGGGCCGAGATCGGCATCGCCACCGGGCGTATGCACGCGCGCGGGCCGGTGGGGCTGGAGCAACTTTGCACCTATCGCTACCTCGTCACCGGCACAGGGCAGGTTCGGCCCTGAAAGACCATTCCAGAATGCGCCGTGGCGGCCGCCTGACGGCATTTTCTGCGCTTCCGGTGCTCACGGACAAACGTCCGCTGCGCGCCGGGTCTCGAAGAATGCCGCCATCCGACTCACCACGCCACATGCTGGAACGGTCTTTATCGCCCAAAGCACACGGCGACACCCGCGTTGTGCGGATCGGCATTCTGGGTGGGTCGTTCAATCCCGCCCATGCCGGGCATCGCCACGTGGCCGAGGTCGCGTTACGGGCGTTGCGGCTGGATCAGGTCTGGCTGATGGTCAGCCCCGGCAACCCGCTGAAGCCGGGGAACGGCATGGCGCCGTTTGCTGAACGCCTGGCCTCGGCACAGGGGATCGCCGCGCCGCCGCGCATCATCGCTACCGATATCGAGGCTCAGTTCGGCACGCGGCTCAGCTGGCGCACCGTGCGGTTGCTGCGCCAGCGTTTTCCGCGCGTCAGCTTTGTGTTTCTGATCGGGGCGGATAACCTGCTCTCGCTGCATCGCTGGGCACGCTGGCGCGATATTGCGGCCTGCATGCCCATCGCCGTCATCCCCCGGCCGGGCTCCACGCAGCGGGCGTTATCGTCCGAGGCCGCATCCGTTTTGCGCCATTCCCGAAAGCCCGCTGCTCGGTTATGCTTGCACAAACCACCTTGTTGGACGTTTATTCCAGCTCGGACGTCTCATCTGTCTGCCACCGCCATCAGGGAATTACTGTCATTACGCGCTCGCCCACACCCGCCGCCAAGAAAACCGCAACCGCCAAGAAGGCCGCTGCCAAGAAAGTTGCCACCAAAAAGGTAGCAACCGCAGCCGCCCCCAAGGCCACGGCGACGGCCGCCGTGAAGAAGGCGCCCGCGAAGAAAGTGGTCGCCAAGAAGGCTTCGGCTGTAAAAGCCCCGGCCAAAACCGTCGCGAAGAAAGCAGTCGCGAAGAAGGTTGTCGCTAAAAAGGCCGTTGCCAAGACGACGACCGCCAAGACAGCGACCGCCAAGAAGGTCGTTGCCAAGAAAGCCGTCGCCAAAAAGGCAACCGCCGTAAAGGCCGCGCCCGCCAAGGCAGCACCGAAGACGGCTGCCAAGAAGACGGCGACCAAGGCCCCGGCCAAGACCGCCGCGAAGAAAGCCGCCCCCACCCGCGTGACCAAGACGCAGGTCGCCGCCGGCCCCGCGAAGAAAACAGCCTCCAAGACAGCGGCCAAGAAAACCGCTGCCAAAAAGGCCGCTCCCCAGCGCACGCCGAAGGAACTCTCGCGCCTCGAACAGCAGGTCGAGCTGATCGTCTCGAGCCTCGAGGACGACAAGGCCGAGAACGTCATCGTGCTGGATCTTGTGGGCCGCGCCAGCTTTGCCGACCGCATGATCATCGCGACCGGACTGGTGGATCGCCAGTTGCAGGCGATGGCCAATCACGTGGCCTCCAAGCTGAAGGACGCCGGGTTCGGCCGCACCAACATGGAGGGCCTTGGCGCATCGGACTGGGTGCTGATGGATGCGGGCGACGTGGTCGTGCATCTGTTCCTGGCCGAAGCGCGCGAGCAATACGCGCTCGAGAAGATGTGGGGCCCCGACAGCCCGACGGAGTAATCCGTCGTGCTGGACTGGTCGATCGTTGCCATCGGGCGGTTCAAATCCGGCCCCGAGGAAGCGTTGTTCACCCATCACGCCGCGCGCTGCCGCCCGAAACTCGGGCTGCGGGAAATCCCCGAAGCGCGCGGCGCCCCCCCCGAGATCAAGCGCCGCGAGGCCGAGGCATTGCTGGCCGTCATCCCCGATGACGCGCTGGTAGTGGCGCTGGATCAGGGCGGGCAGACCCCCGGTAGCGAGGATCTGGCCAAATTGCTCGACCGCTGGCAGCAGAGCGGCAAGAAGCTGCGTTTCGTCATCGGCGGTGCCGAAGGGCTGGACCGCAGCGTGCTGGACCGGGCTGCGGCCACGCTGTCGCTGGGCGCGATGACATGGCCGCATCTGCTGGTGCGCGGCATGCTGGCGGAACAGCTCTACCGCGCACAATCCATCTTGGCCGGACATCCGTATCACCGGGCCGGAAGGCCCTAGCCCGCAGGGTGTTACCCGCGCGCTGAGTCCAGCTGCTCGCCCTTGGTCACGACTTCCTGTGCCTTGGTGTGGCTCTCGATCAGCAGGCCATAGGTGGTGAAGACCTTCGTGTAGACCTCGGCCCATTCCTGCGCGTCCGGACGGTTCCAGGTTTTCTGGATCTCGGAGATCACCGCCGCCGTGTCGATCGGGACCACACCGGCCTGCACCACACGCGCCAGAGTGATCTCCTCGGCCATCTTGGAATAGGTGCCCGACGCATCTACCACCGCGAACACCTTGTATCCGTCCTGAACCGCCGCAATCGCCGGGAACGCCATGCAGACGCTGGTGACGGTGCCCGCGATGATCAGCGTCTTGCGCCCGGTCGCCTTCACGGCGGCCACGAATTCCGGATTGTCCCAGGCGTTGATCTCGCCCTTGCGCGCCACATATTTGGCGTGCGGGGCATTGCCGTGGATCTCGGGAATCAGCGGCCCGTTCGGCCCCTGTGGCACCGATGCCGTGGTGATGACCGGCAGCTTGGCCAGCGTTGCCACCCGGGCCAGTGCCGAGGCGTGATTGCGCAGCACCATCATCGGCATGTCGTCGACCACCTGGAACAGGCCGCTCTGATGGTCGATCAGCAGCATCACTGCGTCGTCCGCGTCGATGGTGGGCTTCTGGCCGTTGAAGTTTGCGGGAGTGCTCATGGATGTTTCTCCGGATGATTGTTGGTGTTGGGTCGTGTTCAGGCGGGGATGGTGCCGAATTTCCCGCTTTGAAAATCGGCCATCGCCTGGCGGATCTCGTCGGTCGTGTTCATGACGAAGGGGCCGCGCATGATGACAGGTTCGTCGATCGGCTCGCCACCGAGGATCAGCACGGATGCGTCCCCACTGGCCTCGATTTCGATGGCGCCGCCCGTGCGGTCGAACAGGACGAACTGGGCTTCGCGGGCAATCGCGTCGCCGTTGAACTGGACGGTGCCTTTCAGCACCATCACGACTGCCGTGTGTCCCTCGGGCAGGGTGAGCGACACCGTGCCGCCCTGCCCCAGCCGCACATCCCACACATCGATCGGCGTGAAGGTGCGGGCCGGGCCGCGAGCGCCTTCATACTCACCGGCGATAACCCGCAGCCGCCCAGCACCATCCGGCAGTTCGACCGACGGAATGTCGCGGTCGAGCAGCGTCTGGTAGCCAGCATCGGCGTTCTTGTCCTTCGCCGGCAGGTTCACCCATAACTGGACCATCTGCAGCGTGCCGCCCGTGCGGGTGAACGTTTCGGAATGGAACTCGCGGTGCAGAATGCCGCTGGCCGCGGTCATCCACTGCACGTCGCCCGGGCCGATCGCGCCACCCTGGCCGGTGGAGTCGCGGTGCTCGACCTCGCCCTCGTAGACGATGGTCACCGTCTCGAACCCCCGATGCGGATGAGTGCCCACGCCACGCGGCTTGTCGGTGGGGGTGAATTCGGCGGGACCTGCGTAATCCAGCAGCAGGAACGGGCTGACATGGTCGCCATGGCTGTCGTGCGAGAACATCGACCGGACGGGAAAACCGTCTCCCACCCAATGTCCGCGCGGGGCGCTGTAGACGCCGAGGATCTTTCTCATGGTGTTTCTCCTATCACTGGGCCTTGCGGCTGTTTGCGTTGGGAGGAACATAGGGACAGGACAAATCTGGCAGAAGACACCGATATCGGGCATATATGTCCTGAAAACAGGACAATGCCGATGCCCATGCAAGACCTGAACGACCTGCGTTTCTTTGCCAAGGTGGTGGAGCAGAACGGTTTTTCCGCCGCCGCCCGGAAGCTGGGCATGCCGCGGTCGCGGCTGAGCCGGCGAATCGGGCTGCTGGAAGAACGCCTCGGCGTGCGGCTGATCCACCGCTCAACAAGGCGTTTCGCGGTGACCGAGATCGGGCGCGAATATTACCAGCACTGCGTCGCCATGACGGTCGAGGCCGAGGCCGCGCAGGAGACCATCGAACGGATGCGGTCCGAGCCGCAGGGCGTTGTGCGGGTCAGCTGCCCGTCCTCGATCATCTATTTCCATCTGGGCGAGATGATCGCCCGCTTCATGGAGCACTGCCCGAAAGTCGCGGTTTTGCTGGAAAGCACCAACCGCCAGGTCGATGTGATCCGCGAAGGGTTCGACCTTGCCATCCGCGTCCGCTTCCCGCCGCTGGAGGACAGCGATCTGGTGATCCGCAAGCTGGCCGACAGCCCGCAGCGTCTGGTTGCCAGCCCGTCGGTGGTACAGGCGTTTGCGCGGCCGCTGGTCCCGGCGGATCTGGCGGTGCTGCCCAGCCTGGCGTGGGACCCGGCCCGGCAGGAACACGAATGGTGCCTGCACGGCCCCGATGGCGCGACGGCGACCGTTCGCCACACGCCGCGCTTCGTGACCGAGGACATGGTGGCGCTTCGGCTCGCCGCGCTGCGGGGCGTGGGTGTCTGCCAGTTCCCGACTTTCGTCGTGGACGAGGATCTGCGCGCCGGGCGGTTGGTCGACCTGCTGCCCGACTGGGCACCCCGCGCAGGCATCATCCAGGCGGCGTTCCCATCTCGCCGGGGGGTGCTGCCGTCGGTGCGGGCGCTGCTGGAATTCCTCGCCAGCCAGCACGCGGCATTGCAGATCAAACTAAGAGCCCAAGGCTGACGACTATTCTATCCTATTTCTCTAATAGCTGAATGATGCAGCAGGAAAGCTAATATCCGTCCCTTTTCATTGTATTGATTGAGCATCACAATTAATGGTTGAGAGTTTGCTAATCAAATTTGGGAAAAGATAGAATGAACGGCTCCGAATTAATTCAAGCTTTGGAGAAAAAATTCCAAGTTAAAGGCCCTAATGCTCTAGCAAAAAAGCTTGGATTAAGCCCCCAAACAATAAATAATTGGCAAAAACACAAGAAATTACCTCCTTCTGCTATTGTTAATGCATGGGAAAAATCCCACAAAGTCGCTGAAGCAGAATCAAAGCGAACTTCTATTAAGCAAGTGCAGTTAATTTACGCCCTAAGAAAAAAATTCAACGCTAAAAACTCAACTGAATTAGCTAAAAAACTTGGATTAACCCTCCAAACAATAATTAATTGGCAAAAGCGGGAGGATATTCATCTTTCAGCTATTGTTAACGCATGGGAAAAGTCTCATAAAACCGCTATATCAGAAGCATTACATAACACAATTAAGCCAATCGTAGAATTTTATGCAATAAATCGCTGTAAATCAAAACAAAATGCAAAATTTGAACTATTTGAAACAAATAAATCTGAAACAAAATATTTAACTGGTCTACGGGAAATTTTGTCTAAAAGTCATGGTGTATATATTTTTTATGATTCCAGCGGGCAGGCATTGTATGCGGGAAAAGCCCAAAAGCAGCCCCTTTGGAAAGAGATGAATCTCGCCTTTAATCGCGACCGGGCTGTGCAAAAAATAAAACTCACCAAACACCCCGCGCGAAATCAAGCATTTAAAATGGGGTCTGATCAAATAAGGCAGCCCAAAGAGACACAGCTCGATCTTTCTAAATTAGCTTATTATTTCAGCGCTTATGCCGTCGGAGACAAAATGATTGGAGATCTTGAAGCCCTGCTCGTTAGGGGCTTCGCAAATGACTTACTTAATAAGAAAATGGAGAAATTTGCTCACATGAATGGCAAATAAGCCTTCTGGTAGAACGCCCGTAAACAAAACAGGCGCTGCCCGCAGACAGCGCCTGTCAAAATCCTGATGCGGCGGAAGCTTTACGCTTCCACCTGCTCCACCGCGATCACTTCCGGCACGTAGTGGCGCAGCATGTTTTCGATCCCGTGCTTCAGCGTCGCGCCCGAGGACGGGCAGCCAGAGCACGCACCCTGCATATGCAGCTTCACGATCCCGTCGCGGAACCCGCGGAACACGATGTCGCCGCCGTCGCCCGCCACGGCCGGACGCACGCGAGTGTCCAGCAGTTCCTTGATCATGCCCACGACCTCGGCATCGGCCGGGTCCACGTCTTCATCAGCCGCGCTGTCGTGCGCGTCGCTCACCACGGGGCGGCCGGCCAGGAAATGTTCCATGATCGCGCCCAACACCTGCGGCTTCAGGCTGGGCCAGTCCAGTTCGTCCGACTTGGTGACGGTGACGAAATCTGCCCCCAGAAACACGCGCGCCACACCCGGCAGCGCAAACAGCGTCAGTGCCAGGGGCGAGTTACCCGCAGCCGCTTCCGTCGCGAAGTCGGCAGTGCCCGACGGCATCACCGTGCGCCCGGGCAGAAACTTCAACGTGGCGGGATTTGGCGTCCCTTCGGTTTCAATAAACATTGCCTGACTCCTGTAACGAACGGCGCGAGCCGTATGTGGACTACATCGGTCCTGATGCGGGAAAACGCAAGCCCTCTCTGCACAAAGCAGCCAGTACGTAACAACACAGCCGATAACGGGGGAAAACCACATCGTATACGTTCATGTCGCCGCCGATCTGATCGCCAGTCGCACGATGACCTGTCCCGGGTGGTGCGGATCGAGAACCGTCGCGCAGCGGACGTTTGTTCGTGAACCGCCAGACGGCCGCCAGGGCGCATTTACGGGCAGGTCAGGGTCAGGTTACTCGGTCCAGGTCTTCATCCGTCATCGCGCCTGGAACGATGGTCATCGGGATGCGCATCTTGCCGGACGAACGCCCGGCCAGCGCGGTGATCAGCGGGCCGGGGCCGGATGTGTCGGTGGAGGACGCCAGCACCAGAATGGAAATGCGCGGGTCCTCAGCCAGCAGGGCCAGAAGTTCATCGCGAGGATTGCCCTCGCGCACGATCAGGATGGGCATCACGCCGGTCAGTTCGATCACCTGTCCGCCCATGCCGTTCAGCAGTTGTTCGGCGTTTTCGCGCTGTTCGGCGCGCATCATGTCGGCGATGCTGCCCCATTCGGCGCCTTCCACCGGCTCCATCACCCGCAGGATCGCCACGCGCCCGCCAGATTTGCGCACCCGAAGGCTGGCGTAACGCAGCGCCACTGCGGCTTCGGGGGCGTCGTCGGCCACCACCAGGAAAACGCGATCCTTGCGAACGGCCTGTTCTTCCGCGGTCAGGTTCATCGTGGTGCTTCCCTATATTTTTTATGTGCGCCGGAACAGGAACGCGCCCAGCCAACCGGCCAACCCTGCCAGAACGATACAACCCAGCCCATACCACGCGGGCTGCTGACGCGCGACCTGGTTGATGCGTGCCGCAAACCCGGCATGGCGGATCGACAGGGGCAGCTCCTGTCGCGCGACGATGCGGCCCTCGCGCACCAGCATCACCTCGACCCGGTATTCCCCGGCGGTGACGGTGGCCGGAAAGGCGACCCGCGTATGGAACAGCCGGTCGCCGACCATCGTGATCTGCGCCGTATCGTTGTATAAATGGCCTTCCTGACGCAACCGCACCAGCGCCTGCCGGAACGCCGGGTCCTGCGACCCGCGCGAGAGCAGCGGCAGCATGTCGATCCCCGCCGTCGCGCCACGCCGTTCGTCGGCGTTCATGAAATCGGCGGGCGGACGCGTGGCGGCCATGGCGTAAAAACCCGGCAGGCTGGCGAAGCGCGCCGAATCGCCGTTGATCCATACCCCCAGCACCCGCACCTTCTTGCGCACCACCGTGGGCTGCGGCACGCCGCGCGCGATCACCACGATGTCGCCTGGCCCGTCGATGGCGCCGAACACCAGCACGCTCTCGCCCGAGAACGCGGTGGAAATGTGGATGCTGTCCTGCCCCAGCTCGGCCACCAGCGGCTGCGCCAGTGCGGGCCAGATGCTCAGGGTCAGCAGCAGGGCGATGATGCGTGCCATCACATCACCGACAGGCTGAACAATTCGTCGGGCGTGGTCACCAGCATCCAGAACAGCCGCAGCGCCACCGCCACCACCAGCAGGCCAAGCAATCCGCGCGTTTCCTCGCCCCGCAAACGCGTGCCCATCGAGGCCCCGAACTGTGCGCCCACCACCGCGCCCGCCAGCAGCAGCAGCGCCAGCACGATGTCCACTGAATGGGTGGTGATGGATTGCAGGAAGGTGACGTTGGCGGTGACAAACACCACCTGGAACAGCGACGTGCCGATCACCACCGCCGTGGGCATACCCAGCACATAGATCATCAGCGGCACCAGCAGGAACCCGCCGCCCACGCCCATCACGGCGGACAGCAGCCCCACGAACGCCCCCACCGCCAGCGGCGGAATGACCGAGATATAGAGCCGCGACGCCCGAAACCGCATCTTAAACGGCAGACCGTGGATCCACAGATGCTGGTGCAACCGACGCGGCACCGGATTCTTGCGGTTCAGGATGGCGCGCGCGCTTTCCATCACCATCAGCCCGCCGACGATCCCCAGCACGACAATGTAGAACAGCGCGATCACCAGATCCGCCTGCCCGACCTTGCGCACGAAGGCGAAGATCTGCACCCCGATGAAAGATCCAACCAGCCCGCCCAGCAGCAGCACCAGCCCCATCCGCACATCGACATTGCCGCGCCGGAAATGCGCCATCAGGCCCGAGACGGATGCCCCCATGGTCTGCGTCGCACTGGTGGAAACGGCAACCGGGCTTGGCACGCCGATCAGGATCAGCAGCGGCGTCATCAAAAACCCGCCACCCACGCCAAACAGCCCCGACAGCCAGCCGACAGCAAACCCGACGCCCAGCAAAAGCAGGACATCAACCGACATTTCAGCAATGGGCAGATATGCCTGCACGGGACGCCGTCACTTCGATTCCGAATAGTGCTTGTTTGAACCTGCCCATCGCGCCGGGCAAGCCACAAAGCGGTAGAATACGTGGGAGATTTTTCAGGCTGCGGCTTTTTGCCGTATGTATCCTCCATGTCCCGCACATCCCGCCTGCTCGACCTGATCCAGAGTCTGCGTCGCCATCGCCGTCCGGTCAGCGGGCGCGTGCTGGCGGACGAGCTGGGTGTCAGCCTGCGCACTGTGTATCGGGATATCGCCATGCTTCAGGCGCAAGGCGCGCAGATCGAAGGTGAAGCGGGGGTCGGTTATGTGCTGCGTCCCGGCTTTCTGCTGCCGCCGCTGATGTTCACCGAGGACGAGATCGAGGCCCTGGCACTGGGCACACGCTGGGTCGCCGACCGTGCTGACCCCCGGCTGGGCATGGCGGCGCAGAATGCCCTGGCGCGCATCGCCGCCGTGCTGCCCGCCGATCTGCGCGACCGGTTCGAGGCCTCGGCCCTGCTGGTCGGGCCAGGACCGCGCGTTATTACCGACAGCATCGACGTGGCCGCCCTGCGCCAGGCGCTGCGGGCCGAGCGCAAACTGCTGATCGCGTATCGCGACGCCGCCGGTCAGGCCACCGAACGGATGGTCTGGCCCTGCGCGCTGGGGTTCTTCGAACAGGTGCGCGTGCTGGTGGCGTGGTGCGAACTGCGCAACGACTTCCGCCATTTCCGCACCGACCGGATCATCCGAATGACGGTCACCGACATCCGCCCACCGCGCAGGCGGCAAGCGCTGCTGAAAGACTGGCGCAAGGCCGAGTGCGACTGCTGACAAAAACTGACAGCACCACCACCTATTGGTGTGGGCACCGCAACAGGAGACGACGATGTCCGCCCCAAATTTTGTGCTGCTCTATGTCGACAGCCCCGCCGCCAGCCGGGTGTTTTACGAAGACCTGCTGGCCCGCCCGCCGGTTCAGGCGTCCCCCACCTTCGCATTGTTCAGGCTCGATTCCGGGCTGATGCTGGGGCTGTGGTCGCGCCATACGGCAGAACCCGCCGCCACGGCCGCCGGTGGCGGCGCGGAACTGGCGCTGCCGGTTGCTGACCGGGCCGCCGTGGAGAGCACCCATGCCGACTGGCAGAAGCGGGGGCTGCAGATCCCGCAAACCCCGACCATGATGGATTTCGGTTACACCTTCGTCGCGACCGACCCTGACGGCCATCGTCTGCGCGTGTTCTGGCTGAACGAAGTCTGACGGCTCATGCGGGTCTGCCCCGGCAGACCCGCACCGCCATATTCAGTAATCGTATTTGCAAATCATTATTAATTGCATTATTTGGTTATGAGCATATCCTGGTTGCACCATGTCCTTGCGCGACCGACATTCACAGCACCGCCCTCCCCCTTCGGCAGGTTTGCCGCTGGTGGTCGCTGTGCTGCGCGACGGGCAGGACATCCTCGACATCGCGCTGTCCCCCGGCGCGGCGCGCTGTGCCGGACAGGCGCTGTGCGGGCTGCACGCGACATGGTGCCAATATGCGCGCCGCCCGTTCCGCACCGGGTGCGAGACACATCCCAGCGCGGACGAAGCCGCCATGGTCACACTGTTCGACGCCCTCGCCCACGATCACGCAGCGCATGCCGATGCACTGCTGCTGTGGATGCTGCGCCCCGCCGGGCACGCGCAGGCGCGGCAGCATGCGTGTCAGCTCATCCGGGCATTGGGAACAATGCCTTCATAACGAGGAATGTTGCATCCGTGCGCGGATCGTCGGATCGTTGCCGCCGACAGACACTCCGGGGAGCATCAGAATGCAGGAATTCGCAGGCAAGCGCGTGATCGTAGCGGGCGGCAGCAAGGGTATCGGCCGCGCCATTGCGCTGGGTTTCGCCAAGGCGGGAGCCGATGTATCGATCTGCGCACGCGGGGCCGAGGCCTTGCAGCGCACGAAATCCGACATGGCCTCGCACGGCCATCGCGTGCATGCCGCCAGTTGCGATCTGGGCAACAAGACCGACATCGAACGCTATATCGCCGAGGCCATCCAGACTCTGGGCGGGGTGGATGTGCTGGTGAACAACGCCTCGGGCTTCGGCTATGCCGACGACGACGAAAGCTGGGCGCGCAGCATGAATGTCGACATGCTGGCCACGGTCCGCGCCTCGAACGCGGCGTTGGCCGAGCTGAAGAAAGCGCGTGGCTCGATCATCAACCTGTCGTCCATTTCGGCCTATCGCCCGTCCACGCGCACGCCGTCCTATGGCGCGATCAAGGCGGCGATCACGCATTACACAGCCAGCCAGGCGGCCATGTTCGCGCGCGACCATGTGCGGGTGAACGCGGTGGCCCCGGGGTCGATCGAATTCCCGGGCGGCATCTGGGAACAACGCCGCACCGAGAACCCGGACCTGTATGACCGCACGCTGAAAAGCATCCCGTTCGGCCGACTGGGCCACCCGGACGAGGTGGCCGATGTCGTGCTGTTCCTGGCATCCCCCCGCGCCCGCTGGATCACCGGGCAAACACTGACCATCGATGGTGGGCAGTTGCTGGGGGTCTGACCTCCTAAGCCGCCTGCTGAATGGCCGACAGCTGCCACGCCTGCAGCGGCAGACGCGTGAACGTCCACAGTTCGGTGGCGGTCACGCGGTCGGTGTCGCTGCCATCGGTGATCTGGCCGGTATGCGTGTTGCGCGTGACGTCCAGCATCGAGAACTTCATCGCCACCGTCGCATAATCGCGCCCGTTCTCGCGCCACGCCTGCGACAGGTCGCCCTGCTCCAGCGCCACATTGGTCACGGTGTTGGTCTCGCCACGGCTGGCCTGCGCCTGCAGGTCCTCGTTGAAATAGCCATACATCTCGCCCGTGGTCAGACGGCGCAGCGCCTCCGTATCAGAACGCGACCAGGCGGCCTGAATATCGATCAGCGTGGCCTCGAACGCGTCAAAATCGGCCTTGTCGAGCGTCAGCGGCGCGGTTTCCACCGGGGCCATCTGACTGGGTGCGCGTCCGCTCAGCCCGCCGCCGCCGATATCGCGGATCGGCGGAAAGCCCGAACCGCCCTGCCGTTCAAGCGGCGCCTCGGGATAGGACGAACCCGCCGGCTGGGTCTGCGCACGGCCGCGGAAGAACCCGGCCACTTTGCGGACCACCCAGAAGATCAGGAAGAACTGCAGCAGCATGCCCAGCAGTCCGCCCATGCCCATGCCACCGAAAAACCCGCTGCCGGACAGCATGCCGAACAGCCCCGCCCCCAGCAGCCCACCCATCAGCATGCCGCCGAAACCGCCACCGAACATCCCGCCGCTGCGTGCACCCGCCTGCTGCCCCTGCCCGTAATCGGGGCGCGTATAGCCGGGGGTACCCTGCGGCGTCATGCTGCGTTCCATCGGCGCGGCGCTGGGTGCCGTGCGCGTGGGCGGCGGCGGCGAATAGGTATAGCTGCCCCGACTGCCCGAGGACCTGCCCCCGCCAGCCCGCGCGTCGGCCGGAACCGGCGTCAGGGACAGGGCCAGCACAGCCGCCAGCGCCAGAACGCGGGGCAGAGACTTCCGAACGGAAAAACGGGAATGTTTGTTCATGCCCGGAATATAGGGAGCGTTGCCCCCCGACAAAAGGGATTCCTTGGGAAATGTGGGATTGTTGAGGCGCGCAACCACAGGGTATGTATCGCGGCATGGCTGTTCTCCCGCGCCTGTCCGCCCTGTTGCTGCTGCTGGTCCTTGTGGCCTGCGGCGGTCCGCGCCCGCAGATCGGCACGGTTCCGGCCCCCGGCCCCACCACCTGTGTACCCTTTGCACGCGAACTATCCGGCGTGGCACTGTTCGGCGACGCCCGCACCTGGTGGGCGCAATCCGCCGGTCGGTACGACCGCAGCCAGCGCCCGGCAATCGGCAGTGTGCTGGTCTTCAAACCCACCCGCGCCATGTCATCCGGCCACGTGGCCGTGGTCACCCAGGTGGTCCGCGCCCGCGAAATCCGGGTGGCGCATGCCAACTGGGCCTCGGGGCGGGAGAAGGGCGTGGTGCTGCGCGACCAGCAGATCATCGACGTTTCCCCCCGCAACGACTGGACTCAGGTGCAGGTCTGGTTCGCCCCCGGGGCGCATCTGGGCCGCACGGTCTGGAACACCTGGGGCTTCATCACCGCCCCGGACCGCCCCGGCGAGCGCGAAATCGCCCGCGCCATCCCCGTGGCGGCACGGGTTGCCGCCACCACCCGCCCCGGGCAGCAACCCAGCGCGCGGAATACATCAAGGTAAAATACCGGTTTCCCAATAAAACCGCTTGCAACGGAATGGGCGCGGGGCCACATGTGCTGCACATCTTTCCGGCCGCATTTGGCGTTCTGCGAATGCCCGGGCTAAGATACGGCATCAAGGGGTTTCTGCCCCGCGTTATTACTTCGAGGAGTGGGGCATGGGTAGCTTCAGCATCTGGCACTGGGCGATCGTCATTCTGGTCGTCATGCTGCTGTTCGGGAGCGGCAAGATCAGCGGTCTGATGGGTGACTTCGCAAAGGGCATCAAGTCCTTCAAGAAGACCATGGCCGAAGAAGACGATGCGTCGATGGCGTCCAGCACCGATCCGAAGCCCACGGGCTCGATCCAGGGGCCCGACGCGCAGACCGCACAGAAGACGACGACACCGCAGAACACGACAACTCCGCAGGGTTGATCCCCGGGCTGTTCAGTTCGCCCCCGAAGATCCTGCATCTTCGGGGGTTTTCTTTTGCCAGCCCCGCCATCTGGAGCAGAGCATGAGCACAGCCACCGACCTGTCGATTCCCGACTGGGCCAGTGCAACCATCATCCGCGCCGGCCAGCGCATGGATGCGCGCGGCTGGGTGCCGGGCACGGCGGGGAACTTCAGCGTCTTCCTGCCCGAACGCCGACAGATCGCCATCACCGCCAGCGGCTGGCACAAGGGATTCCTGACGCCAGACGCCGTCATGCTGGTCGACATGCAGGGCACGCCCCTGTCCCCCGGCCTGCGGCCAAGCGCGGAAACCGGGCTGCATTGCCAGATCTACCGGCTGTTCCCCGAGGCCCGCATGGTGCTGCACGGGCATTCGGTCGCGGCGACGGTGCTGTCGATGGAGAACGTCAGCGGAGCGATCTCGCTGGCGGACTATGAACTGCTGAAGATCTTCGGCCTGCCGACGCACGACGTCGCAATCGACATCCCCGTCATCGACAACAGCCAGGACATCCCGCACCTGGCCGCATTGTTCGAGGCGGCACTTGCACAAAAACCGACAGACAGCTTCACTTTCCCCGGCTATGTGATTCGCGGCCACGGCGTCTATGTCTGGGGCCGCACCGAGGATGAAACGCTGGCCCGGCTGGAAGGGCTGGAATTCCTGCTGGCCTGCGAACTGGAACGGAAAAGGCGCCAATGAGCCATCTGATCGTCTATAACGACACCGACCCCGCCACCCCAATCCTCAAGACCGCCGACGCGGATGAGATGACGGCCGAGCTGGCCAGGATCGGCGTACGGTTTGAACGCTGGACGCCGCGCATGGCCGCGCTGATCAAGATGACCGTCAAGACCAGCCCCGCCGACAGCGCCGAGGATATCCTGCGCGCCTATATCCCGCATCTCGATGCGCTGATGGGCGGTTACGCCGGATCGGCCGATGTGGTGAAGCTGACGCCGGGCCACCCGCAGGCGACCGAAATGCGTGAAAAATTCCTGCAGGAACACACGCATTCCGAGGATGAAATCCGCCTGTTCATCTATGGCGGCGGAAACTTCCTCCTGCATCCGAACGACAAGATCTACGACGTGCGCTGCGAGGCGGGCGACATCATCTTCGTGCCGGAAAACGCCAAGCACTGGTTCGATGCTGGCGAGAGTCCGTATTTCGTGGCGCTGCGTGTCTTCACGCACACAACCGGGTGGGAGCCGCACTTCACCGGGTCGGGACTCAACGAAAAATTCCCGGCCACACCATGACTGCCCCGCGCGCCATCGTCACCGACATTGAAGGCACCACAAGCAGCATTTCCTTCGTGAAGGACGTGTTGTTTCCGTTCGCGCGGGCGCGGATGGCCGCGTTCCTCGCCGCGCATGAAACCGCCCCCGATGTTGCCGCCGCACTTGGCGATGTGCCTGGCCTAAACCGCACGCATAAATGCGCCACCTTGCTGGAATGGATGGACGCCGACAGCAAGGCCACACCGCTGAAAACCCTGCAGGGCCTGATCTGGCGCAGCGGCTTCGAGAGCGGGGAGCTGCGTGGGCATCTCTACGCCGACGCCGCGCCCTGTCTGCACGCCTGGCACGCGGCGGGGATCAAACTCTACATCTATTCGTCCGGGTCGGTTGCCGCGCAGAAGCTGCTGTTCGGGTATTCCGACGCGGGCGATCTGACGCCCCTGTTCTCGGGCTTCTTCGACACGCATGTCGGCACCAAGCGTGAAGAAGCCAGCTATGCTGCCATCCACGCGCAGCTCGATCTTCCCGCCGCCGATATCGCCTTCCTGTCCGATATCGCCGAAGAACTCGACGCGGCACAGGCCGCCGGGTTGCGTACCTGTCAGCTGGTCCGCCCCGAAGACAACACAGCCCCTTCCGGACGCCACCCCGAAGCCGCTACATTCCCCGATGTCTCGAGGCTTCTCGGCCTCGGGTAAAACCACAGAGGCGCCGGATGCTCACAACCTACACAACGACAGACGGCAAGCTCGCCCTGCTGGACCCTGGCCACAAGGAAGGTGCCGTCGCGCGCGCCGTGTGGATCGACCTGCTGGAACCCACCCCGCAGGAAGAGGCACTGGTGCAGAACGTCTTCAACGTCGAAATCCCGACGCGCGAAGAAATGGAGGAGATCGAAAGTTCATCGCGCCTGTATCGCGAGGACGATGCGCTGTTCCTCACCTCGCCCTTCCTGTTCGGAGCCGACACCACGCTGGTCGGCAGCACCAACATCAGCTTCGTGCTGACCAACACCACGCTGATCACCGTACGTTATGCCACGCCGAAAGCGTTCGGTATGTTCAGCGCACGGGCATCGAAGACGCCCATGCTGCTCGCCTCGCCCGATGGCGTGATGCTGGGGCTGTTTGAACAGATCGTCGATCGGCTGGCCGATGTGCTGGAACGCACTGCCGTCGATATGGACACTGCCTCGCAGAACGTCTTCCACACCCAGCGCACCGACAAGCGCGCCGACAAACGCGACCTCGCGCTGCGCCATGCGCTGGGCACACTGGGGCATGTCGGTAACCTGACGTCGCGTGCATCGGAATCGCTGCTGGGTCTGTCGCGCATCCTCAGCTTCATCAGCGCCGAGAAATCCTCGCTGGTCTGCAACGAGAGTCACGTCCGCATCAAGACGCTGGTGCGCGACGTGCGCAGCTTGATGGAACACACCAGCATGCTGACCAACAAGGCCAACTTCGTGCTGGATGCCACGCTTGGCATGATCAACATCGAACAGACGACGATCATGAAGGCGTTCACCGTCGCCACCGTCGCACTGATGCCGCCGACGCTGATCGCCGGGATCTACGGCATGAACTTCCACGTAATGCCGGAAATTGAATGGCTGTTCGGCTATCCCTATGCTCTGGTGCTGATGCTGTTGTCGGCCCTGGCCCCTATTTTGTATTTCAAGCGCAAGGGCTGGCTGTAAGCGGGGGATGGAATGCGTATTTCGGTTCTGGGTGCGGGCGTCGCGGGCGTTACCACGTCGTGGTATCTGGCGCGCGACGGGCACGATGTCACGCTGATCGATGCGGCGCCGTGTGTGGCGGAAGGCGCCAGTCACGGCAATGGTGCGCAGCTCAGCTACAGCTATGTCGCACCGCTGGCCGATCCGTCCGTGCTGCCAAAACTGCCGGGCTGGTTGCTGAACCCGTCGTCTCCGTTACGCTTCATCCCGCGGCTCGATCCGGACCAGTGGCGATGGTGCCTGTCGTTCCTGCGCAACTGCACCGTCAGCGCGGCAGCGCGTGGAACATCGCATCTGCTGGCGCTGGGCAGTTACAGCCGCACCGCCGTGCATGCGTTGGTGCAGGAAACCGCGCTGCCGTTCGATTATCAGCGCAATGGCAAGCTGGTGCTGTATCGCGATGCCAGCGCGTTCGAAGCTGCAAAGCGGCAGTTGCAGTATCAGGCCAAACTTGGCAGCGAACAGACCGCGCTGACACCGGCCGGTTGCGTCGCCACCGATCCGGCTGTTGCGCCGCTTGAAAAACATCTGACTGGCGGCATTCTGACCCCCAGCGAAGAAGCGGGCGACTGCGCGCGCTTCACCGCCGCACTGGCTGAACAGGCGGTGCAGAAATACGGGCTGAAGCTGCATCTGAACACACGCATCACAGGCCTGCGGGTCGAGGGCAATCGCATCGCCGGTGTGCACACCGCAACGGGCGATATCGATGCCGATGCCTGCGTTGTGGCACTGGGCAACGGCTCGCCCGCATTGCTGTCGCCGCACGGCATTCGTCTGCCGGTCTATCCGTTACAGGGTTACAGCCTGACCGCGCCGATCGGTGCGCAGCATCTGCCGCCGAAGATCAGCATCACTGATCTGCACCACAAGATCGTCTATGCAAAGCTGGGCGATCGTTTGCGTGTGGCGGGCATGGTCGATCTGGTCGGGCGTACGCTGCGCCCCAATCCGTCGCGCCTCGCGCTGCTGGAACATCAGGCGAAAGAGACCTTCCCCAATGCTGCCGATTACGACCACGCCGAACACTGGTGCGGCGCTCGCCCCGCCACGCCCGACAGCATGCCGCTGATCGGCGCAACGCCGGTGCAGGGACTGTGGATCAACACGGGACACGGCGCACTGGGCTTCACCCTGTCCTGCGGCAGCGCGCGCGCTCTGGCGGACACGATCGGCGGGGACGTGCCGGGCATCGATCTGACACCGTTTGATCCGCTACGCTAGACGCAGGACAGCGTCCCCACGTCCCTCACGCCCGGATCACATGCGGCACGAAGCGCGAATCGTTCGTTGTCACAACACGCCGGTCCTCGCGCACGCCGATGCCAGCCGGTCGGTCGGCGATGATCCAGCTGCCGATCACCGGATAGTTACCCTCGAAGCACGGCATATGCGCCAGCGCCTGCACGATGTGGCCCTCGGCGCCATAGGCACCACCCGCGTCGTCCACGACAACGCCGTCGCGCACCAGCGTCACGTTCGCGCCCTCGCGCGAATAGAGCGGCTTGCGGACGTAGGTCTGCCCGAGTTCCGATGCGCGTGGATCACCCTCGAAATACGCGGGCAGCAGATTGGGGTGACCGGGGGCAAGGTCCCACAACAAGGGCAGCAATCCTTTGTTCGACAGGATGGTCTTCCAGACAGGTTCCAGAAAATCAGTGTCTGTGATCAGCAAGTTGGCGGCGAATGCGTCGCGCAGCATCCACTCCCACGGGTAGAGCTTGAACACCAGTGGCATCGCCTCGCCATTTGCATCGCAGAACATGCCGCTCTCAAGCAGGCCGATATCTTCAATCGCGGTGAAACCCGTCTGTAATCCGGCCAGCACCGCGCAGTCCTGGATATAGGCAACCGTGCCGCGATCTTCGGTCGAGCCACGCATGCTGGCGCCGAACAGTTTGCGCCCACCGGCCATCGCGCCGATCGCCGCCACCAGTTTGTCGTGGATGGAATTGAACTGGTCGGTCCCCGTGGGCAACGCACCGCGCGCGATCTGTTCTTCCAGCCACGCCCACTGGAAACACGCTGCTTCGTACAGCGCGGTCGGCGTGTCGGCGTTGTATTCCAGCAGCTTGGCGGGCTTCAGCCCATCATACGCAAAATCGAACCGACCATAGAGCGACGGATCACGCCGCCGATAACTCTCGCGCACGAGATCCCACGCACTCTCCGGAATGGCGAGGCGCTGCATGATCTCCTCATCACGCACTGCCCGATCGACGATCTCGAGCGACATTGCGTGCAGTTCGGCGGATGGGTCTTCCAGATCATGTTCGATCTGTTGCAACGTGAATTCGTAATACGCGCTCTCGTCCCAATACGGCAGGCCGTCGATCGTGTGATAGACGAAGCCGCATTCTTCCGCGCTGCGCCGCCAGTCGGGCCGTTCGTCGATCGTGACGCGATACATCTGTCAGCCGCCACCGCTATACCCGCGCCCGCTGGAGCCGAACCCGCTGCGCGCCACAACACTGCTGCTGCCGCTGGGACGGAACGAGGAAACGCTCGACCCGCGCGAGACGTAGTTCGCGCTGTTGCTGCGGCTGAACGCCGATGCCGGTACCGTGGTGGTACGCGCGGTCGTGTAGCTGCCGCCCGTGAAGGCATATCGCTGGCCCAGATTGTTGCTGTAACAGCCCGCACTCGCCTGCGGCATGGGGGACGTGCGCGCGCACCCGTAAACGGGCTGCGCGGGATAACTGCCCTGCATCATGCGCGCCGCCATGAAGCCCATCATCATCGGCATGAAGTAGCTGGACGTACCGGAAGACGCCGTCTGACCAGCGGGTGCGGCTTCACATTTTCCAACGCCGAAATCACGTTCGCAGTCCGCCTGGCTGGAAAAGCGCGGTGCGGTGGCGGTATTGGCGGTGGCTGCTTCGTTGTAACGGGCAACGCAGTTAGCTTCGCTCTCGCCATCGGCGACGCAGCTATCAATCGACGCAAAAACCTTCGCCTCGACATCGGTATTCTCGTCCGAGCCATACAGCGTGTAACCAATTACGGCGGCACCTGCCACGGCACCCAGAACCAGCATTGTCGAACGTTTCATAGCAAACCCGCACTTGTAATTTCTACCGTTGCGGGAGTTCTAAACTGTTCTCCACAATTCTGGAAGTATAAATCAGCCAGCGTCATCCGCTGCCGGGCCGCGGATCATCGCCAGAAATTCGCGCCGCGTGGACGGGTCGGTGCGGAATGCGCCCAGCATGCGGCTGGTGACCATCGTCACGCCAGTCTTGTGCACACCGCGTGTCGACATGCACTGATGCGCGGCCTCGATCACCACGGCGACGCCCAAGGGCTGCAGCACATCGTTGATGGTGTTGGCGATCTGCGCGGTCATCTTTTCCTGGATCTGGAAACGGCGTGCGTATGCTTCCACCACACGCGCCAGCTTGCTGATCCCCACCACGCGTTTTGCGGGCAGATACGCCACATGCGCGCGCCCGATGATCGGCACCATGTGATGTTCGCAATGACTCTCGACGCGAATATCGCGCAGCACGACCATCTCGTCGTAGCCGTCGGTTTCCTCGAACGTGCGTTCCAGCAGGGCGACGGGATCGGTTTCGTAACCCGCGAAAAATTCCTCGTACGACCGCACCACGCGCGCCGGTGTGTCGTGCAGACCTTCACGCGACGGATCTTCCCCGGCCCAGCGCAACAGCACCCGCACAGCATCTTCGGCTTCCGTACGCGATGGGCGTGCAATCGAGGCGACGGGCTTATGCTTGGTCATAAAAAGTCCTCAGTTCAGGCACCGCTGCTGGTGCGGGCTGTCCAGGCTGAAAGCGGGGATCTCCACATCGAACAACTCGCCGTTCGACAGGACGATCATGTGATATTGCCCGACCATAAACCCGGAGGACGTGTCGAGCGGCGTTCCCGATGTGTATTCGAAACTCTCGCCCGGTTCCAGTACCGGCTGTTCGCCAACTACGCCCGCGCCGTGCACGTTCTGCACATTTCCGCGCGCATTGGTGATGTGCCATGTGCGACGCAACAACTGAACGGTTTCCGAGAAGTTGTTGGTGATCTGAACCTTGTAGGCCCAGACGAACATGCATTCATCCGGCCTCGATTCATCCTCGAGGTAGAAACACCGGACCGTCACGGTCACGCCGCGCGTCGTGCTGGAATAACCGTCTGCCATAACGACCGAGTGTAGAGCAGTTTTGGTGCGCAAGGAAACGATGGAATTAAACCGCCATGCCCCCTGTGCATTCCCCCAAAACGTGTGATTTGATGGCGGCTAATATAAACTGTTGCGGGAAACATCATGAAGTTCGCGTTTCTTCCGGTCATCGCTGTCCTGTTCCCGCTCTCAGCAGCGAACGCCCATCCGGGCGGGCTGAACAGCGAGGGCTGCCATAACAACCGGCGCACTGGGGAGTATCATTGTCACAGAAGTGCACCGGCACCGCGCTCGACCACCAGAAGGGCCGACCCGTGGGCCGATGTCATCCCCGGATCGGGCCGGCTGGACCCGGCACCTTCCGACACAGCGCCCGCCCCTGCTACCCCCTCGCGCCGAGGCAACAGAACCGGCACCGAGCGCTGAACCCGAAACGCGGGTATGCTCACCCCGGCAAGAGCATACCCGCCCATCGCTTACTCCGCCGCTTCCGCCACCAGCGCCGCATTCAACGCCTGATCCAGATCGGCGATCAGATCGTCCGCATCTTCCAGCCCGACCGATAGACGCACCGCACCATCGGTGATGCCCTGACGCGCGCGCTCTTCCGGCCCGATGCGCATATGCGTGGTCGTCGCCGGGTGCGTGGCCATCGACTTGGAATCACCCAGATTGTTCGAGATATCGATCAGCCCCAGCGCATTCATCGCGCGGAACGCTGCCGCCTTGCCGCCCGCCACTTCAAACGCCACCAGCGTTCCGCCCGCGCTCATCTGCGCCTTGGCCAGTTCGTATTGCGGATGGTCCTTGCGGTGCGGATACCAGACGCGCGACACCGCCTTGTGCTGTGCCAGAAAATCCGCCACGCGCGCTGCGTTTGCGGTCATCGCGTTGACGCGCAGATGGAATGTTTCCAGCCCCTTCAGAATAACCCACGCATTGAAGGCCGACAAAGCAGGACCGGTGTTGCGCACGAAGGGCTGCAACGTTTCCTCGATCCACTTCTTGTTGCCCAGCACCGCACCACCCAGCACGCGGCCCTGCCCGTCCATATGCTTGGTCGCGGAATAGACAACCACATCGGCACCGAATTCCAGCGGGCGCTGCAGCAACGGCGTGGCGAACACATTGTCCACCACCACCAGCGCCCCCGCCTTGTGCGCCAGGCCCGAGACCGCGCGCATATCCACCAGTTCCAGCATCGGGTTCGACGGCGTTTCCAGCAGCACCATGGCGGTGGGTTTCGACAGCGCAGCCGCCCACTGCCCCAGATCGGTCCCATCGACGAATTCGGTCTTGATGCCGTAACGCGGCAGCAGCGTGGAGACGATCCACTGGCACGACCCAAACAGCGCGCGCGAGGCCACCACCCGATCCCCGGTTTGCAGGTGTGACAGCAGCGCCGCATGCACCGCCGCCATACCCGTGGCGGTACAGCGACAGGCCTCTGCCCCCTCGATCTGCGCCAGACGGTCTTCCAGCATGGAAACGGTCGGGTTGCCGAAACGCGAATACTGGAACTTGGTGATGGCACCGGTGAAGGTGTCCTCGGCCTGCTCGGCGCTGTCGTAAACAAAGCCCGAGGTCAGGAACAGCGCTTCCGACGTTTCGGCCAGATCGGTGCGGATCTGCCCGCCGCGGACAAGCTGCGTGGCCGGGCGCCAGTTGGTGGGAGAGATTTTGGTCATAGTACGGGTCCTTCTTGGCGTCATGACCCGACCGTCGGAGGGCATATGGCATTTCGCCATACACGGGCCTCTTTAGCGCGTTTATTTTACCTCGCCGCAAGCCGGCCGGACAAATCCACGAGGGCCCGGGTTGCTCCGGACGGGCGACATAATGCGAAGGGGGGATTGCCCGGTCAAGCGGGTCTGCGTATGTTCCGCGCCGCACGGCCCGATGGGCGCCCGGCGCGGGTGTAGTTCAATGGTAGAACGGCAGCTTCCCAAGCTGCATACGAGGGTTCGATTCCCTTCACCCGCTCCAAAACCGGCCGCCCTTCAAGTCCAGGCTGGCCTACAAATGGCACAGCTCCGCGCCGGTTCTCGATCCGCACCATTTTCGACTCAGCCTGAACTGAAGACCAACCGGTTTCTCAGTGCACCGAGGCTGCCTTCATGAAGGTTGACCGGCTTGCGCTTAAAATGCGCACATCCCGGTTGCGGCTGTTGCGTTCAACCACCATCGGGATCTCGGTCCCTGCCTCGCCCAGCGCCCAGATGCCGCGCCAGAAATCCGGCAGCGACAGCACCGGGCGGCCACCGACCGAGACCACGCGGTCTCCGTTCTTCAGTCCGCCCTGATCACCGGGGCCTTTGTTCGCCAGCCCTACGATCACCACCTGGTCGTCCTGTTCCGCCGCATACACGCCCAGCCAGGGGCGGTGCGAGCCGGGGGTTTCTCCGGTTTTCAGCAGCGCATCCATCGCCGTCTGCAGGTGGTTGATCGGCACCACCATGTTCATGTCCTGCTGATGCCCGCCTTCCTGCAGCACCAGCGAGCCAATCCCCACCAGCTTGCCCTGCACATCGATCAGCGCAGCACCACCCCAGGCCGGGTGCGCGGGTGCGGTCAGCAGCGCGTCTTCCAGCAGATATTCCCAATATCCGGCGAATTCCTGCCGCGCCGTTACCTCGGCACTGATGGCGTGGTCGCGCCCGCCAGCCGCCGCCAGAACCACTGGCGAGCCGACACGCACGCGGCTGACATCGCCGATCTCCATCACCGGCAGTTCCACCCTGCCCAGCACCTGCACCAGCGCCAGCCCGCTGGCACCATCCACCCCCAGCACATGGCCCTGCATCACACGCTTGTCGTGCGCGGTGATCCAGATCGTCTCGGCCTCCATAACCAGATAAGCCATGGTCAGGATCAGCCCATCGGCGCGGATCACCACGCCACTGCCCGACCGTTCGGTCCCCAGCGTCTCCGCGGTATATGCATCGGTCGGGACATAGGTGCTCATCCCCACCACCGCGGATAACGCGCGACCAAGGTCGAAACCGCAGCGGGCAGCGCTCGGGCGGAGCTTCTCCGGGATCGACCAGTCGGACATCTTTTTCCTGCTCAATTCAATACGCCCAGCACAATGCCCGGTGTCAGCACCTGCGGCAATTCCACAGGCGGGCCGCCACCCGCCGGATAGAACTGGTAGAATGGCACACCATCGCGCCCATGCGCGCGCAGAAATTCGGTAATCGCCGGGTCCTGGCGTGTCCAGTCTCCCCGCAGCATGACGACGCCCTTCTGCGCGAACGCCGTGCGCACCGCATCGGTGTTGAGCGCCACACGTTCATTCACCAGACACGAGACACACCACGCCGCCGTCATATCAACGAACACGGGTTTGCCCTCGGCGCGCAATGCCGCCAGACGCGCGGCGCTGAACGGTTCCACGCCTTCGATCTGCGCGGCCTGTGTGGTCGTGGTGGCCGTCGTCAGCATCGGCAGCATGGCGAGGCAAGCCGCAATACCCAGCACAGCAAGGCCGCGCGTCCACAGACTGCCCATTCCCCACAACCACGCGGCAAACGCGATCAACACGATGCCGGTGCCCACCACCAGCACGCCATCCGGCCCCGCCACCTGAGCAAGCACCCAGGCCAGCCACACCGCCGCACCATACATCGGGAAGGCCAGCACCTGCTTCAGCCGGTCCATCCACATACCCGGCCGCGGCAGGAAGCGCGCCAGCACGGGTGCAATCCCCAGTAGCGCATATGGTGCCGCAAGACCAAAGCCCAGCGCCGCGAAAACCCCCAGCGCCAGCGTGGCGGGCATCACCAATGCCGCGCCCAGCGCAGTCGCCATGAAGGGTGCCGTACACGGGCTTGCCACCACCACCGCCAGCACGCCGGTGAAGAACGATCCGACATGCCCGTGGCGCTGCGTCAGCGATTGGCCCATGCCCGAGCCTTCAATATGAAACACCCCCGACAGCGACAGCCCCACCGCCACCATCAGCCACGCGGCCAAAGTCACAAACACTGGTGACGAGAACTGGAACCCCCATCCCGCCATCATCCCCGCCGCCCGCGCCGCGATCAGCGCGCCACCCAGCAACAGGAACGAGATCACCACACCCGCCGTATAGGACAGCGCCTGCCAGCGCACCGTGCCGCGCGACGCGCCCGACAGTTTGGCCAGCGACACCGCCTTCATCGCCAGCACCGGAAACACGCACGGCATCAGGTTCAGCAGCACGCCGCCCAGAAACGCCAGCAGCGCGATCTGCCAGAAACCCTGCGCGGTTTGCAGCGTGGTCATGCCCGCCACCGCCAGCGTGAAGGCGCTGTGCTGCGTGCCGCCATCGTACAACGTCAGCACGCCATGCAGTTTGTCGGCGCGGAAATCGGCCTCGGGCGTCAGCGACAGCACCAGCCGTCCCTCGGTCACCTCGACATGCTGCGGCGCTGCGTGTTTCAGCACACCGCTCTCGGCGGGGAAGAAGAACGCACCGCGCACCGTGCCGGGCGAGATGATCGCATCTTCGACCACCAGCCGTGCATCCGCCGTAATCCGCGCGGCAAACGGCGCGGGGCGTGGCAGTGATGAATCAGCCTGAACGAACGTCGCCGCCTCGGCATTCGGCGTCACGGGGCCGCGACGCAGCGTAAGTTTGAACGTCCCATCTTCCGGCACGCAGATGTCAGAACAGATCAGCCAGGTCGCCTCGGCCTCCAGCTCGACCGTTTCATCCAGCGTTGCGGGCGCGGTCAGCGTGACGGGCAGGGTCACCGTATCGGTATAGCCGAACGTCATCAGCGGATCGGTCGGGATGCGTTCCGGCGCGGGCCAGTCGATCCGGCCCTCGATCGGCACGCCCCCCAGCTTCCAGGTGACCTCGGCCGGGCCGCCCGCATCGCCGGAATTCGGGCCCCAATATGTGTGCCAGCCGGGCTGCATCTGGAATACCAGCGCGGCGCGGAACGTCGCGCCCGGCGTAATACTGTCGGTATCGGTCTGCAGCACAACGCCCGCATGCGGCGTGTTCACCGGCGGGCTTTGCGCCGCCTGTGCCATCGCCGTGAACAGAAAAACCAGCAGAACCAGAAATCGTACCATGGCGCGCAGCATACCCGGATCGGCCCCAACTCCCAAGCTGGTGCAATCGGTGTTACAGACCGCCCATGCTGCCCGATCTTCCCGTTACCGACGCCCTGCCCGCCCTGTGCGAGACACTGGCCCGTGGCTCCAACGCCGTGCTGGTGGCCCCGCCCGGCGCGGGGAAGACCACGCTGGTGCCGCTGGCACTGCTGGATGCGCCGTGGCGCGGCGACGGGAAAATCCTGATGCTGGAACCCCGCCGCGTCGCCGCCCGTGCCGCCGCGCGGCGCATGGCATCGCTGCTGGGCGAGACCGTCGGCCAGCGCGTGGGCTTTCGCACACGGCTCGATTCCGCCACCTCGCCCGCCACGCGGATCGAGGTGATTACCGAGGGCCTGCTGGTCCGCCGCCTGCAATCCGACCCGGGATTGGAAGGCGTCGCCGCCGTGCTGTTCGACGAAGTGCACGAACGCGCGCTGGATGCCGATCTGGCGCTGGCCTTCTGCCTCGACCTGCAACGCAATTTCCGGCCGGAACTGCGCCTGCTCGCCATGTCGGCCACGCTGGATGGCGCGCGGCTGTCCACGCTGCTCGACGCACCAGTGATCGAGAGCGCCGGTCGCATGTTCCCGGTCGAGATCCGCCACGCCGCGCGCGACCTGTCCGATGCGCGCGATCTTCCCGCCGCGATGGCCGCCGCAATCCGCGAGGTGCTGGCGCGCGACACCGGCGACGTGCTCGCCTTCCTGCCCGGCATGGGCGAGATCCGCCGCGCCGAAGCGCTGCTCGCCAATGTGCCCGCGCTGGTATTGCCGCTGCACGGCGACCTGCCGACCGAAGCACAGGACCGCGCGCTGAACGAAGCCGACCGGCGGCGTGTGGTGCTGGCAACCTCGATCGCTGAAACATCACTCACAGTGCCCGGTGTGCGCATCGTGGTGGATGGCGGGTTCCGGCGCACACCGCGGCTCGATGCAAGTTCCGGCCTGTCGCGTCTGGTCACCGCGCGTATCTCGCGCGCTGCCGCCGAACAGCGTGCGGGCCGCGCGGGGCGTGAAGCGCCAGGCGTTGCGGTGCGGTTGTGGTCCGAGGCGCTGCATCGCGGCCTCGCCCCGTTCGACAAGCCCGAGATCCTCGACAGTGAACTTTCCGGTCTGCGGCTGGACTGCGCCAGCTGGGGCGCGCTGCCCGCCGATCTGAGCTTCCCCGACGCCCCACCCGCCGGTGCGCTGGCCGCTGCCGAAACGCTGCTGCGCGATCTGGGAGCGCTGGATGACGCCAACCGCATCACCGATGCCGGGCGGGCAATGGCGCAGATTGGCGCGCATCCACGTCTGGCCGCGCTGATGCTGGAAGCGGAACATGATGCGTCGAAGGCACTCGCCGCCGACATCGCCGCGCTGCTGGAAGAACGTGATCCGCTGCGGGATTCGGGCAGCGCCGATATCGCCCTGCGGCTCGACGCGATTGCCGGACGTGGTGGAGACCCCGGTGTCGTCGCGCGTATTCGCCGCACTGCACAGCAGTTTCGTCACCGCTTACAGGCGGGCAATGCGCGCGCAGCGGGCAACACACCACAACTGGCGGCACGACTGATCGCCGCCGCCTTCCCGGACCGCATCGCACAGAACCGCGATGGACGCGGCGCGTTTCGTCTGTCGGGTGGTGGGGGGGCTCATTTGAATGAAACCGACCCGCTGGCGCGCGAAAAATTCCTGGCGGTGGCGGCGCTCGATCTGCGCAAGTCGCCGCGCATTGCCATGGCGGCACCGATCGCGCTCGACGATCTGACCGATGTGCTGCGCCACCGCATCACCGAAACGGTGGACACCAGCGTCGATCCCGTCACCGGTTCCGCCCTGCGCCGCCGCCGTCTGCGGCTGGGCACGCTGGTGCTGAGCGACAAAACCGAAGCGGGCGATCCCGCCGATGTGGCGGCGGCGCTGGCATCCGCGGTGACGCTGGCCGATCTGCCCTGGACCGACGGCGTGCGACAGTTGCAGGCGCGCGTCGCCATCATGCGCGGACTTGATCCGGCGTACCCCGACATCAGCGATGCTGCATTGCAAACAACGCTGAAAGACTGGATCGCCCCGTATCTGGCAGGAATGAAGAAACGCACCGACCTTGCGAAGCTCGACCTGCACACGATTCTGCGGTCGATGCTGGATTGGGAGCAGGCGCAGGCGCTGGATCGTGCATTGCCCACACATCTGACCCTACCCGGTGGCCGCGCGGCGATCGATTACACGCACCCGGTGCCGATGGCCGAAGCGCGCGCGCAGATGTTTTACGGAATGACTGCAACACCCCAGCTTGCCAACGGGCGTGTACCGTTGCGCCTTGCATTGCTTTCGCCCGCACAGCGCCCGATTGCGGTGACTGCGGACCTTGCCGCGTTCTGGCAGACCGGCTGGGCCGATGCGCGTAAGGACATGCGCGGACGGTATCCACGCCACGATTGGCCCGAGAACCCTGCAACTGCATTACCGCGCCGCACACGCTGATACGTAACATGGACAAAAGATGATGCATGCTACCGCCATCTATGGGTTGTGTGGCTATTTTATACTCGGCTACACTTCGTCGTATCATGCGCATGCGAATCTTATTGGTCGAGGACGACCCCGAAGTATCTGCCTTCATCGTGAAGGGCCTTCGTGAATCCGGACATACTGTTGAACACGCGGATAACGGCCGCGACGGATTGTTCCTCGCTGCCAGCGAAACCTTCGACATCATCCTGCTCGACAGGATGTTGCCGGGCGGAATCGATGGTCTGCGAATTCTGGAAACCCTGCGCAGTCAGGAAAACAAAACGCCGGTGCTGATTATCTCGGCACTGGCGCAAGTGGACGAACGCGTCCGTGGCCTCAAGGCAGGTGGCGACGATTACCTGACCAAGCCATTTGCATTCGCCGAACTGCTGGCACGTGTGGAAGCACTGTCGCGCCGTTCGCGTTCAGACGCACCGGAAACCAAACTTGTTGCCGCGGACCTGGAAATGGACCTGCTGGCACGCACCGTGCACCGGGCCGGACAGCGCATCGAACTGCAGCCGCGCGAATTCCGCCTGCTGGAGTTTTTGATCCGCCACACCGGGCAGGTCGTCACGCGCACCATGCTGCTGGAAGGTGTGTGGGATTATCACTTCGACCCACAGACCAACGTGATCGACGTGCACGTCTCGCGCCTGCGACAGAAGATCGACCGGCCCTTCCCTGTGCCGCTGATCCACACCGTCCGCAATGCCGGTTACATGTTACGTGTGCCGGATTGATGGCCGGCCATTGTGGCGTTGCCAGCGCATCTGTCTGAAACGATCTCCGCCAGCTTGCCAGCCCGCCCAACAGCGAGCTGGCGGATTATAGTACGCAGTGCCGGCTTCCGGTTCGCTGCTGTATTTGCCATTATGTTCGCGGTTGGCGCGTTGGGGCTGGTCGGTCTGCTGTGGTGGACCACCGCCGGTTCGCAGCAGCGCGCCACCGATGCCAGCATCCTGGCTGATATCTACGCCCTATCCGGCAACTGGCAGAATGATGGCGGCGTACAAAGCGGAATGGTGCGCATCCGCGATATGCTGGCCGAGGACATCCAGTCCACCAATATCATCCTGCTGACCACACCAGACCGGCATTTTCTGGCGGGCAATCTGGATACTTGGCCGCTCGCCATAATCCCCGACAACGAAACCTGGCACGAGATCGAGGTCCTTCGCGTCGGTGCGCAGGTGCCGGCCCGCGTTACCACGCGCATCATGTCGGATGGTAATCTGCTGCTGGTCGGGCGCGATATTACCGCGGGAATGGCCGTGCGGACGATGATCCGTGAAGCCATTCTGTGGTCAATTGCGCTGACCATCCTGTTGGCCGTTCTGGGGGGGCTCCTGATCCGGCGCATGCTGGTACGGCGCCTCAGACCGTTTCTGACCACGGCACAACGGTTTGCTGCGGGCGATCTTACCCAACGCGTTCCGGCCCGTGAAACAGGAGATGAGATCAACGATCTGGGCAGCAAGCTGAACACCATGCTGGACCGGACCGTGTTGCTGATGGAAGGGATTCAGCACGTCTCGAACGCGATTGCGCATGATCTGCGCACGCCGATCACCCGCGCCCGCGCCCGGTTGGAAGAAGCCACCCGCTCCCCACCTGATGTCGAGACAATGCGTGGGGCCATCGAACGTGCTATCGCCGATCTGGACGGCATTACCACCGTCTTCCAGGCATTGATGCGTATTACCGAAATTGAGTCAGGGGCCCGCCGCGCTGCATTCGCCGCCGCAGATCTGGCCCCGGTACTGTTGGATATGGCCGAGACCTACGAAGCCGTGGCCGAGGAGCGCAATGTAAAACTCGTTGCCTATCTGCCGCCAAAGATCGCCTTCGTCGGAGACCGCGACCTGGTGGCACAGGCGGTTGCCAATCTGCTGGACAACGCCGTCAAATTCACTCCAGCTGGCACCACCGTCACGTTGAAAGCGGAACTGCAGGATAACATGATTACCATCAGCGTCAGCGATGCAGGTCCCGGTATTCCTCATAAAGATCATACCCATGCCGTTGCCCGATTCTGGCGTGCCGAGACCGCACGAAATACGCCCGGGTCAGGGCTTGGGCTGGCAATGGTCGATGCTGTAGCCACACTGCATGGCGGCACCCTGCTGCTCAACAATACAGATCCAGGCCTATGCGCGATCCTGAAACTACCAGCCGCTCCTTGACGTAGATCAATCACAGTATATGACAATATTCTATACGATAAGTTCACCCATCATTTACCCATAGCATGATACATATGCGCCACTTCATATGAGCGCCGATCAAATTATGAGGGGTCGCGCATGCTAACCTGGGCCACCAAATTACCACTGCTATTGATAGCAGGCTTACCGCTGACCGTGGTGGCCGCTGGCGAAAAGGGGATTCCTCCTGCCAGCAGCATAACCACTGACACGCCCGCATATTGCGAAGAACTCTCGCTGCGGGTGGCAGAGCGTGAGCCTCCACCAGAAAGTCTTGCAGGGCGCCTCGCAAAGGACGGTCGTACGCTGTGCATGGACGGGCATATACGTACGGGCATCACCATGCTGCGGCGAGCCTTGGCCCTGCGGATGGCGGCTCCATCATAAACCCTGGCCGCGGTCCGACCACACGCCTTCGCGCACGGACGCCGCCACGATCAGCCCGTAACCACACAATCCCAGCGCCACCCCGATAAATATCCCGGTCAATCCCAGCCCCAGCGGGCCGGATAGCAGCATCCCCGCGCCCACGGCCAGCGTGATGCGCGATATGGCCGCGGCAAACGGCCAGCGCACGCGCCCGGCCCCCAGCGATGCAAAATACAAAGACAATCCCAATCCCAGCCCGGCAAAGGTCGGCCCGACGATCATCAGTTGCGTCGCGGCAATTTCCATCACCACCAGATCACGGGTAAACAGACTGGCTATAAAGCGGGGAAATACCGCGAGCAGCAGCCCGACACCGCCGCCGATTCCCATGGCGATCAGCCCGCCGCGCCAGGCCACATACCGCGCCCCGGCCCAGTCGCCCGCGCCCACCCGCGTGCCGACCAGCGTGATCAGCGCCGAGCCGATCCCGAACGAGAGCGGAGCCATCAGGAATTCCAGCCGCGTACCAATACCGTAAGCGGCCACGGCCTCGACCCCGTACGGCGAGACCAGCCGCGTGACCAGAACGATGGTCAGGTTGGAAATCGCCGCCATCAGCGAAGCAATCGCCCCGACCGAGAGAATCCGCCAGAACAGCGCCCGCGACAGCTTCACCCGCAGATCGGGCACAAACCCCGCAGCGCCCCCCCGGATCATCATCCACATCACGGCGCTGGAAACGGCGAACACGACACAGGTCGCCCAGCCTGCCCCTGGCAGACCGAAGCCGCAGACTTCCATGAAAAACCAGGCGATCACCGGCTGCACGCACCACCCCAGCGAGATAATCCGCGCCGGCATCGCATGATTGCCGGTGCCGCGCAGCACCGCCGCCTGTGTGTTGACCAGCCAGACCAGAATGGCCCCCGCAAACAGCGCCCCCGCGAACGACACGGCGGCATCCAGCACAGCACCACTGCCGCCCAGCGCCCCGAAGATAAACGCCCCGCCGAAACACAGCGGCAGGGTAAACAGCCCCAGCCCCATCGCCACGGCGATCACCAGCGCATGCACCACCAGCGACGATGCCTCGTCCCGCCGCCCGGCCCCCAGCGCGCGCGCAATGGCCGAGGCGACACCGCCCCCCAGCGCACCAGAGGACATCATGAACATCATCAGCAGAAACGGCAGCACCATCGCGTATCCGGCCAGCGCCGTGGTGCCTTGCCGCCCAACCAGCCAGGTCTCGGCCAGCTGCGCCAGCCCCTGCATCAGCGACACGACCGTGGTCGGCCCCGCCAGCGTAAAGATCTGGCGCGAAACCGACACGGACGGGCTATTGGGAGCAATCGGGCGAAGATTCGACATGCGCCGCAGCTTCGCACGCTATAGCAAATTGCCTAGGGGGATTTTACAGTTTCCCCACCGCCCGCCTGCGCACTTTGGGTTTTACCGATGGGGTCACCGTGTCCAGCAGCGCGTGGATGGCTAGCACCACATCGGGCGGCAGGCGGTGCACGTCCTGGGCCAGGCGGTTGGCGAGCGCGGTCTGTTCGGGGCTGAGGCCTGCCGTGTCCACTACCGGGCGGGGGTGCGACAGTTTGGCCAATCGTGCCAGATCCTCGGCCTCGTCCCAGATGAGCCCGAAAAATTCGTTCACCTGATGCACCAGCCCGGCGCTGGGCATGCCGCGGCGGCCGTGTTCCAGCGCCGACAGATACGCGGCCGAGACCTGTAACTGCCGCGCCAGATCGGCCAGCGTCACCCCGTGCGCCGTGCGCAACGCACGCAGCCGGGCGCCGAACGGGGTCATGCGCCGCCACCATCACGGGGCTTGCGCAGTAACAGCCGCACCGATCCCATGTTCGCCACATGCGGATAGGCCGCCGCCAGCAGCAACGGGCGCAGTTCGCTCAAATTCAGCCAGGCGGGCAGTTCGTGGCGGATCGCCCCGCCGCGCGAACCGGGGTTGCCACCGCCGGTCACAATCTCGATCACACGCAGACCGTCGAACCGGGCGCGGATCAGGAAACCCTCGAACGCGTGAAACGCCGACTGAACCGTGCGGCCGTGCAGATCCAGCGTGCGTTCGACCCGCAGCTTGCCGCTGCGAAACCGGTCCCACGTACCATTGTCCAGCCCCGCCGGCTGCGCCCCGACCGAGACCGGCAACAGCCGCGTTACTGCCTCGCGCTTCATGGGGGCGATGGCCAGCAGCTGCGCGATGGGATCGGCGCGGTCCACCTGCGAGGCCGAGGGCAGACGGGCAAGCGGGGTCGCAATCGTCTCGGCGCGCCCGTACTGTCGGCCACGCACACGCCGTTGCACCGTGCGGGCGACGCGGTCCCAGTCTTCCAGATCCTGCGAGGAGAAACGGCGTTTCATCAGGGGAGATCACGCCTCGGGTCATCATGCATCGCGGTCTGCACCACCCGCACCAGCACCGCGACCGAGATCCCGAACAGCAGCGTGCCGACCATCCCCTCCAGCGCCCCCAGCACCCGCAAGCCCTTCGGCAGCACCAGATCCCCGTAGCCGATCGTCGTGTAGCTGGTGATCGAGAAATACACCGACATCTCGAACGTCTCGAACCCGCCCTTCAGCAGATAGAACACCGCCCACAATGCCGCGCCAGCGAAATGGGTAAGCAGCAGCAGAACCGTAACCCCGATCAGCGTCAGCAACGGAGAGGCCGGCCGCCGGTGCCGCAGCACGTGCACGGCCCATGCGCCAACACCCGCATGCAGGCACAGGCTTGCAGCGGCCAGCAGCACGGCCCAGATCAGTTCGTGGAGCATCCGACGGTTTTCTCACCTTACATGAACGATACGGGGTCTATATCCACATCCACCCGCACACGCGATGGCAGTTGAACACCCGCCAGCCAGGCATGCACCAGTTTTTGCACGGCGACATCCTTGCGCGCCTTCAGCAGCAGCCGCCGCCGGTGCCGCCCGCGCAGCAAGGCCAGCGGCGCGGGTGCCGGACCCAGCACCACCACGCCGTCCATGCGCGGTGCCGCCAGCCCGATATCGCGGGCGGCTTTATCAACCGCGTGCGCGTCCTCGCCGCTGACGATCAGCGCGACCAGCCTGCCATAGGGCGGCCAGTTGCCGGGCCTGCGGGCGGCCGCTTCCGCCGCGCGGAACCCGGCCAGATTGCCCGACACCAGCGCCTGCATCACCGGATGTTCGGGCGAGAAAGTCTGCAACAGCACCCGCCCCGGTTTTTCCGCGCGCCCCGCGCGCCCGGCCACCTGATGCAGCAATTGCACCGTGTGTTCCGCCGCGCGCAGATCGCCGCCGCCCAGCCCCAGATCGGCATCGACCACGCCCACCAGAGTCAGATGCGGAAAATGCCAGCCCTTGGCGATGATCTGCGTGCCGATCACCAGATCGACGTCGCGTTCGGTGATCGCGCGGACGGCATCGGTGGTCTGCGAAGGATGTTCGATCGTGTCGGACGACATCACCTGGATGCGGGCTTCGGGAAAGACCTCGCGCGCTTCCTCGGTAATGCGTTCGACGCCGGGACCGATGGCGGTCAGCGCGTGGGCCGCGCCGCATTCGGGGCAGGTCTCGGGCGTGGGGATCTGATGCCCGCAATGGTGACATTGCAGCCGACGCGCATGGCGATGCTCCACCAGCCAAGCTGTGCATTGCGGGCACTGCATCCGGTGCCCACACGAACGACACAGCGTCAGCGGAGCATAGCCGCGCCGGTTCAGGAACAGCATCGCCTGATCGCCCGCGGCTATCGTCTCGTTCACCGCCGCGATCAGTTGCGGCGAGAGGAATTTGCCGCGTTCGGGCGGTGCCTCGCGCAGGTCGACGGTGGCGATGTCGGGCATGCTGGCCGCCCCGTGCCGCGCGGTCAGAGTCAGTTCATGATAGCGCCCGGCCTCCACATTCGCGACGGTCTCCAGACTGGGCGTGGCCGAGACCAGCGCGATCGGCGCCGATTCAAACCGCGCCCGCACCACCGCCATGTCGCGCGCGTGGTAGATAACCCCGTCTTCCTGCTTGAACGCAGTTTCGTGTTCTTCGTCGACGATGATCAGCCCGAGATCCGGGAACGGCAGGAACAGCGCCGAACGCGCCCCCACCACCACCGGCGCGCTGCCATCGGCCACCGCGCGCCAGGTGCGTTTGCGCAGGCCCGGCGACAGGTCCGAATGCCATTGCGCGGGCATCGTGCCGAAGCGTTGCTGGAACCTCTCGAGCCACTGCGCCGACAGCGCAATTTCCGGCAGCAGTACCAGCGCCTGTCGGCCAGATCGCAATGCCTCGGCCACAGCTTCCAGATAGACCTCGGTCTTGCCCGATCCCGTCACCCCGTCCAGCAGCGAGACCGAGAACGTGCGCGACTTCACCGCATCGCACAGCGCGCGCGCGGCGATTTCCTGTTCCGCCCCCAGCACCGGCCCGGCGCGCACCAGATCCGGCATGCCGAATAACGGCCGCTGTGCCAGCGCCACCGGTTCCAGCAAGCCCGCCCGTGCCATGCCGCGGATCACCGCGCTGCCGACTTCGGCCGCACGCGCCAGATCGGGGCCGGAGAGCATCGCGCCATCGGCCAGCACCGCCAGCACGCGGGCGCGTTCCTTGGTCACCCGCACATCCACCGGCGCATCGGGGACGATGCGCCAGCCATGCGCGATGGGTCCCTCGCCATGCGGGGCGGCGCGCATCGCCATGGCCATCACCTCGCCGGGCGGAGACATGGTGTAAGCGGCCACCCAGTCCACAAAGCGGCGCAGATTATCCGCCATGCGCGGCACCGCCAGCACGGCGGAAATCGGCTTCAGCCGTGCATCCGCCACCTGACCATCGCCCGCTGCATCCCACACCACGCCCCATTCGGTGCGACGGCCCAGCGGCACGCTCACCACGTCTCCGGGGGTTACGTCGATTCCCGGCGGGACGGCGTAGTCGAACGCCCCGTAAAAGGGGTATGGAAGCAGAACTGCCGCTCGTCGTTTGGGCAACGCGCCGCCCATGCGCTATCAATCCTTACTATTTCAGTGCCTCTGGGATCAGGATGACACCATGAAGTTCTTTGTCGATACCGCCGACACCGCCGAGATCAAAGCCCTGGCCGATACCGGCCTGCTGGACGGCGTAACCACCAACCCGTCGCTGATTGCCAAGTCGGGCCGCAAGATCATGGACGTGATCGCCGAGATCTGCGCCATCGTCCCCGGCCCCGTCTCGGCCGAGGTGGTGTCCACCGATTTCGACGGCATGATGAAAGAAGGCCGCCGTCTGCGTGATATCGCACATAACGTCGCGGTGAAACTGCCGCTGACGCAGGACGGGCTGAAGGCCTGCAAGCATCTGTCGGGCGATGGCATCATGGTCAACGTCACGCTGTGCTTCTCGCCCGCGCAGGCGCTGCTGGCGGCGAAGGCCGGGGCGACGTTCATCTCGCCGTTCGTGGGGCGTCTGGACGATATCGGGCATGACGGCATGGGGCTGATCGCCGATATCGTGCAGATCTACAGCAACTACCCGAACCTGAAGACTGAAGTGCTGGTGGCCAGTGTGCGCTCGCCCAACCACGTGATCGACGCCGCCAAGCTGGGCGCCGATGTGGTGACCCTGCCGCCCGCCGTGCTGCGCTCGCTGTATCACCACCCGCTGACCGACAAGGGGCTGGCCGCGTTCCTGTCCGACTGGGCCAAGACCGGGCAGTCGATTGGCTGATCTGGCCGCCAACCATGTGCGCAGCATGTTTCTCGACATGCTCGCGCATGAGAAGCGGGCGTCGCCCCTGACGGTCGAGGCGTATGGGCACGATCTGGCGGGTTTTCTGGGTTTCATAACCCAGCATCTGGGCGGCGAGCCGGATATCGCTGCGCTGGGTGTCCTGCGCCCCGCCGATTTCCGCGCCTGGCTGGCAAGCGAGGCGAATGACGGGATTTCCAGCACCTCGCGCGCGCGGCATCTGTCGGCGGTGCGCAGTTTCTTCCGGTTCCTGCACAAGCGGCACGGGGTGGAGAACACCGCCATCCGCACCATCGCCACCCCGCGCAGCAAGCGCCCCCTGCCCCGCGCGCTGACCGAAGCCGATGCGCGCAACGTCGCCGCGGCGATCGGCGAGGTGGAGGACGAACCCTGGCTGTCCGCCCGGAACGAGGCGCTGTTCACGCTGCTCTACGGCTGCGGACTGCGCATCAGCGAGGCGCTGGCACTGAACGTCGGCAATGCACCGCGCGGCGACACGCTGCTGGTGCGCGGCAAGGGCGACAAGGAACGCATTGTCCCCGTGCTGCCACTGGTGCAGAGCCGCATCGCGCACTGGCTGACGCAACACCCATCCCCCGCCCCGGACGCACCGCTGTTCATCGGGGCGAAGGGCTGTCGGCTGAACCCCGGCGTCGCCCAGCGCGCCTTGCGCAATTTTCGCCGCCTGAACGGTATCCCCGAACACGCAACGCCGCACGCGCTGCGGCATTCGTTCGCCACGCATCTGCTGGCGGGCGGGGCGGATCTGCGATCGATCCAGGAATTGCTAGGACATGCAACTCTTTCCACCACGCAACGTTATACAGCGGTCGATGCCACCCAACTGTTAACTGTCTGGAAGAAAGCACATCCACGCGCCAGGTAAATTTTGTATAGTTGTATAATATTATTATTAATAATTTATAATATACACCAATCCTAAAGCGGTATTGAATGCACATGCATGCAATACTTTACCGCTGAAAATTCCCGACAATCCAGATTGGCATCAACATTCGAATATTATTGTTAACATTAATAAATTAATCGATTGGTATATTATTTTTACTTCCTATAAAGGAAGATGCCGCATCATTCAGCCATATTATTTCAGGAAATACGGATGCATTTTTTGAACAATACTGCTGCGAGCTCTGCGCGTTGTGGTTATCTGCGCCGTTCATCCTGGCTTGCTCTTACGGTCGCCCTTGCTGCCCAGATTGGTATCAACCAGTCGGCGTCGGCTCAGACCTACAATATGGTCATCAGCGGTGATCGCCCCACCGCGTTCGGTCTGCCGGTGCCACCGGCGACAGGCGGCACCCTGCTGATCGATGCAACTGCCAATATTCATCCGTCCAACCCCAACAATGCTTCAGTCATCTACGCGCCGTCGGGCAATATCGGCTGGACCGTTATCAATCAGGGTATCATTACGGCCCCCGGGACTGCCATCGGCATCCGGCTTGATACTGCGGGCGCCAACAAGATCGTCAATGCCGGAACCATCACCACCAGTGGGCTGACCTCCGGTCATTCCGCCATCTACACGAATTATTCGGCCACCGGCGTCGGCGGGTCGCTGGAAGTTGACAACCTCGCCTCAGGAACTTTCAACTGCTTCGGAGTGGACTCGACCGCCTGCATCAGCTCCTGGGTGCCCGCCACGATCACCAACGCAGGCACAATCCGCAGCGAAGGTACCGGCATCAGACAGGCCGACCCTTTCGGGGCCTATAATTTCACCGGCACGTCCAGCAGCATCACCAACAGCGGTCTGGTTCAGGCCCGGCTCTCGGGGATTGTCCTCGGCCAGTCGACCGATCTGGCCACTATCCACAACCAGGCTGGCGGGCAGATACAGGGTGGCGTCAGCCCCGATGACTGGGATAACAGTCACTGGTATTCCGGCATCAATATCTATGCCGGCAAGAACATCGTCATCCAGAACGATGCCGGCGCCACCATCTCGGGCGGCTTCGGGATTGCGTCCTACAATTATGGTGGAAGCAGCAATCTGCGCCAGCAGGTCAACATCACCGTCATCAATGCCGGCACGATTTCGGGGCAGAACCAGGCGGGGATCCAGCTGGCCAATGGCGGCTCGGTCACCAATCTGAGCGGCGGCATCATCAGCGGGGCAACCGGCATTATCGCCGGGTATAATCCCGTCTGGAGCATTGCGGTGGACAGCCCCACCATCATCACCAACGCAGGCACCATTACCGGAACCGGCGGCATCGCCGTTCTGCTTGGTGGCTCGTCGTTTTCCAACACGCTGACACTGCAGACCGGTTCGGTGATCAACGGCATCGTCAGCAGCAGTTCCGGCCTGGACAAACTGGTGCTGACCGGTACCGGCGTCGATGGGCAGACGGATACAGTCAACACCCAAATCAACGGCCAATATTTCTACACCGATCAGAAGTTCAACAACTTCGGCCAGCTGATCATGAACGGGGATAACTGGTCCCTGCACAATGCCGGCACGTTCAACGACAGCATTCAGGTCAATTCGGGCACATTGCAGCTGACCGGACACACCACCACCGGCACCATGCATGTTGCACCGGGGGCCATGCTGATCCTGGGCGCAACCGACAACACCAATTCCAACCTGACCGCCGACACGTTCCTCATCGATCCGGGCGCAACGGCAGGCGGCTATGGTTCTGTAGCGAGTAGCAGCTGGTGGGCCCCGACCACAGTCGTCAACAATGGCACGCTGGCCGTTGGTGCCGCACTGGCCGCACTGGGCGACGGGCCGGTGGGCAGCCTGATGATTGCCGGAACGCTGGACAATGGCGGCACCGTCCTGCTGGGCAAGACGAGCACTGTCGGCAACCAGCTGATCGTTCAGTCCTATAACGGGCGCAACGGCACGCTGGTGTTCAACACCGCACTGGGGGACGACAATTCCGCCACCGACCAGATGATCATCAATGGTGGCACGGCTACCGGCAGCACCAAGGTGCAGGTCGTCAACGCTGGCGGGCTGGGGACTGTCACCACCGGCAACGGCATTCTGCTGATCGACGCCCAGAACGGTGCAACCACCGAAGCCACAGCCTTCAAGCAGGCCGGCCGCATTTCGGCAGGCGCGTATGAATACACGCTGTATCGTGGCAGTCACGACGCATCCGCCCCGGACAGCTGGTTCCTGCGCTCGGAACGCCAGGTGGCCCCCGATCCAACACCGGGCCCGGGCCCCACCGACCAGACACCGGGCCCCGGGCCAGTGCCCATACCCGACTATCGTCAGGAAGTGTCGCTCTACACAGCTCTGCCATCCATCGCGGCGACATACGGACAGACGATGCTGGGCACGCTGCACCAGCGCCGCGGCGATGAAGGCAATCCGGGCACTCTGGGCAGCAACGC
>JAVBJV010000066.1:0-28964 GCA_031546815.1 Acetobacteraceae bacterium
TTGGCAAAATACGCGGTGGCTTTTTTTAAGATGTCGCGCTCCTCGGTGACGCGAGCCAGTTCCTTCTTCAAGCGCCGGATCTCCGCAGCCTGATCATCGCCGCTCGAACTGGAGGGCGTCGAGAACTTCTTCTTCCAGGCGTAGAGCGAATGCGGCTTACACCAAGCCGCTTCGACACCTCCGCAACGGGATAACCCCGCTCGGTGATCTGCGCGACCGCATCGCGCTTGAAATCGTCGTTGAAATTGCCAGTCCCCATCATAGCCTCCTTGCCTCAAAAGTAGGGAAGAAGGCGTCTACAAATCTAGGGGCTATTCAGATCTGCAAAATCTGGACATCAGAGCCAGAACGATTCATCCTAAACCCGATCCACCAGATGCCGGGACTGAACACAGTTCTCGAAGATTGCGCCGTATCTTCCCACTGACACGCGTGGTGTTGCGCGTGTGGATGATCGGCGGGTCATCAGCGGGATCATCCATGTGCTGAAATCCGGTGGCCGCTGGGTAGACGCTCCATCCGTCTACGGGCCGCGCAAGACACTCTACAACCGTTATGTTCGCTGGGCAGCGAAAGGCGTGTGGAGTGATCTGTTCCATGCCCTCGCACAGGCAGGCGGTCCGCCCGCGCATGTCCTGATCGACAGTTCCGCAGTCAAGGCACATCGCTCTGCTGCTGGGGGAAAAGGGGGGGGAAAGCCAGGCTATCGGTCGCTCGCGCGGCGGCCGCACAACGAAAATCCACGCGCTGACTGATGCGCTCTGTCGCCCGCTGGCCTTCTTGCTGACGGGTGGAAACATCGCGGACTGCACCGCAGGGGCGACTTTGCTTCAGCAGCTTCCCGCGTGCGATATTGTCCATGGCGAAAAGGGGTATGACAGCAACGCCATCCGACGCCAGATCGAGCAACGCGGAATTGCTCCGAATATCCCGCCAAAGATCAACCGGGTGTGGAAAAACTGCTTCTCGCCGGTTCTCTATCGCAAGCGCAATGCAATCGAGCGCATGTTCTGCCGACTGAAAGACTTCAGGCGGGTCGCTACACGTTACGATCGATACGCTACAAACTTCCTCGCAGCAGTCTGCATCGCTGCTATCGTCAGTTATTGGTTATGAGTCCGGAGCCTAATTCCCCACCCGCAACCGCAACGCATTCAACGTCACCGCGAGTGAACTGGTCATCATCGCCACCGCCGCCACCACGGGCGACAGATACCCAAACGCCGCCGCCGGGATCGCCAGCGCGTTGAACCCGAATGCCAACGCCAGATTAACCCGCATCGTCAGTGCTGTGCTGCGTGCCAGGCTTATCGCCACCGGCACCAGTTCCGGCTGCGGGCGCAGCAGTGCCACCGGTGCCGCCGCCAGCGCCGCATCGGTGCCGCCCGCCATCGCAATGCCGAGATCCGCCGCAGCCAGAGCCGGTGCATCGTTGATGCCATCGCCCACAAATGCCACCGGCCCCGGCAACGCACGCAGGGCGGCCACTTTCTCGGCCGGTTTCAGCGCGCCGCGCACCTCGTGCACACGCAGCGCCAGCCCAACATGGTCGGCCACTTTCTGTGTGTCGCCCGAGAGGATCACCGTATGCACGCTCTCGTCCCGCAGCGCCTGTATCGCAGCGTGTGCGCCGTCGCGCAGATCGTCGGCCAGCAGGAACAGCGCGATCACCTGATCGGCCCGTGCCAGATACACCGGCGTGCCGCCCTGTGCCGCAGCCGCATCGGCCTGTTGCAGGAACTCAGCCGGGATCACCGCCCCCTGCGCCGCCATCAGCGCCGCATTGCCCAGCGCGTAGTTCTTCGCCGTCACGCTGCCCGTCACCCCCTGCCCCGGCACCGCCGTCAAACGCATCGCCGGGCGCGGGGTGAGTTTCTCCAGCGTCGCCGCCTGCATAATCCCCGCCGACAGCGGATGCCGACCGCCGACCGACAGCGACGCCGCAATGCCCAATGCCTTTTCCTCGCCCGCGCTGGCGATCACCCGCGGCGCGCCGCGTGTCAGCGTGCCGGTCTTGTCGAACGCCACCGTGACAATCTTGCGCAAATTCTCCAGCGCCGCGGGGTCGCGCACCAGCACGCCGCGCTGCGCCAACGCCCCCAGCCCGGCCGCCAGCGCCAGAGGCGTCGCGATCCCCAATGCACACGGACACGCCACCACCAGCACCGACACCGCCCGCAGCACCGCCGCATCAATGCCCGTCCCCAGCAGCAGATTGCCTGCAAAGGTCAGCACCGCGATCACCAGCACGGCAGGAACGAACCAGCCCGACACCCTGTCCGCCAGCGCCTGTGCCGGGGCACGCGCGGCCTGCGCGGCGCGCACATCCGCCGCGATCCGCGCCACCAGAGTATCGCCCGCCGTATGCCGCACGATCACCACCAGACTGCCCGGCCCGTTCACCGAACCGGCCAGCATGGAATCTCCGGCGGCCTTGGCCACGGGCAGCGCCTCGCCGGTCACCAGCGATTCATCGACGGCACTTTGTCCGTCCGCCACCTCGCCATCGGCAGGAACAGCTGCACCGGGCGAGATACGCACACGTTCACCCGCGCGCAACGCTGTGGCGGGGACGGTCTCGGTGCTGCCATCCTCCAGCACACGGTCCGCCATGTCGGGCGTCAGGCGTAACAGGGCCGAGGCAGCGTCCGCCGCCCGTCGCCGCGCTGCTGCCTCGAGCGCCTTGCCCGCGCGCAGCAGAACAATGACCAGCACGGCGGCCTCGAACCACACATGCCCGCCCGCGAACCAGTTCCTGACCGAGAGCGCAAACGCCGCCGTGGTGCCGATGGATACCAGCAGATCCATCCCCGGCGTACGCCGCAGCGCCCCCAGGTGGAACCGCGCGCCGCCCACCGCCCAGACCGGCAGCGCCAGCGCGAATTGCAGCCACACCGGCAGCAGGCCGTGCGAACCACTGAGATGCGCCACCATCTCGACCAGAAACGGGATGGCCAGCACGGCACAAACAATCAGCACGATCCGGTCGCGGCGCTCGGCGGGGGATGCGCTGCCCATCAGGCGCACGCCCGGTCCGGCAGCCTCGATCAACGCGGCGTCGCGCAGGTCGGGCATCGCCTCGACCCGCAGCACGCCGCCCGCCGGGTCGGGCCGGACTGACAGCACACCGGGGATCGCCGCCAGCCGTGTTGCGGCATCGGCGTCCGCGCCGATCAGGTCCACCCCGCGCGTGGCGATGCCGTATCCGGCGCGGGTCAGCGCCTCGGCGAAGGCGGAAAGTCCCGCCTCGGTCGGGTCGAATTCGACCGCAGCCGCGTTGGTGGCCAGATCGACCCGGACCTGCTGCACCCCCGGCACAACGGACAGGGCGCGCTCGACCGTGCCCGCGCAGCCGGTACAGTGCATGCCAGAAACAGGGAGATCCAATGATTGTGTGCTCATGCACGCAGTTTCGCCCGCTCCGCCCCCAAATGGCAGGGGGGAGGATACAGATTGCAAAAAATGCCCTAAAGTAGCGCTCTGACATTGACCCTCTGCCGCAGTGCAGCGCATTTTGGGGCCAACATGATCCTGCTTATCGACAACTACGACAGTTTTACCTGGAACCTGGTCCACTTCCTGGGCGATTTGGGCGCGCGCTGCGACGTGCACCGGAACGACAGGATAACCGTGGACGACGCGCTGGCCAGCAAGCCCGAGGCCATTGTGCTCTCGCCGGGGCCGTGCACGCCGAAGGAAGCCGGGATCTGTCTGGACCTGATTGCCGCTGCCGCCGGGAAAGTGCCGGTGTTCGGCGTGTGTCTGGGCCATCAGGCCATCGCGCATGCGTTCGGCGGTGATGTAGTCCGCGCCCCCGTCCCCATGCACGGCAAGGTGGACAGCATCAGCCATCGCGGCACCGATATTTTCGCGGGGCTGCCCACGCCGTTCAACGCCACGCGCTATCACAGCCTGACCGTTGCGCGCGACACCCTGCCCGCCACGCTGGAGGCCACCGCCGCCACGCCCGACGGTCTGATCATGGGTCTGCGCCACAAGACGCTGCCGTTATTCGGCGTGCAGTTCCACCCCGAGAGCATCGCCAGCGAGCACGGGCACCGGATTTTGCAAAACTTCCTCGACATCGCACACGGCAAAAACGACCGGCAGGCAGGCTGACCCATGGATCTGAAGTCGATCATCGCGCGCCTGGCCGAGGGCGAAAAACTGGCCGAGACCGAGGCCGAAGCCGCGTTCAGCCTGCTGATCTCGGGACAGGCCACGCCCGCCCAGATTGCCGGTGTGCTGATGGCGATGCGCGTGCGCGGCGAAACCATCCCCGAAATCACCGGCGCTGTTCGCGCGATGCGTGCACGCATGTCGGCGGTCGATGCCCCTCCCGGCGCGATCGATGTCTGCGGCACGGGCGGCGATGGCGCGCATACATTGAATGTTTCCACCGCCGTGACGTTTGTGGCGGCGGGCGCTGGCGTCACCGTGGCGAAGCACGGTAACCGGTCGGCCTCGTCGAAGACTGGCGGAGCGGATGTGCTGGCGGCGCTGGGCGTGAATGTTGATACGCCGCTGGAACGCCTGTCCGGTATGCTGAACACCGCCCACTGCGCGTTCCTGTTTGCGCCGCGCCACCATGCGGCAATGCGCCATGTGGCCGGGCCGCGGTCGGAACTTGGCACGCGGACGATCTTCAATCTGCTGGGGCCGCTGGCCAATCCGGCCCGGGTGACGCGCCAGCTGACCGGCGTGTTCGCCCCCGAATGGTGCCGCCCGATGGCCGAGACCCTCGCCCGGTTAGGCAGCGAACGAGTCTGGATCGTGCATGGCAGCGGCCTCGACGAACTGACGCTCTCGGGTGAAAGCCAGGTGGTTGAACTGCGCAACGACCAGATCCGCGAATTCACCGTAACGCCCGAGGATGCCGGTCTGACCCGCGCGCCGATCAGCGCCATCCGCGGTGGCGAAGCGGCCGAGAACGCCGCCGCGCTGACCGACCTGCTGGCCGGGGCCAAGAACGCCTATCGCGACACGGTGCTGCTGAATACCGCCGCCGCGCTGATTGTGGCCGACAAGGCCCAGGACCTGCGCGACGGCGTGGCGCAGGCCGCCCATTCCATCGACACCGGCGCAGCTGCCAACGCGCTCGAGACCCTACGCAAGGAGGCCGCATGACCGCGACCCGCACCACGGCTGATGTTGCCGACATGATCAAGGAAGCCGCGCAAACCGACGTACTGATGCGCATCTGTCAGGACACACTGGACGAGGTTGAGCACCGCAAGCAGCAGACCAGTCTGGACGAGATCCGCGATCAGGCGCTGGCCGCCCCACCGCCGCGCGGCTTCGCACAGGCGCTGGCGCAGCGCGTGGGGCGTGGCACGTACGGCTTGATCGCCGAGATCAAGAAGGCCAGTCCATCCGGCGGGCTGATCCGTCCGGAATTCGACCCGGCGGAACTGGCGCGTGCCTATCAGGCTGGTGGCGCGGCGTGCCTGTCGGTGCTGACCGATGGCGCGTATTTCCAGGGCCATGCCAACCATCTGAAAGCGGCGCGCGAAGCAGTGGACCTGCCGGTGTTGCGCAAGGACTTCATCCTCGACCCGTGGCAGGTCTATGAGAGCCGCGCGATGGGGGCGGATTGCATTCTGCTGATCATGGCGGCGCTGTCCGATGGTCAGGCGATCGAGCTGGAAATACTGGCCCGCGCGCTGGATATGGATGTGCTGGTCGAAGCCCACAGTGCCTCCGAACTGCAGCGCGCACTGGGTTTGCAGACCCGCTGAATCGGGATAAACAATCGCAATCGCAAAACGATAAAGACCGATCTTAAAACAACGATCGAACTCGCCCCGCAAATTCCGATTGACCGGCTGATTATTTCGGAAAGCGGCATTTCCACGCACGAGGACGTAAAGCGCCTGTCCACGGCGGGTGCGTTCTGCTTCCTGGTCGGCGAGAGCATGCTGCGCCAGCCCAATGTTACTAAGGCAGCTAACGATCTGCTTGGGCTGAACTGAGATGAGCCAGAAAGGCTTCACGCATTTCGATGCGTCCGGGCACGCCCACATGGTGGACATCGCGGGCAAGGACGTCACGACGCGTGTGGCCACCGCCCGCGCCCGGGTGGTAATGGCGCCGGAAACCCTGGCGCTGATCGTCGAGGGGCGCGCCAAGAAGGGCGACGTTCTGGGCGTGGCGCGTCTGGCCGGGATTATGGCGGCGAAGCGCACGTCGGACCTGATCCCGCTGTGTCACCCACTGCCGATCACCTCGGTCGCGGTGGAGCTGACACCGAACGAGGCCGAACACAGCATCGAGATCGCCGCCACAGTCGGCACCACCGGCCGCACCGGGGTCGAGATGGAAGCGCTGACCGCCGCCAGCGTTGCCGCGCTGACCGTATATGACATGTGCAAATCGGCCGACCGCGCCATGCGTGTCGAGAACCTGCGTGTGGTTCATAAATCAGGCGGAAAATCAGGCACATACGAGGCTGAATGATGATATCGGTTGATGAGGCACGCGCACGCATTCTGGCCGGGCTGAAGCCCGTTGCCGCAGAGACCGTGGCTCTGGCCGATGCCTGGGGCCGTGTTCTGGCCGCCCCGGTGCTCGCCCGCCGCATGCAGCCACCGGCGGATGTCTCGGCCATGGATGGCTGGGCCGTGCGCACGGAAGATGCTGTTGCAGGTGCAACCCTGACCATCGCGGGCGAGGCCCCGGCCGGGCACCCGTTTGCCGGGCAGGTCGGCGCTGGCCAGACGGTGCGGATCTTCACCGGCAGCGTAGTGCCCGATGGCGCCACCGCCGTAGTGATGCAGGAAGATACTTCGCGCACAGATAATATGGTGACTTTCAATATGGCGGCACAACAAGGCCGCCATATCCGCCGTGCCGGTCAGGACTTCGCTGTTGGCGATGCCGTGTTGTCCGCGGGCAAGCAGCTGAGCGCGCGCGACATCGGTCTGGCCGCCGCCGCCGATCATCCCTGGCTGGCGGTGCATCGTGCCCCCCGCATCGCCATTCTGGCCACCGGGGACGAGATCGCCCTGCCTGGCGAACCCGTGCCTGCGGGCGGCATTATCTCGTCCAATTCGCATGCGCTGGCGGCACTGGTGCGCGCGGCGGGCGGTGTGCCCACCGTGCTGCCGATCGCCCGCGACGATCTGGAGGCCATTGCAGCTGCATCCGACGCTGCCGCCGGGTTCGACCTGCTGGTCACCACCGGCGGGGCCAGCGTCGGCGATCACGATCTGGTGCAGAAGGCGCTGGCGCTGCGTGGGCTGGAGCTGGATTTCTGGAAGATCGCCATGCGCCCCGGCAAGCCGCTGATCCACGGCCGCCTGCACACGCCCATGGGCGCGGTGCCGCTGATCGGCCTGCCGGGTAACCCGGTCTCGGCGATTGTCTGTGCGGTGCTGTATCTGGTCCCGGCGATCAAGCGCCTGTCCGGCCAGACCGACACGTCGATCCCCACCAGCCGCGCGGTTCTCGACATGCCGGTGCGAGCGAATGACGGGCGAATGGATTTCATGCGCGCCACACTGTCGACCGACGATACGGGGCGCGTGCTGGTCTCGCCCTTCCAGGTGCAGGATTCAGCGATGATGAGCACTCTGGCACGGGCCGATGCTCTGCTGACCCGCCCGCCCCACGCCCCGATGGGCGAGCTGGGCGACGAGGTGGAGATCATCCGGTTGGCCGATCTGGGGGCTTAGGTAGGCAACAGCGCCACAAACCGCAATCCTCCCCCGATCGCGCCATATTCTTGCCGGAAAAAAAGGTGCATGCTCGTCCCCAATCCACCACAAGGTGGAGTCACAAAGGATAGAATTCAGATGCGTACATCTTTCGCTCTTCTCGCCTGCACCGTCAGCATGCTGGCCGTGGGGGCCGCCCAGGCGCAGTCCGTCACCATCACGCCGCCGACAGTGACTACACCTTCGGTCACCGCCCCCTCCATCACAACGCCGCGCGTGCAGGCTCCCGGCGTCACCCGCCAGCCGAGCGCCGCGCAGGCCGCTCAGCAGGAACGTATGCGCAATTGCAACGCCGAAGCCGGCAAGCGCAGCCTGAGCGGCAATAACCGTCGCAGCTTCATGAGCCAGTGTCTGTCCGGCCGCATGCCCGACGCAGCCGCCCCGGCCGCCCCCGCAGCGCAGGTGCAGCAGGAACGCATGCGCGCCTGCAACACCACTGCCAGCACGCAGAACTTGAGCGGCGCCGCCCGCCGCACGTTCATGAGCACCTGCCTGCGCGGGAACTAACCCCGCCGACTATCTGAAACAGGCCCGGCAGAGCATATCCGCCGGGCCTTTGTTTTTCCCGAACTCCCGAACCTGGACGATCTGCCCAACGCCTTACTGGCGGATTCCCTCATGGAGGGGGAGAATTCACGCGATTGTGTTCTCTCATAGCGATCTTTACCGAGAAAGATCAGCTCCCCGATTGACGCAAGCACGAGAACCAACATAGAACAAACTCATATGTTGCCGGTTTGTTCCGGGCAACACAGAGGGAGTTCGCCTGATGCTGACCCGTAAACAGCATGAACTACTGATGTTCATTCACGGTCATCTGGAACAGACGGGTTATTCCCCTTCGTTCGACGAGATGAAGGCGGCTTTGGGGCTACGTTCGAAATCGGGGATTCACCGACTGATCTCGGCGCTGGAGGAACGCGGTTTCCTGCAACGCCGCCATCACCGCGCCCGCGCGCTGGAAGTGGTGAAGCTGCCCGAAACAGCGCCACAGCCGCGTGTGTCCCTCGCCCAGACGGGTGGTGCAGCCGGATTTACGCCCAATATCATTCAGGGGAATTTCGGCGCGCGCCTGCAGGGCAACCACCCTGCCCCCGAAGCGCAGGCCGTGCAGTTGCCGCTCTATGGTCGCATCGCCGCCGGGCTGCCGATCGAGGCGATGAACGAGAACATCACCCAGATCGATATCCCCTCTGCCTGGCTGGGCCATGGCGAGCATTACGTGTTGGAAGTCGCCGGTGATTCGATGATCGACGCTGGTATTCACGACGGCGATCTGGTGGTGATCCGCCGCACGGAAGACATCGAGAACGGCCGCATCGTCGTTGCGCTGATCGATGATAACGAAGTCACGCTGAAACGCCTGCGCCGCAAGGGCGCGTCGATCGCGCTGGAGCCAGCGAACATCCAGTATGAAACGCACATCTACCCGGCGGAAAAAGTGCGACTGCAGGGCGAGATGATCGCGCTGATGCGGCGTTACTGATCCAGTAAGGCTGGCGGCTCCGTTGCATGCGAGCGCGGCAACGGCGCTGGCGGCACCCACGGGCGGGCGCCGCGCCAGGCGCGGTCTGACAGCAGACGCATACCATCGCGTGTGAACCACCCGGCATAAGCGCCATCGCGCCAGACGTTGAAGCGGTCCACGCTTTCAACATCGCCGCACAGCCCCTGTAAAGGCTCGGACGACAGCACGACGTCAGCGCCTTCGCACGATGTGTCGTGCAGTGCCTCGCGCATCACCATCACGCGCGTACCCGGCACCAGACAGGTAGTTGTACTATCGGGACAGATGTCCGATGTGCGTGCCTCGGCATTGGGGAGCGCGTCCAGATCCCACGCGCGTGCCCAGGTATCCATGGTAAACTTCGACACCGTGCCGACACGCTGCACCTGCACACCCGCCGCTGTGCGCACCGCAATCAACCGTGCATCCTGCGACACCAGCAGATCGGGCGGCGCATGCATCCATGGCGAGGCCATGCCAAGCACCGCAAGCGGCACACCCAGCGCACGCAGCCAGCCCTTCCACAGCGCCATCCACAGAAAGCCGAACGTCACCGCGCCCAGCCCCCACAGGGGCATCAGCGGCACACGCACCAATGCCTCGGGCCAGCTGGCCACTTCATGCGCAATGAACAGTGTGGCGGTCAGCCCCCAGCCCATCGCCGTCAGCGCCCAGCCATCCAGCCCGAACGGCATCAGCAGCAGAGCCACCACACCCGCCGGCATCACCAGCACGCTGGTCAGCGGAATAGCCACCATATTGGCCGCCACCGACCACAGCTGCGCCTGCTGGAAATGGTACATCCCGAACGGCATCGTCGCCACGCCGGCCAGCACCGAGGCCACGAACAGCCCCATCACGCTGAATGCCCAACGCTGCCAGAACCGCCCCTGCCCCTTCAGCCACAGCAAACGGGGCTGAAACACTTCCCACCCCGCCACCAGCGCCAGCACGGCGCCAAAACTCATCTGGAACGACGGGCCGGTAATTTCCTCGGGCGCGTAGAGCAGCACGATGAAGGCGGCGAAACCCAGCCCCCGCAACGTCAACGCCGGACGCCCCAGCATCAGCCCCAGCATCACCAGCGCCGCCATCAGGAAGCTGCGCAGCGTCGGCACCTGCATGCCCGTCAGCAACAGATACGCCAGCCCGGCCACAATCCCCGCTGCTGCCGCCATTTCCTTTGCGGGCCAGCGCAAGGCCGGTGTGTGCATCAATGCCAGCATGAAGCGCAGCGACGTCATCACCAGCCCGATCACAATGGCGATATGCAACCCCGAGACCGACAACAGATGCGCCAGCCCCGAAGCCCGAAACGCCTGCAGATCATCGGCATTGATCGCGGTGACCGCCCCGGTCAGCAACGCGCCAGCCACGGCCCCTTCGCGTGCGGGCAGTACCGTCATCACCCGTGCGATGATCGCGTCGCGCACCCCGCGCAGAAACAACCCCGCGCCAGTTGCCTGTGCATGTTGCACCAGTTCGATCTGCCCCAGGGCAAAACCGCTGCCCGCCAGTTTCTGGAAAAACGCGACCCGCTGAAAATCCACCGCCCCCGGATAAGACGGCCACGCCGGAGACAGGAACCGCGCCCGCACGCGCACGCGATCCCCCGCCTGTACCGTGGTTGTATCCGTGGCCTGCAGACGCACGCGCAACTGGCGCTGCAACGGCGCAGCGTCTGGCGACAGGCGCGCCTCGCCCAGCACGATGCGTCGTCCTTCGGGAAGAAGGTCAACACCCAGAACAATGCCATCCACAACCTGTGCCGCACGCGGCAGCACGATCTGTTCCGGTAATCCAGCTGTGCGCCACTGTGCCGCGAAAAACCCCAGCGCCACCGCGCACAGCCCCAGCATCACCGCGCGCCACACAAGCAGGCCACGCACACACCATACCCCCACCAGGGCAAGCAGCACCGCCACCGCTCCCAGCCAGAGCTGCTGCTCGTTACGCAAGGCGAAATACCCGGCCGTCCCCAGCCCCACCATGACCGGCAGCCACAACACCACGCGCCCGGCCTGCGCTTCGAGCAGGCGGTGCAGCAGGTTCTGTATGGATGCGCTTTGGCTGACGTCTACCTCCGGGCGCATGTGCGCGTGGAAAATCCCTTATGCGTTCTACGTGATGCCGTGCGCGATTCCGAGACGCTTCCATGAAACCGGCACATGCTCTAAACGGGACACATGTCCATCGTCACACGTTTTGCTCCGTCCCCCACGGGGTTCCTGCATATTGGCGGCGTTCGCACCGCCCTGTTCAACTGGCTGCATGCCCGCCACCACGGCGGGAAGTTCCTGCTGCGCATCGAGGATACCGACAGCGAACGCGAAGTCCCCGGCGCGAAGGAAGCCATTCTGGATGCGCTCGACTGGCTGGGCCTGAACCCGGACGAACCGCCGGTGTTCCAGCGCACACGCGAGGCACGCCATGCCGAGGTCGCGCACGAATTGCTGCGCGCCGGCAAGGCGTATCTGGCGTTCGACACGCCGGAAGAACTCACCGCGATGCGCGAGCTCGCCATGAAGGAAGGCCGCCCGCCGCGCTATGACGGCCGTTGGCGCGACCGCGATCCTTCGGAAGCACCGGCGGGAGCCAAGGGTGCCATCCGCATCAAGGCCCCGCGCGAGGGCGAGACCGTCGTGAACGACCTGGTGCAGGGCACGATCCGAGTCGCCAACACCGAACTCGACGACATGATCATCCTGCGCAGCGATGGTCGCCCGACCTATCTGCACGCCGTGGTGGTCGACGACTACGACATGAAGGTCACCACCGTGATCCGCGGTGACGACCACATCACCAACACGTTCCGCCAGCGCATGGTGTACGACGCTATGGGCTGGACTCCACCAGACTTCGCACACATCCCGCTGATCCACGGGGCGGACGGCGCCAAGCTGTCCAAGCGCCACGGTGCCGTGAACGTAATGGAGTTCAAGGAACGCGGCTATCTGCCCGAGGGGCTGATCAACTACCTGCTGCGCCTCGGCTGGGGCCACGGCGATACCGAGATCATCGGCCGTGACGAGGCCGTGAAGCTGTTCGACGTCTCGGACGTGGGCCGCGCCGCCAGCCGGATGGATTACGCCAAGCTGGACCACGTGAACGGCGTCTGGATGCGCCAGGCCGACGATGCCCGTCTGGCCGAAGACGTGATCGCTCGCCTGTCCGCGCGTGACGGCCTCCGAGTTGATGACGCGGCGAAGGCGCGCGTGCTCACGCTGATGCCGGGGCTGAAGGAACGTGCCCGCACCCTGCAGGACCTGACCGAAGCCGCGGTATTCCTGGCCCGCCCGGCCCCCTTCGCGTTCGATGCCAAGGCCGCCGCCCTGCTGACCGACGACGCCAAGGCGCTGCTGCGCGAGGTTGCCGCCCGGATGGCCACAATACCGTTCGAGGCCGCGCCCCTGCACGAGATGCTGAAGGCCTTTGCCGAGGAAAAAGGCGTCAAACTGGGCGCTGTAGCCCAGCCGCTGCGTGCCGCACTGACCGGCACCACCACCAGCCCGCCGATCGATGCGACCCTGGCCGCGCTGGGGCTGGACGAGACCCTGGCCCGGATCTCCGCCGCCACAATGTGAAAAAAGGCACCTTCGGGTGCCTTTTTCTTATGCCCCGCCCCATAACCTGAGCGCACCAAACACGCCTGTAATTTGCGTATTTGTAAATATGCATTTAGAATACCCATATCTACGATCGCTTACTGCAATTGGCCTTCCGGAGAGAACCAATGAAATCGTCACGAAAATTATGGTGGTGGCTCACCATAATGTTCTTCTGCTCGTTTGCCGTCCTCGGATGGCAAGGGCAGGAAATCTATCAAACCGCCCCCCCGATTCCCCAGAAAGTCGTCACGACTGACGGCCGTACCATCTACACGGGCGAGCAGATTCAGCTCGGCCAGCAGGTATGGCTCTCGTCTGGTGGCCAGCAGGTTGGCTCGGTCTGGGGCCATGGCAGCTACATCGCTCCCGACTGGTCGGCCGACTGGCTGCACCGCGAAGCGACGGGTCTGCTGGAATTCTGGGCTCAGCGCGAGTTCAACAAGCCCTTCGCCTCGCTCCCGGTTGAAGCTCAGGGTGCCCTGCAGGCACGCCTGAAGAGCCAGATGCGTGCGAACACCTATGATGCCGCAACCGGCGTCCTGACCGTCTCGGCCGATCGCGCCGTGGTCATGGAACAGGTGGCGACACATTATCGTGCCCTGTTCAGCGACGACGCGTCCCTCGACGCGCTGCGCGAACAGTATGCGATGATGACCGGTGTGGTTCGCGATGCGGAATCGCTGAAGGCGCTGCCCGCATTCATGTTCTGGACAAGCTGGTCTGCTACGACCAACCGTCCGGGCGAAACCAACCTGACCTACACCAGCAACTGGCCGCACGAACCGCTGGTCGGCAATACGCCGACAGCCGGCACGGGCATGTGGTCGATCGCCAGTGTGATCCTGCTGATCGCGGGCATCGCCGGTCTGGTCTGGCTGCATGTGTCCAACCACGAAGAAGCCGATCCGACGGTCCCGTCCAGCGATCCGCTGCTCGGCCTGAAGCCGACTCCTTCGATGAAGGCCACGCTGAAGTATTTCTACGTGGTGATTGCGCTGTTCTTGGTGCAAGTCATCATGGGCGTCGTCTCGGCGCACTATGCGGTTGAAGGCAATTCCTTCTTCGGGATTCCCATCAGCGAAATCCTGCCGTTCAGCATGAGCCGCACCATGCACACGCAGCTCAGCGTGTTCTGGATCGCGACAGCATGGCTGGCGACGGGTCTGTACATTGCTCCGGCTCTGTCGGGTCATGAACCGAAGTTCCAGGTGTTCGGGATCAACTTCCTGTTCCTGGCGCTGGTCATTCTGGTGTTCGGGTCGATCGGCACCAGCTGGGTCGGCACCCTGCAGCGCGCAGGCGTGGACTTCAGCTTCTGGGTCGGTAACCAGGGTCTGGAATACACCAGCATGGGCCGCTTGTGGCAGTACCTGCTGTTCATCGGTCTGATCCTGTGGCTGGTGCTGATGGGCCGTGCCCTGTGGCCGGCGCTGATGCGTCCGACCGAAAGCCGTGGCCTGATCGCCATGGTGTTCGTCTCGGCCACCTGCATCGGACTGTTCTATGCGTCGTCGCTGATGTGGGGCCAGAAGACCCACTATGCAATGGTCGAATACTGGCGTTGGTGGCTGGTCCACCTGTGGGTTGAAGGCTTCTTCGAAGTGTTCGCCACCGCCGTGATCGCGCTGATCTTCTCGAAGCTTGGCCTGATCCGTTCGTCGACTGCCAATACCGCCATCATCCTGGAAACCATCGTGTTCCTGTTCGGTGGCATCCTCGGCACGCTGCATCATCTGTACTTCACAGGCACACCAACCTCGGTGATCGCCATCGGCGCCATGTTCTCGGCGCTGGAAGTGGTGCCGCTGGCACTGGTGGGCTTCGAAGGCTACAGCAACTACAAGCGGTCGAAGGCTGCTCCGTGGGTTGCAGCCTATCGTTGGCCGATCCTGTGCTTCGTGTCCGTTGGCTTCTGGAACTGCGTGGGCGCCGGGCTGCTGGGCTTCAGCATCAACCCGCCGATCTCGCTTTACTACGTGCAGGGCCTGAACCTGACGGCCGCCCATGGCCATGCCGCACTGTTCGGCGTGTATGGGATGCTGGGTATCGGTCTGATGCTGTTCTGCCTGCGTGGCCTGACACCGGCCGCCAACTGGTCGGACAGCCTGCTGAAGCCGATGTTCTGGTCGCTGAATATCGGCCTGGCCATGATGGTGTTCCTGGCACTGGTGCCGGCTGGCATCTATCAGGCCTGGGCGTCGGTGACGCAGGGCCTGTGGTTCGCCCGTTCGCCGGAAGTGGTGCAGTCGGAATTCATGCGCTCCATGGTTTGGGCGCGTGTCCCGGGTGACATCGTATTCGGTATCGGCGTGCTGTTCCTGATCTTCTTCGCCATCAAGCTGCTCGGCAACCGCCGTGATGCGAAGCTGGCGGGTGCGGCTCAGAACGCCTGACCCTGTCGAAGGGCGCAGCAATGCGCCCTTCACGCAGACACTAAAAAAACCGGCGGGGTTTATGGCCCCGCCGGTTTTCTTTTGACTGGATCGCTTACTTGCGTTCGATCAGCTCGATCTTGTAGCCGTCGGGATCTTCCACAAAGGCGATCACCGTCTTGCCGAACTTCACCGGGCCGGGTTCACGCACCACCTTGCCCCCCGCTGCCCGCACCTTCTCGACCGAGGCCACGATGTCCGGCACGCCTATTGCGAGATGGCCGAATGCGGTGCCGATCTCGTATTTCTCCACGCCATAGTTGTAGGTGAGTTCAATCACCGAATGGGCGGGTTCTTCCCCATAGCCCACGAAGGACAGTGTGTATTTCCCATCCGGCACGTCGTGGCGGCGCAGTTCATGCATCCCCAGACATTCCGTATAGAACTTCACCGACCGGTCGAGATTCCCAACCCGGATCATGGTGTGCAGGAAACTGTAGTTTTCGCTCATGATGTACTCCCTTTGATCTCGGCCTCGTCCAGTCCCAGCAGAAACACGCCGGCCTCGTCGGCAGCGGCGATCGTCGCCGGGCGATCGGCAAGAATGGTGCCATCGCCCTCGAACGCAATCCCGGCAAGTCCCGCGGCTTTAACGCCAGCCACGGTATTCGCCCCGATGGTCGGCAGGTCGGCACGGCGCTCCTGCCCGGGCTTCACCAGCTTGACCAGCACGCCCGGTGCGCCTGGGTGGCGCAGCGTGGCGGCGCGGGCCAGCATCGCGTCGGTTCCCTCGATCGCCTCGACCGCCAGCACGACGCCCTGCTGTACCACACAGCACTGCCCGACATCGGCCGCACCCAGCATACGCACCACATCCACCCCGCGCCGGATATCGGCCAGCATGGCGGCATCGGGCGCAGCGCGGGTCAGCAGACCTTTGGGGGCCAGCGCTTCGGTCAGCACCTCGTGCGCGCCCAGAACACGGAACCCTTCCTCGCCCAGCACGCGCACAACCGCGGCCAGCAGCCCATCATCCCCGGAAAATGCCGCACGGCCAATCCGGGCGATCAGTTTGGCCCCATCGGCATCCGGATACAGGCTGAGAAAGGACGGGCGACGGATCGGGCCGATCAGCACCAGATCCTTCACCTGCGCGTTGCGCATCAGCGACAGCAGCTTCCCGGCCGCGCCCAGACGCACCATCGCATGCGGCCACGGGGCCAGGATCTCGGGGTCAGCGAACCCCTCGAGCCCGACGATAAACACCCCTCGCCCGGCAGCGGCAGCAGCAGCAGCGACGCGTCCGGGAATAGGACCGCCGCCCGCGATAATACCCAAAGTTGAGTTACTGTTGCTCATGCGCGTAATGGTTGTGAAACGCGCGTTTTCAGGGGGGCAGTCCCACTCATCTCGTATGATTCCGCATGCGATTTCTGTTGCACAAGATAGCCTTTTTCGGCGATAAGTTCCTTGGATATCATAAAAAAAAGTCGCACACCGCCTGGGAACTTTTGGTGCATCATGAATTCAACCGATACGTTAGAAGACAGCGTTTCCGGCATTATTGGATGCTTGCGGATGCTGGCCTCGGAAGCCGAAAAACTCCAGCTTGATCTGACGCTCGCGGCAATCGAACAGGCAGTCACAGCCTGCCACACCGAGAGCCTCGGCAGTACCAGTCTGCGCTTCCTGAACTAACGCCCCTTTTTAGGCCTCGTCGTTGTCCGCATGGCTCCAGGCCGCGCGGATTAGGCCGCGACGGCTGGGGGTACGGGCAAATTCCAGTACCTCGGCCACCAGGGGTTCACTGCCCCACTTGGCTTCAACCTCGACCAGACGGTCGGCGTGCACGCCGGTGCTCTGGAACAGAGCACGCACGGCGGCACGCAAGGCCAGAATACGCGCCTTCTCCACCCCACGACGCCGCAGCCCGATCACATTCAGGCTGGCCAGATGCGCACGGTTGCCGATCACGCTGCCGAACGGAATTACATCTGCCTCGACGCCCGACACACCGCCCACCATCGCCCAACGCCCGATGCGCACGAACTGATGAATGGCCGCGCTGCCACCGATCACGGTGCCATCGCCGACCTCGACATGGCCGCCCATCACCACGTTGTTGGCAACCACCACGCCGTCGCCCAGCACGCAGTCATGCGCGACATGGACCACCGCCATCAACAGACAGTCCGCACCGATCTTCGTGATCCCGCTGCCAGTCACCGTGCCGCGATGGACCGAGGCATGTTCGCGGATCTGGGTGCGCGGCCCGATCTCGGTCAGGGTTTCTTCGCCCTTGTATTTCAGATCCTGCGGCGCCAGCCCGACCGTGCAGAACGGATACAAAACCGCTTCCGCGCCGATTCTGGTATGACCATCAACCACAACGTGAGAAATCAGCCGCGCGCCATCGCCGATTTCGACGTTGGGACCAATTGTGCAATATGGGCCAATCTGGATATTTGCGCCCAGCTTGGCCCCGGGCGCGACAATCGCGCTGGGATGGATCTGGCTCACCCGGCGCTGTCCATGATCATGGCGGTATAGGTCGCTTCGGCCACGGCGACGCCATCGACACGCGCCACCGCGTTGAACTTCCAGACATTGCCACGGCTACGTTCCTTGGCGATGTGGATCCGCAGCTGATCCCCGGGCCCCACGGGCCGACGGAATTTGGCACCTTCAACCGACATGAAATACACGACCTTGCCTTTGGCCGCCTGGCCCAGAGTTTCAACCACCAGCACGGCCGCCGTCTGGGCCATGCTCTCGATGATCAGAACGCCCGGCATAACCGGATGCGCAGGGAAATGGCCCTGGAAGAAATTCTCGTTCACCGAGACGTTCTTGATCCCGACCGCAGATTCCCCAAGCTTCATGTCAACAATACGGTCGATCATCAGGAATGGATAGCGATGCGGGATCGCCCCCATGATGCGTTCGATGTCGGCTGTCTCGAATTCGGTGTCGGTGGTCTTAGCGTCCATTATGTCTCGTCCACATCGCGTTTAAGGCGTTTCTTCACCATCTGGCGCAGAACCGCAATCTCACGAAAAGCTACCTTGGCTGGCTGCGCTGGCGATCCGAACATCTCGACCCCATCGGGGACATCGTTCATCACACCGGACTGGGCAGCAATCCGCACTTTCGAGCCGATGTTCAGATGCCCGGCAATACCCGCCTGTCCGCCAACCTGAATAAAGTCGCCCAGCGTTGTCGAACCGGAAATCCCAGTCTGTGCAACGATCACACAACACCGTCCCATACGGACGTTGTGCCCAATCTGCACCAGATTGTCGAGCCGCGAGCCCGCACCTATCACCGTATTCATCGCAGATCCACGATCGACGGTTGTGTTGGCACCGATTGCAACATCGTCTTCCAGGATGACATGGCCCAGCTGCGGCACACCGACAAAGCCTGCAGGCCCCATCGCAAATCCGAAACCGTCCTGCCCGATGCGCGCACCGGGGAATATCACGATCCGCTTGCCCAGAACCGCATGCGTTATGCTGACGTGGCTGCCGATCCGGCAGTCCTCCTGCATGCTGACCCCATTGCCGATCACCACATGCGCGCCAATCCGGCAGCGCGGCCCGATCTCGGCCTTGCTGCCAATCACCACAAACGGGCCGATCTCGGCCGTCGGGTCAATCCGGGCATCAGCGGCAATCACTGCGCTGGGATGCGCGCCGGGCGTCACCGGCGGCGGCGGGTAGAACAGTGTAGCCACCTGCGCCCAGCCTAGATACGGATTCTGCGTCACAATGGCCTGCGTGCCAGACGGCACCTGCGCGACCATATCCGCCCGCACAATCACCGCACCTGCCCGTGTTTCGGCAAGCAGCGACATATAGCGCCGGTTATCGAGGAAACTGACATCGCTCGGGGTCGCCAACTGCAATGGTGCAATGCCCAAGAGCATTGCACCATGATCTGCAGATGGGTCGACCGATCCGCCCGCCGCCGCTGCAACACTGGTAAGTGTTTGCGGCGCGGAGCGGGCGAAGAAACGCGGATCGCCCGCCATTAGAATCAGCGACCGCTGCGTGCTGGGCGACCACCCGGAGCAGGAGCTGCCGGAGTAGAAGCGGCAGGCGGGGCGGGCGTGGTCAGCGGCTGTGCCGGCGGTTCCGGCGGGACCGTCACCGTGGTCAACAGCTTGTTCAGCTGTGTGGCGATTTCTTCGCTGATGTCGAAATCGTTGACGTTCAGGGCAACCTGGCTGCGATGCAGAACCAGATTCATGCCATGGCTGTCCGACACCTGACGGATCACCGCGATCAGCATCCGTTCGACTTCGCCCATGGCTTTCTGGGCGGCTTCCTGAATGACCTGGTTACGTTCGCGGAAAATACGCTGCGCGTTGTTCACGCGTTCCTGTAGCTGGCGTTCGCGGGTGCGCAGCTGTTCCGGTGACAGACGCGCGCGGTCGTTCGCCAGCGCCTGCTGTGCGTCGCGCCAGGCCTGCTGTTCACGTGCGGCTTCTTCGTTCAGACGTGTACGACGTGCACCGATTTCACGTTCAATCGCCTGCGCTGCCGTCGAAGCGCGCATGATTTCCGGCACCCCGATCACCCCGATCACGGCTGCCGGCGGCGGAGCCACCTTGGGCAGAGCTTCGAGCTGCGGGATCGGAATTTCAGGCTGCGGCGCGGCAGGCTGCTGTGCAACGGCTCCCGGCTGCTGCGGCGCAGGTGTCGACACGGCTGGCGCGGCAGGGCGCGGTGCTGCCGGACGGGCCGGCTGGCCACCACCACCGCCCGGCACAAAGAAGCCGGGCTGCTGCTGTGCAACCGCCGGGAAGGCCAGAGCCGCGGCGAAAACCGTGGCGAGACAAATATTGGAAAACTTCACTGTGATCAGAACCTTGTTCCAAAGCCAAACCGGAAGACCTGCGTCTGGTCGTAGTTTTTCTTCACCAGAGCTTGGGCTACGTCGATATTGATTACACCAAACGGCGACCGCCACGAAAGCCCAACGCCCGCTGAAACACGCGGAGCGCTATCGTTTACAACCTCCGGACCGGAATCGGATAGCTCTGACAACGACCCCACGTCGACAAACGCCCGCCCGATCAGCCCCAAATCCGAGGAGACCGGTAGCGGGAAGCGGAACTCGGTCGACTGAGTCCACAGCAACCGCCCACCCAGGCTATCACCCGTCGAGATATCGCGCGGACCCGCGCCACCAACTTCAAAGCCGCGCAGGTTTTCGCCACCCAAGAAGAAGCGGTCGACGATACGTTCGTCCTTGCCCCAGTTCCACAGATAGCCCGCACCGGCCGATACCGCGATCACGTAATCCGGATCGCCGAACACCCGTTCCAGCGGCACATAATACGCTGCGTCCAGCTTGGCGCGCAGGTACTCCACATCCCCGCCCAGACCGGCAAAATCGGTGCCCAGACGGATCACGAATCCATCATGCGGATCGAGACGGCTGTCGCGGTAATCCAGCGTCAGTGTCTGCCCGATCTGCGACAGCAGCGTCTTGCCTTCCTGCTCACGAATGAAGCGCGATGCAGACGGATCAATGTTGTTCACATCACGATCCGACAGGGTGTAGTTCCACGACTGGCGCAGATGTTCGTTGAACTCATACCCCATGCGCACCGAGAAGCCGACACGCTGTTCGTCGTAGCTGGACGAGTCCTGGTTGTCGCGGCTCACGTAGAACAGGTCCACACCGGCGACCAGATTGCGGCCCAGGAAATACGGATCGGTCAGCGAGAAATCGAGCTGGCTGCGACGCTGCGCCAGCGTGCCGTTGACCGATGCATCGACCCCGGTTCCCAGCAGGTTGCGCTCACGCAGCCCGATGCTGGCCAGGAAGCCCGCATCCGTGCCGTAACCGCCGCCGATGGTGAATTCACCCGTGGCCTTTTCTTCGACCTGCGTCGTAAGAACGGCGCGATCGGGCGCACTGCCCTGTGCTGGCTGAATATTGACCGTGTTGAAGTAACCCAGATCCTGCAGACGCTGACGCGTGCGACGAATGGCCGCCGCGTTGAATGCATCGCCTTCCGCCAGGCGGAATTCGCGGCGGATCACCTGGTCCTGCGTACGCACGTTGCCGACAATGTCGATACGTTCAACGAACACGCGCGGCCCTTCGGCCACTTCGAAGTTGATGTCGATGGTGTGGTTTTCGGCATTGCGCGTCACGCGCGGACGCACGTCCACAAACGCATAGCCGCGCGACTGCACTTCGTCCTGCACCTTGGTGACGCTGCGTTCGATGGCATCGCCGTCGTACCAGTCGCCTTCCGAAAGCTGCACATACGGCAGCAGCGTCGCGCCATCCAGATTGCGCAGACGGCTGTCCACGTTCACCGTGCCAACACGATAACGTTCGCCTTCGCGGATCGAATAGGTCACGAAGAACGCATCGCGGTCGGCCGAGAGTTCTGCCGTGCTGCCGGTCACTTCGAAGTCGGCATACCCGTTGCGCAGATAGAAACGACGCAGCAATTCGCGGTCGTAATTCAGACGATCTGGATCCATCGTGTCGGACGACGACATGAAGCGCCAGAAGGCTTCTTCACGCGATGCGACAACTTCCTTCAGATGGCTTTCCGAGAACGCATGGTTACCCACAAACGCAATGCGGCTGATCAGCGCGGCATCGCCTTCCTGAATTTCGAACACCACGTCGACGCGGTTCTGGTCCAGCTGGATGACCTTCGGCTCGACGCGCGCGGCATAACGGCCACGGCGTGCATACAGGTCCAGAATGCGCTGGCGGTCGGCCTGCGCCTGCGCCTGCGTGAACACCGCGCGCGAACGCAAATGCACTTCGGGGCGCAGCGTGTCGTCGTTCAGCTTGCCGTTACCTTCGAACGCCACGCGATTGACGATCGGGTTTTCGATCACCCGCACGATCAGGTTCGAACCCTGGCGGCGCAACGACACGTCCTGGAACAGGCCGGTTGCGAACAACGCCTTCAGGCTGCGGTCCAGCCGATCTTCCTCGAACCGGTCACCCGGCCCCACCAGCATGTACGAGCGAACCGTCGCAACGTCGATGCGCTGGTTACCCTCGACCGAGATATTCTGAATGACGCCGCCCTGGGCGACGACTTCGCTCAGCCCGTTCTGGGCAGCGGATCTCTGGGCATAGGCATCCCCGGTCACCAGAGCGGCGGAAACGATGCTCGCGGATGCGAGCAGTACAGCACGAAGACAGAACAAGCCTTTTCCCTCCGGTGGGATAACCGCGTAACGAACTCGTCAAATATCGAGTGTAAGCCCTTAGCGGATCACGGCAAGAGCCGCCAGATCCGTCTGTGAAAAATCGTGCCGAATACCGCCCCTTAGCCGATAATTCTGGACACCCACTGGAATACCCCCCAGCTGGCCAGATCGTTCCAGGTCACGAATATGAACAGCGAGGCCAGCAGCACCAGCCCGGCGCGGAGAAAAATTTCCTGTGCCTTGACGCTCAGCGGGCGGCCGCGGACGGCCTCGATCGCGTAAAACACCAGATGTCCGCCATCCAGAACCGGGATCGGGAACAGGTTGATCAGCCCCAGACTGACCGACAGCACCGCCATGAACGACACCAGCGCCGCCATCCCCTGCCCGGCCACCTTGCCGGATAGCTGGGCGATGCGCAGCGGCCCGCCCAGATCTTCCGACCCGCGCTGCCCGGTGATCATCTGCCAGACATAGGTGAGCGTCTGCGCCGCCACATCCCAGGTATGGCTGGCTCCGGCCGCCACGGCCGAGATCGGGTTCATCCGTTCCCAGGAAACACCGCCGGCCCCAACGCCCAGCAGCCCGCGGCTGCCATCCGGGCTGCGGCCCGTGGTCAGGTTGAGGGTCTGGCGCTGGCCCTCGCGTTCGATCTCGATCGCGATCGGGGCTTCGGGGCGGGGTTCGATGGCCTGCACGATGTCGGTGAACACCACGACCGGCTTGCCATCGATGGCGGTGATCCTGTCGCCCTGCATCAGCCCGCCACGCTCGGCCGCGCTGTTGGGAGCCACCTGCCCGATGACCGAGGACGGCACCGGACGCCCAGCCGTCATGAACACGGCGGCGAACAGCACCACGGCCAGCACGAAATTGGCAATCGGCCCCGCCGCCACCACGATGGCGCGCGATCCGACCGGCTTTTCATCGAACGCTTTGCCCGGGATCAGCGCAGCGGCATCGCCCGGGGTGAGATCTTCCGAAACGCCCTGCCCATGCAGCTTCACGTAACCGCCCAGCGGGATCCAGCAGATCTTCCATTCGGTCCCCAGCCGGTCGGTCCATTTGGCCAGCGCGTTACCGAAGCCGATGGAAAACGCCTCGACATGCACCCCACGCCAGCGCGCGGCCAGGTAATGGCCAAGCTCGTGAATGAACACCAGCACGCCCAGAACAATCAGGAACGAGAGGATCGTACGAAAAGGCTCGGGCAGAAATTCCATCAGCTAAATTCTCCGGGGGGCAGCAGAATATCAGGCTGCGCGGGCAACAAGGTGTTCGGCGGCATGCCGGGCAGCAAGGTCCAGCGCCATCACGGCATCCAGACTGGCCGCCTGCGGCGTGCCCAACTGGTTCAGCACATCGCCGACAATCCGAGCGATATCCAGAAAACCGATTCGTTTCGACAGAAAAGCAGCCACCGCCACTTCGTTTGCCGCATTCAGGATAGTGGGGGCACCGCCGCCCGCAATCAAGGCCGCACGCGACAACGCCAGCGCCGGGAAGCGCTGCATGTCGGGCGGTTCGAAGGTCAGTGTGCCGACCTTCGCCAGATCCAGCCGCGGCGCGGGGGTCTGCATGCGCTGCGGCCAGGCCAGAGTATGCCCGATCGGCACGCGCATGTCGGGCGAGCCAAGCTGCGCCAGAACGCTACCATCGCGATAATATACCAGCCCGTGAATCACCGATTGCGGGTGCACGATCACGTCGATCTGCTCGGAGGGCATGTCGAAGATGCGCGCTGCCTCGATCAGTTCCAGACCCTTGTTCATCAGGGTGGCGGAATCGACGCTGATCTTCATACCCATCGACCATACCGGATGCCGCACCGCCATCTCGGGCGTGACGCCCTGCATCTCGGCCAGAGTGAAACTGCGGAACGGACCGCCCGACGCAGTCAGTGCGATCTTCTCGACCGCGTCGCGATTGGCAGCTTCCAGAGTCTGGAAGATCGCGTTGTGTTCGGAATCGGCCGGTAACAGTGTGGCGCCGGATGCGCGCACCGCCGCCAGCACGACATCGCCCGCGCAGACCAGACTCTCCTTGTTGGCCAGCACAATCGTGCCGCCACGTTTGATCGCCGCCAGCGTCGGCGCAAGACCAGCCGCACCGGTGATCGCCGCCATGGTCCAGTCAGTCGGTAACGCCGCCGCAGCCAGTGCCGCTGCCTCGCCCGCTTCGGCGCGCACGCCGCTGCCAGCCAGTGCCTCCGCCAGAGTGGGATACGCGGCCTCGTCCGTCACTACGGCGACTTCGGCGCGATGCAGGCGCGCCAGCGCGGCCAGCTTCTCGGCACTGCGATGCGCAACCAGCGCCCGCACGCGATATGCATCGGGCGCCAGGCCGATCAGCTTCAGCGTCTGCGTGCCGACACTGCCGGTCGCACCGAAAACACTGACGGTTCTTACTGCCACAGTACGCCCGCCCCGAAGATCAGAGTCATCAACGCCGCCACGGGCGCTGCAATCAGCAGCCCGTCCAGCCGGTCCAGCAGGCCGCCATGGCCGGGGATCAGCGTTCCGGAATCCTTCACGTCGAACTGGCGCTTGAAGGCCGATTCAATCAGGTCGCCGATCTGCGTCGCCATACCCAGCGGCAGCGCGATCAGCGCCGCTTTCCACCACAGGCCGGGTGCCAGCAGCGGCCCCACCAACATGCCCACCACCGCGACCGAGACTAGCCCCCCCATCGCCCCCGACCATGTTTTCGATGGCGAGATACTGGGCGCCAGCTTCGGCCCGCCGAACAGACGCCCGCACATATACGCGCCGATATCGCTGGCCCAGACGATCAGCACGGTGAAGATCACGTTGGCGCGCCCCGCCTCGCCTTGACGCAGCCACAGCAGTGCCGCACCCGCCAGCCCGATGGCCAGCAGCATCACCACCGCCAGCGCGCTGAAACGGAACCGGCAGATGCGCATCCATTCATGCACCATCCCCGCCACCGCCAGCGCGATCAGCACCATCCATGCAATGCCGCCGAACCAGATGCACAGCAGCACCGCGGGCGCGAGGATTGCCGCCGAGATCGCGCGCATGCGCAGATCCTGCCAGCGGAACGCGGACTTAGCGTCGGCCATAACGGCGCTCCCGTTGTGCGTACGTGTTCAGCGCATCCTGCAAATGTTCGGCCCCGTAATCGGGCCAGAGCACATCCTGGAACACCAGCTCGGCATAGGCGCTCTGCCACAGCAGGAAGTTCGACAGACGCACCTCGCCCGATGTGCGGATGATCAGATCGGGGTCGGGAATACCGTGCGTATCCAGCGCCGTTGCGAACAGGTCTTCGGTCAGTGTGTCCGGGTCGAACCGGCCGTCCTTCACCGTCGCCGCGATGCGCTTCACGGCGCGCACGATTTCATCCCGCCCGCCATAGGACAGCGCAACGTTCAGGTTCAGGCGTGTGTTGTGTTCGGTCTCGGCCACCGCGCCCTCGATCTCGGCGCGCAGATCGGACGCGAAACGCGACAGGTCGCCGATGATGCGCAGACGCACGCCCTGCGCCTTCATCTCCTTGAACTCGCCGCGCAGATAGAGCTTCATCAAGCCCATCAGCCCGCCGACTTCATCCTCGGGGCGCCCCCAGTTCTCGGACGAGAACGCATAGATCGTCAGCCATTCGATCCCCGCCTGCGCCGAGGCCTGGATGGTGCGCTTCAGCGCATCGCCCCCCGCCTTGTGCCCGGCAAGTTTCGGCAGGTGCCGGGCCGAAGCCCAGCGCCCATTGCCGTCCATGATGATCGCAACGTGCCGGGGCACGCGACCTGTATCGTTCGGGTCTGCCGCCGCACGCATCATCATCAGACTGTACGGATGTCTTTCTCTTTTTCCGACGTCGTGTCGTCGACGCGCTTTACATACTGGTCGGTCAGCTTCTGGATCTCGCCTGAGGCGCGTTCGTGCTCGTCCTTGCTGATCAGCGTCTTCTTCTCGAGCGCCTTCAGCTGTTCCATGCCATCGCGACGCACGCCGCGCACGGCAACACGCGCGCCTTCGGCATACTTGCCGGCCATCTTGGCCAGTTCGTTGCGGCGCTCTTCGGTCAGCATCGGCAGCGGTACGCGCAGGACCTGCCCTTCGGCCTGCGGGTTCAGGCCCAGACCCGAATCACGGATCGCGACTTCCACCGCCTTCACCACCGACTTGTCCCACACCTGTACCGACAGCAGCGACGGGCCAGATACCGACACCGTGGCCAGCTGCGTCAGCGGCTGGTTCGATCCGTATGCCTCGACCCGCACCGGTTCCAGCAATGCCGGTGTGGCGCGGCCGGTGCGCAGACCGGCGAAATCCTTCTTCAGCGATTCCAGCGCGCCATCCATGCGCCGGGTCAGATCCTGTTTCAGCGTGTTCAGGTCGGCTGTCATGACCATCCCCTTCTTAAAGAAAAATTCTTAAGCAGCGCGCTCGACGATTTTCGTGAACGTGCCCTGCCCCGTCATCACACGGGCAAAATTTCCGGCTTCGTGAATATTGAACACCACGATCGGCAGGCCGTTCTCACGCGCCAGGCTGATCGCGGCGGCATCCATCACCGCCAGATCGCGCGCCAGCATATCCAGATATGTCAGTTCATCAAACCGCGTGGCCGAGGCATCCTTGCGCGGGTCGGCCGAATACACGCCATCGACCTGCGTGCCCTTCAGCAGCGCATCGCAGCCCATTTCTGCCGCACGCAGCGCCGCTGCCGTATCGGTCGTGAAGAACGGATTGCCGGTGCCAGCCGCGAAAATCACCACGCGGCCTTTTTCCATGTGTCGCACCGCACGCCGGCGAATATACGGTTCGCTGATCGAGGCCATCGGGATGGCGCTCAGCACCCGCGTCGGCACGCCGATTTTCTCGAGCGCGTTCTGCATGCCCAGCGCGTTCATCACGGTCGCCAGCATACCCATATAATCGGCCTGCGCGCGCTCCATCCCCGAAGCTGCACCCTGCATCCCGCGGAAAATATTACCGCCACCAATCACCAGACAAACCTCGACGCCCAGGGCCAGCACCTGCTGCACATCGGTGGCGATGCGGGTCAGGACGTCGGTGTCGATTCCGTATTCACGGCGCCCCATCAGGGCTTCGCCCGAAATCTTCAACAAAACGCGCCGATACATCGGCTGAGGCAGAGAATGGGGCATGATCTATCCAGATATGGAAACGGGCGGGTGGAACCTAACCGTCCCTCCCGCCCGAAACAAGCAACGCAGAGAAATTTAGCGAGAAGTGCCGGCTGTCGCGGCAACTTCTGCGGCAAAATCGGTTTCCTGCTTTTCGATGCCTTCGCCCAGCTGGAAGCGTTCGAAACCGCCCAGCTTCACGCCGGCCTTCTGCACCACGGCCTTCACGCGGCTTTCACCGTCGTGAACCCAGACCTGCTCCAGCAGCACGATTTCTTCGTAATACTTGCGAATCCGGCCTTCCAGCATCTTCGCGATGATGTCTTCCGGCTTGCCCGAAGCGCGCGCCTGATCGGCCAGCACGGCCTTTTCACGTTCCAGCGCCGCCGGATCAACCGCCGAGATATCCAGCGCTTCCGGACGAGTCGCCGCGACATGCATGCCAACCTGACGGCCCAGCGTTTCCAGCGTGGCGAGCTCGCCCGCGCCTTCAACCGCAACCAGCACGCCAATCTTGCCCAGGCCCGGCTTCACGGACTGATGCACATAACCAGCCACCACACCCGAAGACACGCGTAGCACCTTGGCGCGACGGATCGACATGTTTTCGCCGATGGTGGCGATCATGTTGGTCAGCTCGTCGGCAACCGTGTGCGACTTGCCCGGGAATGTCGCAACCTTCAGCGCTTCGATATCGTCGCCAACGGTCAGCGCCAGCTTGGCGACTTCAGTCACAAAATTCTGGAAGGTTTCGTTGCGGGCCACAAAGTCGGTTTCCGCGTTGATTTCGACCATCGCGCCGACATTGGCGCCACTCGCCACGCCGACCAGACCTTCAGCTGCCACACGGCCCGACTTCTTCGCCGCCGCCGACAGGCCCTTCTTGCGCAGCCCATCGACCGCTTCGTCCATGTTGCCGTCGGTTTCGACCAGGGCTTTCTTGCAGTCCATCATGCCTGCGCCGGTCTTTTCGCGCAGTTCCTTAACCAGTGCGGCTGTAATTTCGGCCATCGGGCTTGTCTCCGGTTAGAGCACTCCAAGGCGAACCGGAAACGGTCCTGCGGCTTGCGTGCTGCTCGTCACAAAATCCAGGAAAGAAACGAGGCCCGATCGACCGGGCCTCGTTCAGTATCATCAGGCGGTCGGCGCGGCGGCTTCTTCAGCCGGTGCCTGTTCCGATGCACCGACATCGATACCCGACGCCGACATTTCCGCCGAGATCCCGTCCAGCACCGCGCCCGAGATCAGGTCGCAATACATGGTGATCGCGCGGATCGCATCGTCGTTGCCCGGAATCGGATAGGTCACGCCTTCGGGATCAGAATTACTGTCGACAACAGCGATCACCGGAATGCCCAGCTTGTTCGCTTCTTCGATCGCCAGCTTTTCCTTGTTGGTGTCGATGATGAACAGGATGTCGGGCAGACCGCCCATTTCCTTGATCCCGCCC
>JAVBJV010000015.1:0-9964 GCA_031546815.1 Acetobacteraceae bacterium
GGGCGGCGCAGATCATCGAAGCGGTGCACGGCCGCCAGACCGGGCAGGCGGCGGTGGCGTTGCAGGAACGCGTACAGGATCTGACTGCGCAGGCAGCTGCCAGCGGCGTGGTGCCGGACCGGCTGCTGACGGTGGAGGACGGTCAGGCGGCGCAGGTGCCGCCCGAACGGATTGCGCAGATCAACGCGCAGATCACCGAAGCGGCGGAAAAATCCCTGCTGGTGCAGGCGGCGCGTGTGCAGTCGCCGACAGAAATCCAGGCCACACGCGATGCGATGCCGATCACCGGTGATGACGCAGCGGAACATGCCGAGCAGGTGCGTGTGTACCAGCAGGCACTGGAGGAACGCCAGCGTGGCCTGCACGGTGAACACGCCAGGCCCGGCGATTACGTGATCGCCCATATCCCGGCGGTGCGCACCGCATTCGAGGATGCCGGGCAGGACCCGTCGAAGCTGGGCATGGCCATGCAGCTGGCGCTGGCCGAACAGGAGCGTCTGGGTGTGCAGCGCGACCGGCAACAGGCATTGCCGCCGCTGGTCGCCGCGCAGATCGTGACGCCGATCCTGCAATTGCAGACGCCGGGCGAACGCATCGCCCGGCTGCACAGCATTGTCGAGAAGATCGCCGATGGCGCGGACCGCCAGCGTACATTGCAGGCGCTGAATGCAGCCGGCCTGCCGGAGGGCTATGCGCAGGCGGTGGCGACGATGCCGCGCAATGCGGTGCATGTGGCGGCACAGCTGGCGTCTGAACTGTCGGCCAAGGTGCAGGACCTGAATCTGCCGCCCGAGACCCGGCGCGCGGTGACCAGCAATGTGACCGCCACGCTGGCCGATGATGATCGGCTGGGGGCGCTGCGTGTCGCGCAATATCAGGCGACGGGCAATCGCGCGTTTCTGGACATGCTGGATCAGGAACGCGAAATGCTGGCGCGGGTGGTCTCGGTGCGCGCCGCAGCGGCGGGCGATACCGATCCATCGGCGACCAATGCTGCGTATCGGGATCTGTTTGGCGGCCATCAGGTGGTGCGTGGCAACGGGGTCGGGATCTCGGTTCCTGTTGGCACCGATACCGACCGGCTGACCGCCGGGCTGGTGGCGCTGCGCGACCGGGCGGTGGACGCGCTGCTGCCCGCACGCAGCACCACCGGTGGCGTGCAGGCCGCCGATGTGGTGGCGCAGGCGTTGCGTGACGGCACCTGGATCGACGCCGAAGGCGGGCGGTTCGCGTTTTATCCGCGCCATGCGCCGTTCCCGATCCAGGGCGGTGATGGCAAGCCACTGCTGGTGACGCTGGAACAGGCGCTGGCGGCGGGTGGCGCGGCACAGGACGCGGCAGCGGCAGCGCGGGCAGTTTCTGCCAGCGTGGTGCCCGAACAGCAGCGTCTGCTGCGTGAATCGCGCCGCCTGATGCGCCAGCAGCGGTTGATGGAGGTGGCGCCATGACCGATCTGCGCATCATCGACGCACCGCTGCCAACCCAGGCGCTGACGGCGGACACGCTGGGGCAGGCGATCGACGCGCAGACGCCCTCCACGGGCCGGTTCCTGGCGCTGAGTTCTGCAAGTGGTTTGCTGAAATCCTCGCTGCTGGGGCGTGCCTGGTCGGACGGGCGTTTGACCCGCGCGGACGAGGATGCCTTCAGCACTGCCATGGCGGAACCGATGGACGAAGCCGCGTGGCGCGCCAGCCCGTATTTCCGCGACGGGCTGGAGTACGACCCGCGCACCACACCGGCGCGCGCGGCGATGCGCGCGCAGATCCACGACGAGAACGCGTTTCGCGACTACCTGATCGGCACATACGATGCGGGTGCCTGGGGGCAGGTTGGCGGGTTCGTGGCCGGCATGGCGGGATCGATGCTGTCGCCGGAAAACTACATCCCGTTTGCCGGACCGGCGCTGCGCGTGGCGCGCGCCGGGCGGTTTGGCCAGCATGTGGCACGTGCGGCGCAGCGGGCCGAGGCGCTGGCGGCGGGCGGCATCGGCGCACGTATGGCGGTGGGTGCCGGCATGGGGGCGTTCGATGCCACGCTGGGCAATGCGCTGGCCATGCCCGCCACCGTGGCGGGGCGTGCGTATTATGGCGACGATGTCGGCTGGGCCGAGATTATTCAGGATCTGGCCTTCGGTCTGGTGGGCGGCGCGGTGCTGGGCGGCGGGTTCGGTGCTGTGGGTGCGCTGCGCGCCCGCCGTGCGGCGCGTGCCGGTGGCACGGATCTGCAGGCGCGATTGCCCCATGCGCCGGACCAGGCACCGCAGGCAACAGCATTGTCCGATCTGCCCCCGCCGGACCCGCCGCTGCCGGATGTGCGCACACAGGATGGCACGTTGCACGCGCTGGCGGCGGGCGCGGCCGATATGGCGCAGGGCAGGGCGCTGGATCTGGGCGTCTTGCCTGAGGGTGTGCGCGATGCGCTGGTGCAGGCGCGTGGGCGCAAACTGGCGGCGTGGATCGAAACACCGGATCCGGCCCGCACCGACATGCACGCGGCGGCACTGGAATTTGTGCAGCGCGAGGCGACGCCGGTGGCGGCAGGGCAGGTGCTGCCCAATCGCGGTTTCAGTTTCGGATTTCTGGAAGATGCCGAGCTGCGCGCACTGCGTGATATGGGGCTGCACGTGCCCGAGTGGACGGCGCGTATCATCGATGGCACTTCGGTGCGGCACATCTTGCAGAAGCACGGGCCGACTGCGCCGCGCCAGCCCGGTGAGGCGCCGGTGACGGTAGATCTGATCGCACGCTATCCGGAACTGATCCGCGCGCCGCTGGATAGCATGTCGACCCGCACGGACAGGGGGCACCCGTCGGTCACCTACCTGCTGCGCGATGTGGATGGTGCGCTGGTGGTAGTCGAGGAACTGCGCAAACGCACGGGCGCGATGGCATTGCACACGATGTATCGCCTGCCGGATACATGGGGTGGGTCGCGGTTGGCGCAGGTATCTGGCCTGACGCGGCGCACGTCGGCGGCAACAGGGGAAAAAGCGGATCCGGGGCCGCCCAGATTTACGTCCGAAACGACGCGGGTTTCACCCCGCGGTCTGGATGCACACCCGGATCCAGCGGATCCAGGCCCCCTCAGATTTTCGTCCGAAACGACGCGGGTTTCACCCCGCGGCCTGAATGCCTACCCGGATCCAACACCAAATATATCGCCGGACACGGCGGGATTCCATCTTTTTCCGGATGCGGACGACGTGGATTTCAGCCGCGGTGCCGCGCCGCGCACAGCAACGGTTTCCGCCGCCGAGGCGCGGGCCGCATCACACGGTTTTGATCTGGGTGATGCGGCCGCACTGGACGTGCTGGTGACGCGTCTGGACGCCGAGGGCAGGGCGCCGCCCGACCTGATGGCGGACTACCACGCGGCAACAGCGGCCGAAGCGCGCGCGCAACATGCCCCGGCCGCGTGGCAGGCGGCGGCCAGCTGCATTCTGGGGGGCGCGGCATGAGCATGCAGGGTTGCATCGCGGCCATCCGCGCCGCCAGCCAGAACACCATGACCGAGGTCGAGGCGCGTGCGTTACTGGAACGCATGGAAGCACAGCACGCGCAGTTGACCGCGGACCGTGCTGTGCCGGGACTGGACGAAAAACTGCGCAGCCTGGCGGCGGAGGAAGCGGCCGAGGAAGCCATGCGTGCGGCGCTGGCCAGGAAGCACGCGGCGCTGCAATTGCTGACCTATAACCGCGCGCTGACCGAGATCCGAAGTCATGTGACGGCGGGACTGTCGCACCGGAAAGCCGTGCTGGCATTTCTGGAAGGATCGCAGCGTGCGGCGCCCGGCGCGCGCGCCAGTGTGGCAAGCTTGGCGCTGGGCTATCAGGGCCGCTATCTGCACGAAGCGGTGGATGCGCGCATCACCGCCGAACGTCCGGACCTGATGCAGCGGCGCGTTATGCTGGACACTGCGCTGGCCGATGATGTGGTGCGCGAGATGCGCACGCCGGGCAGCACCGACAACAAGGATGCGGCGTATTTGGCGCGCGTCTATGCCGATGCGGCGGAACGGTCGCGCGCCGACCTGAATGCGCTGGGCGCGCCGATCGGCAAGCTGAATGGCTGGTCGCCGCAGGCGCATGCGATGGACAAGGTGGCCGCGGTCAGCGCGCAGGACTGGATTGCGTTCACGGCGGCACGGCTGGATCTGGAACGCACCTTTCCGAACATGCTGGCGGAAGAACGGCTGCGTGTGCTGGGGTCGATCTACGAGACCATTGTCACCGGAATTGATCCTGCCCATGCCGAACACGGCACCGGCCTGAAGGGACCGGCCAATGCGGCAAACGCGGCGGCCCGGGCGCGCGTGCTGCATTTCCGCGATGCCGATGCGTGGCTGGAATACCGGGCGAAATTTTCCGATGGGCACGTGCATGACGCCATCGTGGGGCATCTGCGTCAGGCTGCCAAACTGGCGGCGCAGCTGGAACGGCTGGGGCCAAATCCACAAGCCAACATGCAGCGCATCCTGGCAACGCTGCAGCAGGATGTGGCGGCTGATACATCGCGGGCGTCGGGATATCGGGCGCGGCAGGGATCGGCGTTGCGACTGGGGACGCAGACGACGGTCAATTCCGCCTGGCTGGAAGTCTCTGGCCTGGTATCGGTGCCGGCCAGCCCGACGGCAGCGCGCATCGGCAGCGCGATCCGCTCTGTGCAGTCGATGGCGAAGTTGGCCGGGGCGGTGCTGTCGAGCGCTACCGATCTGGTGACGCGCGCGCACGCGCTGCGCTGGCAGGGCAGGGGCTGGCTGTCGTCGGTGGCGGAAAGCGTGGCGGATCTGCGCCAGGGGCGTGGTTCCGGTCAGCAGCGCGAGATTGCCGTGATGCTGGGCGGCGGCGCGGATGGCATGCGCGATCATATCGTCAGCGCCTGGCATGCACACGACAGCACGCCCGGCCTGTTGCAGAACCTGACCACCACGATGTTCCGGCTGCAGGGGCTGACCTGGTGGACCGACACGATGAAGGCGGGCGCCGCGCGGGCACTGTCGCGCTGGATGGGGCATAATCGTGCCCTGGCGCTTGATGCGCTGACGCCCGCCTATCGGCGGGTGCTGACCATGCAGGGGATCGATGCGCCGACCTGGGATGCGATCCGCGGCACTGCATGGCGTGGCGAGGACGGTAATTTCTATGTGACGCCCGACCGGCTGGCGGATCTGCCGGATACGGCGATTGCCGCACTGGCGGCCGACCGGATTGCGGCGCTGGGAAAGAATCCGGATGCCGTGCGTGTGGAGCGCATTCTGGCGGAACAGCGGCGGCTTCTGTCGGTGACGCTGCATCGCTTCTTTGCCGACGAGATGCGCTACGCGGTGATCGAACCCGACGCAGCATCACAGCGCATGGCACATCATGGCCAGGTGGCAGGGTCGGTCACTGGTGAGCTGATGCGTACCGTTTGGCAGTTCAAGTCCTTTCCAACCGCGTTCACGCAGCGTGTGCTGGGGCGCGAGGTATTGGGGCGTATGAACGAACCGGTACTGGCGCGCATCCTGAACACATCGGCCAGTCTGGGGCCGCTGATCGCGGCGCTGACCGTGATTGGTTATGCGGGCATGAGCGCCAAGGATCTGGTGCGCAGCTACGGTCCGCGCGATCCGCTCTCCTACAAGACCATGCTGGCCGCCATGACGCAGGGCGGCGGGCTTGGTATTTACGGTGACTTTCTGTTCGGGCAGGCATCGCGGTTTGGCAATTCGCCCCTGGAAGCTGCTGCAGGGCCGGCTGCCAGCACAGCCGCGCAGATATTGAACCTGTGGGCGCGGGCGCGCGATGGCGAGGCGAAGGCGGGCGAGGTGCTGAACATCACGCTGCAGAACACGCCGTTCATCAATCTTTGGTATGCGCGACCGGTGCTGGATTATCTGGTGCTGAACGCGGCGCGGGAAAGCCTGTCGCCCGGCTATCTGCACCGCCAGGCCCGCAGCCGCGCCCGTGAATATGGGCAGCACCGCATCCTGCCCACCATGTTGACCCGATGACAGGAGGCTTTCATGCGCACCATCCCGGCGAATGACCGGCGCGAACGCTTCATCGCCAATACCGGACAGAGCGCGTTCCCGTTCGATTACCCGATCTACGCAGACGCAGATCTGCTGGTCGAACGTGTGCGCGATGGTGTGACAACCACGCTGATGCTGGGGGTGGATTATTTTGTCGCGGGCGTCGGTGGCGACGCCGGTGGCGTTGTGCATCTGAACCAGGCGGCGCAGGCGGGTGATGTTCTGTCGCTGACCAGCAACCAGGTGGCGCGACGCTCCACGCATTATGAAGAAGGCAGCGCTCTGCCCGCTTCATCGCTGAATGCCGAATTCAACCGGATCTGGATCTCGATCCAGCAATTGGCGCGGCAACTGGGGCAGACGCTGCGGGTGCCGACGGCGGATGTGGCGCTGGTGGTGCCGGCCATTCCGGCATGGGATGGCCGGTCGCGGATGCTGCTGGGGTTCGATGCCGATGGCATTACCCCCATTGTGTATCCGGCGCTGTCGCTGGATCTGGCGGAAGAGGCGAAGCGACTGGCGGACGATGCTGTGCGCGTGGCAAGCGCGGCAAACGTGACCAGCGGCGGGGCGGTTGCGAGGGCTGAGGCGGCGGCACAGAGCGCGAACGTGGCCGTTACCATTGCCGAATCTGCCTCTGCCCTCGCAACCGCCACCGATACCCGTTTGAACACATTGATCGTGGATAGCGGTAACGTGCCTGCGCCTGGTGCGTTCGACCGTCCCGGCATGGTGCTGACCATCACCGGCGACATCTACGCATGGCAACCGCTGCCCGAAACCCCCTTTCTACCGCTTTCTGGTGGAACCCTTTCAGGCGCGCTTATCGTCAACGAGAGTCTTACCGTGCGGGGCGGCGCATCCCTGTCAGGCACGACATATACGGATGCTGTTCAGGCGTCGGGTGCTGTCACAGCCACGTCTGCGCGCTTCGGCGGACACTACGACGTCTTCACGAACCTCTCCGCGACCGGCGATGCAACCACCAGCGGCATCGCGTATTCCACGGCGAAGCTCAAGGCGAAGACCGCGACAGGCAAGGCGGGGCTGCTGTTCGAGAGTTTCTCCGTCACTGACCGAACAGCCATCACTTACAAGGATGGCGTCTGGTCGCTGGGCGGGTTCTCGCTGCCGGTGGACGCCTTCACGATGAACGCTTCAGGGGATGCCACCGTCAAGCGCGCCCTCACTGTAGGCGGAAACATCTTCGGTGGGTGGGATATCTCCACCGCGAATGATGTTTCCGCAGGGGGCATCGTGCGGGGGAAGACTGTCTATGCGCTGGGCAACATCGGCGCGGATGGCGCTGCGGTCATCAAAGGCAACTGTGACGCCGCCTCCTTTACGTTCGGTGGCGGCTCCGGAGGGGCCTTGAACGGCTGGTGGAACGGCGCGATGACCGTCAATTACTGGCGGATGCAGAACGACGGGTGGCGCATGGAGTTCGCAGGCGGCTACCTGCGCTACATCTCTTCTTCCGGCGCTCACCTGACACAGATGACTCCTTCGGGCGAAATGTGGGCCGCCAAATACAACATCGGCTCGGATGCCCGCCTGAAGAAAGACATCGCCCCTCTCGACGACGCGACCTGCCTCCGCTTCGTGATGGAAGCGCGCCCCGCCAGCTATGTGCTGAAGTCCGACCCCACCGCACGTCCGACCTATGGGTTCATCGCGCAGGACTTTGAGGCTGGGTCTTTCCCGACGCTGGTTTCCAAGACTGAAAACGTGATGGCGCTGGACGATCTATCCGAACTGTCCTCCGATCCGAACGACACCACCTCGCAGGTGCGTGCCCTCGATTACACTCAGTCGATCCCCCTGCTGACCGGCGCACTGCGGAACGCGCTGAAACGGATTGATACGTTGGAAGCGCATGTGAAGGAGCTGACAAAATGATATGGCTGTTTGTACCTGTTACCGGGCTTCTTCATCGTTTGCGGGGATCGTATCTGGCAGAGAAATGGTTTGGCTTCGGGCTTGGTCTGGCGCGTCTGTTGATCTGGTCGTTTCCATTGTCGCTGCTGGCGTGGTGGTTGGGCTATGGGGGACTGGTTTCTTTGTGCCTGTTGGCGACATTTTTCTTGGGGAGTGTTTATGGGCAGCCTGGCCATCTGAATATGGGACGCATCCACGGACTTGATGGTCGTCTGGAGATTGAGCGGACCGAATGGGAGGCAGATGCATCGGCGGCGCTGATGCGCGGGTGCTGCTGGGTCTCCTATTCGGCGATGGTGCTGGCCTGTGCTGGTCATAGTGTAGCGGCCTGCGTGCTGTTTGTGGCGGGTCATCTGTGCCCGGTTGCCTACGAGCTTGGCTGGCGTACGCCGACCGCAATGCACGAATTCGAACGTGGCGCGCCGTGGGGGGAGTTTTATTTCGGAGCAGTAATTGGCGCGGCCCTGTTGCTGGGGGCGTATCTGCCTGTGTGGTTCGCATTATAGGGGTTTTTAACTGTCCAACTTTGATGCCAGATCATTGGAAAGTTGGCTGTTGGAAATTCATCTAAGGTGTTGAAAAACCGGACTCGCTCCGGCACCTTTTAATCATGGGGTCGTGGGTTCGAATCCCACCGAGCTCACCACAGACCCCATAGAAAACCTTGGGTTTCAAAGCCTCTGCTACAGTGGGAACCCGTGAACACTTTACTGTACTGTGCCTAAAGTGTGCCGCGCCTTGCGGCGGAGTGGCCGGCGGTTTTCACGCTGGGCCTCCGGTCAGATTCCCCAGCAGTTCACGTGCTCGCTTCACGGCCCCCGTGCGGTCCAGATGGGCGTAGCGTTCAGTCGTGACAACCGATGCGTGGCCCAGCAGTTCCTGCACATCCTTGATCGTCGTGCCGTGCTGGATCAGCCACGACGCGAACGTGTGGCGCAGGCTGTGAATCGTGGCGCGACCGTGGCGTTGTACCAGGTCATCCGCATTCAGCCCTGCCGCGTCCATGGCGCGCAGGATGGCCCGTGACGAGCCATAGCGCGGCTTGTCGCCCTTTGCGCCGGGGAACACGTAGCTCCCGGAGCGGGTGGCATAGCGGCGCTTGAGCATATCGGCGGCCAGCGGCGGCAGAGGCACGGGACGTTCTTCACGGTCCTTCCATCCGTAGAGCAGGATATGCGTCCAGTCCTTCGTGTCCACCTGGGACCAGAGCAGCGCCGCAATTTCAGACCAGCGCCCACCCGTCAGGCAGATCCCAATCAGCATGTCCTGCGCATCCTGCCGTTGGCGGAAGATTGTAGAGTCCCCGGGCGGCTGGAAGCTGGACCCGCTGCGTCCAGGGAGGGCGCGCCTGGGGTCCAGCATCTGGTAAACTGCCATCAGTTCTTCCCATGACAGGTGGCGGGTCTTCTGGCGCGGCTTAGGCACGGTGAAGCGCATCCCCTGGTTCACGCGGATATTCTGTGTGAACGCCAGCCGCCACGCGGCGCGCAGCACGCCCACTTCGTGATTGACCGTGGCCTGTGCATCGCCTTCATTCAGGCGGTTGCGCATCAGGTCTTTAACTGTGGTCATGGTGATCTGATGCAGCGGGGTTTCGGGCGGGATGAACCAGCGGGTCTTGTCCTTGCCGGTCATCAGGGCCGAACGCTGTTCGATGGCGTCGAGATAGCTGCGGCTACGTTCGCCCGCCTTCACCAGTGCACGCAGCTCATCCAGCCGTGCATCCAACGCCTGGCGGATGGTGAGTTCGCGACGCGCACCCAACTGGTGTTCATCCTGCCGCCGTTTGAGTTCGTGCGCCGCCACCTGGGCGGCTGCGCGCTTTTCCTTACGCTGCGTGCTGTAGCGGACCCGCTTGCCCGTGGCCGGGTCAATGAAGTCCACATACCAGTAAGACGATCTGGGGCGCTTGTAGAGTTCCATGATGCAGATCCGTTGCAACGCGCGTGGCGTGTTCTGTGGTTACAAACAGTGGTGTCCTTCGGTGGTCGCGGCGGGCCTATGCGGCCAGCAC
>JAVBJV010000049.1:0-3817 GCA_031546815.1 Acetobacteraceae bacterium
CCTGACGAACGATGAGCATATCCTGGGATAGCTTCGCGCAGATGTTCGAGATTATCTGGCTGAACGCGCTGTTGTCGGGTGACAACGCGATTGTCATTGGCTTGGCGGCAGCCGGGCTTCCGGCGCATCAGCGCGGACGGGCGGTGCTGTTCGGGGTGGTGGCGGCTGCGGTGCTGCGTGTTGTGTTCAGCCTGTTTGCCACCTGGTTGCTGGACATCTGGTGGATCGATGTCGTGGGCGGGCTGGCGCTGCTCTACATCGCCTGGACGTTCTGGTCCGAACTGCGCGCCGAAGAAACCGAAACCCCGGAAGAACACGCCACACATCCAAAAACGCTGATGGCGGCGTTATGGCAGATCGTGGTGGCCGATGTGTCGATGAGCCTGGATAACGTGCTGGCGGTGGCGGCGGTGGCGCGCGGCAATCAGACGCTGCTGATCATCGGGCTGGTGATCTCGGTCGTGCTGATGGGGGCGCTGGGTGGTGTGCTGGCGCGGGTACTGAACAGGTTCCACTGGATTGCCTATGCCGGCGTCGCGCTGATCGTCTGGATCGGGGCCAAGCTGATTTATTCCGGCGTAATGGAATCCGGCCTGCTCCCGCATTAGGCACGGGTAATGGTGCAGCCCGGACAGGCTGCACCGGTTTTTTTACTCCATCGAGATACGCGGCGACGCTGTTGCACTCTGCGTCAGCTTGGCGCGCACGGCATCGGCCACAGCGCGATAGGCCTGCGCGGCGGTGCTGTCCGGCTGGGCGGCGACGATCGGTGTGCCCGCATCCGCCGTGGTGCGGATCTCCAGCAGCAGCGGCACCTCGCCCAGAAAATCGACGCCGAGGCGCGCCGCTTCGGCCCGTGCGCCGCCATGATTGAAGATGTCGGTCCTGTGCCCGCAATTCGGGCAGCAGAAGAAGGACATGTTCTCGACGATGCCCAGAATCGGCACCTGGGTTTTCTCGAACATCCGCACCCCGCGCCGTGCATCGAGCAGCGCGATGTCCTGCGGAGTCGAGACGATCACCGCACCGGCCAGCTTCACGCGCTGCGCCATGGTGAGCTGCGCATCGCCCGTGCCCGGCGGCATGTCGACCACCAGTACGTCGAGCGCACCCCAGGCAACCTGACCCATCAACTGTTCCAGCGCGCCCATCACCATCGGGCCGCGCCAGACCAGTGGGGTTTCCTCGTCCAGCATGAAGCCGATCGACATGGCTTTCAGGCCCCAGACCTCGATCGGCTGGATCACCTTGTCGATTTCGGTCGGTTTCTGGCGGGCACCCAGCATGCGCGGCAGCGACGGGCCGTAGATATCGGCGTCCAGCAGCCCGACCTTCAGGCCGGATGCGGCTAGCGCCACGGCCAAATTGACCGCGGTGGTTGATTTACCAACCCCGCCCTTGCCGGATGCGACAGCGATGATTGCGCCGACATCGGGCAGCAGCACGGGCTTCTGGGCGGTGGCTTTCGGCCGCGGGGCAGGGGCTTCGCGGTGTGCCGTCAGCACGGCGGTGGCGTTGAGCACGCCGGGAACGCGACTCGCGGCTTCCTGTGCAGCGCGGCGCACAGGCTCCATCGCGGCGGCGTTGGCGCGGTCGGTTTTAAGGCCGAAATGAACCAGCCCGTTGCGCAGGGTCAGCCCGTCCACCAGTCCGGCCGCCACGATATCTCGCCCGCTGGCCGGGTCTTTTACTGCGGAAAGGGCTGTCAGTATCGCGTTCATTGGGTCCATGCGCTTGAAATTCCTTTGTCCCTGTCCGATATCATGCTGTCTTACGAGTGTCAGTAAGCGCCAGATGAAGCCGCCGCGGCGCACGGCGGGATATGGGGCTTTCAGACGCATCTGCCAACGGCGTGCCCGACGCCCAGCGTTATTTTTAAGGACGGCGAGCTTCACGAATGCCATGGAACAATAATAACGGACCCGGCCCCTGGGGCTCGGGTAACAACAACCAGCGTCCGGGAAGCCCCTGGGGCGGCAATGGAAACAACCAGCGACCGGGCGGCCCATGGGGCGGCGGTGGGCGCGGTCCGAGCGGGCCGGGTGACCTCGACGCCATCCTCCAGCAGCTGCGCAACATGCTGCCCAGTGGCTTCGGCGGGGCCAGCTTCGCGCTGGTGGCCGTGATCCTGCTGGGGATCTGGGGGGCGAGCGGTTTCTATCGCGTGCAGCCCGATGAACAGGGCGTGGTGCTGCGTTTCGGTGCCTATACCGGGCAGACGACGCCGCCGGGCCTGAACTATCACCTGCCATGGCCGATCGAGAGCGTGGAAACGCCGCAGGTCACGCGTATCAATCGCGTTGATATCGGGTTCCGCTCCGACGGTGCGCGTTCCAGTGCCAGCCGCGAGCGCGATATCGTCGAGGAAAGCCTGATGCTGACGGGCGACGAAAACATCGTCGATATTAGCTTCACGGTGCTGTGGCGCATCCGCGATGTGGGCGAATTTCTGTTCAACACCCGCACGGGCGAACGTTCGTCGGACCCCGAGAGCATGGTGAAAGCCGTATCGGAAAGCGGCATCCGCGAAGTGATGGGCCACACGAACATTCAGCCGGCTCTGGGTGAAGCGCGTGCGCAGATCGAACAGCAGGTGCAGCGTTTGGCGCAGGATGTGCTGAACAGCTACAACGCGGGGATCGAGATTACGCAGGTGCAGTTGCAGCGCGTCGATCCGCCGGCCGCGGTGATCGAGGCGTTTCGCGACGTGCAGCGCGCCAACACCGACCGCGAGCGTGAACGTAACCAGGCCGAAGGCTATCGCAACGATCTGCTGCCCCGCGCACGCGGTGAAGCCCAGCAGGTGATGCAGGCCGCACAGGCCGAACGCGACAGCAACATCGCGCGTGCGCGCGGTGAAGCGCAGCGCTTTACATCGGTGTTGCAGGCGTATCAGGCGGCGAAGGACATCACCATGCGCCGTATGTATCTGGAAACGATGGAAGAGGTCTTCCGTCGCAACAATGCGGTCGTCATCGACGATAATCTGCGCAACGTCCTGCCGTTCATGTCTCTGGGAACCGGAGGAAATCCGCCACCAGTCTCCACACGTCCGGGGAGGACAACGCCATGAACCGTTTTTATGCAGGGCTTGCAGCCGTCTTCGCTCTGGCGGTGATTGTCGCCATGTCGTCGCTGTTCATCGTGCGGCAGACCAGCCTGGTGCTGATCACGCAGTTTGGTAATCCGGTGCGGGTCATCACCACGCCCGGGCTGCACGTGAAGATCCCGTTCATCCAGACGGTGACCGTATTCGACAACCGCTTGCTGTCGTTCGATACGGCCAGCTCGGAAGTCATTCTGGGCGACCAGAAGCGCGTGATCGTCGATATGTTCACGCGTTATCGCATCGTCGATCCGCTGAAGTTCTTCCAGACGGTGGGCGCGAACGAACTGGGCATCCGTGCCCGTCTGTCGTCCGTGGTGCCGTCGGCGGCGCGACGCGTGCTGGGTGGCAAGACGCTGCAGGCGATGCTGTCGGCTGAACGTCAGCAGATCATGGAAGCGATCCGCGATCAGGTGAATGGTGAAGCGACCAACTTCGGCATCCGTGTCGAAGACGTGCGTATTCGCCGCGCCGATCTGCCGGACGCCAATACGCAGGCCATTCTGCAGCGTATGGAAGCCGAACGTCAGCGTCTGGCCAAGGAAGCCCGCGCCGAGGGTGCGGAAATTGCCCAGCGCATTCGGGCCAACGCGGATCGTGAACGCACCGTGATCCTGGCCGAAGCCAATGCGCAGGCCGATATCCTGCGCGGTGAAGGCGAACAGGAATCGATCCGCCTGGTTGCTGCGGCGTTCGAACGTGATCCGAACT
>JAVBJV010000061.1:0-31907 GCA_031546815.1 Acetobacteraceae bacterium
GTGCTTGAGCTTCTTGGTCAGCGCCGGGGCGTCGGCGATCTCGTACAACGAACCGTCGATCTTCACGCGGGTAAAACCGCGCTTCTGCAGGTCGGCCAGTTCCTTGCGGTACTCGCCCTTGCGGCCGCGGATGATCGGGGCCAGCAGCAGCAGGCGCGTGCCCTCGGGCATCGCCATCACGCGGTCGACCATCTGGGTAACGGTCTGCGCCTCGATCGGCAGGCCGGTGGCGGGGGAATACGGCACGCCAACCCGCGCCCATAACAGGCGCATGTAGTCGTGGATCTCGGTCACCGTGCCCACGGTGGAACGCGGGTTCTTGCTGGTGGTCTTCTGCTCGATGGAAATGGCGGGGGACAGGCCCTCGATGCTCTCTACGTCGGGCTTGCCCATCAGTTCCAGAAACTGGCGGGCATAGGCGGACAGGCTTTCCACATAGCGGCGCTGGCCCTCGGCGTAGATGGTGTCGAACGCCAGCGATGATTTACCCGAACCCGACAGGCCGGTGATGACCGTCAGGCTGTCGCGGGGGATATCGACGTCGATGTTCTTCAGATTGTGAACGCGCGCGCCGCGTACCCGGATGCTGCCTGCCATGATGTGGTCCTGAGTCGGGGTGTTCTTAAAACGTTCTCATTCATAAATGCTTCTTTCGCGTCTGGGAAGGGTGGTCTCGACGCGCGGTTACGAGTAGGTTCGCGGATCGATTCTCGGACAGGGTGAAGATCTATGGCTGGCAGCGTGAACAAGGTAATTCTGGTAGGCAATCTGGGCCGCGACCCCGAGGTGCGGAATACTCAGGGTGGCGAGAAGGTCGTGAACCTCTCCATTGCCACATCGGAAACCTGGAACGACCGCGCCAGCGGCGAACGCAAGGAACGCACCGAATGGCACCGCGTGGTGATCTTCAACGATCGCATCGCCGACGTCGCCGAACGTTTCCTGCGCAAGGGCCGCAAGGTCTATATTGAAGGCGCGCTGCAGACCCGCAAGTGGACCGACCAGTCCGGGCAGGAAAAATACAGCACAGAGATCGTGATCTCGCGCTTCAAGGGCGAACTGACGATTCTGGACAGCGACCGCGGTGGCGCGGGTGACGACGCCGGTGGCGGCGGTTACCAGCAGCAGGGCGCTGGCGGTGGTGGTGGTGGCGGCTACGGCAGTGGCGCACCGCGCAGCGCCGCCCCGCGTGCGGCCGCAGCCCCGCGCAACGATGCAGCCCCGTCGTGGGACAGCAAGAAAGGCGGCAGCGATCTGGACGACGAAATTCCGTTCTGATCCACACGCAAGCCAGTAATCGAGACCGATCCATATGACCGAAGTCCTTCCTGCCAACATGCAACCGATCCTGCTCGAAGACGAGATGCGCCGGTCGTATCTCGACTACGCGATGAGCGTGATCGTCTCGCGCGCGCTGCCCGATGCGCGCGACGGGCTGAAGCCCGTGCATCGCCGCATCCTGTATTCGATGCACGAGGCGGGATACACGCCGGATAAGCCGTATCGTAAGTCGGCGCGTGTGGTCGGTGACGTGATGGGTAAATACCATCCGCACGGCGACAGCGCGATCTACGACGCGATGGTGCGTATGGCGCAGCCGTTCTCGATGCGCACGATGCTGGTGGACGGGCAGGGGAACTACGGCTCGATGGACGGCGATCCGCCGGCCGCGATGCGTTATACCGAAGCGCGCCTGGCCAAGGCCGCGCAGCTGCTGCTGGCCGATATCGACAAGGATACGGTCACTTTCCAGCCGAACTACGACGAAAGTGAAACCGAACCCACGGTACTGCCCGCGCAGTATCCGAACCTGATGGTGAACGGCGCCAACGGTATTGCGGTTGGTATGGCGACCAATATTCCGCCGCATAACCCCAGCGAAATCATCGATGCCACGCTGCTGCTGGTGCGCAACCCCGATGCAACGCTGGAAGATCTGATGGCGCTGTGCCCGGGACCCGACTTTCCGACCGGCGGCACGATCATCGGGCGGTCCGGTATGCGCAACGCGCTGGAAACCGGACGCGGGTCGATCACGCTGCGCGCCAAGTCGAGCATCGAGGAAATCCGCAAGGATCGCCACGCGATCATCGTGACGGAAATTCCGTATCAGGTGAACAAGTCGACGCTGCTGGAACGTATCGCCGATCTGGTGCGTCTGAAGGAAATCGAGGGTATTTCCGATCTGCGCGACGAGAGCGATCGCGACGGTGTGCGCGTGGTTGTCGAACTGAAGCGCGATGCGACGCCCGAAGTGGTGCTGAACCAGCTGCACCGGATGACTCAGCTGCAGATCACCTTCAGCGCCAACATGCTGGCGCTGGACAACGGACGTCCGCGCCTGATGGGGCTGAAGGACGCGCTGATGTGCTTCATCAGCTTCCGCGAGGATGTGATCCTGCGCCGCGCCCGCTTCGATCTGGCGAAGGTGCGCGAACGCGGGCATCTGCTGGTCGGGCTGGCGATTGCGGTTGCCAATATCGACGAAGTGATCCGCGTGATCCGCGCCAGCCCTGATGCGGCGACGGCGCGCGTGGAACTGATGGCGCGCGACTGGCCGGCGTCGGACATTGGCGTGTTGCTGTCGCTGATCGATGACTCGGGCAACGAGATCATCGACGGCAAGGTGCGCCTGACCGAAGCGCAGGCACGCGGCATTCTGGAACTGCGCCTGCAGCGCCTGACCGGTCTGGAACGCGACAAGATCGACGCCGAACTGAAAGAGATCGGCGCAAAGATTACCGACCTGCTCGATATTCTGGCCTCGCGCATCCGTCGCATGGAAGTGATGGAGAACGAACTGCTGGCCGTGAAGGCCGAGATCGGTTCGCCGCGCATGACGAATATCGAGGAATCGGAAGCCGATTTCGACGACGAAAGCCTGATCGAACCCGGCCTGATGGTGGTGACGATCACGCAGGAAGGCTACATCAAGCGCACGCCGCTGGAAGTGTTCCGCGCGCAGAACCGTGGCGGGCGTGGACGCTCGGCGGCGGGGATGCGCCAGGACGACGTGGTGGCGCGCAGCTTCAATGCGCACACCCATCAGTGGGTGCTGTTCTTCTCGTCGCGCGGCATGGCATATCGGTCCAAGGTCTGGAAACTGCCGGAAGCGGGCCCCGCTGCGCGCGGCCGCGGTCTGCGTGGGTTCCTGCCGCTGATGGACGACGAAGGCATCACGGCTGTGCTGCCGCTGCCGCAGGACGAGAGCCTGTGGGACAATCTGTATCTGGTGTTTGCAACCGCCTCGGGCGGGGTGCGGCGTAACCGGTTGTCGGACTTCCGCAATGTGCGCTCGTCCGGGCTGATTGCGATGAAGCTGGACGACGGCGATCGGTTGATCGGCGTGCAGACCTGCCGCGAGGGCGATGATTTGATGCTCGCCACACGCGGCGGCAAGTGCATCCGCTTCATGATCGAACCGGAAACCCTGCGCGTGTTCACCGGGCGCGACAGCACCGGCGTGCGTGGCATTCGTCTGGCGACGGGGGATGAGGTGATCTCGCTGTCGGTTCTGAACCACGTGGAAGCGACGGTTGGCGAACGCCTGGCCTATCTGAAGGAAGCCGCCGCGCGTCGCCGCAACGCGAGCGAGGATGAACCGGAAGGCGTGCTGGAGGCCGATGAAGTGGTGGACGACGCCACCATCACCCCCGAACGCTTCGCCGAGCTGGAAATGGCCGAGGAAACCCTGCTGACAATTACCGATCAGGGCTTCGGCAAGCGCAGTTCTGCCTATGACTACCGCGTCAGCGGGCGTGGCGGGCAGGGGATTGCGAATATCACGCTCACCGAGCGTACAGGCCGTGCTGTTGCTGCCACCTTTACGGTAAGGCGTGGAGATGATGTGATGCTGGTTACCGATGCGGGGCGCCTGATCCGCGTGCCGTCGGACCAGGTGCGTCGCACCGGCCGCACAGCGCAGGGGGTCACGATGTTCCGCACGGATGAAACCGAGCGTGTAACCAGTGCATTCCCAGTGCTGGACGAAGGTGAAGGAACGACAGATGAGTGAACGCACTGGCGTTTACCCAGGTACATTCGACCCCATTACAAACGGCCATATCGACATCATCAGCCGCGCTGCACATCTTGTGGACCGGCTGGTGGTGGGCGTGGCGAAGAATATCGGCAAGAACCCGTTGTTTCCGCTGGAGGAACGGGTCGAGCTGGTAAAGGCCGAGACCCGCATCATCATGGAACGGACCGGAACGAAGATCGACGTGACGTCGTTCGACGGGCTGCTGATCGGGTTTGCGAAATCGGTCGATGCGAACGTGATCGTGCGCGGGTTGCGCGCGGTTTCGGACTTCGACTACGAATTCCAGATGGCGGGGATGAACAGACGCCTCGATTCTGCCATTGAAACGGTGTTTCTTATGGCCAGCGAACGGCACCAGTTCATCTCGTCGCGCTTCGTGAAAGAAATCGCGAGCCTGGGCGGGGATGTTTCGAGCTTTGTGCCGAAGCTGACTCTGGAACGCACGCTGCTGCGTGTGCGCGCTTAACCATCAACCGGAGGGGCCATCATGCGCCGACGGACCTTACTGACTGCAACTCTTGCCGCTGGAGCAATCATGGGCGAAACAACAGACGCCGAGGCCCAACAGGTCAACCGCGATAACCTGGTTTATATGGACCTCAAGACCGGCCGTGTGGAAATTGAACTCCGCCCGGACCTGGCGCCGAAGCATGTCGAGCGTGTCCGCACGCTGGTCCAGCGCGGCTTTTACGACAACACGCCGTTCCATCGCGTGATCGAGGGCTTCATGGCCCAGGGCGGCGATCCGACGGGCACAGGCACGGGCGGTTCCGACCTGCCGAACGTTCCGGCCGAATTCAGCCCGCCGAACCGCGCGCGCTTCCTGCGCGGGACGGTTGGTGCAGCGCGCTCGCAGAGCCCGGATTCGGCGAACAGCCAGTTCTTCATCATGTTTGCACCGACACCGTCGCTGGATGGGCAGTACACCATCTGGGGTCGCGTGATCCGCGGCATGGAACTGGTGGACGGTATCAAGCGCGGCGCAGGATCGTCGGGCATGGTGCAGAATCCGGACCGGATCGTGCGTATGCGTATGGCGTCCGACGTACAGGAATAATCTTTCTGAACAACGCATTGACACATGGCGGTGTAGCGGCTACCTCCGCGCACCGCCATTTGTCTGTGAGCTCGTAGCTCAGTCGGTAGAGCACGTGACTTTTAATCATGGGGTCGTGGGTTCGAGTCCCACCGAGCTCACCAATATCTTCAAGGCGTTACGCCTAATCCCTATGCGAACGAAACTGGAACTAAGTTGGACAATTCTTCAAACTGTCCAACTTTGTGGCGTTCAGCGTATTGTTGGTCGGTGTTGCAACGCTTCCCGGAGCGCTGTTCGTGCGGTGGCGACAGCGCCCGTGATGGCGGTGTGCAGGAAGTAAGCAGCGCGTTCTTCTGGCAAGCCTGCAATATTGGGGCGGCTGGCTATTAACAGCAGCATGTCAGCCGCAGCCGAAATATCTTGCAGATTACTGTCGGTGCGGTCCAGGCATTCAAACAGTTCTTGCATGGTTTTCCTCTCGTTATGATTGTAAGAGGGGGCGTTCATGCACGTAATACGCATTAAATGGTATCTGCTTCTGCAGCCAGACGTTTGCGGAATGCGGCTTCAGCCAGGCTGGCGGTGCGCACCAGGTAGCGTTGCAGGATCTGTTCCACCGCGGTCAGCGTATGCCCGCTGATGGACGCGATCTCGGGGATCGTGCAGCCAGCTTCGGCCAGGCGTGTCACTGCCGTGTGACGCAGCCAGCGGAATTGCAGACCGGCCAGATCCGGGCACGGCAGCAGGCCGGCGTCAGCGGCGCCGGCGATAGCGGCGGTGCGGATGTCCTGGAAAATGTGGCGGAAGTGATCGCGCTTCCAGGCACGGCCGGTGGCCTCGCACACCAGCAGGGTGGTGGCATGTGGCGCGCGGGTCTGTGCACGGTCCAGTTCGGCCTGCAGGCGTGCCTGCAGCGGTGGCACCAGATGGATGGGCAGGGCGACAACCGCACCGGTTTTCGACTGCCGCAGCGTGATGCGCGTGCCCGCCACAGCAGGCTGGGCCAGCGACAGCACGTCGCGCTGGCGCTGGCCCAGCCATTCATCCAGCATCACCGCCGTGCCGATCGATGACCATTGCAGATGATCCGCCATGGCGACGAATGCTGATACCGCGTCGGCCGACCACAGCCGCGCCGTGCTGGTGGTGCCGATCAGGCCGGGGCGGCTGGCGGCGTTGCCGTCGGATGCTGACAGATACCCAAGCCGACGCGCATTGGTCAGCAACAGGCGCAGCACACGCACCGTGGCCGCGGCCCTGGCCGGCGTTTCGATGCGCCTGGGTTTGCCGTCCGGACCGGTGATTTTTTTCGCTGCCAGATGATCGTGGAAGCTCTGCACTGCCACGGGGGTGATGGCGCGCACCGGCGCATCGCCCGCCCAGGCCGAGATCAGGTCGAGATTGGCCTGATAGCTGCTGCGCGTATCCAGTGCGAGGTTCTGCCAGAAGCGGCTGGCCTGATAGTCGTGGATCAGCGCGGCGATGCTGCCGGGGGCGGCGCGCTTGCGTGTGGGGGATGTGCGGCGCGGGGCGCGGAACGGCGTGTTGGCGTCCTCGATCGGTGCGCCCTTGCGCCAGGCGTCGAGCTGCGCGTTCAGCCGTTCGGCTTCGGCCAGCGCTGCGGCCGGCGCATCGGGCAGGCGCACCGGCTGCCAGCCCGCCACCCGCAACTGCACCGAGGGCTGCCAGAAATAACGCAGCGTGCCATGTCGGCCGGGCTTTTCGATCAGGTAGCGGATCTTGCGGAACGCCATGCGGATCAGCCTGCGTGCTCGGGTGGTGTGGGTGTCAGCGGATGGTCGGCAAAGTCGAATACTGCGCGGGTTTCATCATCGCGCACCACCTGGATCGGGTTCAGCGCCTGTTGCGCCTCGTGCGGCAGGCTGCACCCACCATGCTGCCAGCGCCCGGGGCAGGTGCGGGCGATGGCGGATTCGGGCGCGCCTGCCTGTTCCCAGTCGGTCGCCGTGGCGACGCGGCCGCAGGCCGGGCAGCGGAATTTCCAGTGGCGCATGTTCTTGCCATAGCGTTGGGACCCCTGGGCGATCCAGTCGTCGTAGGAGATGTTCATGTGGGTGGCTCCGGCTGTTGCAGGTGATAGGCACGGGCGGCGAGGATGTTCTCCCAGTCGTCGCTGTCGGGGGCGGGCGCCACGCCGCGCCAGTGCGCCAGCCAGGCGGTGATGGCCTGTGGGTCCCAGCGCTGGCCGAGGCCCGGCACCGGGGGCGGAAACGCCTGTTCCTGCACCAGGCGCACGCGGTTGCGGCGGAACCAGTCCAGCGAATGGCCCAGCCATTCCGCCACCTGACGCTGGGTCAGCAATGCGCGGGGCTGCATGGTTCGCGCTCCGTGATATGCAGCAGGGCGTCGACGCGCAGGGCCGAGGCCAGCGGCCCGCTGCGGGCGGCATTCACCTGCGCGACATACTGCGACAGGCGCAGGCCGTAATGTTCGGCAATGCGTTCCAGCGCGCCCCAGAAGGCGGGTTCCAGCGCCACGGATGTGCGGTGCCCGTCGAGCGTGAAGGATTTCTTGGACAGGGGGGTGTGGTGCGTCATGAGCGCGCTTTCAGCGGTTGAGAAACAGAATGATGGCCGCCGCCAGGTTGAGAGCCGCAAGGCCCAGGATGACCGGGGCGGCGCGGGCGATGCGGTTGCGGATGCGCAGGAAGGCGCGATGCGTGCGGAGGGTCATGACTGCACCGGGGCGCTCTGCCGGGTTGGCAGATAGGTGATGTTGGCGGCGGCTCCGGCTGTGGCCAGATCGCTGTCCGGCAGGGTGCGCGTGGAGGCGTCGTCGTGCCAGCGCACGGTGACCAGATCGGCGCGCGACCAGAGGACGCGCAGATTGCCGGCGACGGTGCCGATGGCGCCGGTTGCCCGGCAGACCACGGCGCTGCCAACAGGGAAACGGAAACTGCGGGGGCTGTGGTTCATGATGCTGTGTCCTCGAGCGCCAGCAGCGCGGCGTGGCCGTTAAGTTCGTGCTGTGCCTGGGTGTTGGGCGACCAGTCGGCCGCCGCCAGCAGCATGGTGCGCAGCGCGGTGCGGTCGGCCGGGCCTGCGCATTCCCGCGCCCATTGCAGCAGGGCCAGCATTGCGATGTTGGGCAGATGATCCTCGGGCATGGGCGGGTCCTTTCATCAGGCGTGACGCAGATAGGCGTTGACGTTCTGGCGCAGGCGCGCGCCGCGGGTGGCGAAGCTGCGGCCCACGCGCCGCAGACGGATGGCTTCCAGCACCAGTTCATCGGCCACGGTTTCAGCGTGGAGCGAGGTCTGGGCATCGGCGTTGGCGCGCCAGCTTTCGGCATCACGGTCGAGTTCGGCGGCGGCGCGCTGGAAGGCTTCGGCCTGCGCGACCAGCAGGTCGGCCACGCGCGCCAGCGGCGTGGACAGGCCGGGACGGTGCGGGGTGAAGCGAAGGGCCATGCGGGATCTCCGGGGTGGTGGGTGGAGATGTTGATAAATCCAACATATACAGTCAAGCAAAATGTTGGTTATTCCAACAAATTTGGTAATTTGTGGGATATAAAATGGGAAAAATGGGATAGATGGGGATCGATGGTGGCGGGGCGTGGGTTCGAATCCCACTCTCTCTGCCGAATTCAGAGGGATGCGCGTGCGCGGATCATCGCAGGGAGTGTGTTAGGCTGGTTACAGAGGTAAGAACTGGTTGGTTAGGCGGCCGCTCTGTGTTGCGGCCTATTTACTTGCCTGTCACGCACAAGCGTTGGCATTTTCAAGCCTTTGGAGACGATGAGGAGCTCTGTCCCCAAGCGCTTCTCCTGAAGAGAGTAATTTATATCAAAACAATATTGGCGTCTGTTCCGGTATAAACCACGTATTTCGGGAACGTCGTCGTATGTGACCACCCAAGGTATACCCAGATCAATAACCGCGTTGGCTAAGTCAGCATGATCTTCTTTTTTATAGAAGCTTGTATATAGCTCCGCGCCTTTTTTGTAATAAGGCGGATCAATAAAGAGCAGGGACTGTTGAGGCAGTTCTGTTTTGCATTGGTCAAGAAAAACAAGGGCATCCATATTCGTCAAATGGATCCGGTCTTTGTATTTCCTCACCCGTGCGATGCGGTGTTTCAGGTCTGCGTGATTGTACCTGCAGTCGATCTTGTAGTTTCCGATCTGCTCAATGCCGCCAATCACGCCGGCCCCCTTGATAATTCCGGACCGGTTGGTTCTGTTCAGGAAAAAGGCCGCAAACCCAAGGGCGAGAATGTCTGATTTGTCTTGCGCCCGGTAGATTTCACGTTGCTTGAGCCATTCATCAATAGTGACTGGGGTGTTGTCGATCCGATCAAGCAGTGCGTTGGTTTCGTTCAGAACGCAGTGCCAGAAAGCCCAGATCGAAGGGTCGATATCGTTGATGTGTATGTCGGAGACGTGGCTACCATAGAGCAGCGTCAAGGCCAGGCCACAGCCACCGGCATAGGGTTCGGCATAGTGTCCAAGCTTCAGACGATTGAGGTGCAGGATCGTCGCAGTAAGGTCCTGCAGGCTTGTTTTTCCGCCAGGGTAACGCAGTGGTGAGGTTGCTCTTGCCATGACGATTGCTCGTTTTCCGTGCCGATATTTGGGTTTGTAGCAAGGCGCCACAGGCTCGGCCAGTTTTTTTATGAGGGGATGTTCTGCGCTTCCTCGATGCATTTGAGAATGACGGGCTTCAGAGTGATCATATCGTTATTGAGCTGATTGCCATTGAATGTTGCTGCGACGCGGTGGTGTTTTGTGGTGTTTCCGCAACCAAGAATACGCTGAAGCGCTTCTTGCAGGGGACGTATATCATGGAGACCATAAGATTTTAATTTCGTCTTGCTGAGGAAACTGTCGAAGCTTGTTGTGTCAGTGCGCCCCGCGCAGGCTGTCAATGTTTCAAAGAAGGACCAGACGCCAACAGCGGTGATGACTGTATGGTGTTCTAACTCAAGTGTATAAATCGAATAATAAAGCCGGCGTAATTTCTCATTACCTAATTTTTTCAGAGCATCAAATATCTCTTTTTCATACTGAACTTGTGATGCTTGCTGGGGAGCTGCAGGCAATCTGCGCACGGGCGGTTTGGGCTGAGCGGCGGGCTGGGTAGCGCCGGGTGTGGTGGGTTCGTTACTGTCGGGGGTCATTTGGGGGGAGTTTAATGGCTCCGCATCGCAGCGGGTTGTTCCGGCACCGCTTGAGTCAGCAATGGCGTGGGCATATTTCTCGATTTCAGCTCGGTTCATACGGGAATGCACCTTTTCCCCGGCGGCCAGATCGCGCATGAATTGACCAACCAGAGCATCGAAATCAGCCTCAGGCCGCGTTTTGCTAAGGGTGTCTGTATCGCTCTGATATTCGACGCCAAGTGTGCTGCGAAACACTGGGTTAGTTAAGAATCTCTGTGCTGTTGATATTTTCCTTGTGCGTTCTACAGGGGTGATCATCTGTTTTCGCTGGGCGTAGTCGAGCAGGCGCTGGGCGGGTTTGTTTTTTGCCTCATCGCTGAATCGGGATTTCTGCTCTGCGTTCCATGCCTTTCGCCCGATTCCCCCCTGGAGACCGTCGTGAATGCGGAGCAGCCAAGGTTTGGCGCTTTCCAGATCATTGAAGACAATGCCTAGAACCATTCTAATGGCGGTCCAGCTATCTGCGAGTTTTTCAAACTCCCTGCGCAGGTTGGTAGGCGCTAGATCTGGATCATTCAAAAGCTTCACAGCACAGATGCGGCGGTTGCCTTCCGCTACACGATAATTGGGTTTTGCCCGAGAGTCGCCTGTTGGGATGAGGGCGAATAGCTCCAACGGGTTGGTGCCTAGTTCTACGATGTCCTTTGCCAGAGGGTGGATCATTTCATTTTTGCAGAGATAGGCAATTGCTTCCGCTTCAGTGTTCAGAGGAACGTGCCGGGGGTTATCAAGGGATAGAAAAATGCGGTTAACTGGAACCTCGATAATCTTGTCACGCACTTGAACGCTCCTGGCAGAGTTATGGATTCGCTTGTGGGCTTCTACTATCAGGAGCGTATTGAACTCCAGATCTTCGGTATGGTTTAACCGATTTTAAGATGCGTCAACCGGGAGCGCGGATATAGTTCCGGATAAATAACTAATGGGGAGGATGCAGGTGGGAAAGGCTCTGCTGGTCCTTGGCGTGGCCGGGGTGTTGAGTGGTGTTCTGGCTGGATGTGCAACAACTTCATCGACCGAGGCGGCGCTGGCGCGACGCTGGATCGGTGGATCAGTCAGTAAATTCTTCCGTGAGAACGGGGGGGCCGCATCACGGCGGCTATTGAGCAATGGTGAGACCGAATATGTCTGGTCGGGCGGACGCGGATCGGTCAGCCTGCCCGGCAGGGCGACCACCACGATCACCGGCGGTTATGGGGTCTATACGGCGGATACAATCTACAGGCCGCCTTCGGCCATCAATCTGGGCTGCACCGTGATGCTGACCGCGGACCAGAACGACACAATCACCAGCATTCAGATCGAGGAAGACACCATCGGGGGATGGGCGCTGTCGCGCTGCGCCGAAGTGGTGGACTGAGCGTCAGCCGGCGCTTCTGGCGCGGGCCTCGATCATCGCCAGCATGGCGTCGGCTTCCGCCGGCGGGATCCTGCGGAAGGCTTCCAGCAGGCGGGTTTCGCGGTCGGTCATTGCAGATATGCGGTTGCCTTCGCCGGTCATCAGCCAGTCCACCGACACGCCATAGTGACGCGCCAGCGCGATCAGCATTTCACGGCCGGGGACATCCTTGCCAACCTCGATATTGGCCAGGTGGCTGCGGGAAACCCCGATCACAGCGGCCGTATCGGCCTGTAATTCGCGGGCTTCAGTGCGGAGGAGCTTGATGCGGTCGGCCAAAGTCTGCTGGGGCACAGTTGGAATCCATTGATTTGATTCGGAATGTGACAGATTCCTGATTTGATGTGCTGGTTTTTCCAAAAAACCATTGACGGCAAATGTTGATTTAACCAACATATCAGCATGACCATTTCCGACATCATCGCGGCCGGCGGCGGCGTGGCGCGGCTGGCCAGGGCGGTTGGGGTGCACCACGCCACGGTCATCCTGTGGCGCAGCAAGGGCCGCATCCCGGCGGAGCGCGTGCCCGCCGTGGCGCGGATCACCGGGCTGCCGCGCCACGCACTGCGTCCCGATCTGTGGGACGCGGCCGATGCACCGCAGCAGGGGGCATGACTATGCGCGCGGGCACTCCCGTGCGGGCGCTGCACAGCGACCCGGGCGCGCGCGGACGGGCATGTGGGCCGGGACAGGACGGTTCGCATGCCCGCCTTTCTACACCCGTCGCACCGCAACTGCCGGTGGCCCGGTGCCCCGATGTTTGAGGGGCTGACCGCCGCCGCGCTGGCCGACGCGCTGCGCGCCGAGGCGCTGCCGAACAAGGCGCTGGCGCGGCTGGCGGGGGCCACGCCGCGCGCGGTCGAGAACTGGCGCGCCGAGGCCTGTCTGCCGCGTGCCGACCAGCTGATCCGGCTGATGCATCACTGCCGCCATGTGGCGACGTGTGTGCTGGAAGCGGCGGGCCTGTCGGATGCCGCGCTGGCGGCCGATCTGGCGGCGCTGGATGCGCAACTGGCGGCGCTGCGCGCACGGCTGGAAGTGATGCGGGGGGAACAGCATGCGGTTGATCGGGGGGCGGTTCTGCAGCGCGCTGGCGGGGCTGCTGCACGCCATGGCCGGGGCCTGTCTGACACTGGCCGAGATCTGCGCGGCGTGGGCGCGTCATCTGCTGCACGCCGGCCGCCCGCGGGGGTGATGTGATGGGAAATCCTGCCCGGACGCAAAGCGGTCCGTCAGCCGGTGACATCGCCGCGATGCTGGCGGTGCAGGTCACGGCGCTGGTCTCGGAACTGCTGCCCTGTGGCAAGCGGCATGGGCCGGAATGGCGCGTGGGGTCGCTGGCGGGCGAACCGGGGCAGTCGCTCGGCGTGCATCTGCATGGCCACAAGGCGGGCGTCTGGTGCGACTTCGCCTCGGGCGAGGCGGGCGACGCGCTGGATCTGGTGGCGCGTGTTGCCTGTGGCGGCGACCGTGCGGCGGCACTGCGCTGGGCGCGCAGTTTTCTGGGCCTGTCCGATGCGCCGCGGGCACGCGTGCTGCAGCAGCAGGCCACGCAGCGCCGTGCCCGGGCCGATGCAAATGCCAGGGCCGATACAGACCGGAGGCGGCGTGCCGCGCAACGCCTGTGGCGCGAGGCCGAGGCCGGGCTGATCGGCACGCCGGTCGCCGCCTATCTGGCCGGGCGGGGTCTGCGCTTCGCCGAGCTGGGGCGGGTGCCGCGCGTGCTGCGCTATCACCCGGCGCTGGAACACCCGCACACCTGCGCGCGCGATGAAGATGGCCGCGTGCGCTACGGCACCGGCACGCGCTTCCCGGCCATGCTGGCAGCAATCAGCAATGCGGCGGGCGCGCATGTCGCCACGCATCGCACCTATCTGGCTGAACGGCCGGATGGATCGACAGGCAAGGCCCGGGTGCAGAACGCCAAGCTGACGCTGGGCGACTGGCGCGGCGGGACGATCCGTCTGTGGCGCGGGGCCCGCGGCAAGCCGCTGGCGGACGCGCCGGAGGATGACGTGGTGGCGATTGCCGAGGGGATCGAGGACGCACTGACCATCGCGCGCATCCAGCCCGCCTGGCGCGTGCTGGCGGCGGTCGCGCTGGGCAACATGGCGGCGATCGACCTGCCGGCGCAGATCCGCCGCGTGATGCTGGTGTTCGACCGTGATGGCGAGAACGAACAGGCGCGCCGCGCGCGCGACGCCGCGATTGCGCATTTCCAGCGGCAGGGGCGGCATGTGCGCGTCACCACGCCGCCCGAAGGCTTCAAGGATTTCAACGACTGGTGGCAGGCCGAGGCATGACCAACGTGCATAAATTCCGCGGCCGGATGGACGAGGCCGAAGAACCCCGGCGCAGCGGCATCCTGCCCGAGGATTGTCCGGTCACGCCGCTGGGCGTGCAGGGCAATGTCGCCTGGCTGCTGGATGCGCTGGGGCAGTTGAAGGGCCTCACGCCGCAGCAGCTTGGCCGGCGCTGGCTGGCGCATCTGTTCACGCCGCATGTGGGCTATCTGGAAAAACACTGGCCGCGCCTGGATGACAAGGGCAACGCCGCCGGCATCCGCAGCGAGGCCGCGGCCGATGACCTGGTGCGCGCCTGCGGCGTGCTGGGCGTGTGGGATCCGTATGCACGGGTGCGCGGGCGCGGTGCCTGGCGCGGCGCGGACGGCGATCTGGTGCTGCATCTGGGGGACCGGCTGTGGATGCGCGGCGCGCTGACCCGGCCATCGGTGCGCGGTGATGTGGTGTATCCGGTCGAGGCGGCGCGCCCGGCGCCCGATGCCACGCCCCAACCCGGCGGGGATGATGGACCGGCGGCGGAGCTGCTGGCCATGCTGGGCACCTGGTCGTGGTCGCGCCCGGCGCTGGACCCGCTGCTGCTGCTGGGCTGGGTGGGCGCGGCGATGGTCGGCGGCGCGCTGGTCTGGCGGCCGGGCGCCTGGCTGACCGGCGATCGCGGCACCGGCAAGTCCACGCTGCAGGAATTGCTGAAACATCTGTTCGGCGACGGGCAGGGGATCCTGTCGGTTGCCAACACCACGGCGGCCGGGATCCGCCAGCGGGTCGGCTATGCCAGCCTGCCGGTGGCGCTGGACGAGCTGGAACCCGAGGCCGAGGGCGCGCGCGTGACGGCGGTGATCGAATTGCTGCGCCTGGCCAGTTCGGGCGGCACCATCCTGCGCGGCGGTGCCGATCATGCGGCCAGCGATTTCATCGCGCGGTTCTGTTTTCTGGCGTCGAGCATTCTGGTGCCGCCAATGCGCCCGCAGGACCGGTCGCGCATCGCGCTGCTGCAGTTGCAGCCGCTGGATCCGTCGCAACGCCCGCCACACCTGAATCCCGACCTGCTGCGCACGCTGGGGCGGCGTCTGCTGCGCCGGATTGCCGATATGTGGCCGCTGCTGCCGGACCGCTTCACCACCTGGCGCGAGGCGCTGCTGGCGGCGGGGTATGACGCGCGTGGCGGCGACCAGTTCGGTACGCTGCTGGCCTGTGCCGACGTGCTGCTGCACGACACCGCGCCCAGCGGCGACGAGATCGCGGCGATCCTAGACCCGCTGGTGGCCAATGCGGTGCACGAGCGGGCCGAGGAAATGCCCGACTGGCAGCGCTGCCTGACGCATCTGACCACCACCATCGCCAATGCCTGGCGCGGCGGCGAGCAGAGCACGGTCGGCACGCTGATCGCCCGCGCGGCGGGGCGGCATATCGAGCGCGCCGCACCCGGTCAGCAGGCGCTGAACGGGTTGCCGAGCGAGGAAGAGCAGATGGCCGCGCAGGATGTGCTGGCGGGCTATGGGCTGCGTGTCGAGCGGCTGGGCGAGGTGGGCTGGCTGGCGGTGGCGAATGTGCATACCGCGCTGGCCGGTGTGTATCGCGACACGCATTGGCGGGCATTGTCGGGTGCCACAGGGGCCTGGCGACAGGCGCTGCTGCGGGTGCCGGGGGCACGCTCCAGCCCGAACCCGGTGCGCTTTCGGGGGGTGAAACAGCGGGCGGTGCTGGTGCCGCTGGACTGGGCACTGGGGGAGCTGGGGGAATGATGGATCTTGCGAACCGATCCCGAGCTGTGCATGATTCTGCCCGGACGCTGGCGGAGCTTGCCGCGTCATTTGACGTGCCCAGGCAGGCCATTTGGTGGGACGCTTGGGACGTTGCCGGGACGCAACGTGTCCCGGATAAATACCTGAAAACATGTGTGAAAACAGCTCTGGGACGCTTGGGACGCCGCGCGCGCACGCGTAAGGAAGGGGTTGTGGATAAGATCAGTATCTCATTGAAGATGCTGACAATAGGTATAGGTATGCTCGGGTGTTTCTTTACGCGCGCGCGGAAACCGTCCCAAGCGTCCCACCCTGAAATATATCAATCATATCATAGAGATATCTGGGACATGTTGCGTCCCGGCAACGTCCCAAGCGTCCCGCCCAATAATTCCGGGGGTGTTTATGGCCGTTGAGGGGGCAAAGGACGGGCTGGTGGCGGCGCTCGAGGTGCTGGGGGCGGCGCCCGAGGTGCCGGCGGGGGCGGAGCAGTTGGCGCTGTTGCCGGACGCGGTAACGGGCGAGGCGGGCAGCAGCGGGCGGCCCAAGGGGGCGCGGAACCGGCGCACCCAGGAATGGGTGGATTACCTGCTGGCCCGCCACAGGGCGCCGCTGGAGGCGCTGGCCGAGGTGCTGACGCAGGGGCCAGAGGCGCTGCGGGCCGAGCTGGGCTGCGAGCGTCTGGAGGCCTTCGACCGCTGGCTGCGCGTCGCCGAGGCGCTGCTGCCCTATCTGCACCAGAAGCAGCCGATGGCGATCCAGGCCGATGGCGGCAGCGTGCTGCCGATCGTGCTGGGCGTCACGGCGGAGGGCGCGCGTGCGATGGGCGTGGACCCGCGCGGCAGCACTGTTATCGAAATCGTTTCCGATCAATCAGTTAGCGCGGTGGATGCGTCATGAGTTGGACAGCGCGCAGTTGGACAGTTTCATGCAACGCCACGCAGACGGCGGGATTGCGCGTATCCGTGCCAGTGATTGCGGATCACAAGGCCCCCCCATGCCAGCCCCCCCGGCCCCCCGTTCCCCCCACCCCCCGGAAACCCGCGGCTGCCCCTCTGACCGGGGATCACCCCGGCAATTTTGAACGTTTTCGGGAGGCAGCGGTTTTCCGTTCCGCAGCGCCCCAGGGTGCGGGGAGCGCGGCATGAACGGGGTGGCGCAGTATGTTCCGCCGGGGCCGGTCGCCGCGGCGTTCCTGGAAGCCAGCGAGCAGTTCCTTGCCCTCATGGGGCCGATTGGGTCCGGGAAGACCACCGCCGGGTTGTGGCGCGGCGTGGTGGTGTCGTTCTGGCAGCGCCCGGGGCCGGACGGGGTGCGGCGTGTGAAGGGGGCGGTGATCCGGTCGAAATATGTCGATCTGTGGCGCACCACGCTGCCCAGCTGGCGGTCGTGGTTCCCCGAGGGCACCGGCAAGTTCACCGGCGGCAAGGACGGCCCGGCCGAGCACGTGCTGCAGCTGCGCCACCCCGATGGTGGCCTGGTCGAGCTGACCGTGCTGTTCCTGGCACTGGGCGACCAGGTGATCGAGGAGGCGCTGCGCGGTCTGGAAGTTACCTGGGCGTATGTGGACGAATTGGATCTGCTGGGGTCGGCCGGGTTCGGTTTCCTGTTCAGCCGCACCGGGCGTTACCCGTCGAAGCGCGCGGGCGGCTGTACCTGGCGTGGCGTGTGGGGCACGCTGAACGCGCCCGATATCGACAACTGGGTGAACGCGGATTTCGTCGAGACGGCGAAGGAGGGCTACCGGTTGTTCCGCCAGCCGGGCGGCACCGATCCCCGGGCCGAGAACCTGCAGAACCTGCCGGACGGCTACTACCGCGACAACATGCGCGGCATGCAGGACTGGGAGGTGCGGCGCTTCATCCACGCGCAGTTCGGCTATTCGCGCGACGGCAAGCCGGTGTTCCCGGAGTTCAACGATCTGCTGCATGTCTCGCCCACCGCGTTGTCCGCCATCGGTGGTGCGCGGCTGGTGATCGGGCTGGACGCCGGCGGCACGCCGGCCGGGGTGGTGGCGCAGCGCATGCCGAACGGGCAGCGCCGGCTGCTGGCCGAACTGGTGACGCCGCCCGATGGCGTGACCGGCGCCAACCGCTTCGCCACAATGCTGCGCGCATTGCTGGACGAACGCTTCCCCGGCATTCCGGCCAGCGCGATTGCCGATCCGTCGGCCGCCTATGGCGCGGATCGCGATGCCGGCGAGGCGAGCTGGATCGAGACCGTGTCACGGGGGGCGGGCATTGCGGTGCAACCCGCGCCGACCAATGCGCTGCTGCCGCGGCTGGAAGCGGTGCGCGTGCCGCTGACGCGGGTGATCGATGGGCGCATTCCGGCGCTGCTGGTCGATCCGTCGTGCCGGCAGATCATCCGCGGCTTTGCATCGGAATATCGCTATCGCCGCATTGCCGGGCCATCGGGGCGCTTTACCGATCAGCCGGACAAGAACGGCGCGTCGCACGTGATGGACGCGGTGCAGTACGTGCTGCTGGACGGCGGTGGGTATCACGAGGCGCTGGGCCGCTCGGCGATCCGCGCCACGCAGATGCATGTGGCGGATATCGGTTTTCAACCCTGATCGAAAGGAACATCACAGAATGGCAAAGCCCGAAAAGACGCAAGCAGGGTTCGAAGCCCCAGCCGCGGCACCGGAGCCGGAACCTGCATCGGACAGCGTGGCTCCGGACGGTGTGGAGCATGTGCTGCATCTGCAGCCGCGCCATGCCGCCTGGGTGGCCCAGGCGGCGCAGCGCCAGGGTATGGCGACGGCGCGGTTTCTGGAAACGCTGGTGCGCCGTGCCTATGCCGCCGATCCCGCGCGCGTGGTGGCGACCCTGCCGCAGGCACCGGGCGGCATGGCTGGAACGGCATTGCGGCGGTGATGATGCGCGCGGGGCAATTCCTGTCCGGCGGGTTGTGTCTGCGCGAGGTGATCGCGCGGACGCGGGGGTGGTGGGACCAGACCGGTCGGCATCTGATCCGCGCGCGTGACTGGCGCGATGCAGATCTGGGGGTGCCGTCCGGTATCATGCGCGGGCTGGCGTGGGACGAGCTGAGCGGGGCCGAGCGGCAGCGCGTGATGCAGGTTTGGCTGCGCATGATCTGGCAGGCCCCGTCCGGTGTCACACGGAGGGTGCATTGATGGCCGGGATGTTCGGTGCGGTGCCGTGCGTGTGGATGGTGGCGTTCACCGGTCATGCGCCGGGCAGTCGCTGGCGCTGGTGGCGGCTGTTCACCAGCCCGGGGTTCCGCCACGTGATGGCGTTTCGCGCCGGTGCGGCCGGCACCGTGGTGCTGGTCAATCCGCGCAGCGACTTCACCGAGGTCGGTTCGGGCGTGATCGATGTCACGCATTTTGCCATCGGGCTGCAGCAGCGTCTGGGTGCGCGGGTGCTGGTGGCGCCGGTCCTGCCCCGTCCGGCGGAGCGCGTGCTGCCGGTGGTCGGCAATTGCGTGCAGGCGGTGAAGGACGTGCTGGGGCTGCGCGCGCCGTTTGTGTGGACGCCACGCCAGCTGCATCGGCGTCTGGTGCAACTGGGCGCCGTGGAGATCGCAACAAGGGAACAGCAACAGGAGGATGACAATGGGCGGTAAAGCGGGCGGCGGGCAGAATTTCCAGATCGGGATCAGGAAACAGCAGAAACCTGAACAGGACGCGGCCACCAGGGCGCTCGAAAAACGCGAGCGTGAGGAACGCGAAGCCGAGGAAGCCACCAAGCGCAATCTGCGCGCGTCGCGCGGTGGCCGCGTGGCGCTGGTGAGCGAGGACGAGGCCGGAACAAAGCTGGGGGTGTGACATGGGCGGTATGTTTGGCGGCAAGAAGGCCGCGGGGAGCGGGCCGAGCCAGGAAATGCTGGATGCGCAGCGTCGCCAGGAAGAGGCGGCGGCAAAGCGCGAGGCTGAACTGGCGGCACAGGAAGAGGCGATGAAGAAAGCGCGCGAGGCAGCGCGGCGCGGGCGTGTGGCGCTGATCGCCGAGGACGAGCTTGGCGTCGAGACGTCCGACAAGCTGGGGTCGGCGCCATGACCGAAGAACAGGTTCAGGCGCTGCTGAAACGCGCCCAGCAGGCGCGCGGGCGGCGCGATGCGATCGCCGGGCTGATGCAGGCCTGCTACCGCCTGGCGATGCCCGAGCGTGACAGCTGGAGCCAGGCCGGGGGCAGTGGTGGTGCGGGCAATGTGCGGGCGCGCATCTACGACAGCACGGCGGTGGCCAGCGTATCGCGGTTTGCCAACCGGCTGGTGCAGGCGCTGTTTCCGCCCGACCAGCGCTGGGCGGCACTGCGCCCGGCCCCGGCGCTGGAAAGCCGGCCCGACCCGGAACTGGACCAGATGCTGGACGATGCCACCAAGCTGTTGTTCCAGCACGTGGCGGCCAGCCGGTTCGACAGCGCGATCAACGAATGGGCGCATGATCTGGCCGCCGGCACCGCGTGCCTGCTGATCCAGAACGGACGTCTGGGCGGCCGGGCCGGGCAGGCGCTGTTCCAGTTCACCGCGGTGCCGGTTGGTCGTGTGGCGATCGATGAAGGCCCGGACGGTGCGGTGGATGGTGTGTTCTTTGAACAGGATCTGCCGGCGCGCAACGTGCGCCGCGCCTCTCCCGATGCGCGGACCATTCCCGACGATGTGCTGCGCAGCGAACGCGACGCGCCCGAGACGGTGGTGCGGTTGCAGATGATGACGGTGTTCGATGTTGCGACCCGGCACTGGGTGATGGCGGTGGTGCACGAGGGCAGCCGCACCGTGCTGGTGGAACGGCGCATGCGCACCAATCCGTGGATCATCACGCGTTGGCTGAAGATCCCCGGCGAGGTGTGGGGACGCGGCCCGCTGATGATGGCGCTGCCCGATGTGCAGACGCTGAACAAGACGCTGGAGCTGCTGCTGAAGAATGCCTCGCTGGAGCTGGCCGGCGTGTGGACGGCGCGCGATGACGGTATTTTCAACCCCGCGGTGGTGCGCATGATCCCCGGCGCGATCATTCCGGTGGGGTCGAATGGCGGACCGTTGGGGGCGACGCTGAAGCGGCTAGAAAGCGGCACCAATTTCAACGTCAGCCAGCTGGTGATCGACAAGATGCAGACCGGCGTGCGGCAGATGCTGTTCGACAACCCGCTGCCGCCCGAGGTGCAGGCCGGGCTGACCGCCACCGAAGTCTCGGCGCGCATCCGCCAGTTCCAGCAGGACACCGGCGCGTTCGGGCGGCTGAACGCGGAAGCGGTGGCGCCGATCGTGCTGCGGCTGATCGACATTCTGGATGATGCCGGCGAACTGCCCGGCGCGCTGGACTGGTTTGTGGCCGATCGCGTGCGCGCGGTGGCGACCAGCCCGCTGGCGCTGGTGCAGTCGCGCGCCGATGCGCAGTCGGTGCTGGAATTCATCAACGCGATGGCCTCGCTGGGGCAGATGGGCGGCATGGTGATCCAGAACTCGCTGGACCAGAAGAAGCTGGGGCCATGGCTGGCCAGGCAGTTCGGCGTGCCGGCGGCGCTGGTGCCGAAACCGGAAGAGCAAGATGCGGCGGAACAGGCGACGCAGACCGCGCAGCAGACCAACGCGCTGCTGACCAGCCCGGTGGTGGCGCAACTGGCCGGCGCGCTGGCCCGCGGTGTGCTGCCGCAGGGTGCGGCGCAACAGGCCCCGGCCGCGGAAGGAGCCGCCTGACATGAGCGTATGGGACGATACCGCCGAGGCCGAGCTGCGCGACCAGCACGCCCGGCTGGCGGCGCAGGCCGGGGACGTGGCGCGGCTGACGGCCGCCGTGTTCGACACGCAGGCCGGGCGCGTCTGGCTGGCGCGGTTTTACGAGCGCGTGGTGATGCCCGCCAGTTACAGCACCGGCGCGACATTCGACCACGTCGCGTTCCGCGAAGGGCAGAAGGATATCTACCACCAGATCCTGCGCGATCTGGCGATGGTGCACGCCGCAGGCGGCGCGCCGCACAATGAACAGGGGAACACACGATGAGCGAGGAACAGACAGCCGATACCCAGTCCGCGGCGGTGGTTGAAGCACCGGCCGGGCAGGCGCAGGCGGATGTGCCGGTGGATCCGGGGATTTTCGATGCGGCGGGCGAGGCCACGCCAGCGGCGGATGCCAAACCCGCGCGCCCGGACAATCTGCCCGAACAGTTCTGGGATGCCGAACGCGGCACGGCGCGCGTCGAGGCGCTGACCAAGTCGTGGCAGGACATGCGCACCCAGGTGGCGCGGCTGGGCGATACGAAACCCCCCGCCGATGAAAGCGGCTATGTGCTGCCCAAGGTGGAGAATTTCGCGGTCGACGATGTGCCCGCCGACGACCCGGTGGTGGGCGCGCTGCGCCGTGGCGCATCGGCCGCCGGGATTGGCGCGAAGCAGTTTCAGACCATGCTGGCGCCGGTGCTGAAAGCGATTGGCGATCTGGGCGGCGGCACGCCCGCGCTGTCGCCCGAGGCGCGTGCGGCGGAGGAGAAGCGCGCCTTTGATGCCGAGCTGGGCAAGCTGGGGCCGAATGGCCGCGCCATCGTGCGCGACACCGGCGCCTGGCTGAACGGGCTGGCCGGGGGGGGTGTGCTGACCCGCGACGAACTGGGCGCGCTGCGCAGCGTGACCACGGCCGAGGGCGTGCGCGCGCTGACCAAGCTGCGCGAACTGGCCGGCGGCGCGCCGATCCCGGTCGAGGGGTTGGCGGGCGATGGCGCGATGACCCAGGCGGATGCCGAGCGGATGATGCGCGAGGGCTATGCGAAAAAGGACGACGCGCTGGTGGCCAAGGCGCGCGCCGTGCTGGAACGGATGGAACACGACGGGCGGCTGGGACGGTGAGGGAGCTACCCGGCGGCGCGGGTATTTTGTAATGACAATGTCGTTACGCACTGCTATACTGCCGCGGAGAGGAGAACACCCATGCCAACGACCCTGATGCGTAAGACGCCAGCCAGGCCAGCCGGGCGGGCCACCTTGAATCTGCGGATCTCCCCGGCGGTGCGTGGTCTGATTGATCGCGGGGCTGAGCTGGCTGGCAAGAACCGGACCGAGTTCATGCTGGACGCTGCACGCCGCGCCGCCGAGGATGCTGTGCTGGACCAGGTGGTGCTGATGGCTGGGCCAGATGCATACCGGGATTTTCTGGCGCGGCTGGATGCGCCGGCACAGCCCAATGCACGGCTGCGCCGCACGATGAAAACCATAGCGCCCTGGAATGTGAAATGACCCTGCAGGCGCCGGTGCCGCTGGTGGCGGCGCATGTGGTGGCGGGGTTTGAGTCCGGCGTGGCCAGTCTGGATGACTGGCTGCGCCGCCGTGCGCTGACCAGCCAGGCGAGTGGTGCGGCGCGCAGCTTCGTATTGTGCGACGACGATGTGGTTGTGGGGTATTACGCGCTGGCCTCGGGGGCGGTGATGCAGAGCGTGGCGACCGGGCGGTTACGCCGCAACATGCCCGACCCGGTGCCGATGGTGGTGCTGGCCAGGCTGGCGATCGACCGGCGTTACCAGAAGCGCGGCATCGGACGCGCGCTGGTCCGCGATGCGGCGTTGCGGGTGCTGGCGGCGGCGGGCGAGATCGGTATTCGCGGCATGCTGGTGCACGCCCTGTCCGACGACGCAAGGGCGTTCTACCAGGCGCTGGGGTTCGACCCGTCGCCGCTGGAACCCTATACGCTGATGGTGACCCTGCAGGACCTGCACGCGGCCTCGTCGACGCTGTAGAAATTAGAGACGCGGACGCTGGGATGTGCGGCGTTTTGTGCGCGCTGCCGGTTGTTCTTCCACGGGGGATTTGGTTGCGGCCGGTCGGTTTTTTTGACGACTGGTCGTCGGGGCCTGTTCCAGCACAACCAGTGCATTCACTCGTCGAGTATCGGGGCCCGCAGGCTTTGTCAGGTTGTAAGCACAACTGAAAATTAAGGCCAGCATAACTATGAAAAAGGTGTCTGTAACGGTGGGCTCGTATTTGCGGCAAAGCTCCCAAAGTGCGTCCAGCCATTCTTCCTGCGGCAGGGGAAACGCATCAATGGTAGAGGGTGTATCAAAAAATTCTGCATAACCCCGCGTGACGAACCGGGAGGTGCCCGAGGTTTTTGACGTAGCTTCAGGGGATGCTGGTGCGGGGGCAGGCACATCGAAAGAACTGGCCGCCTGGCGCATGAAGCCGACAAATGATTTCTGAAATGCGGCCGATTCAATAACCTGTGCCAGTGATGTGATGCCCGGGGCAGATGCGTGTATGCGACGCACGCTTTCGAGATCAAGGCTCCCCACGATCTGTGCCAAACTTCCCAGCTTCCCTGATGCTTGGATGTCAGGCAGGATCTTGGAGAGGCTGGCTGTAGTTTCAGGGTACAGGCCGACAAAAGGTCTCGCGATTCTTGCAAGGCGCGCCATGTTTTCCTGTATCTGTCTGAATGGGGCAAACATAGCTTCATGAATCTTGGTGATCGGTGCGACCGCGCTTTCATGAATTCCCCGGAGCGGGGCGTACAACTTCTCAAGTTTCCTGTACGGAGCGTGCAGCCTCTCTAGGCTGTCTTGCAGGCGGTACATGCGCTCGAAAGCAGGAACGCCAAAATCAAGTTTGGGGAAAAGATCAGACATGCCGAGAATCACCTGTGCTTCGGTGGCATGTTACCATGATCGATATGCATAAATCCAACACGTGTTGAACCCACGTTGCTGATGCAATGTTTTGGCGGGAGACGGAGGCTATGCTTTAGCGGGCGGGTTTGTTTATGGCAGAATCCACCACCAACATGGAGTGTGTGTCAGGGGGCTGCGGTGAAGTCGCGAAGTTTCAGATAGGGGGCGAACAATTCAGAAAAACCATCAAAACGGAATTCTTTTTTGCGCAGATTGGTTTGGATTGTAGCAAATGTGCTTTCAATAAATTTCTGATACTCAATGGCATCCTTGTGGTGCTGAAATGTTTTTGTAAGATCTATTGTGTTTGCCTCGATGTATGTTGTTTTGAAGAGTGTTTTCATTTTTTGATGAAGCTCATCACTGAATAAAAACACACTTAAGGCGAGTGATTTTTCCATTTCTGAAGCTAATTTTTCTATTATCTGTAAGGTTTTTTCATTTTGGGGACTTGGGGAAATTTTACTCCCAGCAATCCGAAAATCCCCCGGTTTTATGGATAAAAACTCGGTTATTGCTTTTGAAAAAGCCAGGTAAACAGACATGCGCCGATCAAACAGATCATGGCGCAGTTTTTCCTTGGCGACGCGGAATTGCCAGAAGGCCACCCAGGCAACGGCTCCCGCGATTGCGACAGGCCCCAGCGCTGCCACGTAGCGAACTGGTTCCCACAATTCTCCGCTCATTCCACCCTATCCTCGTTTCCAGACTGAAGCCGTTCTCTCCCCCTCTACCACACCCATCACGTGATAAAAACCAACGTTGACAACGCCCTGCGTGCAACGTGTAGACTCGCCGTGCCGCCTATCCGCAGCACGCGCGCACCCGCGCCGTCGCGGACCGGCTGAGCGGCGGGACAAGTCCTGCTACCCGGCGCCGGGGTGCCATCCGGCGAAGTGACACGACCCGCGGCGCGGGCCTATCCGGCACAGTTCCGGACCCCAATGCGCCAAGGCCTATCGGACACGATCAACCACCATTTCGTTGTTGTTCGGAGCATCCGATGAGCCAGGGACTCTCACAGACCGCCATTATCGATTTCGACGCCCAGGTGAAGGCCGCCTATCAGGGCCAGGGCGTGCTGCGCCCCACCGTGCGGGTCAAATCCGGTGTGACAGGCGCCACCGTCAAATTCCGCCGCATCAAGCGCGGCATGGCCACGCGCCGCATCCCCCAGACCGACATTGTGCCGATGGGCCAGGGCTATGGCGAGGAAACCGCCACGCTGAGCGACTGGAACGCCGGGGATTACACCGACATTTTCGACCAGCAGAAAACCAATATCGACGACAAGGCGGCGCTGGCCACCAACATCGCCGCCGCTATCGGCCGGCGCGAGGACCAGCTGATCCTCGATGCGCTCGATGCCGCCAGCCCGGCGGCCCCGGTGGGGGTGAATATCGGCGGCGCCAATACCGGGCTGAACATGGCCAAGCTGCGTGCCGCCAAGCGCGTGCTGGATGCGCGCGCCGTGCCGCAGAAGGATCGCTACTTCGTGCATTCCGCCATCGGCCTGGAACAGCTGCTGGGCCTGACCGAGGTGACCAGCGCCGACTTCAACGCCGTGCGCACGCTGGCCAATGGCGAGGTGAAGACCTTCCTGGGCTTCAATTTCGTGATGATCGAGGACCGCGAGGAAGGCGGCCTGGCGCTGGCCGGCACCACCCGCACCAACTTCGCCTACGACAAGCAGGCGCTGGGCCTGGCGGTGGGGCTGGAGAAACGCACCTCGGTCGACTGGATCCCGGAGAAAACCTCGTGGCTGGCCAATGGCGTGTTCAGCGCCGGGGCGGTCGCCATCGATCCGGACGGGGTGATCGAAGTCGCCACCGTCGAAGCCTGATCGCAAGCACAGGAGCAGGAGCAAGCCATGGCCTTTATTCTGAAAAACTTCCAGCCGATCGGCGGGCAGGCGCGCGCCGGATCCGCCCCGCAGATGTTCAGCTACGAGACGCAGGATCTGCCGGCCGATATCGACACCGCCAATTACTTCGCGCCGGTGCGTGATGCGCTGCGGGTGGGTGATGTCATCGTGCGGGTGACCAAGAACGCGGCGGGCGCGGTGGTTTCGGCCGGGCAGCACGTGGTGCTGACGCGCACCGCCACCACGGTGGACGTGTCCGACGCCGCGTCAATCGGCGTGACGAACACGGACTGACGCCATGACCGCAGCGATGCCCGCCCCGCACCAGCCCCGCCGCGTCAACGCGGAAGCCGAAGCCCTGATCAAACGCTGGGAAGGGCTGCGGTTACAGGCCTATCCGTGTGCGGCGGGTGTCTGGACCATCGGCTACGGCCACACGCGCGACGTGCGTGCGGGCGATGTCATCACCCAGGCGCAGGCCGATGCCTGTCTGCGCGCCGATCTGCGCATGTTCGAGGCCGCGGTGGACGCCGCCGTACAGGTGGATCTCAACGACGGGCAGTTCGGCGCGTTGGTCAGCTTTGCGTTCAATGTCGGCGTGGCGGCCTTCCGCCGTTCGTCGCTGCTGCGCCGGCTGAATGCCGGTGACTACGATGCGGTGCCCGTCGAGTTGGCGCGCTGGAACCGTGCGGCTGGGCGGGTGCTGCCGGGGCTGGTGAACCGCCGCGCGGCGGAAGCCGGGCTGTGGGCGCGCGGTGGTTTTGTGGCGTCGTCCTACGTCGCGGCCGCGCCGTCGCGCGCGCCGGTCAGCGCCGGCACGGGCGCGGTGGGCGGTGTGCTGGGCGCCGGTACGGTGGCGATGATCGCCGAACAGGCCGGCGCGGTGACGCCCGCGCTGGCGGTGCTGCGCGATCTGCCGGCCGTTGTGGCGCTGGCAGTTCTGGCCAGTGCGCTTGTGGTGGCGCTGCTGGTCTGGAAACCGTGGAGGCGCGCATGATCGCCGCGGCGCTTGCATGGATCACCAGCCGCGCCGGAATGCTGACATCCGCCGTGCTGGCGGGGCTGGCCCTGCTGGGCGCGCTGCTGGGCGGTGCGCGCAAGGCCGGCCGGGATTCCGCACATGCGGAACGTGCTGAAAGAAATGCGGAGGTTCGGGATGCGGCAGATCGTGCGGGCGCTGCTTATCGCGCCGATGGTGCTGAACGCCGGCTGCGCGACGGCGCCTTCTGATCCGGTGTGTCTGCGCGTGGTGCCCTACAGCGCGGCGGACCAGGCCGCGGTGGCCGATGAACTGGCGGTGCTGCCGGCGTCTGCGGTGCTGCGCCGCTTCGTGGACGATTACGGCGCATTGCGCGCCCGGGCGCGTGCCGTGTGCGGGGGGCGCAGATGATGCTGACGCTGTCGCTGGAACTGCTGCTGGGGATGGCCACCATGCTGACCGGGGTGATTGTGTGGACGCATAACCGCCTGCGCAGCATTGAAAACCGCGCCCTCAGCCTGATGGAGACCTATCGCGCCGAATGTCGCGGCGAGACGGCGGCGCTGAAGGAAGGGCTGCACCAGCAGGCGATCTGGACCCGCGATACCTTTGCGCCACAACGCGCGCTGGAAGGTATGCGCACCGAAATCATGATCGAACTGCGTGGCATCCGCCGCCTGGTCGAACGCCACGGGGAAGATGTGCCATGACGCCCGATGTGCAGCTCTGCGCCGAGGCCCTGCTGCTGCTGGGGGCGGCGCCGATCAGCAGTTTCGATGATGGCTCATCGGCCGCACAGGTGGCCGCGCGGCTATGGCCCGGCACGCGCGATGCGCTGCTGGTCAGTTACCCATGGCGCTGCACGCTGGCCAAGACGCGGCTGGCGCGATTGTCGGAGGCGCCGGTGAATGAATGGCGCCACGCCTTTGCGCTGCCGCCCGATCTGCTGACCGTGCGCGCGCTGTTCGCCAGCCCGGCTGTGGGGGCGCATCCGTTGGCCGAGTATGAACTGTTCGGCGAACGCCTGTATGCGCAGGTAGCGGATGTGTGGATCGATTATCAGCGCGTGTCCGACCCCGATGCCTGGCCCGCGCATCTGCGCCAGCTGGCGCGCTATGCGCTGGCAGCGGAATTCGCCATGCCGGTGACCGAACAGCTGAACCTGGCCGATCTGTGGCACCGCCGCGCCTGGGGGGCGCCGGGCGAGGCGAAGGCAGGCGGTGAAGCGGCGGTGGCGCGGCGCATCGATGCCCAGCAGCAGCCGGCGCAGGTGATCGACGATTACCCGCTGATTGCGGCGCGGATGGCATAGATGGCCCGGTTGCGCACATTGCAGGCGACCTTCACGACCGGCGAGGTGGATCCGCGCCTGACATCGCGCACCGACTGGTCGAAGTATTTTGCCGGTGGGCGGCGGATGCGCAACGTGATCGTGATGCCGACCGGCGGGTTCCGCCGCCGTCCGGGCACCCGCCATATCCTGACGCTGCCCGATGGCGCGGCGGGTGTAAGGCTGGCCGATTTCGCGTTCAACGTGTCGCAGACCTATCTGTGCGTGTTCACGCACGGCACGCTGCGGGTGCTGCGCGACGGCGTGCAGACCGCACAGACAGCGCTGCCCTGGACCGGGCAGCAAGTGCGCGAATTCAACTGGGTGCAGGCCGCCGACACGATGCTGGTTGCGCATCGCGATGTGCGCCCGTGCCGCATTGTGCGCCACGGATCGGATGCTGCCTGGAGCTGGTCAGCGATTGGCTTTGCCAATGTGCCGAAGCATAATTTCGGTGCGGGCGATGAAGATGTGATTTCGGATGTGCGCGGCTGGCCCGAATGCCTGACCTTCTATCAGGGGCGGCTGTATCTGGCCGGGCTGCGCAGCCGGCCCAGCACGGTGATCGCGTCGGTTGCCGGGGATTTTTTCAATCTGGATGAAGGTACCGGGCTGGATGACCGGGCGATCTACTTCACCATCGACACCGACCAGATCAACGCCATTCACCAGATCGTCTCGGGCCGCAAGCTGCAGATCTTCACGGCCGGGTCCGAACACGCGATTGTCGCGCAACCGCCGATCACCCCGAAGAATCTGGCGATCGAGGAACAGACGCGGCGCGGCATCAAGCGCTATTGCCGGGTGGCGGAGGTGGATGGCGCCACGCTGTTCATCCAGAAGGGCGGCGCGGCGCTGCGGGAATTTCTGTACGACGATGTGCAGCAGGCTTTCGGGGCGGAGAACTTGTCGCTGCTGGCGCCGCACCTGATCCGCGATCCGGTGCGTATCGTGGCGCGCAAGGGCGCGCGCGCCGATGACAGCGACTTTGTGCTGATCGTCAACGCCGATGGTACCATGGCGGTGCTGCAGACCCTGCGCAGTCAGGAGATTGCCGCCTTCACGCTGTGGGAAACCCAGGGGCGGTTTCTGGATGTGGCGGTGCTGGCCGATGGCACGGTGTGGCTGGCGGTGGACCGCGGCGGGTCGGTGCGGATCGAAATGCTGGATGATGCCGCGCTGCTGGATGCGTCGGTGATCCGCAGCGTGGGGATGCCGGAAGCGGGCATGGCAGGGCTGGCGCATCTGAACGGCTGGACTGCACAAGCGGTGGCCGATGGGGCCGTGCAGCCGGAAGCCGTGGTGGCAGGCGGGTATATGCCGTTCGCGGTGGCAGCAAAAACCGCAGCGCAGGCCGGGCTGGGTTTTGCCGTGGAATTCGACAGCCTGCCGATCGATGGCCGGCTGCCCGATGGCACGATGGTGGGCCGGCAGGCCCGCATCGCGCGCGTCAATCTGCGTGTGCAGGACAGCGGTCCGTTCACGGTGAACGGGCAGCAGGCGGTGCTGCGCGAATTCGCGCACGGGCTGGCGCTGGATGCGCCGCCGCCGCGCGTCACGGGCGATGTGTCGGTGGAAGGGCTGCTGGGCTGGTCGCGCCAGGCCACGGTGTCGATCCGCCAGACGCAGCCGCAGCCGCTGACCGTGCTGTCGCTGTCGGCCGTGGTGGGGGTGTAGCAATGGCGCAGGCAGTTCCAATTATGATGATCGCGATGGCGGCGGCGTCCGCGGTCGGCAAGGTGATTTCCGCGCAGCAGGAAGCCAGGGGCCTGCGCAGCAAGGCGGCGTTCGAGGATTTCAACGCCGGGCAGGAAAAGATCCGTGGCATGCAGGACGCCAACAAGATCCGCGAAAACCTGATAGCCACGCTGTCGTCGAACAGTGCGCGCTATGCGGCGGCAGGGATCGATCTGAACAGCGGCACGCCCGAGACGATCGATATCGCGACACAGGAAGACGCCGACCGCCAGCTGGAACTGTCGCGCAGCAACGCCACGATCCTGACCGAACAGCGGCGCATGCAGGCCGCGCAGTACCGGTCATCGGCCAAGACCACCAGTGACATGGGCTGGTTCGGGCTGGCAACCGGGATTTTCGCTACGGCCGAGAAGGCCGATAATCTGTATGGCGGATCGCCCGAGGTCGGAAAAACCAAGGGCGTGGCTTCCGGCGCCTCCATTCCGGGGAAATCCTGATGCGGGTGCAGCGCGACGCCATCGCCCTGGACCCGCGTGGCGAGGCCGCAGCCGTCACCGGCGTGCAGTTGCTGCCGGTGGCCGAAAGCACAGCGGCGCGCGGCTGGGGCAATCTGGCGCAGGATATCGATCAGAAACTCAACACGCTGTGGGCGCACGAGGAAGACCGCGTGCGCGACCGTGCGCAGCGCGAAGGGGCGCTGGCGGCGGAAGCGGATCCCACGGCGCATATACGCGGCGAGAGTATCGAGGCGCGCGCCTTCAATCGTGGTGCGGCCGAGGTCGGCGCGCGGCGGCTGGAAATGCAGACCCGTGATTATCTGGATGGTCTGGCCCGTGATCACGAAGCCGACCCCGGCGCCATGGCGCAGAAGGCGGCCGAATATCGCAACGGGTTGATCGAGGGCCTGCCCGATACGCTGCGCGCGCGGTTCGCCACGGCCTATGACACGTTGGCGCAGGCCTATGTCAGCCAGGCGCGCACCCAGCAGGACCGGCGCGTGGCGGAAGAGCGGCTGGCCTCGTTCAATCTGGCGCTGGATGGACGTATCTCGGCGCTGGAACGCTTTGGCCGTGCCAGTGTGCGCGACCCGAACGCGCGCGCTGCGATGGAACAGGAACTGGCCAGCCACACGAGCGATCTGGTGGCGCTGGGGCCGCGATCGGCATTTACGTTCAACGGCGTGCAGTATCCGGCCGACCCGACCCGTGCGGGGGCGCTGGGCGTGGTGCAGATGGCGCAGCAGATCGATGCGGCGCGCGACCGGGTGAATGCCAGTGTGGCGATGGGCGGTTACGATGCCGGGCCGCGCAGCGCCGGCTGGATCGATGCGTGGGAGCGCCGCGAACTGGGGCCACAGGGCAGTGGCCTGCGATCCGAGGAAGTGCGCAGGCTGGCGGGCATGATGCGTTCGGATGCCGCGCATCGCAGGGCGCTGGCCCGCGAAGGTCAGGCATCGGCGCGAGCCGCGTTGCAGCCGCTGGTCGAACAGAATGCGCAGGCGGTGGCGCTGACCGGCACGCCGCTGCACACGATCAGCGATGCGCAGCTGCGCGGCGCGGGGATGACGGCGGCGGCGATTGCGCAGTTCCGCAACGGCGAGCGGTTTCAGATCCAGACGGCCACCGCACGCAATGAAATTGCCACGGCAGCACCGGAAGCTCTGCCCACCATTGCTGCCCGCTTTGCGCCGGGCAGCGAAAACTTTGCGGCCA
>JAVBJV010000060.1:0-39788 GCA_031546815.1 Acetobacteraceae bacterium
CAAACGCGTTGTGGCGGCCGTCTGACGGCACTTGCCTGCGCGCCAGTGCTCACGGACTTATGTCCGCTCCGCGCTGGTGCTCGGAAAGCACCATCATACGACTCAACACAACACGTTTTCAGACCGGCTTTCGCTGTACGGGTTAGTAGGATTTAGGCAGGCCTAGGACCTTTTCGGCGATGAAGCACAGGATCAGTTGTGGGCTGACGGGGGCGAGGCGGGGGATCATGATTTCGCGCAGGTAGCGCTCGACGTGATATTCCTTTGCATACCCGAAGCCGCCATGCGTCATTACGGCGCGCTGGCAGGCGTTGAAGCCGGCTTCGGCGGCCAGGTATTTCGCGGCATTGGCTTGCGGGCCGCAGGGCAGGTCCTGGTCGTAATGCCAGGCGGCTTGCATCACCATTAAACGGGCGGCTTCCAGTTCCATCCAGCTTTCGGCCAGCGGGTGCTGGATCGACTGGTTCTTGCCGATCGGGCGGCCGAAGACTTCGCGTTCCTTGGCGTATTGCGTCGCCTTGTTCAGCGCGGCAAAGCCAAGGCCAACAGCTTCGGATGCAATCAGGATGCGTTCGGGGTTCAGGCCATGCAGCAGATATTCGAACCCGCGACCTTCCTCGCCGATGCGATCCTCGACGGGGATTTCGAGGCCGTCGATGAACACCTGGTTCGAGTCCACCGCCTTGCGCCCCATCTTCTCGATCTCGCGCACTTCCACGCGCGACCGGTCGAGCGTGGTGTAGAACAGCGATAACCCTTCGGTCGGTTTCTTTACCTGCTCCAGCGGGGTGGTGCGGGCGATCAGCAGCATTTTCTCGGCCACCTGCGCGGTCGAGATCCAGACCTTTTGCCCATGCACGATGTAGCGATCGCCTTGGCGTTCAGCGCGGGTTTTCAGCTTGGTGGTGTCCAGCCCAGTGTTCGGCTCGGTCACCATGAAGCAGGCGCGTTCCTTGCCCTGAATCAGTGGTGGCAACATGCGCGCCTGCTGCTCTTTGGTGCCGAACACCACAACCGGTTGCAGGCCAAAAATGTTCATGTGCACGGCGGATGCACCGCTCAGCCCGGCGCCGGATTGCGAGATGGCCTGCATCATGATCGCCGCTTCGGTAATGCCGAGGCCGGCGCCGCCGAATTCTTCGGGCATGCAGATACCAAGCCACCCATCCTGCGCCAGCGCCTGATGCAGCTCTATCGGGAAGCCGCCGTTGCGGTCGTGTTCAAGCCAATAATCATCGCCGAAGCGTGCGCAGATCCGGGCCACGGCATCGCGCACGGCCCCCTGTTCCTGGCTGAGTGCGAAATCCATGACGTTTCCTCGTTTGTTTTTTTATGGGGCTGCCAGGATGGCATCACACGCCGCTGGCAGAACCGGGCGCGACGGGCGACGGGGACGTGGGTCGGGCGGCGCATCGAGCTGATCGAACCACCATTGCAGACTGGCATCGCAGCCATCGCCCGCGGGGATGGGGGCCTGCGCGCGGCAATCCGGCTGTCCTGCCGGGCAGCGATAGCGAATATGGAAATGCGATGCATGCCCCCACCAGGGGCGCAGACGCCGCAACCAGCTACGGTCGCCGGTGACGGTCTGGCACAGATGCCGCTTGATGGCGAAGTGCACAAAGATACGATCCGTATCGGGCATCGTCGCGGCGATCTGCAGCAGCTGCGTATGCGCGGGCTGAAACACGGCCGGGTTGATCCCACGCTGATCGGCGCGCACCAGTGACGGCACGTCGATATTCTCGCGCGCATTCGGGGCCAGGCGCGGCTTGGGACGCATGTCGAACCAGATGTCCGCATCCAGCCCGATCTGATGGCTGGCATGGCCGCCATTCATCGGGCCGCCGCGCGCCTGGCTCAGGTCGCCGATATACATATCCGGCAGACCAGCGCGTTGCACCAAGGCACCCAGAGTCTGGATGTTGGCGATTGTGCTCGGCTGCCCCCAGAAGCGGCTGCGCGATGCACGGATTACCTGAAAGCCCGGCCCGTCGCTGGGCAGAGCCACGGCGCCCGCCATGCATCCGGCCGCAAAATCACCGATCGCGCGCGGCGGACCAGCAACCGGTGTGTGGACCGAATTCCAGTCGGCCGCAAAGCCCGGCGCGGAGAGGATGAACAGGACAGGCAGAAGAGTGCGTATAAAGGTCATGACCCGGATCATAAGCATATGATCTGTGCCAGCAGAAGAGGGGCATGGGCGGCATTTTGCCGGCGCTGCCGCTGTGCCGGTCGCGGGTCAGCCGATGAAGCGGAATACCGATCGGCTTCCGCTTCCTCCGCCTGCTTTCGTCGGGGGTGTCAGAACCGGCGTTCAAACACGTTGATGACGTCCCCCGGCAGCACCGTGGTCGAACGCGTGGCGCGGCCCTCGTGTGCGGTGTCACCCTCTTTGCGGGTGATGGAGACCGTGTCTTCAACAGCGCGATAGGTGAAGCCACCCGCAACGGCAACAGCCGTCAGCACCGTCATGCCGGGTTGATACGGAAACTGTCCTGGGTGCGACACCTGTCCCAGTACGAAGATGGGTCGGTAATTCACCACCTCGACCGCGACCGATGGGCGTTGAAACAGATTTGCGGTGCGCATGGCTTGCACGATTCCCGTCTGCAGTTCTTCCGGTGTGCGTCCTTCGGCGCGTACTGAACCGATGAGCGGCAAGGAGAGATACCCTGTATCAGTCACCCGGAAATCACCACTCAATCGTGGTTCATCGAAGGTGATCAGACGCACCTGATCGCCCGCGCCGAAGCGGTAGGTGGACGATGCATTTTCAGGAATGGGTGGAAGGTTTGATCCAGGGCTGCCGCATGCGGCGAGGTAAGTTAACAGAAGACCGACGAGGATGTTTGTTTTCTTCATGATGTGAAGCTTGCTCCTGCATGGCGTGAGGTAAACCTACAGGCAGTGCGGCAAAATATACCAGCCTGAACGACACGCAAAGACAATCAACGCCTGGGTTTGGAGAGATGTGTGCGTTGCCGATCAACGTGCAGGTTTATTATTATTCTTGCATGCAGTTTGCGTTGACGAGGGTGTGCAAGCTGATGTTCCCTTCTGCGTAACAAGACGGCAACCGCAGTGTAAGGAACGTTCATGCTTAATCGAACCGGCGACCTCGACGAAGTTGGTCGAGGCGGGCAGACCAAGCGTGTATCGCCCGCCCTGTCTTCGACATTGTCGAGTTTCGAGGTCGGTGGGCTGTCTCTCGATTCACTGCTGTCGATGATCCGGCGCAGGAAGACGGTGCTTGTTCTGTGTGCATTGCTGGTGCCCGTGCTGGCATGGGTGTCGCTGCAGAACGTGACGCCGCGCTACACCGCCAAAGCGACGATGATGTTCGAGCCGCAGGATTATCGCGCCAACGAACTGCAGAGTATTTTGCGCGACGACCCGACAAACGATGCGGTGCTTGCAAGCCAGATCGAGATCTTGCGCGGACGCGGCATTGCCGAACGTCTGGTGGACCGGCTGCATCTGGACCAGCGGGACGAGTATAACTGGACGCTGGTGCCGCAGTCCGGCGTGATGAGTTTTCTGCATCAGATGCAGACATTCATTGCGACGAAGGCAATGAAGGTTTCGACCGACCTTGGCGAATTCATCATGCCGGCGCCGCAATGGCAGCCGGGTAATGATCTGGTGCGGCGTTCGGTGGTGAATGCGGTGCAGGACTCGATTGTCGTGCAGGTGATTCGCAGTTCACGCGTGCTTGAAATCGGCTTCGTGAGTCAGGACAGAAATCTAGCCGCGGAAGCCGCGAATCTGATCACCCAGATCTACGCGAACGACCAGCTTGAACAGAAGTTCAGCGCCGTGCGTCGCGCCAATGAATGGCTCGAGACAAGACTGGCGCAACTTCGTATCGAGGTGACCGAGGCAGATCAACGGATCGCGCGTTATCGTGCGGGTGCGGGCCTGATGCAGGGGGTCACCGGTGCGGTGACGACTGAACAGATCAGCCGATTGAATTCCGATCTGCTGAATGCCCGGAACGAACTCGCTCTTGCGGAAGCGCGCATCGGCCAGGCGCGTGGGCGCAATGCTGGTGCGACGATCACGGGCAACCAGTCGGTCACGGTACAGCAGTTGCGCATCCAGGAAGCGCAGCTGCGTGGAGAGCTGCAGCGACTGCAGGCAAATCTCGGCCCCAATCACCCGGACGTGTTGCGTGCACGTGGTCAGTTGGGCGAGATCAGCGGTGCGCTGGGGGCTGAAATCGGGCGGAGTGTTGCTGTTGCCGACAGCGATCTGCGGGCGGCACGCCAGCGCGTTGCAACGCTGGAACAGGCGATCCGCGACACGCAGTCGCAGATCGAGAGGAATGCCGAAACCGAAATTCCGTTGAAAGCGCTGGAGCGCGAGGCGGATGTTGCGCGCAATCTGTTGCAGGCCGTGCTGGTGCGCAGCCAGCAGGTGGCGCAGCAGACCGCGATCGAGAAGCCGGATGCGCGGGTAATCTCTCCGGCATCGCCGCCATCGACTCCGTCTTTCCCGCGTTCGACGCTGATCATGATGGTGTCGGTGCTGGCCGGGTTCGTGTTCGGTTTGATGGTGATCTATCTGATGGAGCTGATCGACAGCTCGTTCAGGAACAGCGACGATATTCGCACCATGCTTGGTCTGCCATGCTTCGTGCTGGTGCCGCAGATAAAGCCAGGTCTGCTGGGGCGCATGCCGGTCGAGGAATATGCCGCACGCAAACCGCTGTCTCCGTTTGCGGAATCGATGCGCGCCTTGCGGGCCGGGCTGTGGCTGGGGCAGTCTCCGGCCAAGGCAGTGGCGATTACCGCCGCGCGACCCGGGGAAGGGAAGACCATTACGGCCATTTCTCTGGGGCGGTCCGCTGCGATGAACGGCGAAAAGGTGATCGTGCTGGATTGCGATATCCGCCAGCCCTCTTTCGGCCGCCTGATGCGTGCGGATGCAGCACCCGGAATCATCGAGTATCTGACCGGGCGCGCGAAGATCGACGACATTATCCGCAAGGACTGGATTACCGGGATGGATTTCATTCCAGCGGGCGAGGGGCAGATCAACTCGCTTGGGCTTTTTATGTCGGATTCGATGACAAAGCTGCTGGATGAATTGAAGAAGCGCTACGATCTTGTGCTGATGGATGCTCCGCCGGCCCTCGCCATGGCTGATGCGCGCATCATTGCCCGCATGGCCGATGCAACGCTGCTGTGTGTGCGCTGGCGCGATACGCCGCGCTCGGTGGTCAAAAGCTCGCTCGAGCTGCTGGAGGACGCACAGGTGCACATCGTGGGCGCCGCGCTGACGCGTGTTGACCCGAAAGTGCACGCCAGATCCGGGTTTGCCGATGCCGAGATGTATCACCCGCGGTATGGGGGATATTTCCGGGAATAACGGGGCTTACCCGTGGCTCTTATCACGTGTGATGGTGCTCCGCAGAGCGGAGAGATCTTCCTCTGAAGGGGAACTCAACGATGCTTTTGTACAAGTATAAAGGTGATGTGCCGAATTTTGGCGACGATCTGAACGATGTGCTCTGGCCAAGTCTGTTGCCGGATTTCTTCGACGATAATGGGCACACGGTCTTTCTAGGTACAGGGTCCATTCTGTACGAGAACGAGCACTTCAAGGATCATTCCAGAAAGATCGTTTGTGGGGCTGGATACGGGGGGTACACAGGCCCTCCGGTCATTGATGATACGTGGAACATCTATTTCGTGCGGGGGCCGCGGACGGCAGAAACGCTTGGCCTCGAGCGGGAATACGGAATCGGGGATTCCGGAAGCCTGGTGCGCGAGATGAAGCTGCCCAAACGGGAAACGCGCTGGAATGTATCGTTCATCCCGCACTGGGAAAGCCTGGAGCGCGGTGCGTGGGATCGGGTGGTGACGGAAGCGGGGATTCATCTGATCGACCCGCGCAAGCCCCCGATGGACGTGATTGCCGAGATCTTGGCGAGTGGCATAACCATCTGCGAGGCCATGCACGGAGCCATCGTGTCGGATGCCTTGCGTGTGCCGTGGATTCCGGTTTTGCCGCTTGACCCGAAGAACAGGATGAAGTGGTTCGACTGGGCCGAGGCGATGGAAATACCACTGTCCCTGAACACTGTAAAACCATCGACGCCGTATGAGTGGCTGCGTGTCAGGTCTGGAGGTTACGGTGCGCGAGGGGAAATGGTGGATCGCTACAAGCGATTGATTAATGTGGCGGGACTTGGCTTTGTCGCACGTGCGGCCAGGTCGCTGAGAGAGCTGGCGGATAAGCAGCCGTATCTTTCGTCCGATGTCGTTCTGGACCGGGCCGTCTCGCGCATGCAGACGAACATTGCCCGCATGCGCAAGGATGCCTCGACGGGGTTTCTATAGCCGGGGTGCGTAAGCACCCCGCAGATACCCGAGCGCATAGGTAGCCGAACAGCGGCGCGATATGTGGGTGTGGCTGGAGCTTGGAATTGAAAGCCAGGGGATGCGATATGAATTGCGCATCAGCATCCACAGCGCCTTGATCCTTGGCTTGATTCTGTTGCCAAGCAGACGTGCCATGGCGGCGTCGGATATTCCCTGCCAGTGAACCCGGCTTAGAATCCATTCGGAACTCAGTCTGTGCGCCTGAATGCTGTGGCGGACGCAGATGTTGCCGTCATAGAAGATGCGGAACCCTGCCAGTTCGAGCCTGCGGACAGCGTAAGGCTCCTCGCACGAGAGAAGGTTTTTCCCAACGCGCCCCAGCCTCTCGGGGAATCCGCCCACCTGCTGAAGCGGTGCGATCCTGACGGCCATGTTGGCGCCAAACGGTTGAACATGTGGCGGCAGGGCGGCAGAGGGAATGTAGTCGGATGTTTCTTCCTCTATGATGGTCAAGGCACCGACCCAGTGTTCCGGCCACCAGTTTGGAAAACTGGCCTCCCAATGAGGTTTGATGCGCCCGCCAATCACGGCCACATCGTCGGGGATGTTTGCCAGACGTTCGGCCATACGTGCCGCCCAACTTTCTTCCGGGACAGCGTCGTCATCCAGATAGGCGGCCCATGGTGTGGAAGCTGCCCTGGCGCCCGTATTGCGGGCCAGAGAGACACCAGCCTGTTCAAGGCGTATCAGCCGGGCGCCGGGAACAGCTGCGGTAATCGCAGCGATCTTCGCCGCGTTCTCTCCCGGTGTTGCGCTGTCGACGACCAGGACCTCGAAATTTTCCGGTGCGGTCTGGCGCTTTAAACCTTCAAGACAGGCCCGCAGATATTCGGGCCTGTCATGTGTGCAGATAATGGCAGAAAAGATGGGCCGTACTGCCATCAGTTTTTATGCGTAAAGCTGAACGAGCTTGGAATGGCATCGCCGGTACCGGCGCCGTTCTGCTCGTGGTTTTCCGCTTTGCTCTGCGCGGCTTTGAATTTTTCCTCCACCTGCTTCATCAGCATACCAAGCGAGTTGATCATGTTCGGGATCTGCGCCAGGGGAATAACGACCAGCCCCCCCGGTTCGATCTTGTTCTCACCGATGACGCGCGAGAAGGTGAGGCGCGCAACACCGTTGACGATGATTCCTTCGCTGAGTGCGTCAGCAAATATGGTTGTCTGAGACATTATTGCTCCTTGAAGGCACGGGAAAAGCTGTCGATCAGCGGCTGCAGCAGATACTGCATGAATGTCCGGTGGCCGGCGTTGATATGAACCTCGACCGGCATGCCCGAGACCAGATGCAGACCGGCGGGCAGGCGCGCAAGTTCCTGTTCCGACAGGCGGACCTGAACCCGATAGTACGATTGCCGGGTACGATCATCGATCGTGATGTCGGGGGCAACGAAGATAACCTCGCCCAGAATTTCGGACACTAAGCGCTGCTTGAAGGCGGGCAGCCGGGCTTCGGCGTTCTGCCCCAGATGCACGATGTCGATGTCGTGCGGCTGCACGTTCACTTCGGCAATCAGCCGGTCACGCGCGGGCGTTAGGTCGAACACCGTGTCGCCCGGGCGCAGGACGGCGCCCACGGTGAAGAACTTGGCGTTCAGAATGGTGCCATCTTCCGGCGCGACGATCTCGCGGCGATGCGAGATATCGGTCACAGCACGCAGACGTTCTTCGGTCTCGATCAGCTTTGCGCGCACATCGCGGATTTCCAGCGAGGATTCCTGAATGCGTTGAAAGCCAAGCTGCTGCACCTGCCCACGGGCTTCCGCGGCCTGTGCTTCGGCGCGGGCGTTCTGCGCTTCGGCATCACTCCGATTACCAACCAGCGACGCTTCCGTCCGCTGCAGTGCCAGCAGGCGAGGGCGACGTTCAAGTCCGAGGCGGAGCAGTTCGTTCACGCTCTGCATTTCGTCGCGGATCAGGGCGACCTGGCGCGTCAGGGATTCGATCTGCGCCTGACCGGAGTGGATCTGGTGCTGCGCCTGATCGATGCGGGTTTGCAGGATGGCACTCTGGCTGCGCAGGTTGGTCAGGCGGGATTCGAACAGAACCTTCTGCCCCTGAACGGCGTCGGCCGCACGCGGGTCTGTGTTCGCGGCAGTCAGAAGCTCCTGCGGGAAGGTGATGCTGTCCTGCCCACGGATCTCGGCACTCAGCCGCGCATCCTGTGCCAGCAACGACCAGCGTGCAGCGCGCGCGCTTTCCGTTGTGCTGCCGGACTGCGTATCGTCGAGGCGCATCAGCACTTGGCCAGCAGTCACGCGGTCCCCATCGCGCACCAGAATTTCGCGCACGATGCCGCCTTCAAGATGCTGGATGCTGCGCCGCGAACCTTCGGCCTTGATGACGCCCGGCGCGATGGCTGCTTCCGCCAGTGGTGCAAGCGTTGCCCAGGCAAGGAAGCCGCCGAAAAAGACAACCAGTGCCCCAGTGCCGATCCACATGGCTGTGCGGGTTGGCGGTTTTCTGGTTGGCGCATGTACGCCTGCACCAGCGAAGGGAGAGAAGGCGGATACCGGAGCAAGTGCACCTGCACTTTCTGACCGCAGAACAAGATTTCCGCTCATGACGATGCCTTTCTGTCGGCGGATATACGTTGCACATCAGATGCATTCGACAGGCTGCTGTGAACCGGCTGCATGAACCGCTTCATGACTTCTGCACGCGGGCCGAAGGTTTCGATCATGCCGTCTCGCAGCAGCAGAACCTTGTCGACGCCCTGAAGCAGATTCGGCCGGTGGGACACGACGATGACCGTCGCCTTGCGGGCTTTCAGGCTCTGCATGGTCTGCACCAGAACGGACTCTGCATCACCGTCGAGGTTGCTGTTGGGTTCGTCCAGGATCAGAAGCTTCGGGTTCCCGAACAGCGCACGGGCAAGGCCGATCATCTGCCGCTGTCCGCCGGACAGATACGCGCCAGCGTCGCCGATCTCGGTCTCGTAGCCTTTGGGCAGGCGGAGGATCATCTCGTGGCAGCCGGCCAGTTTTGCGGCGGCGTAGACCTGTTCCGGATCTGCTTTCTGCAGCCGGGCGATGTTGTCGAAGACGGTGCCGTCGAACAGTTCGACGTCTTGCGGCAGGTACCCGATATGGCGGCCGAAATCTTCACGCTGCCAGTGAAACACGTTGGCCCCATCCAGCCGGACGGCGCCCGCCATGGGTTCGTATGTGCCGCACAGCAGGCGGATCAGTGTTGTCTTGCCAGCCGCCGAAGGGCCGATGATGGCAAGGCTTTCGCCCGCATCTAGATTGAAGGTGACGCCTTTGATGAGGGGGGTGTTCTGGTTGGGAAAACCAAAAGCCACCCGTTCGACGGACAGGACTCCGGTCGGTTCCGGCAGGGGAATTCCATCGGGCCGCAGCCGGGGCGCGGCGAGGAAAGCTTTCACCCGCTGATAGGCAGACCGTGCACCGACCAGATTTTTCCAGCCGCTGATCATCTGTTCGACCGGAGCAAGCGCGCGCCCCATGATGATCGACCCGGCGATCATCGAACCGGAGGTCATTTCATTCTGCAGCACCAGAAGCGCACCAACCCCAAGGATGGCTACCTGCACCGTGAAGCGCGAGAATTTTGTAATGGCAAGGATAATCCCCGCCCGATCGGCGGCCGACTGCTGGTCCGGCCCGGTGCTGAGGAATGCCTGCTGCCAGCGCTGCAGTGCTGCCGGCATCATGCCCATGCTGTCGATCACTTCGGCGTTGCGCGAGATGCTTTCGCTGCTGCGCTGAGCCACAAGTGCAGCGGCACTGTTCTTGCGCAGAAGTTTGGATGTCGAAGCTTCGTTGATCAGCGTCAGGCAGAAAAGGGTCACGGCACCGGCCACGGCCACCCATCCAAGCGCCGGATGCAGAAGGAATATGAAGGCAAGATAGATCGGTACCCATGGCACGTCGTAGAGCGCCAGCATGGCAGGGCTGCCCATGAAGCCGCGGCATGTGGCCAGATCGCGCAGCGCTTCCATCCGATAGGGACGGCCGCGGAGCTGGCTTTCGATGGCGCGGACAAAACCTTCGGGGGCGATGCTGTGTTCAATCCACACGGCGGCGCGTTGCATGATCTGCCCGCGCATGGCTTCGAGAAGCGCCATAAGGCCCAGTGCCGCCAGCGTGATGACGGTTAGATACAGCAGCGTGTCCGTATTTCTGGTAGCCAGAACGCGGTCGTAGACCTGCATCATGTAGATGCTGGTGGTCAGCTGCAAAAGGTTGATGACAAGACTGAAGGCCCCGACCGTCATGAACTGGCTGCGGCAGATACGGATTGCCCGCCCAAGCGATGTATTCGCCTGCAGGGAAGGCACCATGCCTGGAAAAGAAACGTTCATCTGTCACCTTTTGTGTGGACTGCATCACTGTTCTGTGTTGCACGAGAGTCATGCTGCTTAGCGGGGTGATGTTGGCAGGGAACTGGTTGATGAAAGGTAAGCAACTGCACGTTCAAATTTTTTGCAGTCAAAAAATCGGAATGTGGATGGGATGAGAGGAGCGCCACGTTCTGTTTCGTCCAGTGCAGAAATTGTCTTCTGCCAATTAAACGCTGGCGACGCAGAAGCGTTCCATTAGGCGAAAAATATGCCCGCATTTGTTCTTGTTTTGTAACGGTTAATATCATGACTTGCATAGTCATGAGCTGCTGTAAGAATATGCAAGAAAATTGTAAGGCAGCAGAAATAAATGCCAACCAAGAAGCGTAATAATACTTGCAAATTTCTACTCTGGGTGACTTTTGCGGCACCGATCTGTGGGCAGGCAAAAGACTTTATCGGCACCGACGATATTCACGACCGACGAGGGGAGACAGTTTCAACACGGTTGCGACCCGACTACGACGCACAGGGAGTGACCGCTGGTGTCTGGACGATCCGCCCATCGCTCAACAGCGAAGTCGGTTATGACGACAACGTTCTCAGCAGCAATTCCAACAAGGAAGGCAGCGTCGTTCTGACCAACGAAGCCGCCGTGAATGCCGAGGGAAACTGGTCGGGTGCTCGGGTGAGTATCCGCTCGGGGATTGCGGATTATCGCTACCTCGATGTGTCATCGCAAAGTTATACCAACTGGGGGATCGGCGCGACCGGCACGTACGAGCTTCAGGAAAGCTGGAGCGTCTTCGGTGGCGCGCGTCACGAAGCCAGGCACGAATTGCAGGACGATCCCGGAAATCCGGGCAGTTCAGAGCCTGTGGGCTATACGCTGGATAATGCCCATCTGGGGACGCGCTATCGGTTCAATCGGTTGTTGTTGCAGCCGGAGGTGTCGATCCGTTCCTATCGCTACGATGACGCTGTGTTCAATACGCGCGAGCTGTCGCAGGCGTATCGTGACAAGGATGTTTACATCGGCGCACTGACGGTCGGGTATGCGCTGGCGCCTGGGCGCAGCCTCAATCTGACGGGGCGTGTCTACAGGTCGAACTATATCAATACGCAGCCAATCGGGTTCATCCCGTTCGACAGCACGACGTACGAACTGATGACCGGGATCGACTATGACAGCGACGGGATCTGGAACTATCGTTTTCTGCTCGGCGTTCGCTTGCGTCAGTATGACGACAGTCGCATGAAAACTGCCACTGGCGTGGCCGCGGACGGATACGTCAGCTACCGCCCATCGGCGATGACGACGGTGACCGGGGTGTTGTTCTCGGTCATGGAAGATGGCTCGACCCCCGGGGATAGCGGTTATAACCGCACGACCGGAAGACTGGCTGTCGATCACGAGTATCTGCGCAATGTCATTCTGCATGCATCGGTCGGGGCGGATTACGTGAACTACCTTTCGCAGGATCGCACATGGACATCACTGAGCGGCACACTCGGGGGGGCGTATCTTCTGAACCGGAATGTCCGGCTTTTTGTCGGCTACTCGCATACGGAAAGATTCGCATCACGGGATGCGGACGAGTTCGACCGCAATCAGATCTTCTTCCGTGTGAGGCTGGCATTATGAGCGAGGCGGGGCGTGTCCGTCTGCTTGGTCACGATTTCTGGGACATCAATCTGGCAGAAGCGGTTTCGGCCATTTGTCGTCGTTCATCCGACCTGCCGTTCGCGGTGGTTGTCACGCCGAATGCCGACCATGTCGTAAGGCTGTCGCGATATCCGGATCTGCGACCGCATTACGATGCGGCCTGGATGACGTTGCTGGACAGCCGCGTGATCTGCTTTCTGGGGCGGGCTTTCGGGTTGCGTGTGCCGCAGGTAGTGACCGGCGCCGATCTGACCAAAGAGGTTCTCGAGCAGGGCAGTTTACAGAACGATGCGGTGACCATCATCGGCATGGCGCCCGAGCATGTCTTGCAGCTGCAGCGTATGTATGCGTTGAAAACCGTGTTTCACCACAATCCTCCGATGGGTTTCGAGCACGATGAAATCGCATTCCGGGAAGCGGTTGATTTTGCCTGCGCTCACCCGGCCCGGATTGTTTTTCTGGCCGTCGGAAGCCCGCGACAGGAGAAACTGGCAACAGCAATCCGCGAGGCCGGGGGGACCGGTATCGGCCTTTGCATAGGTGCTGCGTTGGAGTTCATGGCGGGCAGTCTGAAGCGTGCACCGCGCTGGATGCAGGGGGCTGGCATGGAGTGGCTGTACCGGCTGTGCAGCGAGCCGCATCGCATGGTGCGACGCTACCTGCGCGACGATCCTGAAATCATCGCCTTGCTGATCCGCGAGAGGATCAGCGCGATCCGGGAAGGCGGGCGAGTATCTCGCGGCTGATGCGTGACCAGATCGTGCCGCGGTGCACGGTGTCGTTCCTGTAGATGTAGTCGAGGTTCTCGCTGGAAAGTGCCAGCGGAATTATATTCCGACCAAGCTTCATGGTTGCCGGAATGGCGCGGAGTGTCTGAAGGAAAATACCGTTCCGCAATCCCTTCACGATATAGGCCGCGGCGCGCGCGCTGCGTTCGGGGAGTGACTCGCCGATCTTCCGCCCGATGTACAACCGGTTGCGTACAAAATAGAACCAGCGCGCTCCGGACCATGCGACCCGCTGTTCGGGGGCGACCTTGTGGCGGATGGAAAGGTCGCCGTGATATGCGATACGCCAGCCGTGCGAAATTGCGCGCAGGCTGAAATCATATTCTTCCCAGCAGAAGAAAAGAACGGGGTCGTACCCGCCAACGGATTCCCACGCTGTGCGCAGAATTGCATGACCGGCGCCGACAAATGTCGTGGTTGGGAAAATTCTGTCGGATCTTGCCAGAAGCGCGATCGGGTATCCCCAGGATGACAGGTCGTCCTGTCCGGTGGTGTACACGACAATCCGGAACCCGACAGCGGCCAGATCTGTCGTTTGGTCGAATATGCGCAGCGTGCGCAGAAGATGATCGGGCGTTGAGAATTCGGCATCATTATCGAGCGCGACAATGATGCGCCCATGCCCGAAAGCACTGGCAATATTGCGGCCCTTGGCGACGCCGTAATTCTGGTCTGCCTGCAGGATCGTGACGTGCGGATGTGCGGGGAAAGACTGAAGCAGCGCCTCGATATTTTCGGGCGAGGATCCCTGGTCCAGAACTGTTATGTGCAGGGAAACGCCGCTCTGCTGCAGGGCAGAGTGGATGGCCGCAATGGTGTCCGCAGTGCGGTTGAACGAGAGGATGATAACATCGGTATCATACCCTCCTGCCGGGGCCTGTTTGGGGCCAGCCAGAAGTGTTGTGCTCATCGGAAGGGCGGCCCCGCAAACCCGAGATACACAAGTCGCTTCATTTCCTTACGCCCCCGGGAAACAGTGTCGAGTATGAAGCCGCAGGCGAACGACAGGAACGAGAGAAGCACAAGTCCGGTCGACAGGACTGCGGTTGGAAGGCGCGGAACCAGACCAGTCTGCAGATAGTCGAGAATGACCGGGATGGAGATCCCGAAGCCCAGCAAAAACAGGGTGACTCCCGCCAGACAGAAGAACTGCAGCGGCCGTTCCTCTTTCACCAGGGTTATGATGGTCCGCAGGATGCGCAGCCCATCGGTGTAGGTGCGCAGTTTCGAGGATGATCCGGTTGGGCGTTCACGGTAATTCGTCTGCACCTCTCCGATCGGCATTTTCAGTTCAAGCGCATGGATGGTGAATTCGGTCTCGGTCTCGAACCCTGCGGCCAGCGCGGGGAAAGACTTTACAAAGCGGCGCGAGAAAACACGGTATCCGGACAGCATGTCCGACACGCGATTGCCGAAGATCCAGGCGACGATTCCGGTCAGCAGCCAGTTGCCAAAGCGATGGCCACGGCGATAGGCATCGACCTCGGTCGTGATGCGCACGCCGTTGACCATATCGCACTGCTGCTGTTGCAGCATCTGCACCATCATCGGGGCGGAAGACGCGTCGTAGGTATCGTCTCCGTCGACGAGCAGATAGATGTCTGCGTCGATATCGGCAAACATCCGGCGCACGACGTTACCTTTGCCTTGCAATCGCTCGGTCCGGACGATGGCGCCGGATTCCTGTGCAACGCGCACCGTGTCGTCGGTGGAGTTGTTGTCGTAGACGTACACTGTTGCCTCGGGCAGTGCGGCCCGGAATGCGCGCACGACATTGGCGACAGTTATCTGTTCATTATAACACGGAACAAGCACGGCAATGCGTTGCGGTGTTGCCTCTGTGTGGTTTTGGTACAGGCGGGGGGACATATGGTCCATCAGGTCACCATGCGTTCTTCATGCGGAGGACGGTGAAGACTGTGCGAAGCAGGATTGTCATATCCAGAAGCAGCGACCATCCTTCGATGTATTCGATATCGCATTCGACGCGTCGAATGATCTTGTCCTCGGTTTCGGTCAGGCCGCGATAACCGCGTACCTGTGCAAGCCCGGTGATTCCGGGCTTCACCCGATGTCGGGCGGCATAGCGTGAAACCACGTTTTCAAACGGCCGGCCGGCAGCCTGCGTGCCTGGGGCATGCGGGCGAGGGCCGACGAACGACATGTCGCCGCGGAGGACGTTGAAAATCTGCGGCAGCTCGTCGAGCGACAGGCGGCGCAACCAGAACCCGACCCGCGTGATGCGCGCATCATTGGCAACAGCCTGATGGCGGATTCTGTGTTCGGAATATTGATGATGCATGGTTCTGAACTTCAGCACCTCGAATTCCAGATTGTTGAATCCGATCCGGCGCTGACGGAACAGGATAGGGCCTGGTGTGTCGATGCGGATGGCAATCGCAAGGGCCAGCATCGGGATGGCAAGAAACGCCAGAGACAGAAGCGACAGCACGATGTCCTCGGCGCGCTTGACGATCTGCGACAGGCCGGAAATGGGACGGTCGAGCAGATGCATGAGCGGAACACCGGTGGCATTGCTCATGACGTGTGCAGGCAGGTGATAACAGATCAGGTCTGGGGCAAGTCGCACATGCACGGGGTATTCAGACAGGCGATGCAGAATTTCCAATGTGCGGGTATCGGCCGACCATGGAAGTGCGACGATCACCTGATCGACCAGCCCCTCGCGGATAAGGTTGAAGATGTTGCTGATCGGACCGAGGAACGGAATGCTGGGCATTCCGGCGGACTGGCGTGTGATGCGGTCGTCGACATAGCCGATGCAGTGCAGGCTGTGATCTTTTTTCCTGTTCAGGAAACGTGCCAGCCGTTCGCCATTTTCCCCGCCGCCGATAATGACTGTGCGCAACCCGGCGCGAAGCTGCGGCGTATGCAGGGCGACAAGAGACAGAATGGTGCGAAAGCCCGAGATTAACAGCAGCGACAGAAGAACCCAGATGCTGTGCCAGGCCAGGTTGTAGCTGTGTATATGGCCGAACAGATACGCCATTCCGGCTGCAATGCTGCTCGCCAGCACTGTGTGCAGCAGAAGCGATGGAACGGCCATGCCGGAGTAAACAAGTTTTCTTGGCTGATAGGATCCAGACAGGGCCAGGGTAATTCCGGTGATCAACGCCGTGAGCAGGACTATTTTTTCATAGAAAAAAACCTCTGCGGAAGCCAGTGGCGTGATGAGCGGCATTGCCAGTAACGCTGCACAGACGATGGCGCATGTATCGAGGATCACTGCCGCGCATATGATGCCTGCATACGAAATCTCGGGCGCTGCTTTCCGGTTTGGAAACTCACCAACTACGCGATGATGCTGTTGAAATTCATGGCTCGGGGAAGGAAAACTGGCCTGTGGGGCTGTGTTGACCTTGTCCGTTTGCATATGCGTCAGGTGGCCATGGGGCGCTGGTGCGTCATCTCAGGACCTTCTGAAAACGAGTGATCGTGAAAGTCTGTAGTTAAGAATCATACCAGCCAGTGCCCCGGCTGCAATCGCGATAATAGGGTATGTTTCGCAGATCTGAGTTCTCCATATGAGTGCGCTGTAAACACCGCGATTCACGATGAACCCGATCAGGTTGACCGACAGGAACTGCACCCATTGTCGGTGGGCTGGTGCCTTGTGTGCGTCGCGAAATGTCCAGTGCCGGTTGGCGGCCCAGGTGACGGTCGCGGCGACCATATATGCTGCGATACCAGCCGCATACAGCCCCATCATCGCGCGCAGGCCGTATACAGTGGCCGTGTCGACGATGAAGCCAAGCGTGCCGACCGCCCCGAAGCGACCGAACTCTCCGACGATGCGGCTGGTGTCCTGATTCAGATATCGGGAGAGACGACCCGCAAGTATCCCGGTGAGATGTTCCATGAGGTCTGGTCACCTGTTTTCGCAGCCAGTCTGCGCATGGAACGTGCACAAGAAAAGAAAAATAGGTAATCTTTCTGGCTTTTCTTTCGTGTTTTTACAGGTGAAGATCGGTATCCGGGGAGTGTGATCCATCTGATGGAACAGCCCGGCGGTCCAGAGCGCAGACAAGGGGAACAATAATGCGGCGTCGCACTTTTCTGGCAGCTTCAACTGCAGCTCTGGCAGCTCCGCGCCTGTCGCTGGCACAGAACCAGCGCGTGATTAAATTCATCGTGCAGGCCAATCTGGCGGTGCTCGATCCGATTGTGACCACGGCCTATGTCACGCGCCATCACGGTCTGATGATCTGGGATACGCTGTTCGGCGTGGACGAGAAATTCCAGTCGCACCCGCAGATGCTGGAAACCTATGGCGTATCTGCCGATGGCCTTGTCTGGTCGTTCAAGCTGCGCGAAGGGCTTAAGTGGCACGATGGTTCTGCCGTGCGGTCTGCGGATTGCGTCGCCTCGATCAAGCGTTGGTCCGAGCGCGATGCAATGGGCCAGCGTCTGGTTGAATACTCGGCGCCGGACGGGCTGAGGGCGCTGGATGATCGCCAGTTTGAATGGCGGCTTGCCAAACCATTCCCTATGTTGCCGTATGCACTCGGAAAATTCGCCACGCCGATTGCCTTCATGATGCCCGAACGAATCGCCAGGACCGAGGCAACCAAGCCGCTGACCATCGAACAGATGATCGGCAGCGGGCCGTTCCAGTTCAAGGCAGATGAATTCGTCTCGGGCAGCCGCATTGTTTACACACGCTTCGACGGTTACGTCCCGCGGCAGGAGCACGCCAGCCTGATGGCTGGTGGCAAGGTCGTCCATGTGGATCGGGTTGAATGGAACGTTATCTCGGACAGTGCGACAAGTGCCGCTGCGTTGGTGAACGGAGAGATGGACTGGTGGGAACAGCCGCTGGCTGATCTGCTGCCAAGCCTGCAGCGCGACCGGAACATCGTGATCGACCAGAACGATCCGCTCGGCCTGATTTCGACGATCCGCTTCAACTGCCTGCAGCCGCCGTTCAATAGCGCCGCTATCAGACGCGCCATTCTTCCTGCCGTTGTGCAGGAGGATTACATGATGGCGCTGATGGGCAACGATGAATCCTTGTGGCGCAATGGCGTTGGTGTATTCGCGCCAAACACGCCGATGGCGTCGGGCGCCGGGATGGATGTGCTGACCGGTCCGCGCAGCGTCGACGAAGCCAAGCGTCAGCTTGAACGTTCCGGGTATCGGGGTGAGAAAATCGTGCTGATGGGATCGACGGATTTTCCGGTCCTGAAACCATTGGGCGAAGTAACATACGATCTGTTTCAGCGCATTGGTTTGAACGTCGATTATGCAGCGACCGACTGGGGCACCGTCGTGCAGCGGCGCAACAGCAAGGAACCAGTCGACAAGGGCGGTTGGAGCGCGTTCTGCACATCGTGGAATGCGGTGGATATGCTCAATCCGGCGGGGCATCTCAACATACGCGGCAATGGCGAGCGGGCGTGGATCGGCTGGCCGACCGCGCCGCGGCTCGAGGAATTGCGCGATGCCTGGTTCGAAGCGCCGGACGAATCTGCACAGAAAAAAATCTGTGACGATATCCAGATGCAGGTCTGGCAGGACGTGCCCTATATCCCGCTCGGACAGTATTTTCAGCCGACCGGTTATCGCAAGAACATCAGGGGCGTTTTACGTGGTGGCCCAATCATGTTCTATAACGTCAGAAAAGAATGACGGTGTCACAATCAGGGTGGAGGTAAGACGGAAGGGATGCTCGCCTATATTGTCAGGCGTATACTGTCCACGATTCCGGTTATGCTGTTTGTGGCGCTGTTCGTCTTCAGCCTTCTTTATCTGTCGGGAGACCCGGCGGCGATCATCGCGGGGGATCAGGCATCGCCCGCTGATGTTGAACGCATTCGTGAATCGCTCGGACTGAACCAGCCCTATCTGGTGCGGTTCGGGACGTGGCTGTGGGATGTTGTGAATCTGGATCTTGGGGTGTCGGTCTATACCAACCAGTCCGTCACCACGATGATTTCGCAGCGGATCGAACCGACATTGTCCCTGTGCCTTGCGACGTTGTTCTTCTCGATCCCGATCGCGATCCCGATGGGCGTGATGGCAGCCTGGAAGCAGGGAACGCTGGTCGATCGTCTGGTCATGATGTTCGCGGTGCTTGGGTTTTCGTTGCCGGTTTTTGTGGTTGGCTATCTGCTCACCTATGTTTTCTCACTGCAGCTTGGGTGGTTGCCCGTGCAGGGATATACGCCGATCAGCCAGGGGTTTTGGCCGTTCCTGCGGAATCTGGTTTTGCCGGTTCTTGTGCTGGGCGGTGTGTATATCGCGCTGATCGCACGCATCACCCGCGCGACGATGATCGAGGTTCTGTCGCAGGATTATATCCGCACGGCGCGCGCCAAGGGGCTGTCGCAGTATAAGATGCTGTTCGCGCACGCGCTGCGGAATTCGGCGGTGCCGATCGTAACGGTGGTCGGCGTCGGGGTGGCGCTGCTGATCGGCGGTGCGGTGGTGACGGAGCGTGTGTTCTCGATCCCCGGCCTCGGAACGCTGACGGTGGATGCAATCCTGCGGCGCGACTATCCGGTTATTCAGGGCGTCGTGCTGTTGCTCAGCTTTGCGTATGTGCTGGTCAATCTGATTGTCGACATTCTCTACACAGTCTTCGACCCGAGGATCCGGTATTGAACACAATCGTGCCCCAGCCGGATATCTATGGCGCAACGCCGTTGCCCGATATTTTGCCTCCGCCGAAAAAGCGCGGAAGGGTCATGGGATTCGTTGTTCGCAATCCGGCAATCGCCGCGGGTGGCGGGCTGTTTTTTCTGATCGTGCTGATGGCGGTGTTCGCGCCGTATCTTGGAACGGTAGACCCGACAGCCAATGCGGTGACCCGGCGCATGCGCGCGCCGTCGGAGCTTCACTGGTTTGGCACAGACCGGCTGGGGCGGGATCTGTATTCACGCGTTCTGTATGGCGCGCGTATCTCGCTGGTTGTTGGTGTAGTGGTGGCGATTGCGTCGTCCGTGCTGGGGCTGATGGTCGGGCTGGTGGCCGGGTATATGCGCCGGGTCGATGGGATCCTCATGCGGATGATGGACGGGTTGATGTCGATCCCGGGGATCCTGTTGGCGATCGCGCTGATGGCGCTGACACGCGGTTCTGTCGGGAACGTGATTCTGGCGATCACCATCGTCGAGGTGCCGCGTGTGGCACGGCTGGTGCGCGGGATTGTGCTCGGGTTGCGTGAACAGGCCTTTGTGGAAGCCGCGGTTGCCGCAGGAACGCGCACGCCCCAGATTCTGGTCAGACACATTCTGCCGAATACGCTGGCGCCATTGGCTGTGCAGGCAACATTCATCTGTGCCTCGGCGATGGTTGTGGAAAGCATTCTGTCGTTCATCGGCGCAGGAACACCGCCCACCATTCCGTCCTGGGGGAACATCGTCGCCGATGGGCGTGATTTGTGGCAGGTGAAGCCTTACATGGTTTTGTTCCCGTGCATTTTTCTCTCACTCACGGTGCTGGCGGTCAATCTGCTTGGGGATGGTTTGCGTGATGCGCTCGACCCCCGACTGGCGAAGCGGATTTAAACCATGGCATTGCTCGAAGTCGAAAATCTGCAGACGCATTTCGCAACTCCCAGCGGCGTTGCGCGTGCTGTGAACGGTGTCTCGTTCCATATCGACGCCGGTGAAACCCTGGCGATCGTGGGGGAGTCGGGTTGTGGAAAATCGGTCACGTCGCTGTCGATCCTGCGGCTAATTCAGGAACCGCCCGGCAAGATTGCGGGGCAGATCCGCTTCAACGGACGCAACCTGCTCGACCTGTCAGATGCCGAGATGCGGCATATTCGCGGCAACGAGATCAGCATGATCTTCAAGGAACCGATGACGTCGCTGAACCCGGTGATGACGGTCGGTCGGCAAATCGGCGAGACGCTGCGTTTGCACCAGAACATGTCGGCTCGCGCCGCCGCCGAGCGCGCGGCCGAGATGCTCGATCTGGTTGGTATTTCCGAACCGCATCGGCGGATGCGGGAATACCCGCACCAGTTTTCCGGCGGGATGCGCCAGCGTGTGATGATTGCCATTGCGCTGGCATGTAACCCGAAACTGTTGATCGCGGACGAACCCACCACGGCGCTGGACGTCACCATTCAGGCGCAGATCCTCGACCTGATGGCGGGGCTGAAGCAGCGCGTTGGCGCGGCGATCATGCTCATCACGCACGATCTGGGCGTAGTGGCCGAAACAGCCGAGCGTGTGGTGGTGATGTATGCCGGACGCAAGGTCGAGGAAGCGTCGGTGAAGGATCTGTTTCAGCGCCCGCGTCATCCGTATACGCAAGGTTTGCTAGGGGCGGTCCCGAAGCTCGGTTCGTCTCTGCATGGGGCAGGTCGCGCGAAGCTGGCGGAAATTCCGGGACTGGTTCCGGATCTGCGTGCCCCGATGGTGGGGTGTGCATTTGCGGGGCGGTGTCCTCTGGCCACGGATGTCTGTCGCCGGATCATGCCCGCTATTGACGAGAAAGCCCCAAGTCACTGGGCCGCCTGCCATTACGCCGCGCGGAGCATACCAGTATGAACACTCAACCATTGCTGCGGGTAATGGACCTGAAGAAGCACTACCCCATCCATGCCGGTTTTTTCGGCGGTGTCAGCGGGCATGTCTATGCGCTGGATGGTGTGAGCTTCGATCTGCATCGCGGTGAAACGCTGTCGGTGGTGGGGGAGTCGGGGTGTGGAAAGTCCACTGTCGGCAAGACCATCCTGCGCCTGACCGACCCCACCAGCGGCGAGGTGCATCTGAATGGCCAGCGCATCGACAACATGCCTGCGGGCCAGATGCGCAAGCTGCGCCAGCATATGCAGGTGGTGTTTCAGGACCCATTCTCGTCGTTGAATCCGCGTATGCGGGTGCGCGAGATTCTGGCCGAACCGATCACCAATTTCGGCCTCGCCGCATCGCGGGCGGAACTGGATGACCGGGTCGCCACATTGATGGACACCGTGCGTCTGCCGCGCGACGCGATGACGCGCCTGCCGCATGAATTCTCGGGCGGGCAGCGCCAGCGTATCGGCATTGCGCGCGCGCTGGCGACCGGCCCGGATCTGATTATCTGCGACGAGGCAGTGTCGGCGCTGGATGTGTCGGTCAAGGCGCAGATCGTCAATCTGCTGTCCGACCTGCAGGACGAACTTGGACTGGCCTTGCTGTTCATCTCGCACGATCTGGCGATTGTCGAGCATCTCACGCATCGCGTGATGGTGATGTATCTGGGCAAGGTGATGGAAATCGCCGATCGCCAGACACTGTTCTCGGCACCGCGCCATCCATATACGGCGGCACTGCTGTCGGCCGTGCCGGTGCCGGACCCGATGGTGAAGCGCCAGCGCGTGATGCTGAAGGGGGATGTGCCGTCACCCGTCAATCCGCCCAAGGGGTGCCGGTTTCATACGCGCTGTCCGCTGGTGTTCGCCCGCTGTCGGCAGGAGGAGCCTGTTCTACGGCAGGTTGGAGACGGCCATCAGATCGCCTGCCATCTGGATGCACTGCCGAAGCTGGGCGCTTGACCATTCGGGGCAGTGCCGCCCAAACTCGTTCTACTGGCGGCACGGCAAGGCCGCCTGATGTAACCACGAGAGGGGGGCGCAATGCCGCAGGTCACACTGACGGTGAACGGGAAGCCGCACACTGTAGAGGTCGAAGGCCGGACTCTTCTGGTCGAATTGCTGCGCGAGAAGATCGGGCTGACCGGCACGCATGTTGGCTGCGACACCAGCCAGTGCGGCGCGTGCGTCGTGCATGTGAACGGCACGTCGGTGAAGTCATGCTCGATGCTGGCACTGCAGGCTGATGGCGCGCAGGTCGTCACCATCGAAGGTTTGGCCGCGGCAGATGGCACTCTGCACCCGATGCAGGAAATGTTCCGCGAGCATCATGCGCTGCAATGCGGATTCTGCACGCCGGGCATGGTAATGTCGGCGGTGGATCTGGTGAAGAACCATCCCGAAGGTCTGAACGAAACACAGATCCGCGAAGGGCTGGAGGGGAACCTCTGCCGTTGCACTGGCTATCATAACATCGTGAAGGCTGTCGCTGCTGCATGGCCGCTGATGCATGGACAGGCAGCCGAATAATGCTCTGACTTAAACCAATGCCCTGAACGCAGAGTCCGACCAACGGACCCCAGGGCAGGCAAGGGGGATTGTCATGACGTTCGAAGGGATCGGTGCTTCACCGAAGCGCAAGGAAGATCAGCGGTTTTTAACCGGGCGCGGCAATTATACGGATGACATCAACCGCCCGCACCAGCTCTATGCGTATATCCGCCGCAGCGATCGGCCGCATGCGCGGATCACCTCGATCGACACACAGGCAGCAGCGGCGGCGCCGGGCGTGGTGGCGGTGTTCACCAATGCCGACATGGCGAAGGATAACGTCGGCGGGTTGCCATGCGGCTGGCAGGTGCACAGTAAGGACGGATCACCGATGGCCGAGCCTGCGCATCCGGTTCTGGCCGATGGCGTTGTGCGCCATGTGGGCGACCCGATCGCGGTGGTGATCGCCGAGAACAAACAGGCCGCGAAAGATGCCGCCGAACTGATTGGGGTGGAATTTGCCGATCTGCCATCCGTCAGCGCCGTGAAAGACGCGTTGGCCGCCGATGCGCCCCGCGTGCACGAAAGCGTTTCCGGCAATCTGTGTTACGACTGGCATATCGGCGACAAGGCGGTGGTCGATAACATCTTCAGTCGCGCCGAGCATGTGGTGCGGTTGGATCTCGGCAATAACCGGCTGATCCCGAACGCCATGGAACCACGCGCTGCGCTGGGCGATTTCGACCCCGGCACCGGCGATTACACGCTGTACACAACCAGCCAGAATCCGCACGTGATCCGCATGCTGATGGGCGCCTTTGTGCTGCACATCCCCGAACACAAATTGCGCGTGGTGGCGCCCGATGTTGGCGGTGGTTTCGGCTCGAAGATCTATCACTATGCGGAAGAAGCGATCGTCACCTGGGCCTCGGCCAAGGTGGGCCGCCCGGTGAAGTGGACGGCCGAGCGCACCGAATCCTTCATGTCCGACGCACACGGGCGCGATCATGTATCGACGGCCGAAATGGCGGTGGATGGGAATGGAAAATTCCTCGCGCTGCGGGTCAGCACGCTGGCGAATATGGGCGCGTATCTGTCGACATTTGCGCCGGCAATCCCAACCTATCTGTATGCAACGCTGCTGGCCGGTGTGTACACGACACCAGCGATTTACGCCGAGGTGAAGGCCGTCTTCACCCACACCGTGCCGGTCGATGCGTATCGCGGCGCGGGCCGCCCCGAGGCTGCGTTCCTGCTTGAGCGTCTGGTCGATGCCGTGGCGTATGACCTGAAGCTCGACCGGGTGGCGGTGCGTCGGCTGAACTTTATTCCGCCGGATGCGTTCCCGTATCAGACACCGGTCGCGTTGCAGTATGACAGCGGCAATTACATCAGCACGCTGGAACAGGCGATGCAGGTCGCTGACTGGGCGGGGTTCGAGGCTCGGCGCAGCGCCGCACTGGCGAAAGGCAAACTGCGCGGGATTGGTATATCGACCTATCTGGAGGCGTGCGGCATTGCGCCATCGGCGCTGGCGGGCAGCCTGGGTGCGCGGGCTGGCTTGTATGAAGTGGCGAATATCCGCGTGCATCCCACCGGCAGCGTCAGCGTATTTACCGGCACGCACAGCCACGGGCAGGGGCACGAGACGACGTTCGCCCAGCTGGTGACCGAACAGCTCGGCGTACCGTTCGCGCAGGTCGATATCGTGCACGGCGACACAGCGCGGATTCCGTTCGGCATGGGCACGTATGGATCTCGCTCGCTCGCCGTGGGTGGCTCCGCGATGGTGAAGGCGATGGATAAGATCATCACCAAGGCCAAGCGCATCGCCGGGCATCTGATGGAAGCCGCGGTTGAGGACATCGAATTCAAGGACGGCAAATTCACCGTTGCCGGGACCGACAAGTCCCGTACGCTGGGCGACGTCGCGCTGGCGGCTTACGTGCCGCACAACTACCCGATCGAGGAACTGGAACCGGGGCTCGAGGAAACGGCGTTCTACGACCCGAAGAACTTCACTTATCCCGGCGGCTGCCACGTGGCCGAGGTCGAGATCGACCGCGATACCGGCGTCACCCGCGTGGTGAATTTCGTCGCGGTGGACGATGTGGGCCGTGTGGTGAACCCGATGATCGTCGAGGGGCAGATCCAGGGTGGCGTTGCGCAGGGCATAGGGCAGGCTCTGCTAGAGCTGGCTGTGTATGACGAACACGGCCAGCTCCTCAGCGGCTCGATGATGGACTATACCATGCCACGCGCCGACGATCTGCCGAACATCCAGGTCGGCACGGAAAGCACGATGTGCACGCACAACCCGCTGGGCGCCAAAGGCTGCGGCGAGGTAGGGGCCATCGGCTCGCCGCCCGCGATTATCGGCGCGGTGGTGGATGCGTTGCGTGACTATGGCGTGCGGCATGTGGACATGCCAGCCTCGCCGCAGAAGATCTGGCAGATTATACAGAGCAAGCGTCCGCAGGCAGCGGCGTAACGGAGGAACACCATGTACGACTTCACATACGCCAAAGTTACGAACGTGACCGATGCCGCTAAAGTGCTGGCCAGCGATGCCGAGGCCAAGTTGATCGCTGGCGGCATGACATTGCTGCCCGTTCTGAAACAGCGCCTCAACAAGCCGTCGCAGTTGCTCGACCTTGCTGGAGTGCCGGATCTGGATGGGATCAAACATGTGGGCGGTACGCTGACCATCGGCGCGATGACCACACATGCCGAAGTGGCGCGCAACACCGGCGTGCGCTCGGCCATTCCGGCACTGGCCGATCTGGCAGCGCAGATCGGGGACGAGCAGGTGCGTCACCGCGGCACGATTGGCGGTTCGCTGGCGAATAACGATCCGTCGGCGTGCTACCCCTCGGCCGTGCTGGCGTTGGGGGCGACGGTTGTGACCAGCAAGCGACGCATTGCGGCCGATGAATATTTCCAGGGCATGTTCACCACGGCCCTGTCGCAGGACGAGATCATTCTGGCCGTTGAATTCCCGGTGCCTGAAAAAGCTGCCTACGCAAAATTCCCGAACCCGGCATCACGCTATGCCATGGTCGGCGTCTTCGTCGCCAAGGGAGGGCAGGGGGTGCGCGTGGCCGTTACCGGTGCCGGGCAGGATGGTGTGTTCCGGCATACTGCGATGGAAGCTGCGCTCGGGAAATCGTGGTCGGCTGCGGCTTTGGACGGGATAGCGACTCCGGCCGACGGCCTGAACGGCGACATTCATGCCAGTGCCGAATATCGTGCGCATCTGATTGGTGTGATGGCGCGGCGGGCGGTTGCCCGGGCGGGGTGACCTCAGCCGTGTTCCGCCAGAGTCGACAGCGTGCGCGAGAAAGAGTCAATGTGCGCTTCCATGGCTGCCATTGCACCCCGGGCGTCGTGCCGGTGAAGCTGTTCTGTGATGACGCTGTATTCCTGCAGGATCTCATCAACCCAGGAACCTGAAGCCAGAGCCATCGCCCAGAACCGCGCCGAGCGGTCGTGCACACTGTCGAGCAACTGCACCAGAACCCGATTGCGCGTGGCATCGGTTATGATCGCGTGGAAACGCCGGTCCAGGGTAATCAGGCTGGCGACATCATTGCGCTTGGCTTCGTGAATGTTGGCGATGATGACGTTGAGCTGCTGAAGCTCGGCCGGAGTGATGCGTTCTGCCGCCAGCGATGCAGATACAGGGTCATTCAGACGCCGGACCACCATCAATTCCAGAAAATCGTTGATTGACAGGGGCTGCACCAGAACGCCCTTACGCGGCACGATGCTGACCAGCCCCTCGTGCATCAGGCGATGCAGGGCGTGATGAACGGGCGTGCGGCTTAACCCAAGCTCGATGCAGATGGCGGTTTCGTTCAGATAGGAGCCAGGCGGCAATCGCAAGGTAATGATCGCAGATTTCAACTGCTCGTAAGCAAGCTGATTTTGCGGCAAGCGCTTTACGGCATAAGCACCGACGCTTCTATCCTGACCCGTTTGGAGAACAAACCGCGACATGGCCAAGATATACAGCAGGAAAGGCGGTATCAGCATAGTTCAATTAGTAGAAAGTCGTGTGAAATTTTACTTTAGTTAATATGGATGCAATGCAATCCATATAATGGGAAAAAATGGGTTGATATTGTATTTTTAAATCTGACTCGCAGTGAAATGATTAGTTTTTGGAGATTGCGGCCTATTTGTCATCTATACAAGGAAGGGAGGAATAATTACCTCAATAGCGGACATCTTCCGACAGCGGCATCTCTCATGTTGAGATTACCGCAATCAGTCATAAAAGACAATATTTGTGGTTTTATTTTTGTCCGGAACGTTGTGTGTCGTCGATTTTACGGCAACGGAACAGGCGGGTCGCGCAAGTCCTCGTTGTCGAGGATAAGCTTAGTCATGAGTTCGGCCATGATATCGACTGCACGATCCGGCTGTTCAGCGGCTTCCTGCAGGTTATCGTAGGTGAACGAGAGCATTTTCGAAAAAACCTCGGGCGACTGGGGTGCGTTGCGGGTTTTCTGCACCGCAAGTACCATGGCCGCTGCCTGGCGCAGCCGTTCGGCATCCAGGTCGGACTGCATCCTGATCGTCTGCGTAGAAGGGGAGGCGTCGGCTGCTTCCGCGTTTCTGCCGTCGAGGAGCCATCCGCGATCCACGCCACAGGTATCGGCCAGTTTGATGACGGTTGTGGCGCGCATATCGCGACCATTCATATAGTTTTGAAGCGAGGCCAGCGGTAAACCAAGGCGTTCACAAACAACCTTGTTCCCACCTGCACGGCGCACGGCCAGCCGCAGGCGATCCGCACGACTCTGCAATTCGCTCTCCAGTGGTGGATCGCAACAATCGTTGCCTTTTGCGCTATAGATATTGGCTTTTGGCGTCTTTTTGGTAGGGGTGGGCATTTTTTCATAACTTTTTGTGGCAATGCAAGAAAAAAGACACAAACGTATCCATATTTCCTATCGAAGGCCATGAATGGCGTTGACATATAGACCGCAAGTGTGCATTCTTACATTTGAGTGAGCGTTTGTGGTTTTGTGAGTTGCGTTTTTTGGAGGGTATGTGCACTTTCATGAGGGTGGCCCGATGATGTTGAAACGGGATTAGGCAAGCATCTCAGTTGCCCGCGATACCAGGCGCGGGTGTTATTCGATGCCGTGGCAGGAAAACTATATCAGTCAGCGGGGCCGCTACCCACAAAAATGGGAAGGCGCCTGAACTGTTGGAATTTTTTTCGAAAGGTCCGGCAAGTCAAATTGGGAGTTGATTTGGCATGTTCATTACTTCTCGAAAAGCTGCCCCAACTGACTGGCCCCCCGCAACTATTAAGGCGGCTCTGCGTGAGTGTGGCTGGTCTCTCTGGGAAGTTGCCCTTGCGCATGGCCTGCCTGCTTTGGCGTGTGCGCGTGCGCTGCATACTCACTCGCTGAGAGGGGAGGCCGCAATTGCTTCGGCTTTGGAGATCCCGGCGCAGCGGATTTGGCCGTCACGTTACATGGCTTTTGACAGCACAGCACGCGCTTCCTTTCACGAGAATGAAGGGTCTTTTGTCGGCGATATTCATCATGGCCTCCGTAGGCTCGCATAAAATTGCGAGTCGGCAAAACGCCGGAATGACTGCACGGGCGTCAGTGCTCCCCGTCTTTTTGCTCTCGTCCGATCTGACCCCATAGCGGGTTGATAATACTTGTAAATTTAGGGTTTCCGTCATCATGTTATTTGGTTGCGTTTCTTCTGCTCGTGCGCGTTCTGCGCGGAGCAATTTGTTGTCTGGTGCCAGCTACGGACGGGCGGTCCGGCGGGCGGCGGTTGTTGCGGGTGTGCTGGGGGCCCTGACCACGGCAGGGGCCAATGCACAGTCTACTACCATCGCACCTGTCTGGGGCAGTGGTAACAACGGCCAGGTCGGTGCCTATGTGGTGGACGACGGCAGTGTAAGAACTCTGGCTGGTAATTTTGCGTTTTCACCGGCCACAACGGGCGCTGTGACCATATTGCCTCTGTGGAGTGTCTGGGACCAGGGCGGCGTTACCAACGATGGCGGCATGGGGTCGTTGGCTGGCAGAACGTATAACTATTTCGCCAACCAGGATATGCCGGTCACAGTGCCAGATCCGATCACTGGCGGCACCAGAACCTATAACGCTTATTCCAACACTAACCTGTTTGTTTGTTTGTATACAGCGCCGTGCACATTCACAACGAACGTTGACACGTATCAAAGCGCAAATGATGCAAATATTTACAACGATGTGCGTCTGGCCACGGTCAACAACGGCACTCTGAATATGGATATTTCCGGAAATTTTGCTACGGTCGGTGCCAAGAACACCGCCTATGTGCTGGCGACCGATACCGGCACTGCCATTTGGAGGCATGATGCAGATTTCAGCCCAATGGGGGGAATGTATACGACGACGGCGCCAGGAAAGATTCTGCCATTTGATAGAACAATTGGTACTTCCAGCTATCGTGGAACTTTCACGGCGTTTGACGGCAGTGCGCATACAGTTAATTCGATTGATGATTTCCATGCCTATAATACTTGGTTGATCAGCCAGTTGCAGACCGGCGCATTGGCGACCGGTGCCTATAATACAGAACTCGCCAAAGGCTATGTTCTTACAGATTACACAATCACGATCGACCCCACGTTGGGACATGTAATTGCGCCAGACGATCTGCTGTTTGTGCCATCGGTAAAGCAGGTCATGATGGAGGCTAATGGCAGCAGCGCCAGAGCCGAAATCGCCACAGGGGTGACGATAACATCGTCTCGAGGGGGCGCTGAGGATGGCGGGAGCATAGCGGCCGTCCTGTATGCCACGGATGGCGGTACCGTGGTCAATAACGGGATGATCGGTACACGCGGCTGGACCACTCCCAATGGCATTCGGGTCGAGAGCGGTGGCCATGGCATCAATGCGGGCGTTCGCACGCAGGGCTATTTGAGTACGTTTGCTGAAAATGCCAGCGCTGTGGGTAAGCCGGTATTGGAAGGGGCAGGGGTAGACTTTGTTGGGGGGGCTGGGTCCACTTATCTCAACAGCGGCATCATCAATGTGGCTGCATACAATCAGGGGATTGCTCCAGTAGCCACTCATGGGTTGTTGGTGCAGTACGGTGGCAGTGCCATCAATACTGGCACGATGAATATTGGTGTGGCTGACAACGTAACCGCCGGGATATTGGTTGGTGTAAACATCAGTAGCAACGGCACCTTCACCAATGCGGCTGATGGGGTGATCTATCTGGGGCGCGAAGCGAGCGCCGATCTCAGCGTGGCATCAATGATGCGTGGTGGGGCAGATACGTCTCATGCTGCTGGTATGCGGGGTGTTTACGTTAATAACGCGACTGCGATTGCCACCACTAATGCAGGGCGGATTATTATCGGCAGCAAGCTCGGTAATACATACGCGATGGAAGCCGTTGGTGGCCTCAGCACGATTATCAACGCAGCAAGTGGGGTGATCGATGTCAACGGTGCATTGACCAGTGCGCCGGGTCAGAACCGCGCCATGTGGGTGCATGCCACGGCTGCTACCAGCGAGAATGCGGGGACCATCAACCTGAGCGGCGTGAACGCAGTTGCGGTGATGGTCGGTGCGGCGGGCAAGGTCATATCGTCCGGCACGATCAACATCACAGCCGGATCTGATCCGTCGACAGGGTTGCGTAATTACGGGGTCTGGGCAGAGAACGCTGGCAGCACCGTGACTTTGTCGGGTGTGGTCAACATGTCTGGCGACGGTGCGATCGCTGTGCATGCGCGCGATAGAGGGATCGTAGATATCACGGGCACCGGTGTTGTGAATTTCCTCGGCGGCACGCGGCAGATCGGTTACTTCGTGCATGGCGTTGGTTCAGCCATCAACAATAGCGGGACCGGTGCACAGAATGTGTCGACCGAAGGCTCGACTCTGTTCCGCATGGAAGACGGTGCTGACTTCCTTGGCGGTGTCGGTGCCGCGTCTGCATTGACGGCTTCCGGCAAGGACACGATCGCAGTTCTGGTGACAGGCCGGACCGGGACGGACGTGTCTGCGTTCAACTCTGGCGGTATGACGCTGAGCCTAACGGGTGACGGCGCTACTGGTGTGCGCGTTGAAGGCGGGGCGCAGGGGCATATTGCGTCTGCGGCAACGATCAGCCTGGCCGGTGTGAATGCCATCGCCGGTATTGCCGACGGTCAGAAATACGACCTGGCAGGCAACCCGACCGGCGCGCCGATCCCGGGTGTGCTGGCTGACGGCACGCTGGCAGCGGGGGCCGCAGGCTTTGGCACAGGCACGCTGCTTGTGGCGGACTCTGCGCTGACATCTTCGTGGGATGGTGTCACGGGCTACATCGCGCGTAACGGCGCCGAGCTGAGCAATGGCGCCAATCTGACTTTCACGGGGGCGCATACAACGGGTATCCGCGTTGAATCCGGTTCGCGTGGTCGCAATACAGGTCGTATTGAAATCGGCGCGGGTGGCACAGCCATCAGCGCGATCGACAGTGCCAATCAGGTGACGACGGTCAATACGTCGGGCGACATTGTCCTGAACGGCGGCAGCGTTACGGATCGCACGATCGGGATCAATGCATCCGGTTCGCAGACCGTTGTGAACATGACGGCCGGCAACATCTTCATGAACGGCAATGGCGCCATTGGCGTGCAGGCGTTCGACAAGGCTGTGGTGAACCTGAGCGGCACGTTCGATGCCGATCTGCCCGCAACAGCGCAAGATCAGATCCTGTTCCGCATCGTCGGTGATGGGTCGAAGATCAACGCGAACGGCAGCACACGTCTGGACTCGTCGGGTATCCGCTCGACACTGTATCGTCTGGAAGACGGTGCCGACATGGTGGGTGTCGTCGGGTTCGACGTATCCGGCACAGGGGCGCGTGGTATCTATGCAACGGGTGCAGGGACGACGGCGTCTGTCAACGCAGGCAGCGATCTCGGCATCACCGGTCAGAACGCCATTGGTGTGTATGTTGCCGGTGCGGCTGACGTAACGTTGCAGAGCGGTGCGACGATCTCTCTGGTGGGCGACGGTGCGGTAGCGGGGCTGGTCGACGGCAACCGTTATGCGCTGGACGGCACCATTGAGGCGACGAACACGGGTTCGATCCTGACCAACAATGCGAACCTGACCTCTCCGCTGAACAATGCGACCGGCTTCATCACGCAGAACCTGGGTCTGCTGGTGAACAATGGCGACATCACCTTTACGGGCGTCAACAACACGGCGATCAAGGTTCTGAACGGTGAGTTCGAGAACCATGGTGACCTCACCACTCACGGCACTGGCGTTTATGTCGAGGGCGTGGATGCCGTTGTTAACAGTCAGGCAGGTCTGATCCTTGCAACTGGCGGTCGTGCAGCGATCGAGCTGGCGAGTGGCGCGAGCCTTGACCTTGTCGGGTCTGGGGTTGGCGTGATTGAAGGTCAGGGTTCCGCGCATGGTGTGCTGGTTTCTGCCGGTGCGCTTGGTCTGAATGTTAATGGCGCGCATATCATTGTGAACGCGGCTGGTGCGACTGGTCACGGGATCGAGAATGCGGCTGAAATTTCTGGTCTGAGGCTGACCGACACCACGATCGATGTTGCTGACGGAATTGGTCTGCGCACTGCGGCGACGATCAACACCACGAACAGCGGCACGATCAACGTTGCGGGTTCGGGGACGGGGATTGCGTTCCAGACGGCAGCAGGTGGTCAAACGACAAACAGCCTCGACCTGTCCGGCTCGCAGGGGCTGACGATCAACGTGACGGGTGCCGATGGCACGGGTATCTTCGCGAACACGACCGGCGTGGTGAACACTGCGGTGAACGTGAACGTGCAGAACGCGGCCGGTGGATCGGCGCTGTCGCTGGGTGATGGTGTGACCACGGTGATCAACGGCGGTGTGTTGCAGTCGATCAGCACGACGGACCCGACGGTGTTCACCAACAAGGTGACCAACTTCACCAACACGGCGACGGGTGTTATCACCGCGCCGAACGGCGCGGGCACGGCGCTGGCGTTCGATGCACAGAACACAACGCTGACCAACGCGGGCACGCTGGGCGGTCTGGTTGACCTTGGTGCGGGTAACAACGCGCTGATGAACACCGGCTTGATCGACGGCAACCTGACGGCTTCTGGCAACAACACGATGACGGTCGATGGCGGTGAAGTGACCGGCGCGATCACGGTGACGGCGGATGGCACGAACTCGCTGCTGCTGACCAACGCGGCGACGATCAACACCTTCGCTGGATCGGGTGGTGCCGACACGGTGACGGTGCGTGGCAACGGCAACACGTTCACAACGCTGGACGGTGCGGCCGGTAACGACACGCTGGTGTTCGATGCCGCCAGCTACACGCTGCCGAATGTCGGTGCGATTACCAACTTCGAACAGGTGAACCTGCGCAATGCGTCGGTGTTCACCTTGCCGATGGCGCTGAGCAACCCGGGGATCGACATCGACGCAACATCGAGGCTGGCAGTTGCGCCGGCCCCGGCTGGTGCGTTCACACTCGCGAACGTGCTGACCGGCACGGGGCTGGTGACGGTGAACACGGGTGCGGGTAATGCATTCAACTTCGACACCACCACGGGTTCGGCGTTTGCCGGGACTGTGGCGATGGGCCCGAGCACATTCGCACTCGGCGGCGTGAACACCACGGCGCTGACCAACGCGACACTGCGTGTCGATACTGGCAGCGTGACCACGGTGGCCGACGGCACCCAGGAGATCGGTGGCCTGACGTTCAACGGCGGCACGGTGATCTTCAACGCGATTGCCCCAGCCCAGAAGATTGCGACCAGCCTGATCCAGGTTGGGGCGCTGAACATCGGCGGTGCAGGCACGGTGCAGGTGAATGTGCCTGATCCGTATGTTGTTGCGACCCCGACGCCGGCGACGGAATACTCGCTGCTGGAACAGGATGACATTCACGACGGTCTGAAACTTGTGTCTGCAACGACAGTGACTGGCACGGGTGCGGCTCTGACGTTTGTTGACCAGAACGGCATCGTGGTGAGCAATGCGCGTGATGTGAACATCGACCAGGGCGGCAACGTGGTTGCAGTCGGCACGTATGACTACGGTGCCGGTTCGGGCACAGCGAACGACGGTCTGTATGTCGGCTATCGTCTGCAGCAGCTCGACCTGCAGGCAGGTCAGTCGCTGACGTTGACGGAAGTTCCAGGCCTGAGCGGTGTCGACGCGGATCTGTCGGCCAAGCTGACCGGCACGGGTAACCTGATCGTGGCGGCGAACAACACCGTCTCGCTGTCGAACGGCGCGAACGACTTCACCGGCACCACGCTGGTGTCGTCCGGCACATTGCAGGCTGGTGCGAACAACGTGATCGCCACCAGCAGCGCGGTGACGGTGAATACCACGTTCGACACCAACGGGTTCACGCAGTCGCTGAACAATCTGTCGGGTGCGGCGACCGGTCATGTGATCATCGGCAATACAACGCTGACGCTGAACAACACGACCGATACCACGTTCGCGGGCCACATGGACGGCGCTGCTGGCCAGCTGGTGAAGAACGGCGCCGCTGCGCTGGATCTGACCGGTGACACCGAACTGGCGGGCCTGACGGTGAACGACGGCACGATCAGCTTTGCCCCGACCACCGCCATCGACGCTGCCGATGTAGCGGTGACGATGAATGGCGGCATGGCACGGTTCACGGGTGGCACAATCACCTCGGGCGGCGATGCGTTCTCTGCTCTGGCGGGCGTGTCGACGGTCGAACTGTTCGGCACATCGGTGACGACCGGCGGCCTGCTGCTGAACGTGGCGAGTGGTGCGGACCATACGCTGATCGCCGATGCGACCACTCTGGTGGGTGATGTTCTGGTTGAAGGCACGGGTCTGGTTGACCTGCGCAACGCCAGCTCGCTGACCGGCGTTGCAACGGGCGGCAACATGACGATCGACGGCACCAGCAGCTGGATGCTGACGGGTGACTCGTCGATCGTCACGTTGACCAATGCGGGTCTGGTGGATGTCGGCGGTTCGGCCGGCGCACATCGGACGCTGACGGTGCAGAACCTGATCGGCAACAACGGTGTTGTGCGTCTGCACACGGTGCTGGGTGGGGACAATTCTCCGTCCGACCGCATCGTGGTTGATGGCGGCACTGCGACCGGTTCGACGAAGCTGGCGATCGTGCAGGTTGGCGGTCTTGGTGCGCCGACGCCGGGCAACGGGATCCAGGTTGTTGAAGCACTGAACGGTGCGACAACGGGTGGTGCGTTTACTCTGGCAGGCCCGGTTGCAGCGGGTGCGTATGAAGACTCGCTGTTCCAAGGCTCGCGTGACGGCAGTGTGACGGACAGCTGGTATCTGCGTTCTGAAATCCCGCAGCCGCCGGTGGATCCGACCTGTGAAGAAACCAACAGCTGCCCGCAGCCGCCGCCACGGCCGCAGCCGCCGACGGACAATATCCGCCCTGAAGTGTCGCTGTATGCGGTGGCGAACTCGATGCCGTTGGTCTACGGGCGGACACTGCTGGACGGTCTGCACAAGCGTGTTGGTGAAGAAGAAGACCTGCGCGGCCGTCTTGGCCAGTCAGGCGGTTCGGTTGTGAACGGTGCCTGGGGCCGGATGATCGGTCAGTTTGGCGAAGTTGACGGCAACGGTGTGCGTGGCAGTGGCCCCGACTACGACTACAAGCTTTACACAATGCAGAGCGGGATGGACGTGTTCCGTCACACGAATGACAACGGTCATCGTGACCATGCCGGGTTCTATCTGGCGGCTGGCCGCATGGAAGCCGACGTGATGGCGGACAGCGGTCGCCGTGCTGGCAAGAACGCGATGGACGCTTACTCGCTGGGTGGCTACTGGACGCACTTCGCTCCGACCGGCTGGTATGTGGACGCGGTTCTGCAGGGGACGCTGTACAACACGGACATCACATCTGTGCGTGGCCTCGGCAACATGCAGACGGACGGTTACGGCCTGGCGGCATCGCTGGAAGCTGGTTACCCGATCAACCTGGGTGGCAAGCTGGTCCTGGAACCGCAGGCGCAGGTGGTCTGGCAGATGACGCGGATGGACAATGCGTCGGATACGAACACGCTGGTTGACTTTGCCGACGGCAAGTCGCTTGCGGGTCGCCTTGGTGCACGTCTTGCGAACAGCTGGACGCTGCAGGAAGGCACGCCGACTGCGTCTCCGCTGCTGCTGACGGCGTGGGTATCGCCGAACGTGTGGCACGAGTTTGCGGGTGACACACACACGACGGTTGCAGCGGCTGATGGCTCGAACGGTGTTCGGTTCAACTCGGATCTTGGCGGGACGTGGGGCGAGGTGAATGTGGGTGTGAACGCACAGATCAACCGTGTGACGTCGCTGATCGCCAATGCCGGTTACAGCTTCGGTCTGGGTGGTGTGGATCGCACTGCTTACGAAGGCCGCGTCGGGCTGCGTGTGAACTGGTAACAATTCTCACCCGACTGAATGGAAAAGCCCCGCATCTCGCGGGGCTTTTTTTATGTGAGTGCCATTATTTGGTAATTACGCGATCTACTGACGATTGTTGAAGTCTGCGCACCTGGAGTGCCCGTATTTGAAGATCCTTCCGCAAGGCGGTCTTTATCTGTAACGTTGGCGTTGCCCGGAGCAGACAGGAGTGAAGCGGATACAAAATTTCGCAGAAAACCGCGATTGATCAGAAGGATGAATGGGGCGGGGTATGCCTGGAAAGGCTGTTCTGGCGGAAGGGGTGTCCGTTATATGGTGCGTTTAATGCTTTGTGGTTAATGCAAATTATTTTACGGATAGAAACTCATACTCTCGTTTCTACTCGCGTATTTTAGGCCAAAAAACCAGCGGCAAACGCTGCTCCAATCACGCAACCCAGATAAACTTCGCCCCACTCTGGCCCGCGACGGAGTTCAGCACACAGGCTCGGCGTGCGCCAGCCCAGCTCGTAGGCCAGCGGCGTCAGAAGCCCGGCCAGCATCACGACCAGCGCCGATGTTGGGTCGCGCGTGAACAGCAACACGATGCCAGGATAGAAAGACCAGTGCAGGCCGCGCAGTAGCGCAGCAGACACGTCGGACGACCACTCGGACCAGTCGATTTCCGTTTCGCCACTCTCGCGTGTGCGGCCCATGTTGAGGTGACCGGGTTGGCCGAAGGTGCTGCCGACATACAGCCCGGCGAAAATCCCCAGCGCCTCATACCAGGTGTAGCCGATCAGCCAGCAGAGCAACGCGCCGCCTGTGGACCAGAGGCAGAGGCGGGCCATTGTGAGGCCCATACCGAACCAGCGTTCGGCCAGATACGAGCCGCGTAGGCGATGGAGTAAGCCGAACGCGAGAATGGCGGCGATGTAGAGAAGTGCGATCATGATCGAGCCTCTGCGTCCTGCTGGCAGCCGATGCAGCGTATCGCCCACGGCGATGCTGCCAGCCGGGCAAGCGGGATCGGTTCGTCGCAGTCCACGCATATGCCGCCAGAGAGTGTGCGTCCCTGCTGCTCTCGCGCTACCTTGAGACGCGCCTCGATGCCCGCCAGAATGGCCTCGGTTTTCATCTGTGCGATGTCGGCGGCGTCAGCCATTGGCGCGCGCCCCCTTCTTGCTTTCCATCCACGCCAGCACTTCGGCGCGTGACCAACGGACAGCCTGTTCCGACAGGTAGATCTTCTGCGGGAAGTCGTCGGTCTTGGCCTTTTTCCAAACCGTGCTGCGCGAGTAGCCGAGCATCTTGCCGACGTCGGCGACGCTCAGGAATTCGTCGTGTTCGATCATATCGTGCCCTCCGGAATGCCAAGAAATTCCACTGGCGGGCGGGGAATCTCGACCCCGTGCGGCCGCCAGATGTGCAAGCAAAATGGATGCAGGCTCTTGTGGTCCGATGGCGGGACGTGAAGTTGCATCGCCGTTTCGTCCTCGCGGAAAAACAGGCGCTTGACGTGCTCCATCTCCGGCCAGTTCGGGCAACGGTTTATCCGGGATACGGATAGGTGATCCCAACCTTCGGCGTTGGTCGCCATGACGGCCATGTCCCGGCCATCGATTGGTGACGGGATGATGAAGAGGCCATATTCATAGTCGCCGTCCATCCCCATGCTGCGCTCCCAATAGTGAGAGCGGTAGAGTTCAAGGGTTCCGAGGTCACGCATGATTCACCTCGTCGATATTCCTGCGCCGCACATCGAACGTGTAGGCGACGACCCACGGGTTTTCGTCCCACGATCCGGGACCGTTGATGGATTCCAAGAGCCGCTGGAACGCCTTGCGCGGCGAGTGAATGCTTGGGATTACGCGGCCCGGAAGCCATCGTTTATCTACATGCACCCAGTCCCAGCCGATGGCATCCACCAGGCGTCCATCATCAGCGCAGTAGGTTGCGTCACAGCCCGCAGTTCCATCGATTGTCTCGCGCACCCACAAACGATCGCCGACAGCATGCCGCGCTTGGTATTGAGGGTCCAGCGGTCCCGGCCCGACAGGCATCCCCGCAACCGGTTGGCCTGAATGCACCCGAGTTTCAAAAACCGGAGCACCCATTTTTATATCAGTCGCGACTTTGACAAATTTTGCGACTTCCGGTCGGGGCTGCGGTTTCAGCGCTCGCCGAGTCTGCGTCTTACGGCCGTCCAGCAACGCGCGGATCATCGACGCAGAGAAAAGGATCGGGTGGTCAGACATTGTCGGTGCCCCTTGTTTGTCCGCCCCACTGATCCGCCATCGCGTGTGCGATGCCGTCGAAGGTGCGACTGCGTATGCGCCACCTGTCGCGCGATGGTGATGCTCGGTGGAGCAGAAAGTCCCAGAGCTGGGTCAGCATCAAGCAGCCCCCTTCAGCATCTCATCAAGATACCTCCGCGCCTTCAGCAAATCTTCCCGACCATTCTTCGCGTCTGCGCGCAGCACATACTTGATGACGTTGCCGGTCAGGAAATCCAGATTGTTTTCCCGGATGAAGTCCAGCGGCTGGATTTTAAAGCGCGTGTAGTGGGGCGGGTTGAGGGGGTCTGAAGGTGGGGGCGTGGTGGGTGAGCCGAAGATGTCGCAGAGTTCCCGAAGGTCTTCTGCGGAGGTGTGAAGGCGGAAGTGGCGGGGGAGCAAGGGCGGCAGCCGTCCCATATCCCCGATGACTACGGGCCAGCCATCTGCGTCCGTCCCTGTCACCTCGTAGAGGTGGCCTTCAGTGAGTTCACCCCGCCACCAAAAGGAGGCCACACACGCCACGATATCCCCAACCTCGAACTTCCGAACTACGTCGGTTTCCATAATTTCACCTTGTGTGTTATCGTGTTATAGTCGCCGTGCCGCAGGATGCGCGCGAGGCGTCACATCCCCAACGCATGGCGATAGACGTCGAGCATAGGCGGCATTAAGTGCATCACATCGTCGGGCCAAGGTCGCTCATTCAGCCACGCCTGGACCTGCTTCGGTGCGAGATGCATGGCTATTTGCAGTGGTAGACGCCGCTCCCCGGAGCCAATCAAATCCCCGTTTTTATCGTCCCTGATATCCAAGAGAAACGCGATGCGGTCATCACGCCCCGGCTCCATATCTGGAGTGACCGCATCATCTACCAGCCTGACCATCTGGATAGCTTTCTGCTCGCTTGTGCTGGGCCA
>JAVBJV010000007.1:0-105169 GCA_031546815.1 Acetobacteraceae bacterium
TGGTCGATCACCAGGTCGACGGGCACCAGCGGGTTCACCTTCTGCGGGTCGCCGCCCAGCTTCAGGATCCCGTCGCGCATCGCGGCCAGATCGACCACTGCGGGCACGCCGGTGAAGTCCTGCATCAGGATGCGCGCCGGACGGAAGGGAACTTCCTTGTCCGACTTGCCGCCATTGGTCAGCCATTCGGCAACCGACTTGGCGTCCTGCACCGAATAGGAACGGCCATCTTCGAAGCGCAGGATATTCTCCAGCACCACTTTCAGCGTGACGGGCAGACGGGCAACGTCGCCGATGGTCTTCGCCGCTTCGGGAATAGAGAAGTAGTCAAACTGCTTGCCGTCGATCGTCAGCGAGCGGCGGGTCTTGAGGCTGTCTTGCCCGATCATGCGCATGTTGAAATTTCCTTCACCCTTGATCGCGGCATGCCGGCCGCGTGACATTGCTGTTGGCTTAAATCATACCATCGCGAGGTGGTCCATTGTAGGAATGGATTTTTACAGTCGGGGGTGTCGGTGCTCGAGGCACGCAATCTGGCCGTGGTGCGCGGTGACCGGGTGATTTTTACCGGAATTTCGTTTCGCCTCCGTCCCGGACAGGCGCATTTGCTGACAGGGCCGAACGGGGCGGGCAAGTCCACGCTGCTGCGCGCGCTGGCCGGACTTCTGCCGCTGGCGGCGGGGGAGTTGCGCTGCGACGGAGATTCCGATTTCGAAACGGTGGATGCGCATACCTATGGCGCCGATTACGCGGCGCGGCTGTGTTATCTGGGCCATCAGGACGCGGTGAAGCCGGGGCTGAGCGTACTGGAAAACATCCAATTTTATGCGGCCCTGCTGGGGGTTGGCGGGGACGCAGCGCGAATCGACGCGGCGCTGAGTGCGCTGGACCTGACGCATCTGGCCGAGCTTCCGGCGCGGATGCTCTCGGCCGGGCAGAAGCGGCGGCTGGCGTTGTCGCGTCTGGCGGTATCGCTGGGCACGCGCCCGATCTGGCTGCTGGACGAACCGACGGTGGGGCTGGATACGGCATCGATCGCGCGGTTCGGCGCGCTGGTGGCGCGGCACCGGGCCGGTGGCGGCGCGGTGGTGGCGGCGACGCATCTGCCTCTGCCTTTCCCCGACGCCGAGGAGCTGCGACTGGGATGACCGCATTCTGGGCCATTATCGGGCGCGATTTACGTCTGGCGCGCCGGCACGGGGCGGACACGCTGGCGTCGGTGCTGTTTTTTCTGGTGGCGGCGTCGCTGTTTCCGCTGGCGGTGGGGCCGGCGCCCGAGGTGCTGACCCGGATCGGCCCCGGCATTATCTGGGTAACGGCGCTGCTGGCGGCCTTGCTGCCGCTGGAACGACTGTTCGGGGCCGAGCTTGAGGATGGGTCGCTGGATCAGCTGCTGCTGTCCGGCCTGTCGCCCGCGCTGACCGGGCTGGCGAAGGCGTGCGCGCACTGGCTGGTCACGGGCCTGCCGCTGCTGCTGGCGGCGGGGCCGGTTGCGCTGATGCTGCGGGTCGAGCCGGAAACCCTGCCGGTGCTGCTGCTGGGTCTGCTGCCGGGCACGATGGCGTTGTCGCTGCTGGGTACGGCGTGCGCGGCAGTGACATTGGGCGCGCGGCGGGCGGGTGTGCTGCTGCCGCTGCTGGTGCTGCCGCTGACGATCCCGGTTCTGGTGTTCGGTGTTGGCGCGGCCGATGCTGCGGCCACGGGAATGGAGGCGCGCCCGCACCTGCTGCTGCTGGGCGCGGTTACGCTGCTGGCGCTGGTGCTGTCACCACTGGCGGCAGGCGCAGGACTGAAGGCGGCGGCGGAGTAGGGCGCATCAGCGCCCTACGACCACTCCGACTCCTGTTCCCACGTATGGGCCACCCGAACCAACCCCGACCTCGCACGCTGCCAGAGGCAGCAGGGCGAGGATGAGAAGGATGATGAGGGCGAGGGGGCTGGGCATGTGTATCTTTCAGATTATCGGGTGCCAGCGGGGGCAGGCGGAACAATGTGCAGGCGCTCAAGTTCCGAGATGATTTTTCTAGCCGTACGCTCCAGCCCCCGGCCTGGCGACGTGGTGCTGAGTCTGTAATCCACTTCGCCCTCGGCGACGCGGGCATCATTGGCTGTGGATAGGATATACCAGGAAACGGTGCCCGCATATGTTTTGATGATCCAGCCGTTATCCAGAAGCCCGGACTCGGTGGGGAAAAGGACCAGACGATGCGATGCGCCGAAAGCCTGTTCGCGTGTTGCGTTGGATTGGATGATGGCTCTTACGGGAACATTTCTGGAAGCCGAGTAGTTTCTGGAACCGCGAACAATGGGCGTGTTGAGCTGATTGTTTGCAAATGCGGGGAGGGTATTTGCCTCGATGCTGTCGACACGCACGCCACGTACGCGCAGGGCTTCGACGAGGCTGTTCCGAAGCCCGGCGAGGCTTTCATCCAGCTGTTCGTTATTGCTGACATTATTCTGCAAGAAAGAATAAACGTAGAGGCCATTGATTGTGGATGGCGTTACTGAAACGCCGGGCATCAGGCGGCTGGACCGGATATTGTTATATTCGCCGCAGCCGGTCAGGCCGAGAAAGCATACAGCCGACAGGGCGATGAATGAAGCCGCCTTGCGTGCAAAAACCTTCCGGAGAAGATTGGGGATAAGGTGCATGATAATGGGCCTTGGGTTTTTCTTACTGGACGGTTGGGGCCGGAGGAATGAGGTTCATCTGCCCAAGCTTTGACAGCAGTTGATTCGCCATTTGCTGAGCGGATGTGCTTCGGATTCCGCCAACGACGTAGTGCATCTGGCCAAGCGCAACGAAGCTGTCATCTGAGACGGATTGCAGCGCCCAGGTGAGTGTGCCCCAGTAATGATTATAACCGTCATTGATCATGTCTGTTGGTGTCAGGATGATGCGGTGCGTTGCGCCAAAACTGCGTTCGCGTGCGCTGTTGGCCTGGATGGTTTCGCGCACAGGGATGCGGCCGGAGGATTCCGAAAGATGTGACACAGCTCCGGAAGCCTCGGTTACATCAGCCCGCAGTCCGCGGGCGCGGAGACCCACGAGCAGCAGGTCCCGGAATTGTCCAACCCGCTGATTGATCGCATCGTTCGATGCCGGGCCGTTCTGCAGGAAGGAATAAACATAGACACCCGAGATGGAACCCGACGTTACCGGTGTGGTGGACAGCAAACGTCCTGAAATCTCCGGGCCGCCACATGCCGTCAGGCAGAGCAGAAAAAGCAGGGCCGCTCCGCGTTGAACAAATTTGATCATCGAATATTTCCTGTAAGCGATAAGGGGCGGTTATCTGGATGCTGGCTGCACGATATGCAGACGCTCAAACTCGGCAACGAGGTCGCGTATGTATGGCCGCAGCTCGCTCGTGCCGGCAGTGTTGAAGAACAGAAGATCAAGGGTGCCCTCCGCCAGGACGCTGTTTGCAGCGATCGATAGGATCTCCCAGCGAATGCGACTTGTGTGTTCGACAACAAACATTCCCTGTCGAACAGAAGATGCCTGCGACGGAAAAAGAACCAAACGATGCGACGCACCGGATGCCTGCTCTGCCACACCGTTCGATCGGATGGTGTTACCAACGGAAACCTCGCGAGAGGTGCCGCGCAGGGCGGATGTCCGTGATGGAGTGCTGATCTGTTCGTTTGCGTATGCGGACAGTGTTGTTGCATCCATATACGTCACGGTCATGTTGCGGCTACGCAGGGCGTCCACAAACATCTGGTCGAATTTTTGCAGACCTTCCCGCATGTCGTTGTTTGTGCTGATGCTGCCCTGCAGGAAGGAATAAACATACAGGCTTTTGATTGTGGCAGGCGTTATCGAAGCGCCCGGCACAATTCTGCCTTGTGCGACAGGTTCACCACACCCCAGAAGTGTTCCGGCGCAAATGGCGATCAGAGCCATCCGGAGAATCGCTGTAAGACGCATGAAATTCAGTTCCCCACCCGGGCATTGGCGACAGGCGCCAGAATATTCAGGCGCTCAAACTCGGCGAGCAGTTTATCCACCATCTGCTGCGTGGGCAGGTGTGGTGCAATAATTGCGTTGAACTGATAGCTGATGCTGCCGGTAGCGATAAAAGTGTTGGATGTCGTGGGTTGCAGGGCCCACATGATGACTCCGGAAAGATGGTTTGGACCCCGCCGGAAAGTTGCGCGTGGGGTCAGCAACAGTCGATACGGCGCCCCCGAGGCACGCTCTCGACTTTGATTGGCCGCAATAACTTCCCGGACGGGAATATGGGATCTTCTGGCGTTTCCGCTGGATGCGACCATGATGTCGTCTCCGCCGGTTTGCAGGCCGGGCGTTTCGGAAACCTCGATTGTTTCAACACGCAGGCCGCGTGCACGCAGGGCCTCGGTCAGTTTGTCGCGAAACTGGCTGAGGTGCTGTTTCAGTTCCGGGTCCGGATCCAGTCCCTGCTGCAGGAACGAATATGTATATATTCCGGTGACGGCAGATGGTGTGATTGATGCCCCCGGGAACAGATTTCCACCGACGGCGGCGCTGGGGGCGCAACCCGTCAGGCCGAGCAAGCAAAAGGCTGCCAGAAAGGCGGTTGCAATGATTCTGTGCAGAGACATTCGTTTCCAGTTCCCCAATTCCGGGGACGTCCTCCAGGTTGAATAATTTTTGTAAATTGCAACTACAGCGCGCTGTCTGACAAGCCCGTCAGTTCTTGCGGGACACTTCTCGGGTAATGGGGGGGGGGGGCGCATTCCAGTAACCGTCATTGCACGATGTACGTGCAATGACGGTCAGGTATCCTGCCTCAACGCCCCGTCGGTGCCGGGCGGATGGCGAGGACCGCCGCTTCGATCAGGGTGGCGACCACCGTGTCCCCCGGCTGCACGTTGTCGAGGTTCACATCGTCAGGCGCGCGCACCGTATGCAGTTTGCCGTCCGCGCTGCGCAGCACGACCTGACGGGCATCACGGTTCACACTGTCCACCTGCGACGTGATCTGCGAGACATTGCGCATCGAAAAACCGGGCCGCGCACCATGCGGCGCGCGACGGATATGCGTGTGTTCCGCCGCGGCCGTGGGTGATCCGCCACGCACCAGCGACAGGACCACCGTGTCGGTCACGTCGATCTGCACAACGTCGCCCGGCTTGATCTGGTTGAAGTTACGCACCCGCGCCGGCAGCCGATACGTTGTGTAGTTGCCGTCTGCATCGCGCACCAGAATCTCGCGCGTGGTGCGGCTCACGGTTTCAATCGTCGCAATAACTGTGGATGCATGTTCCTGCATCGTGCGGGTGCCGACCACACGCGGTGCGGTTTCAGCCATCGCAGAGAACGCAAAGGCACAAAACACAGCCGACAGAAGAACAGAACGAATCATGGCGTACCCTTTATGTTGTTGTTACCTGCAGGCACGTCATTCATCCCGCTTCGGGCGGGACAGTAATGCGGCGATCACGTCCCGCACCGACATCTTCTCCTGCACCACCGCGGCCACCGCGGCCACGATCGGCATGTCCACACCAGCCGATGCAGCGCGTGCCAGCAAGGCCGGGGCAGTGGTTACGCCCTCGGTCACCGATGTGCGCGCGGCCAGAATATCGGCGATCTTCAAACCTTGTCCCAGCGCCACGCCACACGAGAAATTGCGGCTGCTTGCCCCCGCGCAGGTCAGCATCAGATCGCCAAGCCCCGACAGGCCCGCCACGGTTTCCGCGCGGCCACCCAGCGCCACAGTCAGTCGGGCGATTTCCGCCAGACCGCGTGTCACCAATGCGGCGCGCGCGTTCTCGCCCAGCTTCGCGCCGATTGCCACGCCCGCTGCAATCGCGATCACGTTTTTCGTCGCGCCGCCGATCTGCGTGCCTGTCGGATCATCGTTGCCGTAGAGTCGGAAGGATGGCGTTGCGAAAGCGGCGATGCACCGCTCTCGCAACGCCGCATTATGCGCGGCAACCACTGCGGCAGAGGGCAATCCCGTCGCCAGTTCATGCGCGAAGGTCGGGCCGCTCAGCACGCCAAGCCGCGCCGTTGGGCGCACCACCGCCAGCACTTCCAGCGGCAGGGCGAAGCTGCCTGCCTCGACACCTTTCGCCACCGTGACCAGATCGGTGCATGTCTGCGGCAGTTGCGCGGCGATGTTGCGTGTGTGTTGCGTCGGCACTGCCAGCACGGTCAGCGGCGCGGCAATCTGCGCCATGTCCGCCGTGATGCGGATGGATGGATCCATCGTTATGCCGGGCAGGTGCAGCGTGTTGAGGCGCGTGTACGACATCTCGGCCGCGCGTTCCGCGTTGCGTGCCCACAGTGTGACCCGGCATCCGGCCCGCGCCGCCTGCAACGCCAGAGCCGTGCCGAATGCGCCTGCGCCGATAATGGCGACGTCGTTCATGTGCGTTTCTCCAAGCGCGTTTGTATCGCGGCTAGCGTTCCTCGACCAGACGGATCAGCGCGTGGCCTTCGCCGTAATCGCCTTCACCCAGACGCGGGCTTAACGCCGCCAGCAGGTTCGATGCGGCTTCTTCAAACCCGTAGGGTGGGTTGATCACCAGCAGTCCGCAGCCGTTCAGCTTGGTGGGGTCGATCGGGGTGCGCAGCCACAGCTCGGCGGCGACGATGTCGTGAATGCCCGATGCCTGCATCGCCTCGTGGAACATCCGCACCGGCGTGCGATGCTTGATCGGATACCACGCCGCGAACACTCCCGTCGCAAACCGCTTGTGGCCCGCACACAGCGCGCGCTGCAATTGTTCGAATTCGTCGGGCTCTTCAAACGGAGGGTCGATCAGGATCAATCCGCGCCGTTCGGGGAAAGGCAGCAGCGCCGTCATCGCTTTCCATGCGTCGCGCATATACACGGTGATCTGTCTGTCGCGCGCATAACGGCGCTTCAGCGTGCCGAAATCTTCCGGATGCAGTTCACTGCACACCAGCCGATCCTGCGGGCGCAGCAGCGTGCGCACGATCTCGGGCGAACCGGGATACTGGCTGGGTTTTGCCGTCGCGATGGCAACGTAATCTTCCAGCACTTCGGGCGGATTTTCGGTCAGCCGCGCGATGCCGCGTTTCCATTCGCCGGTGCGTGCGGCGTGCGACGATTCCAGATCGTACATGCCGATCCCCGCATGCGTGTCCAGCACGGCAATCGGCGTGTCCTTGCGCTGCAAGGCGCGCACCAGCCACACCAGCAGGGCGTGCTTCATGCAGTCGGCGAAGTTGCCGGCGTGAAATGCGTGGCGATAATTCATGAGGCTTGTAACTCCGCCAGCGGCCAGCGCGGCCGCGGTGCATGGTCGAACCCGTCGGTCAGGCCGTGTTTCAGTCGTTCGACGCCTGCCCAGGCGACCATTACCGCGTTGTCGGTGCACAGCCGCACGGGGGGCGCAACCAATACGGCCCCACGCGCCGCTGCGGCTTTATCCAGCGCCGCGCGCACCGCGCCATTCGCCGCCACGCCGCCCGCCACCACCAGCAGCTTTGCATCCGGCATTATGGTCAGCGCGGCTTTGGCGCGGTCGAACATCACATCCGCCACTGCCGCCTGGAACGATGCCGCCAGATCGCGCGCGTCCTGTATCGGCAAGGCGCCGTCCGGATAGGCCGCGATCGCGTGCGCCACCGCCGTCTTCAAACCCGAGAACGAGAAATCGCACCCGGCACGGCCCTTCATCGGGCGGGGGAAGGGGAAGCGTTTTGCGTCGCCCTCGCGCGCCAGACGTTCGACGTGCGGGCCGCCGGGCCAGGGCAGGCCCATCAGCTTGGCGACTTTATCGAATGCCTCGCCCACCGCGTCGTCCACCGTGCCGCCCAGTCGCCGGTATTGTCCCAGCCCGTCCACCGCGATGCATTGGCTGTGCCCGCCCGAGAGCAGCAGCAACAGATACGGAAACGGCGCGCCATCCGGCACCAGTCCGGGCAGGCGGGCGGTCAGCGCGTGCGCTTCCAGATGGTTGATCGCCACAAACGGCTTACCGCCCGCCAGCGCCAGGCCCTTGCCGAACGTCGCCCCCACCACCAGCCCGCCGATCAGCCCGGGGCCGGATGTGGCGGCGATTCCCGCCAGATCGGCGATGCGCAGCCCGGCCTTGTCCAGTACCCGCTGCGTCATGGCGGGCAGATGCGCCAGATGCGCCCGCGCGGCAATTTCCGGCACCACACCACCGTAAGGGGCATGATCGTCGAGCTGGCTCAGCACTTCCTCGGCCAGAATCCGGCCGTCTGCGGCCACGATGGCGACGGCGGTCTCGTCACAGCTCGATTCGATGCCCAAGACGGGGCCCAGCACGGGGCCGGGCGGTATTGCAGGCGCGGGATGGGCGATTTGCACGTAAGTGACTTTCCTTTCCGGTCGGGTCGTCATAGAGCATGTGGCGTTGTCACAGAAGCGTCGCCCGTACATGACCATCGCCGATACCCGTTCTTCCCAGTCTGGCCACCCGCACGCAAAGGGGCGCATGCAGGCATTGCCGCTGCGCGCCGGCACGCGCGCCTCGCCGCTGGCGATGGCGCAGACCAACGCGTTCCTGAAGCAGATCACCGATTTCTGCCCGGTGATGAAGAACCCGCTGCCCGGCATGGGCCCGGTGTTCGAGGCGCATCAGATCCGCACCACCGGCGATGCCGTGCAGGACCGTCTGCTGGCCGAGATCGGCGGCAAGGGCCTGTTCAGCAAGGAAATTCACGAGGCACTGGCCGATGGCCGCATCGACTTTGCGGTGCACAGCCTGAAGGACCTCGAGACCGATCTCCCCCCCGGTATTGTTCTTGCCTGCACCATGCGGCGCGAGGACGCGCGCGATGCGCTGATCCTCGGCCCCGATTGCGGCCCGGTCGATCCGGAAAACCCGCTGGCGGCGATTCCGCAGGGGGGCGTGCTGGGCACGTCCTCGGTCCGGCGGCAGGCGCAGATCCTGCATGCGCGGCCGGATCTGAAGGTGGTGCTGCTGCGCGGCAATGTCGGCGGGCGGCTGGAAAAAGTGAAAAGCGGGCAGGTTTCGGCCAGCATGCTGGCACTGGGCGGCATGAAGCGCCTGGGGCTGGCGGATCAGGCCGATGCGTTCCTGGACCCCGATACGGTGATGGTCCCGGCAGCGGGGCAGGGCATCGTCGGCATCACGGTGCGCGAGAGCGACGTGGTGCTGCATGACCTCCTCGCCGCGATCGAGGACACCGAGGCGCGGGCTGTCTCGACCGCGGAACGAGCCTTGCTGGCGGCGCTGGATGGGTCGTGCCGCACGCCGGTGGGCGGATACGCGAAGCTGCTGCCCGATGGCAGCCTGAAGCTGACCGGTCTGGTGGCGCGCGAAGACGGCAGCTTCCTGCTGAAGCGCAGCGTGCAGGGCGCGGTGGCCGATGCGGCGCGCATGGGCAACGAACTGGGCCACAGCCTGCGCAAGGACAGTCCGGCGGATATCTTCCAGGGCGCATAAGCTCTGGCCAAATCGGCCAATAAGCGTCATCAACCGGTATGGTCCGGAACGTACCCGCGTCTGTGCTGATCACCCGGCCCGAACAGGGCATGGCTGATACGTCGGCAAAGCTGCGCGCCATGGGATTCACGCCGGTGGCGGCGCCCGTGCTGCGGATCCGGCATATGCCGTTACATATCTATCCCGCCTCGGTGCAGGCCGTGCTGGTGACATCCGCCAATGCGGTGCCCGCGCTGCCCAGGTCGCTGCACGGACTCCCGGCGTTCGCGGTGGGCGATGCAACCGCCGCCGCCCTGAATGCGGCCGGGTTTCAGCAGGTGCTCTCGGCCGATGGCGACGCAACCGACCTGACCCGACTGTGTGCCGAACGGCTCGACCCACTGACCGCGCCGGTGCTGTCGGTCAGCGGGGCGCGACAGGGGTTCCGGCTGGCATCGCTGTTGCGCGCGCAGAAATTCCGCGTGATTCGCCGTGCCGTATATGCGGCGGAACCGGTTGCCGCGCTGCCTGAGGCCGCCCGTGCCGCGTTACAGGGCGACAATCTGCACGCCACATTGTTTTTTTCCGCCGATACGGCCCGCGCATTCGTTAAGCTGCTGCGCAGCGCAAGGCTGACCGACAGGCTGGCCACGGTCGACGCCCTGGCGATCGGGCAACCGGCGGCGGATGTTCTGGCTGAATTTACGTGGCGCTCGGTGAAAATCGCCGCCCGCCCGACACAGGAGGCATTGCTCGGATTATTATGACTGACACACCGCCCCCCAACGCCGAAAAGCCCGTGATCGATTCCGTCGCCATTCCCATGGACGACAAGCCCGCCGATCCGCCGCCCTCGTCCCCCCCGCAGCAGCCAGCACGGAAACGCAGTGCTGTGCCGTATCTGTATCTGGGCGGGCTGGCCGCGCTCGGCCTCGCCGCCGGCTGGCTGTGGGTGCGTCCTGTCCCGCAGGTGGAAACAGCGACGATCGTTGCCCCTGGTGTTGCCCAGAGCGACCTTGCCGCACTGGCCAGCCAGAGCACTGTCGATGCATTGGCGCGCCGCGTGGCGACACTGGAAGGCCGCCCGGCGCCTGTGATTCCCACCATCCCCGCGATCCCCGATATCGGCCCGCTTGAGATGCGTTTGAATGCGGCGCTGGACCGGCTGGCCGCGCTGGAAAACCGCCCCGCCGTCGCCGTGACGCCTCCCGCTCCGGCGGCCGACACATCGGCGATGACGTCGCGGCAGGAAGCGCTGGCCATGCGGCTGCAGGCGGCCGAGGCGGAACAGCAGAATCGGATCAACGCAGCCGAACGCACGCTGACTGAACGTCTGGCCGGGCTGGAAGCGCGTCTGGGGCAGGCCGAAACCCTGTCCACGCGGCTGAACGCTGTTGAAGACCGCATGCGCATCCTGGCGCGGCTGGCCGCATTGCGCGCCGCGTTGCAGGCCGGGCAGCCGCTGGGTCCGTTGCAGGGTGCCCCCGCCGCGCTGGTGCGGTTCTCGACCGAGGCCCCGCCGACGCTGGCATCGCTGAAGCTTGCCTATCCCACCGCGGCCGAAGCAGCATTGGCGGCATCGGCTCCGCCCACCCATCCGGAACAGGGTGTGCTGGAATCGGCCTGGAACCGCGCACAGACGCTGATCACCGTGCGCCGTGGCGAGGAAGTGATCGTCGGCGCACCCGCTGCCGGTCTGCTGGAATCGGCCCGCCTGTCGCTGGAGGCGGGCGACCTGCCGCGCGCCGTGGCAACGCTGGACCGGCTGCAACCCGCCTCTGCCGCCGCGATGGCGACCTGGGCCGCACAGGCGAAAGCGCTGCTGGCGGCACAGGCGGCGCTGACCGCGCTGGAAGCTGGAGGGGCACAGTAAATGCGCCGCGTCCTATACGTTCTGCTGGTCGCGGCCGTGGTGACGGCGGCGGCGTGGTTTCTGGCGACATTGCCGGGTCAGGTGACTCTGAAGTTCGGCGATTACACATTCGCCGCCCCGGTGCCGGTGGTGCTGTTGGGGACGGTGTTGCTGTTCGTGCTGCTCTACACGCTGGTGCGGCTGCTGGGTGGGTTGGTGCGCGCGCCGCGCAACTGGCGACGCTGGCGGCTGATGCGCCATCGCCGTCACGGCGATCAGGCGGTCACCCGCGCGCTGGTCGCGCTGGCGGCGGGCGAGGGCAATGCAGCCCGGCGTGAAGCCGCGCGCGCCCGCAAGCATCTGGGCAACACGCCGCAGGCCCTGCTGCTGGTGGCGGAAGCCGCACGGCTCGCCAAGCGTCCGGCTGATATGGAAGAAGCGTTGCTGCAGCTGACGAAAACTCCGGGCGCATCGTTCCTGGGTCTGCGCGGCCTGCTGCGGGCCGCGATGCAGCGCGAGGACTGGGCCGAAGCCGCCCGTCTGGCGCGCGAGGCCGAACGTGCCCATCCTGGCGCCGTCTGGCTGGCGGAAGAACGCGAGCAACTGGCGATCCGCACCGGCAACTGGAGCGAAGCGCTGGCACTGGCGTCGGACAACGGGTCGCGCGCGGCGTTTGCCACTATGGCGGCACCGCAGCTTGAATCTCCCGAAGCGGCGTTGCGCATGGCGCGCACAGGGTTCGATGCCGAACCCGGTCTGCCGCCCGCGGCGCTGGCCTATGCGCGGCTGCTGCGTGAACAGAACCAGGAAGCGCGGGCACAGAACGTGATCCGTAAGGCGTGGGCGGCTGGCCCCGCGCCCGATCTGGCGACGTTCTTTCTGGCCCCGGTGCAGGAAAAACTGGCCCGTGTGCACGAAGCCGAACGTCTGGCGCAGACCAATCCCACACATCTGGAATCGCACCTGCTGATGGCGCGCACATCGCTCGACGCAATGTTGTACGGCGAGGCCCGTCGCCATCTGGCGGCGGCGCGTGCGACCGGTTCGAACGAACGACGTCTCTGGGTGTTGCAGGCCGATATTGAAGAAGCCGAGCACGGCAGCATTGAAGCCGGGCGCGATGCCTTGCGTGCCGCGAACAGTGCCGATCCGGACCCGGTATGGCGGTGCAGTGCGTGCTCCGGCACGCAGGACATCTGGCACCCGGTATGCCCGACCTGCGGGCACGCTGGTACGCTGCACTGGAGCCATGCGACCAGCACGCCCGCACCGGGCACGGTGGTTACGCCGCCGTGAACATCCACATCACCCGGCGTTTGGTTCTGGCCGCGTCCATCGGGATGGCGGCGATGAATATGGCGTGGGCGTGCTCTCCCCCCATGGGGCAGCAGCCTCCATCGCCGCAACAGCGGGCCGACTCCAAGCAGCACTTAGCCGATCGCCTGCTGCATGCGCCGGAACCGGCTTATGCGCATGTGTTCTATGGACGCGTTCTGACCGACCCGGTGAGGGGCCGGTCCGAGATTGCTGTTCAGCGGTGGTTTCGCGGCGGTCTGGGTGAGACGCAGCTGCGCGCGATTATTCTGGTAACCTCCTGCGGCCGTTTCCCGACCGTTGGGGACGAGCTGGTTTTCGCTGGTCAGGATTACGACAATCTGCTGGCTTTTTATGACGGCAATCTGTCGGACAATGCCGCTCTGTATCAGCTGTTGCTGCAACGCGCGGGCAGGCCGTGACAATGATGCGCATGACGCGGCGTCTGGTTCTGGCCGCGCCCATCGGGGTGGCGACGATGAACGTCGCCCGGGCTTGTTCCCCACCCGAGGGCCAGCAGCCATTGTCGCCACAGGACAGGGCCGATTTTCTGGAACAGGTGGCAGAGCGTCTGCTGCACGCACCCGAACCGCATTATGCGCTTGTGCTCTATGGACGTGTTCTGTCCGACCCAGTGGGGGACCGGTCCGAGATCGCTGTTCAGCGGTGGTTTCGCGGTGGTCTGGGTGTGGGGGAGACGCGGTTCCGCGCGACTATTCTGGTAACCTCGTGCGGTCGCTTTCCGACGGTTGGAGACGAGGCAATTTTCTACGGTCGGAATGATTTTCGCACGCTGGATATTTTTGGCGACGGAGATCTGTCGGGTAGTCGTGACCTCTATCAGGTGTTGCAGGCCCGATCGGCTGCCAGTCGGGACTGACTGCCGATCGGGCCTGATAGTCAGCGTGCGCGGCGGCGGAACATGCCCGGGCCGTAGCCGATCACAAAGCCCAGCATCGCCAGCGTCCACAGCGTGCCGGCCGAATGCAGCAGTGGCACATACGCACCGGGGATGAAGGTTGCCACAATACGCAGCAGGGCGGCGAGGATCACGCAGATATAGATCCCCACCGTGATGCGGTCCGCCGTCAGCGGGCGGCCCGAATGGCCCAGCGTGGCGCGCGTCATCACGCCCAGCGTCACCGTGCCGATGGCCCCCACCGTCCACGCATGCAGCGCCGCCGCATAGGGCACCACGCCCGGCAGCAGGATGCTGCCCGCCAGCAGCACGAAGCCCAGCGGAATGAACGCGTAGCCGATGTGCAGGATGACCAGCAGCTTTTCCGACCACGTATGCCAGCCATACCAGCGCGCCGCGCGGATGGTCAGCAGCACGGCGGCCAGCAGCGACAGCGGGGCCAGCAGATACGTCTGCAACCGGCTGTCCAGCGGCAGGAACGCGAACACCAGCAGCGCGGCGACGTTCACCGCTATCGCCACGGCATCGAACCGCGAGAACGAGGCCGGTTTCACCTTCGACTGCTGGCGCGCCAGCCAGTTGGTGGTGAAGCTTGGCGTTACGCGCCCGCCGATCAGGATGATCAGCGCGATGATGCCTGCCACGCACAGGCGCAGAGCCATCCAGGTGTCGTCCATGGTGTGGAACGCGATGTTGCCCAGCAGCAGCAGCGCCACCAGCCCCAGCACACGCAGGTTGCGCCAGTTCTTGCCGGCGATGATCTCGCGTGCGGCAACCGCCATGATGACCGGCACGAACAGCAGATCGACTGCGGCACCCAGCCAGGCGGGGATCAGCGCGGCGGCGGCCAGCAGCATCGCCACGCGTCCGGCCAGCCAGATCAGCACCAGCGCCAGCAGCGGTCCGCCGCGCACCGGCAGACGCCCGGTCCAGTTCGGAATGGCGGTAAACAGGAATCCGGCAATTACCGCCGCGGCATAGCCCAGCAACAGTTCATGCGCGTGCCAGAACACGCCCCCGGCCGGAAGCACGCTTCCAGATCCCAGCATCGAGATCAGGGATAGCGGCATCGCAATACCAGCCCACATCGTGGCTAGCAGAAAAAACGGCCGAAAACCGCCAGTCAGAAAAGGGGTATTTATCATGCGTATTTCTATATCCAACAAATCCGTGTATGAAAACCGCCGAATAGTAACTCTTTCGTTATAATCGGCATCATTGCCTCGTCCGATTGCACCTGCCAGAAGCCCGTCATGCACATATCTCTGATCGAACGCTACGACCAACGCATTCCGCGTTACACCAGTTATCCGACGGCACCGCAATTCGTGCCGGCGGTGAATGGTGCGGTTTATGCCGAATGGCTGGCGGCGTTGCCGGTCGAGATGCCGCTGTCGCTGTATCTGCACGTGCCGTTCTGTGCCGAGCTGTGCCATTACTGCGGCTGCCATACGGCGGTGTCGCGCAAATATGCGCCGATTGCGTCCTACGTCGATGTGCTGGAACAGGAAGTGGCGCTGGTCGCCAAACGCCTGGGTGCGCGGCGCAAGGTGGGGCATATCCATTGGGGTGGCGGCACACCGACCATTCTCTCGCCCGCCGATCTGACGCGGATGTTCGCGGCGTTGCGCGGGGCGTTCGACTTTCAGCCCGGCGCGGAAATCGCCATCGAGATCGATCCTCGCACCCTGACCGAAGAACATGTGCGCGCACTGGCCGATGCAGGGCTGAACCGCGCGAGCCTTGGCGTGCAGGATTTCAATCCAGATGTGCAGCAGGCGATCAACCGCGTGCAGCCGTATGAAGTGACGGAACGTTCGGTGCGCTGGCTACGCGAGGTCGGCGTGACGGGCATCAACTTCGACCTGATGTACGGCCTGCCGTTACAGACGGTGGCGACCGTGCAGGATTCGGTGGCCAAGGCGCTGCTGCTGAACCCGGACCGTATTTCGCTGTTCGGGTACGCGCATGTGCCGTGGATGAAGAAGCACCAGATGCTGATGCCCGAGAGCAAGCTGCCCGACACGCAGGAACGCGTGCGCCAGATGGAAGCTGCCTCGGCCGCGTTGGTGGCGGCGGGTTATGTGGCGATCGGGCTGGACCATTTTGCCCGCGCGGACGACGAGATGGCCGTGCGCCATGCCGATGGTTCGCTGCACCGGAATTTCCAGGGCTACACGACCGACGCCGAGGACGCGCTGATCGGCTTTGGCACCTCGGCCATCAGTTCTCTGCCGCAGGGTTATGTGCAGAACGTGTCGGCCACAGTGCTGTACCGCGATGCGATCCGCGCGGGGAATCTTGCCTCGATCCGCGGTGTGGCGGTGACGGACGAGGACCGGCTGCGGCGCTCGATCATCGAACGGCTGATGTGCGACCTGAGTGTCGATCTGGCGGCGGTGGCGCAGGAACACGGCGTGAGCGTGACGCGCTTCGACGCCGAACTGGAACGCGCACAGCCGATGGAGAAAGACGGCATCGTGGTGCGCGAAGGCTATCGCCTGACCGTGCCGGAACCGATGCGTCAGTTCGTGCGCCATGTGGCGGCGCTGTTCGATGCGTATCTGCCGCCGGCCTCGGAAAAGATCGAAGGGCGTTATTCGAAAGCGTTGTAAGCGGCGTCAGCGCATCAGATACCAGCTTCTGTCATGCCAATGCAGCGTAAAGGCATTGGTTGCAGCGCCACTATCGACAGGCAGTGGCGTTTCGCTGCCGGGTTCCAGCAGGAATTTTTCAACGATCCAGATGAATGCCTGTCTGAAACTGGTGATGCCATCCAGCAGTTGCGGCGCATCCATACGATCCTGCGCCGCCCAGTAAAAACGGCCTTGCGGCGTATAGAGCAGAATTGCGGTGTCCCCACCCGCCACGGCAAATACAACGGCTGAATCCTGATACAGCGCGCGCACGTCTGTGGGCAGGCGTTCGTAGTCTGCAGCGGCTACACCCATCTCCTGCTGGAACCAGGTTTTCCCGGTTTGTAGAGGACGGGTGCCGAACAGGGCCATGTCCTCCCCCAGCTGCAGACCGTTAGAGCGGCGCAGCACTGCTGTCAGATCGGCGGGGAGCGAGAATCCAAGACGCTGCTCTGCCGCGCCAATCTCCGTCGCGCTGGCTGCAGGATAGGTGACAGAGGGTTCTTCTTCGTCGTCCCCGAACGACGGGACTTCCGGGTAACGCGCGGCGATGAATGCCATGACCTGTGCGCCGAAATCGTCACCCGGCTGCCGCAGGAGATTCATCATCGGCGTAACATCCTGCACGGGCTGCATCGATGTGAATGCGGTGGTGGGTGCGCGATTGCCGCGCGCGGTGCCGGTGATGGTCAGTGTGGTGTCGCCTGCTGGCAGGTTGATCGTGCAGGTCGGGGCAGTCTGCTGCAAACGACACGGCGTTGTCTGCGTGGCAGAGATCGTGACATCGGCACTGGTTTCATCCCCCTGCGACAGGGTGATGCGCAACTCGGTCGCGCTGGCCTGTGCAGCCAGCAATGCGATGAAGGAGATTAGAACCAGAGCGGAGGGCGACGTGCGCAAGTTACGACTTCCTGTATGGCGGGGGTGGCCGGAGTATTCCGGAAATTGTTTGCATATTCACTCGTACATGCCCGGCAGGCGTTGATACATACTGCCGAACTGGAAGAGGATTTCCGTTTCATACAGGAAATCCTGCGGAGGCCACTGCGGGGTAAAACGGAACAGCATGTGCGGATTGCTGCGGTCGATCACGGGGATATTCCTGCGCGACAGACAATCGGCGCTGACCATCTGCATGAAGGCCTGACGGAACGATGTAACAGGTGCGTCAGATCCAGGCTGGGTTAACAGGTGTGGGCTGCCTGTGTGCGCATGGACCCAGTAGAAACGCGGCGCAGGTTCTGGCGCGTAGATCAACCCGCGATGTCCATCGCCCTGCTGCTGATACACCACGACCGAGCGCTGCGCCAAATTGGCCTGGGCTGGGGTGAAATGCGGCGGAGCGTAGGCCCGCTGCGTGCGGCGCAACCACAGATCGGTGCGTTCCAGACCGCTGGCGGGCAGAAAGCCGTGGCCCCCCCTGGTTACCAGCCCGTCAGTCCGGCGCAGGAAAGCGCGGTGATCGTTCGCCAGCGCAATACCTGTACGACGAGTGGCAGCGGTGATGGCGTTCTGCTGTGCGGGGCGTGCCAGGGTGAGCTTGAGTCGCTGGCTGTTGACCAGCGGCAGCGTGTTATACGCAGCGGCGAACCGGGCGACGCCATTGCCGAAATCGTTCGTTGTGTCGCGCAGATGCTGCATGCACGCGGTGATATCGACCAGCGCAACGCTGCCATCAAGCTGGGTGATGCCGTTGTGCGGGGCGTGTACGCTGCCCCGCACGAAGATACGGTCCGCATCCGGCGGAACGGTGAGCGTGGTGGTGAAGCGGGACGGATTATAGCGCGAGGTTGTATTTTCTCCGCGCAGCACGGCGATGGGGCCGGTCCCGGCGCGCAGTTCCAAGTCTAGCTTAAAGCCGAACCAAACCCACATCAGGACATCGATATCGAGCGAGGACTGCGCATGGGCCGAGCGGATCGCCAGCGCTAGGGAAGACAGCCCGAGCGCCAAAAGAACATGTCGGCGCGCAGTCGTGCACGATAGCGGGCTCTCATTCTGGAGGGCTGCAAACAGGACCTGACCCCTAAATGAATTATAACAATAAATTCACCTATCTTGGTTCAGGACCCCGGTCAATCAACCTCTCTGGCTTGTGTTTTGCTGTCTGGGGCGATGCTGGGGTTATGCCCGCTCAGCATCCAGCCCGAATTTGGGCGCAGACGCAGCGCGTAGAAAACCGCCAGCAGCGAGATCACGCTGACCACCAGAAACGCGATGGAGAAATCCGCCAGCGCGGGTTCGGTGCGACCACCCAGAAAAACCGTTGCCTCCATCGACATTGCAGCGACCACCACGCCCAGCGTCAGCGAGACCTGTTGTCCCGTGCTGTAGAAGCTGGTCGCGCTGCCCATGCGGCGCGGGGTGATGTCGGCATAGACCAGCGTGTTGTAAGCGGTGAACTGCAGCGACCGCATCAACCCGCCCAGTAGCAGCACGATGTAGAGGATCAGCAGCGGCGTCGATGGTGTGAAGACCGCGCAGATTGCCATCATCACCGAGGCCAGCGTGCCGTTGACGATCAGCACCATGCGGAATCCGTAGCGCTGCAGCACGGCGCGCGCGATAGGTTTCATCACCAGCGCACCGGCGGCGGATGCGAATGTAATGCTGCCGCTGCTGGTGGCGCTGAGACCGAAGTTCAGCTGTAACATCATCGGCAGCAGGAACGGCATGGCGCCCACCGCAATGCGGAACAGCCCACCGCCCAGCAAGGGCGTTGCGAATGTGCGCAGCTTCAGCAGCTTCGGGTCCAGCACCGGTCGCGCGTAATGCTTGGTGTGCCACCAGTACAGCAACCCGAACACGATGCCGGTGCCCAGCGCCGCCAGCCCGAACGGTAGTGGCATCGATCGGTGGGCCAGCACCTCGCACCCGAAAATTGTCCCGGCCAGCGCGACGCCGCTGAAGGTCAGTCCCATGATGTCGAGCGGGGGCAGGCTTTCCTCGCGCACGTCCTCGATCTTCCAGGTGACCAGGATGATGCCCAGAATGCCGATCGGCACGTTGATGTCGAAGATCCAGCGCCACGACAGATGATCGACGATCAACCCGCCCAGCAGCGGGCCGATCACCGGGCCGATCATGGCGGGCACGGTGAGCCAGGCCATCGCGCCGATCAGTTCATGCTTGGGGACAGATCGCAGCAACACCAGTCGCCCGACCGGCACCATCATCGCGCCGCCGATCCCCTGCACGATGCGCGCGAAGACCAGAAACCCCAGACTGTCGGCCCGCCCGCACAGCACCGATCCCAGCGTGAACACTGCAATGGCGGCGCGGAACACGGTGCGGGTGCCGAAGCGGTCCGCCACCCAGCCGCTGGCCGGGATGAACACTGCCAGCGCCAGCAGGTAAGACGTCAGCGCCACGTTCATGCGCAGCGGGTCGGCATTGAAGGCCCGCGCCATGGCGGGCAGGGCGGTGGCGATGACGGTGCCATCCACGTTCTGCATGAACAGGGCGGTGGCGACGATCATTGCGATCATGCGGGATTTGCGGGCGGTGGGGACGCTCATCCCCACAGGATGCGCCACGTTTCAGTCGCGGCGCAACACTCAGAAACGCATATCAGGGCGGGTTGCCCTTCAGTCCAGACTGAGCCGAAAATGGTGCGGATCGAGAACCGTCGCGCCCTAGCGAACCGCCAGCCACAGGAGGATGAGGCAACCCAGCCCGATCCGGTACCAACCGAACGGCGAGAATCCCATGCGCTGAATGGTGGCCAGCACGATCTTCACGGTGATCAGCGCCACGATGAACGCCACCACGAAGCCCACCGCGATCAGCCGGAATGCCGACAGGTCCAGCATCGCCCAGTTTTTGTAGAGCGTGAACACCGTGGCCGCCAGCATGGTGGGGATCGCCAGGATGAAGCTGAACTCTGCCGCAACCTTGCGTTCCACCCCCAAAGTCAGTGCGGCGATGATGGTCGCGCCCGAGCGCGATGTGCCCGGGATCATCGCCAGCACCTGCCCGAAGCCGATGATCACCGCGCCCAGCGGGCCGATCTCCTCGACCTTCAGCATGGTGGGAATCCGGCGGATGCGTTCGATCAGGATGATCGCGATGCCCCCCACGATCAGCGCGATGGCCACCACCAAGGGCGAGAACAGATATTCGGTGACGGTCTTGTACAGCGTCGCGCCCAGGATCATCGCGGGCAGGAAGGCGAGGAGGATGTTGGTGGCGTAGTAGCGTTCCTCGAACCGGGTGAACATGTGCACGCCGATGCCCACCAGCTTGCGGAAGAACACCACCACCACCGCCATGATGGCGCCAAGCTGGATCGAGATTTCGAACGCCTTGCCGGGCGGCCCCTGGAACCCCAGCAGATCACCGATGACGATCAGATGACCGGTTGAGGAGATGGGAAGGAATTCGGTGATTCCTTCGATAATCCCCATGATGATGGCGGGCCAAAGCACGGAAAAATTCATTCGATCTTCCAGAACGGGCAACGGGACTCGGGATGCGTGCCTACGCTGCATACCTGCAAAAGAAAAGCCCCGCCGGTGAAGGCGGGGCCTGTTTCGCGCAGCGGGTTTTTAACGCAGGCGCTGGCCGGCGGTAAAAGCGTAGTTGTCGAAGCTGTTTTCCGACACGCGGAACCACTGGTACTCGATATCGCGATAGGACAGATAGGATTCCAGGATCTTCTTGAACAACGGATTGGTCGCGGCGATTTCGTTGTACAATTCGTGCGTGACGCGCCATGCGGCGTCCATCATGTCGCGCGGCCACGGGCGCAGCTGCGTGCCGCCCGCCACCAGCCGACGCAGCGCCAGCGGGTTGTGGTGGTCGTACTTTGCCAGCATGTCGATATTCGCCTCGGCCGAGGCCGAACGCAGTGCTTCCTGATACGGCTTCGGCAGGGCTTCGAACTGCGGCTTGTTGATCAGCATGTGCAGGCTGGCGCCGGCTTCCCAGAAACCGGGGTAGTAGTAGAACGGAGCTACCTTGCTGAAGCCGAGCTTTTCGTCGTCGTAAGGGCCCACGAATTCCACCGCGTCCAGCGTGCCACGTTCCAGCGCCGGATAGATGTCGCCCGCGGCGATCTGCGTCGGCACGGCGCCCAGCTTGGCGAAGACCTGACCGGCGAGACCGGCGATACGGAACTTCAGGCCCTTCACGTCTTCCAGCGACTTCACTTCCTTGCGGAACCAGCCGCCCATCTGCGCGCCCGTGTTACCAGCCGGGAAGGCGACGGTGTTGTAGCCGCCGGTGTCCAGCAGTTCGGCCAGCAGGTTGCTGCCTTCGCCGTGGTAGAACCAGGCCTGTTCCTGCCGTGCGTTCAGGCCGAACGGCATGGCGGTGAAGAAGCTGAAGCAGGGGTCCTTGCCCGTATAATAATAAACGGGGGTATGGCCGCATTCGATGGTGCCGTCCTTCACGGCATCCAGCACCTGCAGCGCGGGGACGATATCACCGGCCGGGAACGGGCGGATCTGGAACTTGCCATCGGTCAGCGCGGCGACGCGCTTGGTGATCATGTCCGAGGCACCGAACAGAATGTCGAGCGAGCGCGGGAACGCGCTGGCCAGACGCCAGGTGATGGTGGGCAGGCTCTGAGCGATGGCGGGGGCGGCCAGCGTGCCGGCAGCCAGGGCGCCAAGTCCGGTTCCGCGCAGAAGTGAACGGCGTTCCATAATGATATCTCCCGAATAACGCACGCACCGTGCCGTAACGGGAGTTATGTTTCAAGAGAGGCTGCCGGAAAGTAACTAAATTTCCGGTTTGGCCATCGGCTCGCCCGTCTGGATCGGCATGTGCTGCGTGTGCTCGACCACCAGTTTGCGGTGCGGGAAGGGCATCTCGATCCCCAGCTCGTCGAAGCGTTTCTTGTAGCGGCGGTTGAACTCGCGTCCCACGGCCCAGCGCTGCGATGGCTCGGTCTTCAGGCGCGCCCGCAGGATGACCGAGGATTCGGCAAGCTGGTTCACGCCCATCATGTCCAGATCGTCGCGGATGGCGCTTTCCCAGCGGGGTTCGGTGCGCATTTCTTTGGCGATGTCCTTCAGCACTTCGCACACGCGGTCGGTGTCTTCGCTGTAGCCGACCCCGACATCGATCACCGCATAGCCGAAATCGCGCGTCATGTTGGTGACGGTGGTCACCGCGCTGAACGGGATGATGTGGATCGACCCGTCGGTCGCGCGCAGGCGGATGGTGCGCAGGCTTAGCGCCTCGACCGTGCCGGTCAGCCCGCCCAGGGTGAGCACGTCGCCCACCTGCATGGCGTCTTCCAGCAGCAGGAACAGGCCGGTGATGATGTCCTGCACCAGTTTCTGCGAACCGAAACCGACCGCGATACCCAGCACCCCGGCACCGGCCAGCAGCGGGGCGATGTTGACGCCAATCTCGGACAGCACCACCAGCCCGGTCACCACGCAGATCAGGATCAGCAGGGCGGTGCGCAGCATCGGCATCAGCGTGCGCACGCGGGCGCTGCGGGCGGCCTGTGCGTCGCGCGCCAGCCGGGCCAGATGGCGCTGGAACCCGGCATTGGCGCCTTCCCAGATCAGCAGCGCGACCAGCAGGCTGAACCCGATCGAGGCGATGGCCTCCATCAGCCGCCCGCCAAGTCGCCCGTTGCCGAACCAGTCGAAACTGCCCAGCCCCCAGGCCTGGAACAGCACGATACACGCCGCCCCGCCGATCCCCCACGACACCAGCTTGCGCATGGTGGGCACATAATGGTTCAGCCGCGCTTCAAGCCCCGGGTAACGCTGGGCAATGTCCGACGGAACACGGACCCCCTGTTTCAGGCTGCGTCGGGACAGCATGTCGAGCATCCGCCACGCTGCCAGCACCACGACGGTGGCAACCGAGATCCACAGCAGGCGCGAAAACCCGTTGGGGATTTCCAGCGCCCAGACGGCCCACAGCGCGATCAGGTAGATGACCGCGCCGAAATGCCAGACGGGGGACACGCGCTTGCGGATCTGCGCGGCGGCACCGATGGCGTCGTCGGCCGGATGGATCCAGGCGGCCATGCGGGCGCGTTTCTGCAGCACCATCCAGATCAGGCACAGATGCACCACCAGCAGGTCGAGCTTCAGCAGCGCGTTGCGGGCAGCGGCCGGCAGTTGCAGCTGGATCCCGATTTCACCCAGCATCCAGCCGACGATGACCAGCAGGGTGATGCGCCGCAGCCACGTCACCAGATAGACGGCCATGTCGTCGTTCATCGGCATCAGGCGCAGATGGCTGCTGGCGGGCGACAGCAGCAGCCGCGCCAGCACCATGATGATGCGCACCCCCAGATAGGAGTTCAGCACCACCAGCATCATGATGCGCGATGTCGGCAGCGACCGGTCGATCAGGAAGCTGGGGATCTGCAGGACGGCGAAGCTGATCAGCATGAACCCGAAAAGCGGCAGCAGGTCGAGCACCAGCCGCCCCAGAATCAGCGGCACACGTTTCAGCCGGCTCCAGCGCGCGCCTTCCGGCGGGGCCATGTGGTCCAGCTTGTTGCGCGACGACCGCAGCATCCTGCGGGTGCCGAATTCGACCAGAAAGGCCAGCGCGAAGGCGATCAGCACACGCCAGTAGGAATCCTTGATGCGGATCTGTGCCGACTGGTTGGTCGGGATGTTTTTGGCCCAGCGCAGGATCAGCGAAAAGTCGCTCATCAACGCCGTGCCGGACGAGATCTGCTCCGAGATCCCGGCCAGATGTTCGGATAGACCGGTGAGGATCTGCGCGCCCAGGCTGTCCGGTGCCAGTGCCAGCGATGGCGGTGTGGCCGGCGCGGCTGCGGCAGGTGCGGGGGCCGGAGCCGGGGCCGGGGCTGGAACTGGAGGTGTCGGCGCGGGTGCCGGGGCTGCGCCGGGTGTGGGCGGTGGGGCGAGGGGGTCTACCAGCGCGCCCGCCGGCGGGATGGCCGGCGCGACGACGCCCTGGCTGGCGCCCAAGGCTTCCAGTGTGCGGATGAAGTCTTCCCGCTTCTGCGGATTGCGCAGCATGTCGAGCAACCGCGCCGCCTGTTCCGGGTTCAGCGGTGCGGCCGTGGCGGGGGGTGTCGCGGGGGCCGGTGGCTGGGCGGCGGCCGGGGTCAGCAGGGTGACAAGACACAACAGGACTGGAAACAGGAAACGCAGCATGATGATACTGGCGTCGCGCGTCCGGGCGTTTTCTGTCAAGCACAGATCCCCGTTATTACACCGAAACAGGGAAGAAGCATGCAAACGGCACTGACCATCCTGCTGATACTGGCAATCCTGGCCACGCTGGCGGCGCTGCTGGGCGGCCTGCTGGGCATGATGCGCGGCAGCACACCGGCGCAGTCCGGGCGGATGATGCGGGCGCGGGTGGTGTTTCAGGCTATTGCTTTGATATTGCTAATTATATTGTTTGTTCTGGGGCTGTAATCAACCAAAATTGGTATTTTATCGGTGGGAATTCGCACATTAATACTGCGCTGCACCTAGCTTCCTGGTCGGGCCGGTGTAAACTGTGGATTGGCCTCGACTTTGGCCTCGGTTGTCCACTTGTATTATGCGAAAGTCGGGTCCGACGGACGCATACAACTCATAACGTACGGCCTGTTCAATGAAGCTCCTTGTCCCTGTGAAGCGGGTGGTCGATTTCAACGTGAAAATCCGTGTTAAGGCGGATGGCACGGGCGTCGACACCACCGGCGTGAAAATGTCCATGAACCCGTTCGACGAAATTGCCGTCGAAGAAGCTGTGCGCCTGAAGGAAAAAGGCGTGGCGACGGAGGTTATTGCGGTGTCGGTCGGTCCGGCTGGCAGTGCAGAGACCATCCGTACGGCGCTGGCGATGGGTGCCGATCGCGGCATTCTGGTCGAAACCGACGAAACCGTGGAACCTCTGGCCGTCGCCAAGCTGCTGAAGGCGCTGGTGGCCAAGGAAGACCCGCGCATGGTCATTCTGGGCAAGCAGGCGATCGACGACGACATGAACGCCACCGGCCAGATGCTGGCGGCGCTGCTGGGCTGGCCGCAGGGCACGTTCGCATCCAAGGTTGAATTCAAGGGCGATGTGGCCGAAGTCACGCGCGAAATCGATGGTGGTCTGGAAACGGTTGCGCTCAACCTGCCGGCCGTGGTGACTGCGGACCTGCGTCTGAACGAACCGCGCTATGCGTCGCTGCCGAACATCATGAAGGCGCGCAAGAAGCAGATCGACACGGTGAAGCCGGCCGATCTGGGTGTTGATGTCAGCCCGCGTCTGACGGTGCTGAAAGTGGCCGAACCGCCGCGCCGTCAGGCCGGTGTGAAGGTGGCGTCGGTGGCCGAACTGGTTGCCAAGCTGAAGACCGAAGCGAAGGTGATCTGATCATGACCATTCTTGTTCTCGTCGATCATGAAAACGGCGCCGTGAAGCAGCCGACCCGCAGCGCAATTGCGGCGGCGGCGAAGATGGGCACCCAGGTGCATGCGCTGGTTGCTGGCACCAATGTTGGCGCCGCAGCCGAAGCGGCCGCGAAGATTGCCGGTGTGACGAAGGTGCTGGTGGCAGACGCCCCGGCGCTGGAACACGCGCTGGCCGAACCGCTGGCCGCCCTGCTGGTGAAGCTGGCACCGGGCTATTCGCACATTGTCTCGGCGGCGACCGCCATCGGCAAGAACGTGCTGCCGCGCGCGGCCGCTCTGCTCGATGTGCAGCCGATCAGCGATATCTCGGGCGTGGAAGCGGCCGATACATTCGTGCGCCCGATCTATGCGGGCAACGCGCTGGCGACCGTGAAGTCGGCCGACCCGGTGAAGGTGATCACCGTGCGTGCGGCAAGCTTCGATCCGGTGGCGGCAGAAGGCGGCTCGGCCTCGGTCGAGAAGATCGATGTGGCGGCGGATGCCGGTGCGTCGAAGTTCGTCTCGGCGCAGATCCAGAAGAACGAACGTCCGGACCTGACCTCGGCCCGCATCATCGTCTCGGGTGGTCGCGGTATGCAGAACGGCGACAATTTCAAGCTGATCGACGCGGTGGCCGAAAAGCTGAGCGCGGCGGTTGGTGCATCGCGCGCCGCGGTGGATGCGGGCTTTGTGCCGAACGATTATCAGGTTGGCCAGACGGGCAAGATCGTCGCGCCGGATCTGTATATTGCGGTTGGCATCTCGGGCGCGATCCAGCATCTCGCCGGGATGAAGGACAGCAAGGTGATCGTCGCGATCAACAAGGACGAAGAAGCCCCGATCTTCCAGGTGGCGGACTATGGACTTGTGGCTGATCTGTTCACCGCGTTGCCGGAACTGGCAACCGAACTCGGGAAGTAACCCTGCATGAACGACGTTATCCGCGCGAGCGCCGAACAGGCCGCACCGATTCCGCAGATCTCCAGCATCGGCATTGTCGGTGCCGGGCAGATGGGGAACGGGATCGCCCATGTCGCAGCACTCGCGGGGATTCCCGTCGCGCTGCTGGATGTGAAGGAAGAAGCCCTGGCCAAGGCGCTTGCCACGATCGGCAAGAACCTTGACCGCCAGGTCTCCAAGGGTGCGATCACCGAAGCCGACAAGGCGGCGGCTCTGGCCCGGATCAAAACCGGGACGGACTACGCGATGTTCGGCGACTGCGATCTGGTGATCGAAGCGGCGACCGAAAAGGAAGAGCTGAAACACGCCATCTTCCGTTCGTTGTGCCCGGTGCTGAAGCCCGATGCGTTGCTGGCGTCGAACACGTCGTCGATCTCGATCACGCGTCTGGCGGCGGCGACGGATCGTCCGGAACGCTTCATCGGTATGCACTTCATGAACCCGGTGCCGGTGATGAAGCTGGTGGAAATCATCCGCGGCATCGCCACGGACGAAACCACCTTCCAGGCGGTGCAGGCGCTGGCCGTGCGGATGGGCAAGACGGTGGCGATGGCCGAGGATTTCCCGGCCTTCATCGTCAACCGCGTGCTGATCCCGATGATCAACGAAGCGGTGTATGCGCTGTATGAAGGTGTTGGCGGCGTTGCCTCGATCGACACGGCGCTGAAGCTGGGTGCGAACCACCCGATGGGCCCGCTGGAACTGGCGGACTTCATCGGGCTGGATACGTGCCTGTCGATCATGCAGGTGCTGTATGAAGGCCTGGCCGACAGCAAATACCGTCCGTGCCCGCTGCTGGTGAAGTATGTGGAAGCTGGCTGGTACGGGCGCAAGTCCGGCAAGGGCTTCTACGATTACAGCCAGACCCCGGCGCGCCCGACGCGTTAAGTCTGACGACGAACCGAATACAAAAAGCCGGCAGAAATGCCGGCTTTTTTCTTTGTATGGTCAGGCGTTACGGAAGGGTGCGTATGCCGGTCGGCAAAGCGGTGGCGGGGCATCGCCGTAGATTGCGGTGATGCTTTCCTCCAGCACCAGGCCGATTATGTCCTGACGATCGTGCAGAACCAGCGTGCAGCCGCTGATCAGCATGGCGGCGGCCGAGGGCGCATCGGTATGGAACACCAGCACCCGGTCATCCGGGCGCAGATCCCGGTCCAGCAACTGCCGCGCTGCGCTGCGCAGTGGATCATCCAGCCCGGCCCGTAGAGTGGCCTCCAGCGGCGTTGTGCCCGCGTGCAGGTCGTTATGCGTGCAGACGTGGCGCGTGCCCCCCAGCCGCAGCACCACCGCCGGGGAGGGGCCGGTGGGGATGGCATCGCGCAGGGTTACGGGCAGGGCGGTGTTCCACCCTGCAAAATCGCGCAAGGCGGCGGCCAGAGCGGGATTGGCGGCCCAGTCGAGTACGGCCCATGGCCCGGTTTTTGGGGCGGAAAGCCCGCGCACGGCGGCCAGAAAATCCACGAAAGCCGCCTCGTTGGTGGTGGCGTCACGCTCGGCGCTGAGGGGGGCGCGGAAAAATTTTGTGGTCATGGGGTGAATCCTCGCCTTCCTGCTCTTGATCCTGCGCGATGCCCGGCTTATACGCGCCTCTCCGTTGGGGCCGTAGCTCAGTTGGTAGAGCGCTTGAATGGCATTCAAGAGGTCAGGGGTTCGATTCCCCTCGGCTCCACCACTCCTTCGGAAGGCCAGGCAATTGCCCGGCCTTTTTTTTAAAACCAGCCGATATTCAGTTCAGACGAGCCGAAAATGGTGCTTGTCGAGAACCGGAGCGGAGTGGACTTAAGGTCCATGAGCACCGGAAGCGCAGGCAAGCACCATTTGCAAGCCAGCATGGGCTGGATAGTGACTGGTTTTAGCGCATCTGGAACCTTTCCGCATGGAACTGCCGCTCCGGCAGGCCGAGGCGCTTTAACCCGGTTTTCAGCGCGTTGGCAAAACCGGACGGGCCGCAGAACCAGATGTCGGGCCAGCCCTGCGCCGGGCGGGCGATGTGTTCGGCACGCAGGGTCTGTCCCTGTTCCGCCACCTGCACCTGCAGATCCACCCCTGCTGCTGCACAGCGCGCTGCCAGATCTTCCGGCCACAGCGCGGTTTCAAGGTCGCGCACACAGTAATGCAGGGTGATGGGCTGGGTCGCCCCGCCCGCCTTTGTCAGCGCTTCCAGCCGGGCCAGGAATGGCGTAATCCCGATGCCGCCTGCCACCCAGACCTGCGGGCGCGCGCCTGCGAAGGTGAAGCCGCCATACGGGCCTTCCACCTGCACGGACTGCCCCTCCCGCGCCAGATCCGGCAGGCGGCGGGTCAGGTCGCCCAGCATCTTGATGGCGAAGCGCACGCGCGATCCCGTCATCCCCGCGATGGTGAACGGATGCGCATCGGCCGCCCGTTCAAACCGCAGGAACGCGAACTGCCCGGGGGTGTAGGACAGGGGGCGGCCCTGAAGATCGATCTCGACTTCCAGAATGCGGGTTTCGGGGTGGAAATGCGTCGCGGCGATCGTGCCCTGATGGCGCTTGTTGCGGCCGATCCGGCCACTCAGGCTCCAGATGGCGGCGGCAGAACCCAGGATGCTCCAGAACACGGTCCACATACCCACGGGCTGCGTCCACCAGAAGCTGGGCATCAGCGCCACGCTGTGGAACGCACCGCCCAGGAACAGCACGGGAAACAGCTTGTGCGTGTAGCGAAAACCCTGCCACGGGATCAGCCGGACCAGCGCAACCAGCAGCAGCACCGGCATGATCCACAGGATCCATTCGCCGATATCTCCGGCCAGCCCCTTCAAGGCCGGGAAGGCCAGAGTGCTCTCTGGCGTCCGCGCCCCACGCGCCGGGCGCGCCATCCAGCCGGCCGAGACCATCCATTTCGGCGCCTGTTCGGTCATGTAATGCAGAAACAGGAACAGGCCCGCGTTGATCCCCAGCCATTTATGCAGGTGATACATCTGGTCCAGCCCGCCGATCCAGCGTTCCAGAACGGGCAGGCGCAGGGCCAGCACCATCGCGAACCCCATCAGGGCGATCAGCACTACCCCGGTCAGCAGCATTACGGAGCGCCGGATCGAAAAGAACGAATCAGCTCCGAAGAAGGCTGCCAGATCGGTGCTGCCCGCCCAGAGCAGAACGCTGACGCCAATAACCCCGAAGGTCCATTTTTTCATCTGACTGATATTCCTCCCGTTACCATTCAACCCTTGGTAACGGGACGGTGTAACAGCGATGTGTCAGGCACGTTGCAAATTAAATCGCCACGCGCACGCCCAACTCCACCACGCGGTCGTATGGAATGCGGAAGAACTCGGTGGCCGAAACGGCGTTGCGCGACATGGCGATGAACAGCCAGTGGCGCCACAGCGGCATCTTCGGCACCAGCGCCGGCACCACGGTTTCGCGGCCCAGGAAGTAGCTGACCTGCATCGGGTTGAAGCTGATGCCCTTCTCGTTCAGCGATTCCAGCACGCGCGGCACGTTGGGGTCTTCCTTGAAGCCGTAACGGATCAGCACGCGATGCATGCCGGGGGCAAGTTCGTGCACCTCGGCCCGCTGTTCGGCGTCGATCTCGGGGACGTCTTCGTTCATCACCGTCACGAACAGCACTTTTTCGTGCAGCACCTTGTTGTGCTTCAGGTTGTGCAGCAGTGCGGTGGGCACGAAGTCGGAATTGCCGGTCATGAACACCGCAATCCCCGGTACCCGGATGGTGCGCGACTGCGGCAGCCGGGCCAGGAACGACGACAGCGGCAGGCTGTCCTGCCTCCAGCGGGCGAACATCAGTTCGCGGCCGCGCTTCCAGGTGGTCATCAGCGCCAGCAGGCCCAGCGCCAGCACGATCGGCACCCAGCCGCCATCGGGGATCTTCAGCACGTTGGATACGAAGAACCCGGTATCGAGCAGGAAGAAGAACCCGAACACCGACCCCGCCGCCCAGCGCGACCAGCCGTATTTGCGCCGGAACACCACCATGGCCAGCACGCTGGTGGCCAGGAACGTGCCGGTCACCGCAAGCCCATATGCCGCCGCCAGCGCATCGCTGTTGCGGAACGCCACCACCAGGATGAACACCCCGGCCGCCAGCAGGGCGTTGACCTGCGGCATGTAGATCTGGCCTTCCTCGGTCTCGGACGTGTGGCGCACGATCAGGCGCGGCGAGAATCCAAGCTGCACACAATGTCGCGCGATTGAATATGCGCCCGAGATCATCGACTGACTGGCGATCACCGTCGCCGCCGTGGCGAGGAACACCAGCGGCAGCTGGAACCAGTCGGGCGCCAGATTGAAGAACGGGTTCGACAGGGCCGACTGGTCCGACAGGATCAGCGCGCCTTGCCCCAGATAATTCAGCGTCAGACATGGCAGCACGAAAGTGCTCCACGCCAGGCGGATGGGGCGCGCACCAAAATGGCCCATATCGGCGTACAGCGCCTCGGCCCCCGTCACGACCAGCACGACGGACCCCATGGCGATGAACGCCTCGATCGGGTAGCGCACGGCGAAACCCACCGCATAGGTGGGCGACAGCGCGGCCAAAATGGCGGGTTCGCGCAGAATCTCGATCAGCCCCAGCGCGCCCAGCGTGGCGAACCACACCGCCATGATCGGCCCGAAGATGCGCCCGATCTTGCTGGTGCCGTACGATTGGATGACGAACAGCCCCGCAATCACCGCCAGCGAGATCGGCACGACATAGGATTCCAGATGCGGATTGACGACCTTCAGCCCTTCGACTGCGGACAGGACCGAGATCGCCGGGGTGATGATGCCATCGCCGAAGAACAGGCACGCGCCGATGACGCCCAGCACCACGACCAGCTTGCGGGTCTTGCCCTTGCCCGAGACACGTTGCGCCAGCGCCATCAGCGCCAGAATGCCGCCTTCGCCCTTGTTGTCGGCGCGCATCACGAACATCACGTATTTCACCGTGACGACCAGCAGCAGCACCCAGAACACCAGGCTGAGCACCCCCATGATCTCCCACCGGTCCAGCCCGTGGCCCGAGAAGTGCATCAGCGTCGCCTTCAGCGAGTAAAGCGGGCTGGTGCCGATATCGCCATAAACAACGCCCAGCACGCCCAGCAGAAGGGCCGGCTTGATAGCGTCTTTGGTCGTGGGTGCGACAGTCACGTGGGTCAGGGCCTCGTCCTGTGGAGCAGCAAGCGATACGCTTACTCGTGGCCCGGGAGCAAGAGGAAGGGGGCAGCCGCTTGTTTTGGCTTACTCTTTCACCGCACCGGTCAGACTGGAAACGTAATAATCCACAAAGAACGAGTAAAAAATCGCGACGGGCAGAGACCCCAGCAGCGACCCGGCCATCAGCGCGCCCCAGTGATAGACGTCGCCCTGCACCAGTTCGGTGAGGATGGCGACGGGCACGGTTTTGTTCTCGGACGACTGGATGAAGGCCAGCGCGTAGATGAACTCGTTCCACGACAGGGTGAACGCGAAGATCCCGGCCGAGATCAGCCCCGGCACCGCCAGCGGCAGAGTAATACGCCGCAGGATCTGCAGGCGGGTGGCGCCGTCGATCAGCGCGCATTCTTCCAGTTCGTACGGGATGGATTTGAAATACCCGATCAGCAGCCAGGTGCAGAATGGGATCAGGAAGGTGGGATAGGTGAGGATCAGCGCGAAGGGTGAATCGAACAGCCCGAATTCGAACACCATGGTGGCCAGCGGGATGAACAGGATGGACGGCGGCACCAGATACGCCAGATAAATTGCCAGCCCCACATAGGCCGATCCCTTGAACCGCAGCCGCTGGATCGCATACGCCGCCAGCACGCTGGCCACCAGCGAGATCACCGTCGCGGCCACCGCCACGCCCATCGTGTTCAGCAGCCAGCGCGGATAGGCGGTGTCGAACAGCAGCCGCTTGATGTTGGCCAGCGTGGGCGAGGTGATCCAGAACGGGTTGTGGTTCTTGTAGTCGTACAGCTCGGCATTCGGTTTGAACGACGTGACGCCCATCCAGTAGAACGGGAACAGCAGGATGATCACGAAGCACAACAGCGGAACGTATACGGTGACGATGCGACGTGTGCGGCTCTCCCACGCAAGGCGGGTGTGGTCCTGTGTGGTGTCACTCATCGCTGCCTCCCTGCTGCCATTTGCGGCGTGCGAGTGCGAAGTATGAAAACAGCGTGGCGAAGATCAGGAACGGGATCATCGAAACGGCAATCGCCGCGCCCTCGGCCAGTTGCCCGCCGGGGATGCCGCGCTGGAAGGCCAGCGTCGCCATCAAGTGGGTGGAGTTGATCGGCCCGCCGCGCGTGATCGCATAGACCAGCTGGAAGTCGGTGAAGGTGAACAGCACCGAGAACGTCAGCACGATGGCCAGGATCGGCAGCAGCATCGGGAAGGTGATGTAACGGAAACGCTGCCACGGTGTTGCACCATCCAGCAGCGCTGCTTCGTGTAGCGATGGCGAGATGGTCTGCAGCCCGGCCAGCAGGCTGATGGCGACGAACGGAATGCCGCGCCACACATTGGCGACAATCAGCGACCAGCGCGCCGCCCAGGGCGAGCCAAGAAAATCGATATACCGATCGCGCAGTCCCAGCACATCGACGATCACATACGAGATGATCGAGAACTGCGGATCATAGATCCACCAGAACGCAATCGCCGACAGCACGGTGGGGACGATCCACGGCAACAGGATGATGGCGCGCAGGATCGCCTTGAACGGCAGATGCTGGTTCAGCAGCAACGCCAGCCACAGGCCCAGCCCGAACTTCAGCACGGTGGCGACTACGGTGTAGAAGATGGTGTAGCCAACTGCCTGCCAGAACACCGGATCTTCGGCCAGATACTGAAAATTCTCCAGCCCGATGTAACGGCCCGAACGCCCGATGCTGGTGTCGGTAAACGCCAGCCAGATGCCCAGCCCCAGCGGATAGGTGAGGAACACCAGCAGCAAGCCCACTGCCGGCGCCAGACACAGGAAGATCAGGAAGGGTTTGTTATCGAACACCCGCGCCAGGGTGGATGCGCGCGGTCGGGCGCGCATCCAGTCCTGCACGGTGATGTCTGGTGTTGTCGCAAGACCGACATCGTTGGCCATTACATTATGTCCGGTAGTAACGCTGCACGCGACGTTCGGCTTCGCGTGCGGCGTCTTCGGGGCTGGACTGTCCGGATGCGACGGCGGCGCACATCTGCACCGTCACGTATTCGGCGGCGACCGCACCCGATGCTTCGGTGATCGGCCCCTTGTACCCATTCCAGAACTGGTTGTCGCAGGTATCGCGATAGACCAGGATCTTCGGGTCCGACTTCCACACCGCGCTCTGCGCATAGGCACGCAGCGGATGCGCCCAGTATCCCAGACAGCCGGTCAGCCAGGGGTCGTACTGCTCGGCTTCCATCATGAACTGGATATAGGCCTTGGCGGCATTCGGAAAGCGGCTGTGCTTGAACACCATGGCGTTCAGCATCAGCGCGGTCAGCGGCGATTTACCGACCTCGCCGAACGGCATCGAGTCCTGATTCATGTCGGCACCGATGGCGGCTGTGGCGGGGTCGTTCTTGATGGTGAAATACATCGATACGCCATTCTGCGTCAGGCCGATTTCACCGGCGGCGAACGCCTTGTTGTTGCTGGGGTCCAGCCACGACAGCGTGCCGGGGATGAAGGTCTTGTACAGTTCCTTGATGTAACGCAGCGCGGCGATGGTTTCGCGACTGTTGATGGCGACCTTGCCCGCTTCGTCCACCGTGCAGGCGCCGTGCGACCATAGAATCCAGTTGGTGAACGAATTGCCGTCGCCCACCGCATTGCCCAGCGCGAAGCCCGGCGGATGGCCGATGCGTTGCAGACCCTGACACAGCTTCAGGAAGTTTTCGTGATCCATCGGGATCTTGTCGTAACCCGCTTCCTTTACCCAGCTTGTCCGATACACACACGGCCCACCCGATCCGCCCATGGGGACCGAGATCCACGTGTTGGTGCCATGCTTCTTGCCAAGCTTGTCCGCCAGGAACATCCAGCCGCCGTATTTCGCGCCCAGATATTCGGTCACGTCGTTCATCTCGACCAGCTTGTCGGCGAACAGATGCGGATCATCGGGCCAGCCGACCACCACATCGGGGCCTGCACCGGTGCGCGCCGACACAGCGGTCTGCGGGCGCAGATCTTCCCAACCCACGAAATCGACGCGCACCTGCACGCCGGTCTTTTCGGTGAAGCGCGTGGTGTTGGCACGCCAGATCGCTTCGTCGGGATTGACGAATTTGGTGGGGCGCAGCACGCGCAACGTCGCGCCGGATTCAATCGGCAGGTTGGGCGGCGTTGCGGAGGCGGTTGGAATGGCCGCTGTCTGTGCGAGCGATGCAGGCAGGGTCGAAGCTGTTGCAATGCCGGCACCCAGTGCCAGCGCAGAACGGCGCGTGATCTTGACGTCCATTGGTGCAGTTCCCCCTTGAGTGTGTGTTCAGCTGTTCATGCGTGTTCCGTTATCGGCGTCGAAAACATGGGCCAGGCCTGGTGTGGGTGCGATGCGAATCACCTCGCCCGGGCGGGCGGTGACGCGTTCGCGGAAGGTGCAGATCAGCGGCGCATCACCCATACGGACCGAGACCTGCGTTTCGGATCCTGTGGGTTCCACCAGTTGCACGGTGGCATCGGCACCATTGGCGTCGATATGGATATGTTCGGGCCGCACGCCATAGATGGCGTCGCGCGCCACACCGTTCGGCGTGCCGGGCGGCAAGGGCAGCTTCATGCTGCCGACATGGAAGGCCCCGTGCTCGATCGTGCCGCGTAGAAAATTCATCGCGGGCGAGCCGATGAACCCCGCCACAAAAAGATTGGCTGGCGTGTCGTACAGTTCCAGCGGCGTGCCGATCTGCTCCACATGTCCGCCGTGCATCACGACGATTTTATCGGCCATGGTCATCGCCTCGATCTGATCGTGGGTGACGTAGACCGTGGTGGTGGACAGGCGCTGGTGCAGTTCCTTGATCTCGCTGCGCATCTGTACACGCAGTTTTGCATCCAGGTTCGACAGTGGTTCGTCGAACAGAAACACCTGTGGGTTGCGCACGATGGCGCGCCCCATCGCCACACGCTGGCGCTGCCCGCCCGACAGTTGGCGTGGATACCGGTCCAGATAATCCGTCAGCCCCAGAATTTGAGCGGCGCGGTTTACCTCGCGGTCGATCAGGTCTTTTGGCGCCTTGGCCAGCATCAGCGAGAACGCCATGTTGGCACGCACGCTCATATGCGGGTACAGCGCATAATTCTGAAACACCATCGCGATGTCACGATCTTTCGGCGCCACATTGTTCACCACGCGCCCGCCAATCGCGATCTCTCCGCCCGAGATGTTTTCCAGCCCGGCAATCATGCGCAGCAGCGTGGACTTGCCGCAGCCCGAAGGCCCGACCAGCACGACGAATTCACCATCTGCAATGGCGATGTTCACACCGTGCAAAACCTCGAGCATGCCGAAAGATTTGCGAACGTTGCGGATATCGACTTCAGCCATGCCGTCCCCCTTGATCGCCGGTCTTGGTGCCGGTGTTGGCGCACTTGGCAGAGCGCGATGAAAGCCCTCCTATTCGACCGATTGCGCATCCTGTGTGGCCGAAACGTGTATTACCCGGATCGGCGCTGCGCGTTGTGCCGCCATCCAGACGATCTCCTGCCGCAGCGCTTCCAGCGCCAGGCGCTGTTCATGCAGTTCGGCCGTTATATGTGTGTCGCGTGGTACCGGACGTTCGACGACGCGCGGCGCAACCGGCAGCACATGCGCCAGCGTCAGGCCGAGCAGTGCCACAAACAGCGAAAGTCCAGCCCAGAAAAACGCCCAGATATGTGAAGATCGTTCGGCCGACTGCAAGGACAATGGCACAGCGTTCAGATCAATCCGGGCAGAGACGTTATCCATCGGTCTGCTCCAAAGCGGTGATATGCGCACTCACCAGGCAGGGTGCGGGCTTTGGTCCGGTTAAGCAACAGTTAAGAAATAGACACAGGAAAGTTGAAATTCCCTTAACGCTCGACGGTAATCTGCGCGCACAATCTTTGCGTTATTTTTGAACTGTATATTATGCGCCGCACGATAGATGTTTGTGCACAATAAAGGGAAACGCCAATGGAAGTCTTGAGACTGGCTGCGGCTTTTGTCGGCCTGCTGGTCGGCGCGGGGTTCGCTTCGGGGCAGGAGATCCTGCAGTTCTTCACGGCATTCGGCTGGGCCGGAACCATGGGGGCGGTGGTTGCCGCGATGCTGTTCGGAGCGCTGGGGATGATCATCGCGCATCAGGCCTGCGTTCTTCAGGCGCGCTGCCATAAGGAAATCGTGCACATCATGTGCGGCCCATATGTCGGCGTGGCGGTGGACTGGATCATCACCGCGTTCCTGATCGGCGTTGTGGTCATCATGTTTGCCGGCAGCGGCGCACTGTTCGTGCAGCAGCTTGGACTTCCGTTCTGGTCGGGTGCGCTGTTCATGCTGGTGATCACGCTGCTGACCATGCTGCTGAACATCACCCGCGTGATGAACCTGATGGGCGCGCTGACACCGTGGCTGATGGCGCTGATGCTGGGTCTTGCCATCTATGCGTTCAGCACGATGACACAGGGCGTTGCGCAGATGGACACCTATGCCAATCCCGGCAAGGCCGCGTTCAGCGAATATTATTCAAGCTGGTTGTTCACGGCGGTTCTGTATGTGTCGTTCAACATCACGGTCGGCGTGCCGATGCTGGCGGTGATGGGTGGCAGCATGAGCACCCCGCGCAAGGCGGCGATGGGCGGCATGCTGGGTGGGCTGTGCATTGGCGCACTGATCCTCATCATCCATTTCGGCCTGATGTCGCGACTGGATCTGGTGATGCACGCCGAACTGCCGATCCTGGTTCTCGCGAACGAGGTTGCGCCCTGGTTCTCGTACGTCATCACCTTCATCGTGCTGGGGATGATCTACAACACGGCCGTCGGCATGCTGTATTCCTTCGCCGCCCGCATCGAGGATCGTGAGTCACCGCGCTTCAACATGTATGTGGTGAGCGCCGGTCTGCTGGCGTTTGTTGGCAGCTTCGTGGGCTTCGGCAAGCTGGTGGGGACTGTCTACCCGATCACCGGTGTGCTGGGTCTGCTGCTGATTTTCAGCGCATTATGGTTCGGCCTCCGCCGCCGCAAAGTTGCTGTCGCGGTCTGATACAAAAACGGCGTTGCGGGGGAACCAGCAACGCCGTTTCTGATTTCAGAACTCGTCCTGATCCCGCCGGACCAGAACCTCGCGCTTGCCCACGTGATTGGCGGGGCCGACGATGCCTTCCTTCTCCATCAGCTCGATCAGCTTCGCCGCGCGGTTGTATCCGATCGACAGATGGCGCTGGATGAAGCTGGTGCTTGCCTTGCCCTCGCGCGCAACCAGCGCGACGGCCTGATCGAACAGGCCCTTGTCCGCCTCGGTCGCGCCGGCAATGCCCGAGAAACCCATGCCATCCGCGCCGCCTTCGTCGTCTGACGTGGTGACGGCGTCTTCGTAGACCGGTTCACCCAGCGTGCGCAGATACGCCACCACGTGTTCGACTTCCTTGTCCGACACGAACGGGCCATGCACGCGCAGAATGCGACCACCGCCCGACATGTAGAGCATGTCGCCCATGCCCAGCAGCTGTTCGGACCCCTGCTCGCCCAGAATGGTGCGGCTGTCGAACTTGCTGATCACCTGGAACGAAATGCGCGTCGGGAAGTTGGCCTTGATGGTGCCGGTGATCACGTCGACCGACGGGCGCTGCGTGGCCATCACCACGTGAATGCCCGCTGCACGCGCCATCTGCGCCAGGCGCTGCACCGCGGCTTCGATTTCCTTGCCCGCCACCATCATCAGGTCGGCCATCTCGTCGATCACCACCACGATGAAGGGCAGGGTTTCCAGCGACAGGGGCTGGTCCTCGAACACCGGGCGTCCGGTTTCGGAGTCGAAGCCGGTCTGCACACGGCGGGTGACGACCTCGCCATTCGCACGCGCTTCGGCCACGCGGTCGTTATAGCCGCCGATGTTGCGCACGCTGAGCTGACTCATGGCGCGATACCGGCGTTCCATTTCCTTCACCGTCCACTTCAGCGCGGTGACGGCCTTGGCCGGTTCGGTGACCACGGGGGCCATCAGATGCGGGATGCCTTCGTAGACCGAGAGTTCCAGCATCTTCGGGTCGATCAGGATCAACCGGCACTGGTCGGGCGACAGGCGATACAGTAGCGACAGGATCATCGCGTTGATGCCGACCGACTTGCCCGAACCCGTCGTCCCCGCCACCAGCAGATGCGGCATGCGCGACAGGTCGGCGATGATCGGCGCGCCGCCGATGTCCTTGCCCAGCGCGACGGCCAGCTTGCCGCCATGGCGCAGCGCTTCTTCCGAACCCAGCATTTCCGACAGATAGACGGTTTCGCGTTTAGCGTTCGGCACCTCGATGCCGATCACGTTGCGGCCCGGCACGGTGGCGATACGCACCGACGTGACCGACAGGCTGCGCGCAACGTCGTCCGCCAGCCCGATCACGCGCGAACTGCGGATACCCGGCGCGGGTTCCAGTTCGTACAGCGTGACCACGGGGCCGGGATGAATTTCAACAATGCGACCCTGCACACCGTAATCGTTCAGCACGCTTTCCAGCAGGCGCGCATTGGCCTGCAACGCGTCTTCACTGGGGCCGGTATTGGTGCGCACAGGCGCGGGCGTCAGCAGCGACAGCGACGGCAACGGCCAGGCGCCATCGGCCAGCGGCAATGCTTCCTGACGCGGCGGCGGCGCGGGCAGGCGTTTGGCTGCGGCGACCTTCGGCGTAGCGCGCGGCTGCGGCGGCACCTGCACACGGGCCTGCGTCAATTCGGTTGTAGTGGGCGCGGTGTTTTCGTCCGCCGTCCAGCTGCGGCGCTGTGGCACGAAGGGTTCCTGCACATCGGCAGGCACACGCCGGAACAGGCCGAACAGCCAGCCAACGCTGCGCGCCAATACGCCGCCCACATGCTTGCTGCCCTGCGCCGAGACCGACGCAGAAACCACGGCCGCTCCGGCCACGTGTTTGCCCGCTGTCTTCCATTCACCCGCGGTCAGACCCAGCGCCATCACGGTCAGCGTGCCGGCAGCGCCCCACAGCAGGACCGCCATCACCAGCCGCCCGAGCGCACCGAACGTGCCGCCGATGGCCCCCAGCAATCCCGGCCCGATCGTGGTGCCTGCGATGCCGCCCAACCCCGCCTTGGTGGGGAACAGCGCCACCACCGGCAACGACGACAGCGCGCCCGCCAGCAACGGCAATGCCAGCACCAGCGCCAGGATGCGCACCCACACCGTGCCAAACGGCCGATGCGATGCCAGCCGCCACGCCCAGCCCAGCAACGCCAGCGCGGGCAGCGCGCCCGCCAGTCCGAATCCCTGCAACAGAATGTCCGACACCGCCGCGCCAAACGGCCCGGCCAGATTGTTTGGCACGCGCGTGGTTGCCGTATTCAGCGACGGATCGCGCTGGTCGTGAGTCAGCAGCGCCACTAGCAGCGCAATGGCCAGCAACGCCAGCAGCACGGCGCCGAATTCTCCGGCGCGACGGCGGATCAGCGCCTTCACGGCGGGCGAGGCAAGGCGACGGTTGGAGGTGGATGCGGACATCTTGTTGGAATGCTCTAACACTGAATGAAGTCTATCGCGGAACCGATTGAATAACCACCGATACGGATTCAAGTCCAACCCCGTCTGCTTCCGCTGTTGCGGGAAATCGGCTAAGCAGGGTGCAAATACCGCAGCAAGGAGCCTCCAGATGCCGATCGACCAGCACGCCATGGACAAATTGTTCCTGTCGGCCCGCACGCAGAACGCCTGGCAGGATCGCGAAATACCCGAATCGAAGCTGGAAGAACTCTACGACCTGCTGAAGATGGGGCCGACCTCGGCCAATTCGTCGCCCGCGCGATTCATGTTCCTGCGTAGCACGGAAGCCAAGGAAAAGCTGATCCCCGCCCTGTCGCCCGGCAACGTGGACAAGACGCGCGCCGCACCGGTGACGGTGATCGTGGCGTATGATCCGCGCTTCTACGAATACCTGCCGCGCCTGTTCCCGCACGCCGACGCGCGGGCGTGGTTCATGGGTGAAGGCAAGGAAGAATTTGCAAAAACCACTGCGTTCCGCAACGGCACGATGCAGGGTGCATATCTGATTATGGCGGCGCGTGCTGTAGGCCTGGATTGCGGGCCGATGTCCGGGTTCGATGCGGCGAAGGTCGATGCGGTGTTCCTGACCGAACGCGGCTGGAAGTCGAACTTCCTGATCAATCTGGGCTACGGCGATCCGGCCGGTCTGTTCCCGCGCTCGCCGCGGCTGAGCTTCGACGAAGCCTGCATTATCCAGTAACCATGCAACCGGGAACGCGCGGGCTGTTTGTGCGTTTCCTGCTGATTGGTTTGTCCGGGTTTGGCGGTGTGGTGCCGCAGATCCACCATGCGCTGGTGGTGCGGCACCGTTGGCTGAGCGCCGAGGATTTCGCAGAATATCTGGGCCTGTGCCAGTTCCTGCCAGGGCCGAACGCCTTGAACCTGTCGGTGGTGATCGGGCGGCGATTCGCTGGGCTGCGCGGCGCACTGGCGGCAGCGGCCGGGCTGGTGCTGATGCCGTTCGTCATCGTCTGCGGGCTGGCATTTTTGTATCATGCACTGGGCGGGTTTGCGCCCGCACGCGGCGTGATGGCGGGCGTGGCAAGCGCAGCCGCCGGGATGATCGTGGCGATGGGGCTGCGCATGGGGCGGCCGTTATGGCCGAAGCCTGCAGCGATGGGCCTGGCGGCGCTGGTGGTCGTGCTGCTGGTGGTTCTGCATCTGCCCCTGCTGTGGATTCTGGCCCTGATGCTGCCGCTGGCCTTGCTGCTGGCCTGGCGCGGGTGGCTGTAAATGAACGCGATCCTGCATCTGCTGCTGATGTTCGCGGGGCTGTCGCTGCTGTCGGTCGGCGGTGGCATGACGATCCTGCCCGAGATGCATCGCCTCGCGGTGATCGAATGGGGCTGGATGCCCGACCAGGTGTTCGCCGACTACTACGCGCTGGCACAGGCTGCGCCGGGGCCGAATATTCTGATTGTCACGCTGCTGGGTTGGCATGTGGCGGGGTTTGCGGGGGCGCTGGCGGCAACGGTGGGGATTTGCGCCCCGGCGGCGGCGCTGGCCTATGTCGGCGGCGGGGTGTGGGTGCGGTTTCGTGACACTGGCTGGCGGCGCATCGTCGGGCTGGCCTTGCCGCCGCTGGTGGCCGGGCTGGTGCTGGGGGCGGGCGTATTGCTGACCGACGCGGCAACCCACAGCGTGGGCGGCGCGGTGCTGACGGCGGCGATGGTGCTGTTCGCAACACTGACCCGTGCCAACCCGCTTTGGCTTTTGGGCATCGGCGCGCTGGCGGGCGCGCTGGGGCTGGTCTAAGAGCGGATCATGAAATTGCTGGTTCTGGATGCGGCGGGGCAGCGTTGCTCGGCCGCTGTTGTGGTGGATGGCGTAGTGCGGGCGCAGCGCGTGATGGAAGAATCGCGCGGCATTGCCGCCCTGCTGCCGCAGATGGCGTTGGATGTGCAGACCGAATCCGGCCTTACCGCGCGCGATCTGGATGCGGTGGCGGTCACGGTGGGGCCGGGCGGCTTCACGGGGATTCGCACGGCGCTGGCACTGGCGCACGGGATCGGGCTGGCGGCGGGGATCGGCGTGATCGGCGTGAGTGTGGGTGACGCGATTCTGGCGCTGCTGCCGCAGGACCGCCCCATCTGGTGCGTGCTGGACAGCAAGCGCGGCCGGGTCTTTCTGGAACGCGATGGTACCGTGCAGGGGTTCGACCTGACCGCACTGCCGGTACCCTCCGCATTCACACAGATCGCCGGCAACGCGGCGCCGCAGGTGGTTGCGGCACTGGGCAACGCCCTGGTCGAACTGCTGGACGCGCAAGCGGTTGAACCACGCGGCATTGCGCTGGCCGCCGAAGCGCAGCGCGCCGGACGATTGCCGGTGCGCGCGGCGCAGCCATTATATGTCGACCCGCCCGAGGCCCGCCTGCCGCGCAACGCCCGCCCCGCGCCGGTCTGACGGGTCGTGCAGCTTTGTTCCCCCCTGCATGCAGCGGCGATGGCGTTGATCCATGCCGCCTGCTTCCCGCCGGATGATGCATGGGATACAATGATAATGGCCAGGCAGTTGGGATTGCCAGGCATGTTCGGGTTGATCGACGATCAGGGTGGTTTCATTCTGGCACGCGTTGCCGCCGACGAGGCTGAAATCCTGACAATTGCCGTATCGCCGGAACTGCGTGGCCAGGGACTGGGCGGCGCGTTGCTCGAGGCTGCGATGGCCGAGGCAGCGCGGCGTGGCGCGGCGGCAATGTTTCTCGAGGTTTCGGCCGATAACCACGGGGCGCAACGGTTATACGAACGCCATGGGTTCGGCCAGGTTGGTTTGCGGCAGCGCTACTACGCCGATGGCTCGGATGCCCGGGTGATGCAACGGGATCTGCGTCGCCTGTAAAAAAATGGTGGCAAGAGAGGAAATATATTTAGAAAAATTTAAAAACGCTTCTTTATAATTGTATAATCTTACATTTTTCAGCTATGTTGCGGAGCGCTGTATCAGCAACCTTGCCTTTCCATTAGGCAAACTTTGTTCAACTAATACTTTAAATCCGTGCTCTCGGGCGGATCGTGGAATATTCTGGCGTGGCTCGTCGCCCTGTAAAATTACTTCCAATACCTGCAAAGGTAACAGTTTATCCAGAGCAAGCCGTGTCAGGACGAAAGTCATTGGGCATACATTCTCGGAAATATCGAGAATTCGGTCAGGGGTTTGAGAAATTTTTGGCATGTTCTATATATGAGACTAAGAAAGACTATTGCGCAATACCAACTTCTGCACTTATAAATTGACAATTAACTATTAGGAAGGGTGTTCGTCATGCCGGATCAGGCTACAAAAATTGAGGTATTGGAACTGACGGCACAAATCGTTTCCGCGCACGTATCGAAGAATGCCGTTTCCAATGAGGCCTTAATGGAATTGATTGGTGACGTCTATCGAACGCTGTCGAATGTAGACCAGAAGCCAGTATTAGCCGAAAAGCCGCAGCCAGTTGTGCCCGTCCGGAAATCTATCACTCCGGATTATATTATCTGTCTGGAAGATGGCAAAAAATTAAAGATGCTGAAGCGCCATTTAAAGACTGCGTACAATATGACGCCGGAACAGTATCGCGAACGCTGGGATTTGCCGTCCGACTATCCGATGGTCGCGCCGAACTATGCCAGCCATCGTTCCAACCTGGCCAAACAGATCGGGCTGGGCACCAAGCCGCGTGACCGCTGAGTCGTTCTGCCCGGCAGGTTTGGACATACGTCACTTTTGCTTATAAGTTCCATTTGCGGTCGGTAATATTGTGTTATTACCCGACCGCAAATGACGATGGTCCGTATCTGCTTGCGACAAGGAACCAGGATGGAATCGCGGATCGAGCGCCTGTGTATCGAAAAAGGCCTGAAGATGACCGGCCAGCGCCGGGTGATCGCGCGCGTTCTGTCGGAAGCGCAGGACCATCCCGATGTCGAGGAAGTCTACCGCCGATCCTCGGCCCTGGACGAGAAGATCTCGATCGCAACGGTCTACCGGACGGTGCGGCTGCTGGAAGAAAACGGCATCCTCGAGCGGCATGACTTTGGCGGCGGCCGCGCGCGGTACGAGGCAACCGAGCACGGACACCATCACCATCTGATCGACATCGAGACCGGCAAGGTCATCGAATTTGAAGACGCCGAACACGAAGCCGTGGTGCGGCGGATTGCCGCTGAACTCGGGTTTGATCTCGTGTCGCAGCGACTTGAACTGTTTGCGCGACGTAGACCCGATGCAAAAGCCGCTTCGGGTTCTGCCAAAGTGCGTGCTATAGCAGCCAAATCGACAGACAGGCCAACCCGGTGACCATAGCTGCTTCTACTTCTTCCGCCGATCAGCGGAACTTTGCGCCTTTGCCTTTTGAAGAAATTCGCCTTGGGTCGTTGGGTGTGCGCGTGGCGACGTCGCCTGCCGAACTCGATGCCGCACAGGCGTTGCGTTATCGCGTCTTCTACGAGGAAATGGGCGCACATGCGGACGACGCGACGGCGAGCAGCCAGCGCGATCGCGACATGTTTGACTCCGTTGCCGATCATCTGCTGGTCATCGATCACGATATCGGCTCGGGCGCGGAAGGCGTGGTTGGAACGTACCGGTTGATCCGGCGTCATGCCGCGCAACAGGCTGGGCGATTCTATTCGTCCGATGAATACGACATCTCCCCGCTGCTGGCGCTTGATGGCGACATCATGGAACTGGGGCGGTCCTGCGTGGATATCGCGCATCGCACCCGCGCAGTGATGCAGCTGATGTGGCAGGGCATTGCGGCTTACGTGCATCATTACGACGTGAAGCTGATGTTCGGTTGCGCCAGTCTGCCCGGCACGAATCCCCAGGATCTGGCGGCCGAGCTGACCTATCTGTACGACAACCATCTGGCGCCGCCGCAATTGCGCGCGCGCGCACTGGATAGTCGTTATGTGAACATGAAGCTGCAGACCCACACGCCCGAGGAATCGCGCCGTGTGCTGGTGCAGTTGCCCCCTCTGGTGAAGGGCTATCTGCGGCTTGGCGGTTTTGTGGGCGACGGCGCGGTGATCGACGAACAGTTCAACACGATTGATATCTGCATCATCGTGAAGACCGACCTCATCACCCAGAAATATGCCCGTCACTACGAACGCAAGCGCGAAGAAAACGCCGGCTGACAGCCCCCGGTAGCGCCGGTCGGGATTATCGCAGCAGCAGGATCAACAACGGCAGTGTGATGATCGCCACCAGATGCTGACTGGTGGTGATGGCTGCCATGAACGGCGCGTCGCCACCCATCTGCCGCGCGGTGACATAGCTGGTCGAGGCGGTTGGCAGGCCGATGAACAATGCAGCCAGCAATGTGGTGGTGGTATCCAGCCCCAGCATCCGCGCCACCAGAACGGTGACGGCGGGCACGGCCGCCAGTTTGATCGCCCAGCTGACCACCTGTGCGGTGATGCGCGTGCGCAGACCCGGCAGAGTCAGCGCGGCCCCCACGGTCATCAGCCCCAATGGAATGGTCGCGCCCCCCAATGTGCGCAGGAACGGCCCAACCCCGGGCGGCAGGCCGCCGGCCAGACTGAAGCCATAACCGGCCGCGCAGCCGAGGATCAGCGGGTTTTTCAGCAGGGCCAGCAGAAAGCGGCCGAAATTTGCCCGGTTACTGCCGCCCACAGCGAACAGCAGAACCATGATGGTGTTGACGAAAGGGACGATCAGCCCGGTCAGCACCGCCCCCAGCGCCAGCCCGGTATTGCCGAACAGCGTCATGGCCAGCGCGAGACCCAGAAAACTGTTGAAGCGAATCCCCCCCTGCACCAGCGACGTAAAGGCGGGAAAGTCGAGTTGCAGCGGTTTCCACAGCAGCGTGCACATGGCCAGCCCACCCAGCAGCCCGGCCAGAATGGCGATGGCCAGAAACCCGATCGGCATGCTGGACAGGTTCACCCCGCCGATCGACGCCGCCAGCAGGGCGGGGGCCAGCACGTAGAACACCAGCGCCTCGACCCCGCTCCAGAACGCGGCTTCGGGCAGCACCCAGCGCCGCAGGGCATGGCCCAGCAGGATCAGCCCGAACGAAGGCAGAAAAGCATCGATATAAGGGGTCAGGATGGGGCGCCTGTTCTATCCGGGGGACTGTATCCGTTCACGCAATACAGCCCGCAACGGCGATAGTGACAAGTCCCCGCGCAGATGTCCGCGCAGCGTCGTCGCCACAGGGGGTGTCCCCTGTGGCGGATTGGAATCAGGTGGTGGTGCCGGCTTCGTTCAGCATCTGCATCTGGCCGGAAATCTGGCCCCCTTCTTCGACCTGCAGGCGGCGGCAACGGGCAATCCCCTGCAGCCGGCCGGTCGAACGCAGGATCAGCGTGCCGCGCACGGTCAACGTGCCGTCGAGCATGCCCGAGACTTCGGCCTCGTCCACTTCCACTTCACCCTTCAGGATGCCGCCCTGGGCGATGGACAGTTCGCTGGCGTTGATCATCGTGGCTTCGACGGTGCCTTCAACAACCAGGCGTTCGGCGTCCTGCACCGTACCCTGCAGGCTGATACCGCGCCCGACGACCAGCGTGCGTCGTTCCTGTGGCCGGGTTCCCATATGGGGACGCAGGCCGGTAGGGGTGGTCGGCTGGGGCAATGGCGTCGTGGCGGCCAGAGGTGTGGGTCGGTTCATGGAAGAGTCTTCCTTCGGTCGGAATTCAGAAACGTTCGGAGTCTCTGCCTCACCCGCAGATTTGGTCGGCGTGTCGGGGGCAGGCTCAGCAGAGGGCACTGTTTCAATCTTGGGCGCTGTTTCAGGTGCCGGTGGCGTAATGGTTTCCCCATTGGTCGGGGGCAGCTGCGTTGGCGGCATCAGGGTAGTCGGCACAAATGCCGCTGCGGGCTGGGTGGTCGGCGGCGTAATTTCATCCGGTTTACGGCGGCGGAACATCGGCAATTCTCATTCAGTGGGCGTGTTTAAAAGGATGGCCTTGTAATACGCAAAGGGCGAGCAGCTGTTAATAGAGGATGGGGTAGCATGCACGGAAACCCGTCACAAGGCACACACAAGCTTAAATACGGGCAAATGGTTTCTATTTTGAGGTGTGATTCTCAATTAATAATCGATTATCATACTATAATCTGCGCGCGAAAATATGTGTCATGGCGGCGGTGCCCAATACTGGGGCAAGAAGATTTAATCCCGGAATTATTGCCATGGCGGTCAAACATGCGCCAACCCCCCAGGCGCTGAAGCGCACCTGCTGCCAGATCGGGGCGAAGTCCTCGCGGCGCGCCCGACGCAGTGCCACCGTCTCGAACAATTCGCGGCCCAGCTGGTAGACGCCGATGGCGGTGAACACCACCATGCCCAGCCCGGGCACGAACAGCGCTGGCAGCGCCATCGTATACAGCGCCACGGCCCGGCCCATCAGCCCGAAGGCACTGGAGATCTGGCTCCCCACACTGCTGCCGGGCGGTGGCGGCAGATGCGGGTAGAAGCGGCGCTCCACGGCGGAACTCACGCTGTCGGTGAACATCCAGACGATGACGATGCTGATCGGCACGAAGAACCAGATGGCCAGCACCAGTGCCAGCGCTCCCCCCAGCGTACCTGCAAGCCAGGCCATCCAGCCCGAGCTGGGCAGGAAATGCGTGCTGAGAAACACCGCCAGCGCCAGCAACCCTCCGAACAGGACGGCCGAGGCCAGAACGCTGAGCAGCACCAGCCGCAGAAAGGCACCGTCGAGGCATTGCCGCAGGGTCAGGCGGAGCGAGGTCAGGAACAGGGACATGCGGGATCAGTTCAGCGTGGCAAAACGCGCGATCAGCGTATCGACCAGCAGCTGCACCAGTTCGGTGCGCGGCGGGGTGCGGATGGGGCTGTCGGGGTCGTCGCTGATCACCGCGCAAATGCCCTGCATGCCGCTCCATAACAGCAGCACGTAGCGCTGCTTTTCGGCGTCGGGCAGGGTGGGAGCCAGCTGGCCGAGCACATTGCCGACCAGCGCCATGGTGCGTTCGGCGCGGCCGCGCAGCTGGTCGCGCTGGGCCTCGGTCATGTCGAGCTGAAACAGTGCGTCCCACAGTTTCGGGTTGTCCGAGACGAAACGGACATAGGCATCGCCCAGTGCGCGCAGGGTTGTGGCGGCGGAAGCGTCCTCGACGATGCTGGCGTTCAGCGCGGCATCCAGCCGGTCCAGCGTGTGCAGACTGGCGGCGAAGGCCACGGCTTCCAGATTGTCGAAGTGGTTATACAGCGTTCCGGGGACATAGCCGATCGCCTGCCCCAGCGCGCGCGCCGACAGGGCGGCAAGGCCATTGGCGCCGATCAGCCCGATGGCGGCATCGATGGCCAGAGCGCGGAATTCGTCGGGGGTATGATCTTTACGGCGTGCCATGGGGTCATGAACATTGTGCAAAAACCGGTATCGCGCAAGCTTGCCGTGCGCGGGCAGGGATGATAGGCGCGCTGCATCATTTTCATGCAGGGTTGTGTCATGTCTTCTCCGCGCTTCGACATTCTTGGAATCGGCAACGCCATTGTGGACGTGCTGGCGCGCGCGGACGAGGTGTTTCTGAGCAAGCACGACATGCACAAGGGCGCCATGACGCTGATCGACACGGCCGCCGCCGAGAAGATCTACGCGGCGATGGGGCCGGCGCAGGAAGCATCGGGCGGATCGGCGGCAAACACCTGCGCGGTGGCCGCCAGCCTCGGCGCGCGCGTGGCGTTCATCGGCAAGGTGGCCGACGACCAGCTGGGGCAGGCCTTCAAGCACGACATCACCGCCACCGGCGTGCATTTCCCTACCGCCCCGCTGAAGGACGGCGCCCCCACTGCCCGCTGCCTGATCCTCGTCACGCCCGATGGGCAGCGCACGATGAACACATACCTTGGTGCCTGCGTCTCGCTGAGCGGGGCCGATGTGGACGATGCGCTGGTGGCCGATGCGGCGGTGACCTATCTGGAAGGGTATCTGTTCGACCCGCCGGCGGCGCAGCAGGCCTTCTTCAAGGCGGCCATCGCGGCACGGCAGGCCAACCGCAAGATCGCGCTGACCCTGTCGGACGCGTTCTGCGTGCACCGCCATCGCGATGCGTTCCGCAATCTGGTCAAGCATCACACCGATGTGCTGTTCGCCAATGAAGCCGAAATTACCGCTCTGTATGAAACCAACACCTTCGACGAAGCGGTGGACGCCGTGCGTCAGGACGTGGGGATTGCCGCGCTGACCCGCAGCGGCGACGGCAGCGTGGTGGTGACCGGGGCCGAGACCTTCAACATTGCCCCGCTGCCCGCCCAGGTGGTGGACACCACCGGCGCGGGCGATGCCTATGCCGCCGGGTTCCTGACCGGGTTGGCCAAAGGCCGCGATCTGACCGCCTGTGGCACGCTGGGGTCGGCGGCGGCGGCGCTGGCGATCAGCCACATGGGCGCCCGCCCGCCGGTCGAACTGCTGAAAGCCATTCAGTAACAAAATACCAGAAATGCGCGGCGCGGGGCGATTTCTGTCGTTCCGCCCTCGCTTTTCCGGCCTCAACTGCGTATGTGCACTGCACACAACACCCAATTCGAGGCCGTATGGATATCCGGAATATCGCGATCATCGCGCATGTCGACCATGGCAAGACCACTCTGGTCGACCAGTTTATTCGTCAGGGCGGGGGTCTGAAAGACCACCAGGCCATGGCTGAACGTGCCATGGACCGTAACGACCTGGAGCGCGAGCGCGGCATCACCATTCTGGCCAAGTGCACATCGGTGGTGTGGAAAGACACACGCGTCAACATCATCGATACGCCGGGCCACGCCGATTTCGGTGGCGAAGTTGAACGTATTCTCAGCATGGTCGATGGCGCGATCGTGCTGGTGGACAGCGCCGAAGGCGTGCTGCCGCAGACCAAGTTCGTGGTCGGCAAGGCGCTCGCCCGTGGCCTGCGCCCGATTGTGGTGGTGAACAAGATCGACCGCGGCGACGCACGCCCCGACGAAGTTCACAACGAAGTGTTCGACCTGTTCGCGGCGCTGGATGCCAGCGACGAACAGCTCGACTTTCCGATGCTGTTCGCATCCGGCCGTCAGGGCTGGGCCGACATCGAACTGAATGGCCCGCGCAAGGATCTGTCGCCGCTGTTCGACCTGATCCTGCGTCATGTGCCCGCGCCGAAGGTGAACCCGGATGCGCCGTTCGCCATGGTCGCCAGCTTGCTGGATTACGACAACTTCCTGGGCCGTGTGCTGACCGGCCGTGTCGAACAGGGCACGGCGCGTCTGAACATGCCGGTGAAGGTGTTGCGTTCGGATGGCACGGTGGTGGAAACCGGCCGTCTGTCGAAGCTGCTGTCGTTCCGCGGCCTCGATCGCGTGCCGGTGGAAGAAGTGCAGGCGGGCGACATCATCGCCATTGCCGGTCTGTCGGAAGCGACCATTCCCGATACAATCGGTGCGCCCGATCTGACTACGGCGCTGCAGTCGATCCCTGTCGATCCGCCGACCCTGTCGATGACGTTCCGCATCAACGACGGCCCCCTGGGCGGTCGTGAAGGCAAGAAGGTCACCTCGCGCCAGATCCGCGACCGACTGTATCACGAAGCCGAATCCAACGTGGCAATCCGCGTGACGGACAGCAACGAAGCCGAAGCGTTCGACGTGGCTGGTCGTGGCGAATTGCAGCTGGGCGTGCTGATCGAACAGATGCGCCGCGAAGGGTTCGAACTGACCATCGGCCGCCCCCGCGTGCTGACCCGCAAGAACGCCGAGACCGGTGAACGCGAAGAACCGTTCGAAGAAGTACTGGTCGATGTGGACGAACCCTACTCGGGCGTCGTGGTCGAAAAGATGAGCCTGCGCAAAGGCCAGATGCAGGATATGCGTCCGTCCGGCGGTGGCAAGGTGCGCCTGACCTTCATCATCCCGTCGCGCGGGCTGATCGGGTATCACAGTGAATTCCTGACCGACACGCGCGGCAGTGGCATCATGAACCGTCTGTTCCATGGGTATGCCCCGTGGGCCGGTCCGATTGAAGGTCGTCGTAACGGCAGCCTGATCTCGAACGCGGACGGGGAAGCGGTGCATTACTCGCTGTTCTATCTGCAGGAACGCGGCATGATGTTCGTGGAACCGGGCGACAAGGTTTATCAGGGCATGATCCTGGGCGAGCATTCGCGCGGATCGGATCTGGAAATCAACCCGATCAAGGAAAAGAAGCTGAGCAACGTCCGTGCCGCTGGCAAGGAAGACGCGATGCTGCTGACCCCCGCCCGCAAGATGACGCTGGAGCAGGCGATTGCGTATATCGAGGACGATGAACTGGTCGAAGTGACGCCCGGCGTGATCCGTCTGCGCAAGGTGCATCTGGACTCGAACGCCCGCAAACGCGCTGGCCGCCAGGCCGAGAGCGAGTGATATGAAAAAGGCCCCGGAAACGGGGCCTTTTTTTATGGTGCAGCGCGGTGGCGCTAAGTGTTTCCGAGCAGAACTTCAGCCTGATCGCTCATCAGACTGACGTAGCGGTTGGTGACCACGGCCAGGAACACGCCTACGACAATAAAGCTGATGGCCAGTGTCAGCGAGAAGGTCCTGTTCCCGGGGCAGTTGGTGATCGGGCGCACGCCGAGGACCAGCAGATACAGCCCGTATCCCGCCGCTGGCAGGATCAGCCACCCGAAGGCGGGCAGGACCAGAACGATGCTGCTGATCCAGATCGGGGTGAGGCGTATACAACCAGCTTCAGCGGGCCGACGACATCTGTCGCGTTGCCGGATTTGGGGATGATCAACTGGATGATCTTCGCCATGACGATCAGCATGGCCAGACCGTAGACATAGCTGACGACTGCCCAGATCAGGCCTGTGGATGGCGATGTTCGGATCGTGAAGCCGTCATACTCGAAACCGGTGATCGTCTGCCCGATAAACCCGCCGATCGCTGGGATGAGGGCCAGAATCGCGGCGTAGCCGAGATACAGCGATTTGATGCTCGCGGCTTCCCCGGCGATGACCGGCCATTCGGTTCCGGGGGAAGACAGGATCCGCCCGACGCGTGCGACAAGATGCATGGAATTAAAAGTCCTCCGAGGGCACTTCTGGCCAACAAAAAAGGCCCCGTGAAGGGGCCTTTTGCAGATACCGCTAAAGCGAGAAGATCAACCGATCTTCTTCGCCATTACCGGCCAGCCCAGATACAGCAGATACAGGCCATAGACCGAGGCGACCAGCTGGATCAGGCTGCCAATGGCACCGAGGCTGATAATGCCCAGCAGGCCAAAAATTGCGGCCAGCATGCCCGGCGTACCGGCATAGACCAGATATTTTGCGGCAGAGATAAAGCTGATCTCGTAACCGAACTTCGGAGCCACGATTTCGATGAGCTTGGCGATCAGCAAGACGCCAATGACATAGCCGATCAGCACAGTCAGAGCGCCCGTGATCCCATTGACCGGGAGACCGGCCAGCAAGAAGACGATCAGCGATACGGCGGCAGGAATCGCGGCCAGAATCAGCCCGTAACCCAGAAACAGCTGCTTGATGTCCGTCTGTTCAGCCGCGATGACGGGCCATTCGGTTTTGGGGGAGAGCAGGATCCCCTTCACGCGTGCAATAATATCCATGAGACTAAGCGCCTTCCAAAGAAACCTGCATTATCTGCACCGGGATTTCTGCGGAAAAACAGCTGGTGGTAGAATGCAAGTCGTGAGTGTTGTGCCCCCCAATACAGAACATCTATGATTGGGGGCAAGGCTGGAATACAAAAAAATGAAAAAAATGTTACGCGTAACTGCTCTTTTTACACGTAACCTCTTGCTGGGATACCAATAGCCCCTAAGGACTTGCCTTTCCCCCCCGTTCAGCCTAGGTTCCGTCCAACAACACATCTTCCGGACGAGACGGGGGGTGGCCTTAACCGGCCGCCTTTTTTGTTTTCCGGATGGTTTCAATACGGACAAGCCGTGACCGAAGACGATCTGCCCAATACCGACCCGACCAGCACCGACCTGAACGCCCATACCGGCCTCGACGCCCGGATCGCAGCCCTTGTTGCGCCGACGTTGACCGATATGGGGTATGAACTCGTGCGCGTGCAGATCATGGGCCGCGAACGGCCGACCGTGCAGATCATGGCTGACCGGGCCGATGGCGCGCAGATCGCCGTGGAAGACTGCGAGGCGATCAGCCACGCCGTCTCCGCTGTGCTCGATGTGGCCGACCCGATCAAGTCTGAATGGTCGCTGGAAATCTCGTCTGCGGGGATCGACCGTCCGCTGACGCGGGTGAAGGACTGGGTGCGTTTTGCCGGACATCTGGCGCGCGCCGAAATGCTGGTGCCAGTGGATGGGCGCAAGCGCATCAACGGCATTATTCTGGGGGCCGACGAACACGCCGCGCATATGCGGCTGGACGACGGTACCGACATCAGCCTGCCGCTGGCCGATCTGCGCCGCGCCAAGCTGATCCTGACCGACGAACTCATTGCGGCCACAAGCGCCGACAAACCGGGGAACTGACCGATGGACCACATAATCGCCCGACCCGAATTGCTGCAGGTCGCCGATGCTGTCGCCCGCGAGAAGAACATCGAGCGCGAAGACGTGCTGGACGCGATGGAGCAGGCCATGAGCAAGGCCGGCCGCGCAAAATACGGGCACGAAAAGGACATCCGCGCGACGATCGACCGCAAGAACGGTCATGTCGAACTCTCGCGCTGGACCGAAGCGGTCGAAGTTGTTGAGAACGAAGCGACGCAGATGGACGTCAACATCGCGCGCAAGTTCAAGCCGGAAATCAATGTCGGCGAACACATCGTCGATCCGCTGCCCCCGATCGATTTCGGGCGCATCGCAGCGCAGACCGCCAAGCAGGTGATCGTGCAGCGCGTGCGTGAATACGAACGTCGCAAGCAGTTCGAGGAATTCAAGGACCGCGTGGGCGAAATCGTCAACGGGACCGTCAAGCGTGCCGAATACGGCAACCTGATGATCGATCTGGGTCGATCGGAAGCCTTGCTGCGCCGCGACGAACTGATTGCACGCGAAAGTTTCCGCACCGGGGACCGTGTGCGCGCCTATATCTACGACGTGCGCGAAGAACAGAAGGGGCCGCAGATCTTCCTGTCGCGCACTCATCCGGGCTTCCTTGCCAAGCTGTTCGCGCAGGAAGTGCCAGAAATCTACGACGGCATCATCGAGATCAAGGCCGTCTCGCGCGATCCGGGTAGCCGTGCTAAGATGGCTGTCATCAGTCGCGATGCCTCGATCGATCCGGTCGGTGCGTGCGTGGGGATGCGCGGTTCGCGCGTGCAGGCGGTGGTTGCCGAACTGCAGGGCGAAAAGATCGACATCATCCCCTGGTCGGCACAGGCCGCGACGTTCATCGTGAACGCGCTGGCGCCCGCCGAAGTCAGCAAGGTTGTGCTCGACGACGACGGTAAGCGCGTTGAAGTTGTGGTGCCGGACGACCAGCTCTCGCTGGCGATCGGTCGTCGCGGACAGAACGTGCGTCTGGCCAGCCAGCTGACGCGCTGGGACATCGATATTCTGACGGAAGCTGAAGAAAGCGAACGCCGCCAGGAAGAATACCGCAAGCGCACTGGCCTGTTCCAGGAAGCGATGGACGTGGACGATATGATCGCCGGCCTGCTGGTGACCGAAGGCTTCACGACGGTAGAGGAAATTGCCTTCATCGATCCGGAAGAACTGGCCGAGATCGAGGGCTTCGACGAAAACGTGGCAGGCGAACTGATCCGCCGCGCCGAAGCATTCCTGGTCAAGCGCGACGAGGAAATGCAGGACAAGCGCCGCGATCTTGGCGTGGCCGACGAGATTGCCGCCATCGAGACCCTGACACCGGCGATGCTGGTGCAGCTGGGCGAGAAGGGCGTGAAGACTCTGGACGACCTGGCCGATCTGGCGGGCGACGAACTGATCGAGATCGTCGGCGCGGACGCTATGGACGAAGAAACAGCGAACGACATCATCATGGCGGCGCGTGCGCACTGGTTTGATGGTGAAGACGAAGGAACGAAGGCCTGAGCGATAACCCTGACGACGACCTGCCCGATGACGACCTGACCGGGGACGCCCCCGAGGAAACCGGCCCGCTGCGGCGGTGCATGGTAACGCGGGAGCGCCTGCCGAAGGAGAAGATGCTGCGGTTTGTAGTGTCTCCGGACCGGCTGGTGGTGCCCGATCTGGCAGAAAAGCTGCCGGGGCGGGGAATGTGGTTGAGTGCGAAGGCCGATGTGATAGAAACCGCACAGAAGCGTGGCGCCTTTGCCAGGGGCGCGCGCGGTGCGGTGACGGTGCCAGCTGATCTTGTTGCGATGATCGATCGCGGCCTGTCACGGCGAATTGTTGAACTGCTGGGCTTCGCAAGGCGAGCCGGGCAGACGGTGGCGGGTTTCGAGAAAGCCCGCGAATGGCTTGTATCCGGGCGTGCTGGGCTGATTGTCCAGGCATCGGATGGCAGCGTCGACGAGCGTGCGCGCTTTGTCGGCGGACGAGATATCCCGGTGGCGTCGCCGCTGCCGGGGGATGAACTCGGCGCGGCATTTGGTCGCGACCGGGCAGTACATGTAGCGGTTGCCAAAGGCCATCTGGCCGCGGCGATTGCAGTTGAAGCGGATCGTCTGGCGGGTTTGCGCCAGATTGAAGGACACGGGGTTCGGACGAAGGCATGACCGACGAGAAAGACACGGGTAAGGGCCGCCTCTCGCTGCGCCCCGCGGGGCGGTTGGAGCTTGGGAAGACCGTGGATGCCGGATCCGTGCGCCAGAGCTTCAGCCACGGCCGCTCCAAGGTTGTGCAGGTCGAGGTGCGCAAGAAACGTGGTCCCGCAGCCGCCGGTGAACCCGGAACGGCAGCGACACCCGCCGCGGGGGCCAAGCCGGCCACACCGCGCGCGGCCAAGTCGGCCACGACCAGTGCTGGCGGCCGGGCGCTCTCCGCGTCCGAGATCGCCACGCGCCAGCGCGTGCTGGTCGAGCAGCAGAAAGAACAGGAACGCCGCGAAGTCGAACGTCGCGAGCGTGAAGAACAGCTGAAGATCCTCTCGGCGGCTGAAGAAGCGCGCCAGAAGGCCGAAGCCGAAGCCCGCCGGGCCGAGGAAGACGCCGCGCGCAAGGCTGAAGAAGCCAACCGCAAAGTGCAGGAAGCTGCACAGCCGGCGGCGAGTGCCACGACGGAAGACGCGCCAGCATCTCGTGGCAGCGAAGTTCCGGCCCGTGCCGTGCCGCCGCGTCCCTCGGCGGATCGTGGTGCGCCGGTTGACCGTGGTGGGTATCAGGGTGCCCGCACGGGTACCGGTGGTGCACCTCGTACGGGTGGCTATCAGGGTAATAACCCGCGTCCGGCAGGTGGTGCTGCTGGTGCACCGCGCACCGGTGGGTATCAGGGTAACAACCCGCGTCCGGCTGGTGCCGCTGGTGCACCGCGCACGGGTGGGTATCAGGGCAACAACCCGCGTCCGGGTGGGCCCGGGGCTGCGCGAACTCCGGGGGCTCCGTCGTCCGATCTGTCGGCGACGCTGCGTCTGGCAGCGCGCGGTCGTGAAGAACCGGCTTTCTCGGACGATCGTCCCCGCCGCAGTGTCGGTGGTGCACCAGCTGCGAAGAAGCCCGTTGTTCCTGCCCCGAAGAAGGGTCTGCAGCCCGATGATCGTCGCCGTCCCGGCCGCATCGACGTGCAGGCCGCGATCGAGGGTGACGACGAGAAGAGCCGCAGCCTCGCCTCGGTGCGGCGTGCGCGCGAACGCGAACGCCGCCAGCAGGAGCTGGACCGTCTGCGTGGCAACCAGATCAACGTCGTCCGCGACGTGATCATCCCCGACGTGATCACCGTGCAGGAGCTCGCCAACCGTATGGCGGCGGGTACCGGTTCGGTCGTGAAGTCGCTGATGAAGATGGGCGTGATGGCCACGGCGACTCAGGCGCTGGATGCCGACACCGCCGAACTGGTGGCACAGGAATTCGGGCACCGCGTGAAGCGCGTGTCGGAAAGCGACGTCGAACAGGGTCTGGAAGGTGTGCTGGATATCGACACCGATCTGGAAACCCGTCCGCCGGTCGTCACCATTATGGGTCACGTCGATCACGGCAAGACCAGCCTGCTGGATGCCCTGCGTCGGACCGACGTTGCGGCGCGCGAAGCAGGCGGGATCACGCAGCATATCGGCGCGTATCAGGTGACGTTGAAGTCGGGCGCGAAGATCGCGTTCATCGACACACCGGGTCACGAAGCCTTCACCGCCATGCGTATGCGCGGCGCGAAGGTAACGGACATCGTGGTGCTGGTGGTGGCCGCCGATGACGGCGTCATGCCGCAGACGATCGAGGCGATCCGCCATGCCAAGGCGGCGCATGTGCCGATCATCGTGGCGATCAACAAGTCCGACAAACCGGATGCCAATCCCGGCCGCGTGCGTACCGAACTTCTCAGCCACGAAATCGTTGTGGAAGAAATGGGCGGCGACACGCAGGACGTGGAAGTTTCGGCGAAGATGGGCACCGGCCTTGAAAAGCTGGAAGAAGCCATTCTGCTGCAGGCCGAAGTTCTGGACCTGAAGGCCAACCCGAACCGTGTCGGCGAAGGCTCGGTCGTGGAAAGCCGTCTGGATCAGGGCCGCGGGCCAGTGGCCACGGTGCTGGTGCAAAAGGGCACGCTGCGCAAGGGCGACACCATCGTCGCCGGCGCCGAATGGGGCCGCGTGCGTGCGCTGGTCAACGACAAGGGCCAGCAGATTGCCGAGGCCGGTCCGTCGACTCCGGTGGAAATCCTGGGTCTGTCGGGTGTGCCGAGCGCGGGCGAACCGTTCGTGGTGGTCGAGAACGAAAAGCGTGCGCGCGAAGTTGTCGATTATCGTCAGCGTCAGCTGCGCGAGAAGGCAGCGGCCGGCCAGGCTGCGGCGCGTGGCACACTGGACCAGATGCTGGCCGCCATTCAGGCGGGCGTGCAGAAGGAAGTGGCCGTGGTTGTGAAGGCCGACGTGCAGGGCACCGCGGAAGCGCTGTCGTTCACACTGCCCAAGCAGGCCAACGACGAAGTGAAGGTGCGTGTGCTGCATAGCGCGGTCGGACAGATCACCGAGAGCGACGTGCAGCTTGCCAAGGCATCGAACGCGCTGATCGTTGCGTTCAACGTGCGTGCCACGGCGCAGGCGCGCGACCTGGCCCGTCAGGAAGGCGTGGATATCCGCTATTATTCGATCATCTATCAGGTGTCGGACGACGTGACGGAACTGGTGCGCGGTAAGACAGCGCCGAAGGCACGCGAAAACTTCCTGGGCTATGCGGAAATCCGCCAGGTGTTCGAAGTTACCAAGGCAGGCAAGATCGCCGGTTGCCGCGTGACGGAAGGCGTGGTCAAGCGCGGTGCGGGCGTCCGCCTGCTGCGCGACAACGTGGTCATCCACACGGGCGAGCTGTCGACCCTGCGTCGCTTCAAGGACGATGTGCGCGAAGTCACCAACGGCTACGAATGCGGTATGTCGTTCGCGAACTACAGCGACATCCGCGAGGGCGACGTGATCGAGTGCTTCGAGATCGAGATGATCCCGGCCTGAGGATCGTAGCATGGTGAAGCACACGTCAGCTGAAGGGCCTACTCAGCGTCAGTTGCGCGTGGCGGAGGAAATCCGCCACGTGCTGTCAGGCGTGTTCGCGCGGCGCGAGTTCAACAATCCCGAACTGGCCGACGCGAACGTGACGGTCACGGAAGTGCGCACCTCGCCGGACCTGAAGCACGCGACGGTATTCGTCACGCGGCTTGGGCGTTCGGATGTGGATGTGCTGCTGCCTTCGCTGAAGCGGGTCTCGCCGTATCTGCGGCGCGAAGTGGCGCGCGTGATGCGTTTGCGTTACGCGCCGGAACTGCATTTCCAGCCCGATACGGCGCTGGATTACGCAATGCAGATCGACAAGGCGATGCGCGCCCCGGAAGTGCAGCGTGATCTGGCCAGCGCCAAGGAAAAGCCAGACGGCGAGTAACGCTGAACAGTTCAGGCACCACGTATGCACTTGAGACGGAATAATATCCCGATGAGTGCCTATCGGAATATTATTCCATAACGACAGAAAAATCCGGTATGATCCGTCTCATAAACTCGTCAAATAGCGGCACGGTGAATGCATTATCGCCATGCGCCGGACTATAGAGCATTCCTTTTTTGATAAGACTGTCCCGCACTGGGCCAAGCTGGCGAACTTTCTTGCCAAGAAGGTCTGCGACTTCACCAGATCGATGCACTCCCGGCCCCAGTTCAGCCAAAGCACGCATGTAGCGCTTTTCAGATGGCGTCAGGCGATCAAAGCGCACACGAAAGAAGCTTGCATCCAGTTCTGCCAATGCAGTAAGCGCCGCCTGAATTACATCAGATTTCTGGATTGGCGAAACCTCAGCGATGTCCCAGCTGTGCTTGCCCCATTCCTGTAGAAAGTAAGGATATCCGTGCGTCTGCTCGATGATCTCTGTAACGGCGCCTTCTACAATCTCGGCTCCCTCATGCTGGATCGGAAGAACCACAGCATTGCGGGCAGCAGCCGGATCAAGTTTATCGATGGGTACGAATTCAAACAGACGCTCGGCATAGGATTTGGCGCGACCCATCTGTGCCAGCAATTGGGGCAAACCTGCCGCCATCATAGTGACCGGTAGTTGCGCCTGCGCCGTTGCATGCAATGCCCCGATTAGCGAAGCGAGCTGATCCTCGGGAACATACTGTAATTCATCGATAAATAGTACAAGGGCTGTACCCCCTGAATGTGCTGCTTTACCAACAGCAACAAGCAGCTCGGTCAGATCAAGATCAAGATCGCCACTATCAGCCACACCAATCTCGGGCTTCAGTTCGATTGCTACTTCAATATCATCGTACTTTGCCTTGAGCTTTATAAAGCTGGCTAATGCCTGCCATGCACGCTGTCCAAGATCTTTGGCAGCTTCGATCCGATCAAGCTCAATCAAAGCCTTGCGCAGTACGGGCACCAGCATGGCCGGAAGTGAGCGCTTTTCGGGTGCTTCAATCCGGGCCGTTATAATTTTCCGGGCTTCGGCTTCATTGCGGATTCTTTCAAGCAGGACGGTTTTTCCAACCCCTCGCAATCCGTACAGAATGAAGCTGCGAGCAGCACGACCAGCACGTATCCGATCGAGCGCGATTTCGGCCCGCGTCACCAATTCGTCGCGTCCCGCCAGTTCCGGAGGGCGAATCCCGGCTCCAGGGGCAAAAGGGTTTTTCCGTGGATCCATAAGGAGGTTACCTTGGTTTATCAAAATAAGATAATCTTAGATAACTTCCTTAGCAACTCTCAAATGCGGCCTTATAGGACTGCATTAGAACGCATAAGCCGAATTCCCGCGCACATCCGGATTCAGGTTCAACCGGTGCGCCACCGGCGCAAACGCGCGATTATGGCAGTTCGGGCGGTCGCACAGGCGGCATGACAGGCCGACATCGGTGATGCCCGCCGGGATCGCCAGACTGTCCGCATAGACCAGCGCATCGGCATGCGCGGCATCGCACCCCATCGCCACCACATATAACAGCGGCGGTTCCGGCCACGGTCCACCGGGGCGGATGCATGCTTTGGCGAAGCAGAAGAACGTCGCGTTATCGGGCAGGCGCGCATACTGCACCCGCACCTGTCCCGGCGCGGTGAAGGCCTGGTGCGGCACGAAGCGCGGGCACGACCCACCATGGCGTGCAAACGGGAAACCGGCAGCCGAGAAGCGCTTCGTCACATTGCCCGCCGCATCGGTGCGCAGGAAGAAGAACGGCACACCGCGACTGTCCGGCCGGTTCAGAGTCGCCAACCGATGGCACGCCTGTTCGAACGACACCCCAAACTGCGCGGCCAGCGCATCCACATCGTAACGCACCGCGCGCGCCGCGTTCAGATACGCGTCGTACGGCATCAGCAGCGCGGCGGTGGCGTAGTTCAGCAGCCCTACCTGGATCAGCGCCGCTGCTTCCGGCGTGCTGGGGGAGAGTGAATCCGTTTCTGCGTCCACTGCCTCGCGCGCTTCCAGCAGCATCAGCATGAACGCCATCTGGAACATGCGGCTCTCGCGCGGCAGGCTTTGCGAGAGCTGCAACTGTTTGCTCGCCGGGATATACTGGCGCTGCACGTCGGCGTTCTGGGTGATCTGCACCTGCACGCCGTGCTGTTCCAGCAGGCGCGCGTGGATGGCGGTTTCCATCTGGTCGGGCGTGGCGTGCAGGGCGAGCTGGATCTGCTGCGCCGCTGCCTCAAGTGTCGGGAAATGGTTGGCGCGGGCGTGGAATGCATCGCGCGTTTCTTCCGACGGCAACAGGATGCGTCGCCCGCTGGGCAGGGTGATCCCGCTGGAATCATCGCGCGCCACTTGCCACGCGCGGTGCAGCGACAGGATCGCCCGCGCCGCGTTGGGGGCGGCATCGACCAGCGCGGCCACTTCGTCGGCAGAAACCGGGTCGGAGGCCAGCAGCGGGTCGGTGAATGCCTCGCGCAGCGCTGCCTCGGTCTCGCGCGTGGAACCGCCGGCCAGTGATGTCAGGTCGATCTGGAACAGCCGCGCCAGCTTCAGCAACAGCGAGGCCGTCACCGGACGCTGGTCGTGCTCAATCAGGTTCAGGTAGCTGGCGGAAATGCCGAGTTTGGTGGCCAGGGCCTGCTGGCTGAGGCTCTGTTCCTTGCGCAGGCGGCGCAGGGTGCGTCCGATTAACGGTTTTGATCCGCTCATTGTTTACAGACTTTACAAAACACGAGAATTTTTTGTCAAAATCAGCACTCAATTACTAATATAATTTCAAAATGTGACTGGATCAATCGTCAAAATGTGTAAATCTGTATGTGGCAGTGCAGCAAAGCCTGCACACTCGGATTTAAAAAACAGGAGACGTCCATGCAGTTCCGTTCTTCCCCCATGCGCAGCCCCGATGGCCATCGTGCAGGTGGCGTTGCGCCCGATCGGTATAACGGCATCGTCCGCGACTACACTCCGGCCGAAGTTGAAAAGCTGGCCGGCAGCTTCCGCATTCAGCACACGCTGGCCGAAATGGGCGCGCGTCGCCTGTGGCAGCTGCTGAAGGACGAACCCTTCGTCAACACGCTGGGCGCGCTGACCGGGTTGCAGGCGGTGCAGCAGGTGAAGGCCGGCCTGAAGGCGATCTACCTGTCCGGCTGGCAGGTCGCGGCGGACGCCAACCTCTCGGGCGAAATGTATCCCGACCAGTCGCTGTATCCGGTGAATTCGGTGCCGATGGTGGTCAAGCGCATCAATGCCTCGTTGCGTCGTTGCGACCAGATCGCGCAGCAGGAAGGCAAGGGCGACCCGACCTACTGGATGGCCCCCATCATCGCCGACGCTGAAGCCGGTTTCGGTGGCGCGCTGAACGCGTATGAACTGATGCGCGCGATGATCGACGCGGGCGCGGCGGCGGTTCACTTTGAAGACCAGCTGTCGTCGGAAAAGAAGTGCGGCCATCTGGGTGGCAAGGTTCTGGTGCCGATCAGCCAGCACATCCGCACGCTGAACGCGGCGCGTCTGGCGGCCGACGTTGAAGGCACCTCGACCATCGTGCTGTGCCGCACCGACGCGGAAAGCGCCCAGCTGCTGACCAGCGACGTGGACGAACGCGACCGTCCGTTCCTGAGCGGCGAACGCACCCCCGAAGGCTTCTTCCGCATCAAGGAAGGCGCGGGCAAGGCATACGCCATTGCACGCAGCCTGGCGTACGCGCCGTATGCCGATCTGCTGTGGTGGGAAACCAGCGAACCCGACCTGAACGATGCGCGTGAATTCGCCGAAGCGATCCACAAGCAGTTCCCGGGCAAGATGCTGGCGTATAACTGCTCGCCGTCGTTCAACTGGCAGCGCAAGATGGGTGTGGAACAGGCGGCGAAGTTCCAGCGCGAAATCGCGGCGATGGGCTACAAGTTCCAGTTCGTGACGCTGGCCGGGTTCCACAGCCTGAACCTGTCGATGTTCAAGCTGGCGCAGGGCTACAAGGACCGCGGCATGGGCGCGTACAGCGAACTGCAGCAGGCCGAATTCGCAGCTGAAGCCGAAGGCTTCACGGCGGTTCGTCATCAGCGCGAAGTGGGCGTTGGGTATTTCGATGCGGTTGCCACGGCAGCCTCGGGCGGCCTCGCCTCGACCACGGCGATGGCGCACAGCACGGAAGCCGCACAGTTCCACGACGGCAAGGGCGGCGCGGGCCACGACGACGGTCTGGTCCACCCGCACGACTGGGCGAAGGTTCTGCAGCCGGCGGAATGATCCGCTCTCTGTGATGGTGTTGGTGCAAGGCCGGGGATTTTCCCCGGCCTTGTGTTTTTGGAGAGAGCTATCGCGGCTTTGCGGATACCCGCAGCAACAGATCAATAAGAGGTTTGTTGATATAGTAGTTATGTTTCCCGCGTGTCTGCTTTTCGATAAAACCTCCCTTCACCAGATCATCAAGATGCTTGGATGCCGTCTGGCGCGAGATACCTGTTTCTTCCTGCAGAAAATCGATCCGTGTGTAAGGGTGCCGGAACAGGTTGTTCAGCAGATCCTGGGAATAGATTTTGGGCAGATCCTCGCGTATGCGATGCTTGTAATCGGCCATCAGGGATCTGATACCTTCGATCAGCCCCAGGGTCTGTCGGGATGTTTCCTCAACCGCGCGCAGCATATAGAGGATCCACCCCTCCCAGACTCCGTCATCGCGTACGGCTTGAAGCAGCCGGTAATAATCGGATTTATGCGTGGTGATATACCGGCTCAGGTAGAGTATTGGGATTTCCAGCAGGCCGGTGCGGGTCAGGTAAAGGACGTTGATGATACGCCCGATACGCCCGTTGCCATCCGGGAAAGGATGGATGCTTTCGAACTGATGGTGAATCAGGGCCATCTTTACAAGCGGATGCAGATTGCTTGCTGCCTCGTCGTTGATGAAACGTTCAAGCGCGGTCATGTGCCTGATAATCGCGTCTCTGTCCTGCGGCGGCACGTAGACGATTTCACCGCTTGCCTCGTTCTTAAGCGCAGTGCCGGGGGTTTCCCGAAATCCGCCATCTGTTCCTTTCAGGTGCTGAAACATCTCGATGATAGTGTTGTTGGTCAGCAACCCTTTGGACTCGCGTATGCGCTCCCAACCGCATTTCAGGGCCCGGCCATAAAGCGCAACCTCCTTGGAGGCGGGTGAATTCAGGCTGTCGGGGAAAATGTCCGCCTTGAACATTTCATCCTGCGTGGTGATGATGTTCTCGATTTCCGAACTGGCGAGCGCCTCCTGAAGCGACAGCGTATTGATGAGAATGGCTTGGTTGGGAATAACAGGTGCGCGACCTTTGACTTCAGCCAGCTGCTGAACGGCGCTCATCGTGGCGCGTAGCACAGCTTCACTTTCAAGCCGACCTGTCGGCGGCAGTGACGGAAGGCAGTAGGTTGGATTAAGCATCACGCATACTCATGTTAAATAAAGTCGATTTTTTTAACACGACATTTGCCTCATGTGCAGTTTTTTCACATAACCGAACATATAGGTATTTTAATACCAGACCCACATTGATGCCGCTGAAATCTTGCCTCTGGACAACCCCCTCCCATCCCGTCACAAGCGCCGCTTCTTGCACGCAAAGGTTCCAGGGATGAGACGTCGTCGCGGTAATGCCATTGATGGCTGGTTGATCGTCGATAAGCCCAGTGGCATCGGCTCGACCGATGTGGTGAACAAGGTCCGCCGCGCGTTCGACGCGCAGAAGGCGGGGCATGGCGGCACGCTCGACCCGCTGGCGACCGGGGTGTTGCCGATTGCGTTCGGGGCCGCCACCAAGACCGTCCCCTATGTCATGGACGGCACCAAGCTGTATCATTTTACCCTTCGCTTCGGCGATGCGCGCGATACCGACGATGCCGACGGCAAGACCATCGCCACGTCCGACGTGCGGCCGGACGATGCCACCATCGCCGCCGCGCTGCCCGCCTTTCGCGGCGACATCATGCAGATCCCGCCGATCTATTCCGCCATCAAGGTGGCCGGCCAGCGTTCGTATGATCTGGCGCGCGAGGGCGAGGTCCCGGTTCTGGCCGCCCGCCCGGCGCGGATTGACCGGTTCGAGATGATCGCCCGGCCAGACGCTGATACCGCCATTTTCGAGGTTCAGTCCGGCAAGGGCGTTTATATGCGCAGCCTGGCGCGCGATCTGGCGGTCGCCTGCGGCACGGTCGGGCATATCGCCACGCTGCGGCGCCTGCGGGTCGGGCCGTTTCTGGCCGAGAACGCGATTCCGCTGGACAGATTGTGCAGTCCGGACCATACGGAGCCTGTCTCTCCGGACCTTTTGCTTCCGGTCGCGACCGCGCTGGCCGACATCCCGGCGCTGGCCCTGACCGAGGCCGAGGCCACCCGACTCTGCCATGGTAACCAGCTCTCGCTGGTGGACATGCTGGGCCGGATTCCAGACACCGCCAACCCCGCAGGGGGCGTGGTGCGTGCCATGGCGGGGGTCCGCGTACTGGGGCTGTGCATACTGGAAGACGGTATGTTGAAGCCCGAACGCCTTCTGTGAAGGCCGGAAACCAGGCGCGCCGTTTGTAACTGCCGCAGGCCCACGGCCCGGCTTTCATGGAGAGAACCGATGTCGATTACTGCGGAACGCCGCACGGCGCTTATCGCCGAATACGCAACCAAGCCGGGTGACACAGGCAGCCCTGAAGTTCAGGTCGCCGTGATGTCGGAACGGATTTCCAATCTGACCGAACATCTGAAGATCCACGCGAAGGACTTCCACAGCCGTCGCGGTCTGCTGATGCTGGTCGGCCAGCGCCGTCGCCTGCTCGACTACTTGAAGGCGAAAAACTTTGGTCGTTACGACGCCCTGATCAAGCGCCTCAACCTGCGTCGCTGAGTACCTTACGGGTACTTAAAATGCAGTAGCCATAGACACACGAGGACGTAGGGACCATATGGTGCCTGCGTCCTTGTGTGCTTTATAAAGACTCGGACGTGCCTATGAACCGGCGGGTGACCCCGCCTCCCGTGCCCGGCGCGGGACGACAGGATACGGCCTGACGCTTTCTTGCCTGAAATGGCGGGAAACAGCGCGGCGTTTCAGGCGAGGCGAGGGCAGTGCCCCCGCTTCGCCCGAGGCGCCGATTTCCGCGTAGCGGAAGCGCCAGACACGTTCTCTCGTCCAACACCGAATCACGGTCTCTGATGTGAAAGACGAACGAAACGATGTTTGAAAATTTCTTCCGCAAGGAAATCCAGTGGGGCGGCCGCACACTGTCGATCGAAACCGGCAAGATCGCCCGCCAGGCCGATGGCGCGGTGATGGTGCGCTACGGCGACACGATCGTGCTCTGCACGGCGGTTGGCGCCAAGACCACCAAGCCGGGACAGGACTTCTTCCCGCTGACCGTGAACTACCAGGAAAAGGCGTTCGCCGCCGGTAAGATCCCCGGTGGGTTCTTCAAGCGCGAAGGCCGCCCGTCGGAAAAGGAAACGCTGGTCTCGCGCCTGATCGACCGGCCGATCCGCCCGCTGTTCCCCATGGGCTTCCGCAATGAAGTGCAGGTGATCGCCACCGTCCTCAGCCACGACATGGAAAACGACCCCGATGTGGTTGCGCTGATCGGCTGTTCGGCCGCGCTGACGCTGTCGGGCATTCCGTTCTTCGGCCCGGTGGCTGCCGCCCGCGTGGGCCGCATCGACGGCCAGCTGGTGCTGAACCCGACCTCGGAACAGCAGAAGACCTCGGTGCTGGATCTGGTTGTCGCCGGCACCGCCGAAGGCGTGCTGATGGTGGAATCGGAAGCCGAAGAATTGTCCGAAGAGGACATGCTGAACGCCGTGGTGTTTGCGCACCAGTCGTTCCAGCCGGTGATCCAGGCGATCATCGAACTGGCCGAACACGCCGCCAAGGAACCCTGGGCGCTGACGCAGGCCTCGGCCGAGGAAGTTGCCCTGAAGGCCCGCGTTGATGCGCTGGCACGTGGTGCACTGGCCGAAGCGTACAAGGAAAAAGTGAAGCAGGCGCGTTACGAAAAGGTGGGCGCCGCGAAGAAGGCCGCCGCCGAAGCGCTGACGGCCGAAGGGCTGGATGCCGACAAGGCGAAGGGTCTGTTCAAGGATCTGGAAGCCGACATCGTGCGTAACTCGATCCTCGACACCGGCATCCGCATCGACGGTCGCGACACCAAGACCGTGCGCCCGATCATCGGCGAAGTGGGCGTGCTGCCGCGTGCGCATGGCTCGGCGCTGTTCACGCGTGGTGAAACGCAGGCGTTCTGCGTTGCCACGCTCGGCACCGGTCAGGACGAGCAGATCATCGATGCGCTGGAAGGCGAATATCGCGAGCATTTCATGCTGCATTACAACTTCCCTCCGTACTCGGTGGGCGAAGCTGGCCGCATGGGATCGCCGGGCCGTCGCGAAATCGGGCATGGCAAGCTGGCATGGCGCGCCGTGCATCCGGTCCTGCCGGAGAAAGACAAGTTCCCGTACACGCTGCGCGTGGTCTCGGAAATCACCGAAAGCAATGGTTCGTCCTCGATGGCGACCGTGTGCGGCACGTCGCTGGCGCTGATGGATGCGGGTGTTCCGCTGAAGCGCCCGGTGGCGGGTATCGCCATGGGCCTGATCAAGGAAGACAAGGGCTTTGCGGTTCTGTCCGACATCCTGGGTGACGAAGATCACCTGGGCGACATGGACTTCAAGGTGGCCGGCACCGAAGCAGGCATCACCAGCCTGCAGATGGACATCAAGATCACCTCGATCACGCCGGAAATCATGAAGATCGCGCTGGGTCAGGCGAAGGATGGGCGTCTGCACATCCTGGGCGAAATGGCCAAGGCGATCACCGGTGCGCGCAACGATGTGGCGGCGACTGCGCCGCGCATCACCGTGATCAACGTGCCGAAGGAAAAGATCCGCGAAGTGATCGGCACCGGCGGCAAGGTGATCCGCGAGATCGTCGAACAGACGGGCTGCAAGATCGACATCGAAGACGATGGCACGATCAAGGTTGCCTCGAACGACAGCGACAAGGCGCAGAAGGCCATCGACTGGATCCGCGGCATCGTGGCGGAACCGGAACTGGGCGTCATCTACACCGGCAAGGTGGTGAAGACGGCCGAATTCGGTGCGTTCGTGAACTTCCTGGGGTCGAAGGACGGGCTGGTACATATCAGCGAACTCGCCCAGGGCCGCGTGAACAAGACGACCGACGTCGTGAACCAGGGCGACACCGTGAAGGTGAAGATGCTGGGCTTCGACGATCGTGGTAAGGTGAAGCTGTCGATGCGCGTTGTCGATCAGGCGACGGGCGAAGACATCAGCGACAAGGTTGGACCCAAGGGCGGCAGCAAGCGCGGCGACGATGCGCCGAACGCGGGTTCTTAACGGCACAGGGATGCGGCGCGGTGTGAAAGCACTGCGCCGGTCTCCATAAGTTTTGAGGAGAAATGTGCCGATGAAGACGATCAATCCGGTCCGCATGGGTGGGGTGGAAGTCCTGCCGGTGGTTGAGGGCGGGAAGGGTGTTTCGGTTTCCACCGGGATTTCTGCCGGACATTGGGCGGCGGCGGGTGGCGTGGGCACGTTCAGTGCCGTGAACGCCGACACGTTCGACGAAAATGGCCGCGCGATCCAGCAGATCTACCACGGCAAGACGCGCCGCGAACGCCATGCCGAGCTGATCCAGTTCGGGATCGAGGGTGGCATCACGCAGGCGAAGCGCGCGTGGGATCTGGCTGGCGGCAAAGGGCGCATCCACGCCAATATCCTGTGGGAAATGGGCGGCGCCGAAGATGTGATCAACGGCATTCTGGATGGTGCCAAGGGTCTGGTGAACGGCATTACGTGTGGCGCGGGTATGCCGTACCGTCTGGCCGACATCGCCATGAAATACGGCGTGTATTACTACCCCATCGTGTCGTCGGGCCGCGCGTTCGGCGCGCTGTGGAAGCGTAGCTACAACCGCGCGGCGGATCTGCTGGGCGGCGTGGTGTACGAAGATCCGTGGCTGGCGGGCGGGCATAACGGCCTGTCGAACAGCGAAGATCCGGCCAAGCCGGAGGACCCGTATCCGCGCGTGGCGGCGTTGCGCAAGGTGATGAACGGCTTCGGTCTGACCGAAGTGCCCATCATCATGGCGGGCGGCGTCTGGTGGCTGGAAGAATGGGAACACTGGCTCGACAATCCCGAAATCGGCCCGGTGGCATTCCAGTTCGGCACACGTCCGTTGCTGACGCAGGAAAGCCCGATTGGCGATGCATGGAAGCAGCGTCTGCTGACCCTGAAGGAAGGCGATATCTTCCTGAACCATTTCAGCCCGACGGGGTTCTATTCGTCGGCGGTGAATAACCGGTTCCTGCAGGAACTGCGCGACCGCAACGACCGTCAGGTGGCATACACCACGGAAGAAGTGGGCGAGCACACGGCTGTCTATGGCGTGGGTCCGCGCAAGCGCCCCGTCTATCTGACTCCGGTGGAGCTGGACCGTGTGAAGCGTTGGGAAGCCGCGGGCTTTACCGATGCGATGCGCACGCCCGACAACACGCTGATTTTCGTGGAACCTGCCAAGGCGAACGAAATCCTGAAGGACCAGACCGACTGCATGGGCTGCCTGTCGCAGTGCCGGTTCTCGAACTGGTCCACGCATTCGGATGATTTTTCCAACGGCAAGCGGGCCGATCCGCGCAGCTTCTGCATTCAGAAGACACTGCAGGACATCGCCCATGCTGGCGCCGTGGAAAACAACCTGATGTTCAGCGGCCACAACGCGTATCGCTTTGCGACCGACCCGTTCTACGCGAACGGCTTCATCCCCACCGTGGGACAGCTGGTCGAACGGATCATGACCGGTCGCTGAGAGACCGCTCGATACTGCTACTGGGGCGGCCGTCTGAAACGGCCTCCAGACCAACAAAAAACCCGCTCTTCCGAGCGGGTTTTTTATTCTCAGATATCGCGCGACAGCTCGACCAGTTCGCGCGTGTGTGGATGCACCGCGCCGTCGTTGCGCAGTGCGTCTGATGTCAGCGTTTCCACGATCCGCCCACCCTGCATCACGGCAAGCCGCTGGCAGAGATGCGCCACCACCGCCAGATTATGGCTGACCAGAATGCAGGTCAGCGTGAGCGCCTCCGACAGATCCGCCAGCAGGTTGAGGATTTCCGCCTGCACCGACACGTCGAGCGCGCTGGTCGGTTCGTCCAGCAGCAGGATCGACGGCGAGGTCATCAACGCGCGCGCAATCGCTACACGCTGGCGCTGCCCGCCCGAGAGCTGATGCGGGAAACGGAAGCGCGCCGTGCGGGGCAGGGCCACGTCTTCCAGTGCCTTGTTGATGCGGGTGTCGATGTCGCCGATGCCGTGGATCAGCAGCGGTTCGCTGAGGATGCGGTCCACCGTCTGGCGCGGGTGCAGCGATCCGTACGGATCCTGGAACACCATCTGCACCTTGCGGAAAAACACCTTGTTGCGCACCGGGCCGACGGCCTGACCGTCGACGCGGATCTCGCCGCTCCAGTCCGGGTTCAACCCCGACAGCGCGCGCAGCACGGTGGATTTACCCGACCCGGATTCCCCCACCAGCCCGAATGTTTCGCCATGCGGCACGTGCAGCGACACGTCCTTCAGCACATGCACATCGTGGAAGCTGATGTTGAGGTTTTTTACATCGATCATTTCAGCCACTCCGGATCGCGCTTCATGACCGGCAGACGGGCGCGTGGTTCATGCAGGCGCGGCAGGCAGCCCAGCAGGCCGCGCGTGTAGGCGTGCTGCGCATGCAGCAGGTCTTTTGCGTCGAGCTCTTCCATCACCTGGCCCGAATACATCACTGCCACCCGGTCGCAGAAGCGCGAGACCAGCGGCAGATCGTGGCTGATGAGCATCAGGCCCATGCCGCGCGCCGAGACCAGTTCGTCGATCAGCCGCAGGATTTCCGCCTGCACCGATGCGTCGAGCGCGCTGGTCGGTTCGTCAGCAATCAGCAGATCCGGGTCGGGGGCCAGCATCATGGCGATCATCGCGCGCTGGCCCATGCCGCCCGAAACCTCGTGCGCATAGGAATTCGCCACGCGCTTCGGGTCGCGGATGCGCACCTGTTCCAGCAGGTCGATGGCGGCATCGCGCGCTTCGCGGCTGCTCACACCCTTGCGGTGCGCGCCCCAGGCTTCGGCGATCTGCGCACCCACCGTCATCACCGGGTTCAGCGAGAATTTGGGGTCCTGCAGGATCAGCCCGATGCCGTTGCCGCGCAGGCTGCGCATGGTCTTCTCGGACGCGTTGGCGACGTCGATGCCGTTGAAGGTCAGCGCATCGGCCTCGACCTTGGCTTGCGGCGGCAGCAGACGCATCAGCGCGCGCCCGGTGACGGACTTGCCCGAACCGGATTCACCCACGATGCCCAGTTTCTCGCGCCCGATCCGCATGGACACGCCACGCACGGCAGGCACATAGCCCGAGTGACCGGGGAACGAGACACGCAGATTACGGATCTCGGCCAGAGGAGCTGAGGTGTCGTTCATTTCTGCTTCGGGTCCAGAACGTCGCGCAGCCCGTCGCCCAACAGGTTGAAGGCGAGGGCGGTGATGAAGATAACCATGCCGGGGATCAGCGGCACCCACCATTCCGACAGCATGAAGCGCCGCGCGGTCGAGATCATCGCGCCCCATTCCGGCATTGGCGGCTGTGCGCCAAGCCCCAGGAAGCCCAACCCCGCCGCAGTCAGGATGATCGACGACATGTCGAGCGTGATGCGCACCACCAGACTGCCGATGCACATCGGCAGCACATGGCGCAGCACGACGCGGAAGGCGCTGGCACCGTTCAGACGCACGGCGGCGATGTAGTCCGCGTTGCGGATGGTCAGTGTCTCGGCGCGTGCCAGACGCGCATATGGCGGCCACGCGGTCAGCGCGATGGCGATGATGGCGCTGGTAATGCCGGGCCGCAGCGCGGCGACAAACGCCAGCGCCAGAATCAGACGCGGGAAGGCGAGGAACACATCGGTCACGCGCATCAGGATGCGATCGAGCCAGCCGCCCGCATACCCCGCCGCCGCGCCGATGATCAGCCCGAACGGTGCCACGATGGCGACAATGGCGATCACCATGCCCAGCGTGATCTGCCCGCCGTACAGAATGCGCGAATACGTATCGCGGCCCAGTTCATCGGTGCCCAGGAAATGGTCCCACGATGGCGGCAGCAGCCGGTTCTGCGACATCACCAGCGCCGGATCGTGCGTCGCCAGCACGGGTGCCAGCAGCGAGACCAGCATCATGAACGCGATGACCAGAAAACCACCGAATGCCAGCGGGTTCGCGCGGAAGTTCAGCCACAGCTGATAGCGCCGCCCCCACGCCGCCTGCGAGCGCGAAGCGGGAGAGTCGGTCAGCAGCCATTCACGGGTTGGAATATTCATGGTCATGTCCTCACCGCACACGCGGGTCGAGCAGGCGGTAGAGAATATCGGCCGACAGGTTCAGCACGACATACACCGCGCCGATCACCAGCGTGGCGCCCAGCACGGCGTTCATGTCGGCGTTCAGCAGGCTGACGGTCAGATACTGTCCCAGCCCCGGCCACGAGAAGATCGTCTCGGTCAGCACGGCACCTTCCAGCAGTCCGGCATAGGTCAGCGCCAGTACGGTGATCAGCGGCACGGTGATGTTGGCGAATGCATGCCGCCAGATCACCCGCTGCGACGACAGCCCCTTGGCGCGCGCGGTGGTCACGTATTCGGATCGCAATTCATTCAGCATGAACGCACGCGTCATGCGCGCGATATAGGCCAGCGAGTAATACCCCAGCACACAGGCCGGCTGGATCAGATGCGCCAGCGCATCGTGCAGCGAATCCCAGTCGCGCGCGATGATGCAGTCGATGGTCAGAAACCCGGTGACGGGATCCACCATGTCCATGAACGCAACGCCCTGTCGTCCCGGCCCGGGCAGCCAGTTGAAGGTGGCGTAAAATACGATCAGGCTGACCATCCCCAGCACGAACACCGGCAGCGAATGCCCGGCCAGACACACCACACGGATGATCTGGTCGGTCTTGCTGCCCTGCTTCACCGCGGCCAGCACACCAACCGGAATGCCCAGCGCGGCCGACATGATGATGGCCACGGTTGCCAGTTCGATGGTGGCGGGGAAGAAGCGGATGATGTCTTCCACCACCGTGTGGCTGGTCATCACCGAGCGACCCAGATCGCCCACGAACAGCTTGCCCAGATACAGCCAGAACTGAATATACAACGGCTGGTCCAGCCCCAGTTCCATACGCACACGCTGGATCACATCTTCCGGCGCGCGGTCGCCCACGATGGCGAGCACCGGATCGATCGGCATCACGCGTCCGATCAGGAAGGTGACCAGGGCCAGACCCAGCAGGGTGATCGGAACGGTGGAAAGCGTTCCCAGGATAGAGCGAAGACGATGATTCACGCAGATCAGGCCTTGTGAAAGGTAACGTGTTGAATGCAACCGGCGGCCGCACCCAGAGGAAAGTCGCTGATGCCGACGTCGCCGCCATGTGTCCCGCAGTTTTGTGCGGGGGCGGGCGGGTCAGCATGATGAAAGCTCCGGCACTGGCGGCGGATCTGGAATACCGGATGGAGCGCTGCCTGTGACAAGGGGTCTTCCTAGAGGAGAGTGATCGTCGCGTAAACGGGGCCTGGGTTGGATCCCAAGGCCCCGTTTGTATTCAATCGCGTCGTTGCCGGGCGATCAGCCCTTCACGATGTTGCGATAGAAGGTGCGGCTGGAGATCGGGCCGGATGCGAAGTTGCTGATATTTTTCCGCGTGCCGGTAATCCAGATCTGCTGCAGCATGAACGCAAACGGCGCGCGTTCGTGGTGCAGGCGCTGCAACTGCGCATACATCTCGATCCGCTTGGCAGCATCCAGTTCGCGGGCCGCGGCGCGCGACAGGTCGGACATTTCCTTGTCCTGCCAGCTGGAATGCCAGGCCAGGGTCTTCAGCGTGGTTGCATCGGTGTTGTCGATGTTTTCGCAGAAGGCCTGCGCGTTGGTGTTGGGGTCGAAGTAGTCCGCGCCCCACTGCAGGATGGCCATTTCGTGCCGGCGTTCGCGGCTTTTGGTGATTACGGCGCGCGGTTCACCGCTCAGCAGCGTTGCCTTGATGCCGACCTCGGCCAGATTGGCCTGAATCACCTGCACGATGTCCGGATACAGGCCCGAGGAATAATGGTCGAGCTTGATCTCGAACCCGTTCGGGTAACCGGCTTCGGCCAGCAGCGCCTTGGCCTTGGCGACGTCGCGCTTGAACGGACGGTCGGGGATTTCCCCGGGGAAATCCTGCGGCAGGAAGGACTGCTGGATCTTGTAGGTACCAGCCACGATGTTGGTTTCCAGCGCTTCGTAGTCGATCGCCCACTTGATCGCCTGGAGCACCGGCACCTTCGACAGGATCGGGTGGTTCTGGTTCATCGTGATGTACATCACCGCCGCACGGTTCGACTTCACGACGCTGACGTCCTGGTTACTGCCCAGCGCGCGGATCTGGTCCGGCCCCAGATCGCGGGCGATGTCGATGTCGCCCTGCTGGATGGCCAGCAGCTGGGATGCGGGATCGCCCAGATGGCGGACGACCAGACGGCGCCATGCGGGCTTCGGCCCGTTATGGTGCGGGTTGATTTCCAGCGTCACGCTGTCGCTGGCGCGCCACGACCGCAGCACCAGCGGGCCGGAACCGGCGGTGTTCAGTTTCAGCCAGGTATTGCCCAGATCGCCATCCTTCTGGTTGGCGAGTGCGGCGGCCTTTTCGACGATGCTCACCACGCCGGTGCCCAGGCAATACAGCAGGAAGGTCGGCGCGAACTGTTCGGGCAGGGTGATGACCAGCGTGTGTGTGTCCACCGCCTTGATCGCGGTGGCGGCATTGTCCTTGTTCAGGCCGAACTGGGTGATGATGACCGAACCGCTCTTGCCTATGGTGATCAGACGCTGCAGCGAGAACGCAACGTCTTCCGCCGTCACCGGATTGCCGGACGAGAACTTGGCGTCTTTTTTCAGCTGGAACGTATACGTCTTGCCATCGGCGCCGATTTCCCACTTCTCGGCCAGATCGCCGGCGACTGCGGTCGATCCATCGGGCGCGGGGCCCATCAGGCGCTGATAGGTGCTGACGATCACTTCCGTGCCGCTGCTCTCGAACGCTTCATGCGGGTCGAGGCTGGTCATGTCGTCGATACGTTTTCCCATCACGACGACGCCGGTGGGGGTTGCGGCCTTGATATCGTGCAGAGTGGTGAAGACGGCGGTTGCCGTAGCAGTGGCCATCAGGCCGCGACGGGTCAGCATAGGATGAGGTCTCGCTTTTCAGACATGAAGCGTTGAACAGTATTTGGATAATACCTCAAACACCGATCAGTTCCACGGGTTGAAGGGAATCTGGTGTGCAGCGCACAAAACCCGAGGTCGGAAAATATGCGCCGGGTGTTGTCTTTTAACGGTTCATGCAAAAACATTGCGGTAAGACAGGATACGGTTCCATCGGCGCCACGATTGCTTTAGCTTCCAGCCCCACCAACAGGAGACCCCGATGCAGGCGTTGCTCTGGCTGATCGACCAGCTTCTTTCCCTCTACAAATGGGCGGTTATTCTGTCCGCTGTTTACAGCATGCTGGTCTCGTTCGGGGTGATCGACACCCGCAACCGTCTGGTCTGGGGGATTGGCGATTTCCTGTATCGGCTCACCGAACCGGCGCTGCGCCCGATACGGCGCTGGTTGCCCGATCTGGGCAGCATCGATATCAGCCCGATCATTCTGGTGCTGCTGATCCAGGCGCTGCAGATCTTCCTGTGGCGGACCGTGGCGCCCGCACTGCTGTAAAACCCATGGACTGCGTACGACTGGGCGATGGGGCCGTCACCGTCGAGGTGAAGGTCCAGCCCAAGGCCCGGCGTCTGGCGGTGCTGGGCACCGGCACGGACGGACGGTTGCGCATCGCTGTGACCGCCGCGCCCGAGGATGGCAAGGCCAATCGGGCGGTGATCGACGTTCTGGCGAAATCTCTGGGTGTTCCTGCGCGCACGATTGAAGTAATCGCTGGGGCGACGTCGCGCGAGAAAACCTTGCGCATCACCGGCGACCCCGCCGCCCTCGCAACGAAGCTCGGAGCTTTGGCATGACCCAGACCACCACCGCCCGCCTGATCGACGGAAAAGCCATCGCGGCACAGCTGCGCGCCGATGTGGCCGCGCGCATCGCAACACTTGGTTATGCGCCGGGGCTGACCGTGGTGCTGGTGGGGGAAGATCCGGCCAGCCAGGTCTATGTCCGCAACAAGGACAAGGCCGCCAAGACCGCTGGCTTCAACGTGCAGACCCTGCGCCTGCCCGCCGACACGACCGATGCCGCGCTGCTGGCGCAGATTGCGCAGCTGAACGCCGACAACGCGGTGGATGGTATTCTGGTGCAGCTGCCGCTGCCGAAGCACATCAACACGCAGAAGATTCTGGAAGCCGTCTTGCCGGCCAAGGACGTGGACGGGTTTCACCCGGTCAACGCCGGGCTGCTGGCCAGTGGTCAGGCGAAGCTGGTGCCGTGCACCCCGCTGGGGGTGATGAAAATGCTGGCCGCGATGCAGATCCCCGTGGCGGGTGCGCGTGCCGTGGTGCTGGGCCGCAGCGCCATTGTCGGCCGCCCGATGGCCGCATTGCTGACCGCTGCCGACGCCACTGTCACCATCGCGCATTCGCGCACGCGTGATCTTCAGGCCGAATGCCGCCGCGCCGATATTCTGGTCGCAGCCGTGGGCCGCCCCGAAATGGTGCGTGGCGACTGGATTGCCGATGGTGCGACAGTGATCGATGTCGGCATCAACCGCCTGCCCGATGGGCGTCTGGTGGGCGACGTGGCGTTCGACGAAGCACTGCCGATTGCGGGCGCGATCACCCCGGTGCCCGGCGGTGTCGGCCCGATGACCATTGCCTGCCTGCTGGACAACACGCTGACCGCCGCGCTGGCGCGCCGGGGCTGAATGCGCGTCTGCGTCGCCCTGTTATTGGCGCTGCTGACCACGCCCGCTTTGGCGGCGGAGTGTGTGCGCCCGAGCAACACGGTGGAACGCATTATCTGCGGCACACCTGCGTTGTTGCGGGCGGATGCGGATCTGTCTGCGCTGTATGCGCGGGTGCGGGCGGCAACGCCCTATCCGGTGGCGCTGGACGACGCGCAACAGGGCTGGCTGCGCACGCGCAACGCAGCGCGCGGTGTGGACGCGATTGCGGAAACCTATAACGACCGGGCGCAGGAACTGGCGGCGCTGGCAACGCAGCTGGACGCGATCCGCCAGAGCATCGCCCCGGAAGGCCTCGGCACAACCTGCCTGAAGCTGCGCGAGGACGGCAATCCGGATGAAGACAGTTGTACCGTGATCGGCTTCGGCCCGGTCGAGGGTGATCTGGTCTACCAGTTACAGGACTGGGTCGAGGACCCGGCCCATCCCGGCGCGGTGACCGGTGGCGGCGTGGTGGTTCTGCGCGCGCGGGGTGATCGGCTGACGCCCGTCGCCTGGGCCTCGGGCGAGGATGCGCAGTACGAAACGCCGCGCATCGTGCGCAATGACGAGGGCGCGGTGCTGCTGGTGCTGACCGGTCGTGCGGATGGCGATCTGGCGCGCAATGCGGGGCGTGTGCTGCAACAGCAGGGCAATGTCTGGCAGGAAGTGGACGATCTGTCGTGGCTGGCCGATTTGCGCCGCCGCCTGCCCCGCGGCACAGAAATCCGCCGGGGGATTTTCCCGGATTATGCCGAGCTGCACGCGGAAACGCCGCTGTGGCTGATCACCGATGCTGACACGGATACCCCGACCGGCGGTGTGGCCAGTATCGAACTGACATTACGTCGCAATCAGGTATTGATCCGTGATGTGCAGGTTGAGCGGTAAAAACTAAAAATCACTACCCGCCAACAGCATCCGCACCAGTTCCTCGCACCCAACCTGATCCTCGGCGGTAAACCGGTTCGGGATCGGGCTGTCGAGGTCGAGGACACCCAGCACCGTATCCCCGCGCAATAAGGGCACTACCAGTTCCGACCGCGACGCCGCGTCGCACGCGATGTGGCCGGGGAATTCATGCACATCGGGCACCAGCTGTGTCGCGCGCAGTGCCACCGCCGTGCCGCAGACGCCGCGTCCCACCCCGATGCGCACGCAGGCGGGTTTGCCCTGGAACGGGCCCAGCACCAGTTCGCATCCCCGCATGAAGTAAAACCCCGCCCAGTTCAGGTTGGGCAACGTGGTGTAGAGCAGCGCCGCCATGTTGGCGGTATTGGCGATTGCATCGCGTTCGCCCGCCATAATGCCCGCCAGCTGTTGCGACAGCTCGGCATAGAGTTCGAGAGTGGGCAGGTCGGACAGGGTGGGGTCGATCTGAAACATACCGCTGTTTTTAAGTTGACTCCGGAATAATCGCAAATGTAGCCTGTGCTACACAATGGAACATCAACCACATCAATCAGCATGCGTCGCCGTATGCGCGCTTCCGGTTCCGGCCGATGCGTCGGTCAGTCTGCCGGAAGTGCATCGCAGTGTGCGCGTGCCCGCCATGGGGGGCTGGTTGCGCAAGCTGCTGGCGTTCATTGGTCCCGGTTACATGGTGGCGGTCGGGTATATGGACCCGGGCAACTGGGCCACTGCCTTGGCCGGTGGGTCGGCGTTTGGGTACACGTTGCTGTCGGTGGCGCTGATCTCGTCGTTGATGGCCATCCTGTTACAGGCGATGTGCGCGCGGCTTGGCATCGTGACGGGGCGCGATCTGGCGCAGCTATGCCGCGAACGGTTTCCGCGCCCGGTGGGGTATGGGTTATGGGGTCTGGCCGAGATTGCCATCTGCGCCACCGATCTGGCCGAACTGATCGGCACCGCCATTGCGCTGGAACTGCTGTTCGGCATTCCGCTGCTGCTGGGCGTGGTGCTGACGGCGCTGGACGCGCTGCTGATCCTGTTCCTGCAACGGCGCGGGGTGCGCTGGCTGGAAGCGTTTGTGTTCGGACTGATCGTGCTGATCACCGTGTGTTTTGCCTGGCAGATCATCCTGTCCAGTCCCGACTGGGGCGCGGTGGTGGCGGGGTATCTGCCTGCGCCATCCATCGTGCAGGACCGTACACAGCTCTACATCGCGCTGGGTATTCTGGGCGCGACGGTGATGCCGCATAATCTGTATCTGCACACCGCCATCGTGCAGTCGCGCGACTACGGCACCGACATCGCCAGCAAGAAGGAGGCAATCCGCTTCGCCACCATCGACTCCTCGCTGGCGCTGACTCTGGCGCTGTTTATCAACTCCGCCATCCTGATCGTCGCCGCCGCCACGTTTCATCAGGCGGGGCATACCGAAGTGGCTGAAATCCAGGACGCGCATGCCTTGCTCGCCCCGCTGCTGGGTGTCGCCGCACCTGTGCTGTTCGCGGTGGCGCTGCTGGCCAGCGGGCTGAACTCCACCATCACCGCCACACTGTCCGGGCAGATCGTGATGGAGGGTTTCCTGCGGCTGCGCATGTCGCCCGTGCTGCGCCGGCTGCTGACGCGCGGCATCGCCATCGTGCCCGCCGTGATCGTCACCTGGCTGTACGGCGAGAGCGGTACCGCGCAGTTGCTGATCCTCTCGCAGGTGATCCTGTCGATCCAGTTGCCGTTCGCGGTGATCCCGCTGCTGCTGTTCGCCACCAGCCGGAAGCGTATGGGTGCGCTCGCCGCGCCGCGCTGGCAGGCGGTATTGGGGTGGGGCAGCGCCGCGCTGATCGTCGGGCTGAACGTCAAGGTGCTGCTGGATCTTATCCTCCCCCCTTGATGTTTGGGGGCATCGTGAACTGATACTGTGTCATGAACAACATCGCCCCCATTCGCTGGAAAGTCGCCGGGATGGATTGCCCGTCCTGCGTCCGCAAGATCGAGGTCGCCGTCGCGCGCCTGCCTGGCACGTCGGACGTCACGGTCAACCTGATGGCGGGCGAGATGACCGTGCGCCTCGACGGGGTCGAACCCACGCTGGTCGAGAGCACGCTGGCCGGACTTGGCTTCACCGCCACGCGTCCGCAGATCGATCTTGCTGATGGTGCGCCCGTCGCCGCGTCTGTCGAAACACCGTGGTGGCAGGATCGCAAGATCGTGCTGGTGGTGGGGCTGGTGGCGCTGGTGGGTCTGTCGGTGCTGGCGGGGTATGTGTTTCCCACACTGGCGCGTCCGTTATTCGTTGCCACCGCCATCATCGCGTTGCTGCCATTCGGCTGGCGCGCGCTGGCGTTGCTGCGCACCGGCGCCCCGTTCTCGATCGAGCTGCTGATGTGTGTGGCGGCGATTGGTGCCATTATCATCGGTGCGGCGGAAGAGGCCGCCATCGTGCTGATGCTGTTCGCCATCGGCGAGGTGCTGGAAGGTCTCGCCGCACGCCGCGCCCGCACCGGTATCACCGCGCTGATGGACCTGATCCCGCGCACCGCGCTGGTGGAGGACGCAGGCAGCGTGCGCGAGATTGCGCTGGAACAGTTGCGCCCCGGCATGGTGCTGCAGATCCGTCCCGGTGATCGCGTGCCCGCTGACGGCACGATCATCGAAGGCAGTTCGGCGCTGGATGAAAGCCCCGTCACCGGCGAGAGCATTCCCGTCGCCCGTGCATCCGGCGATGCGGTGATTGCCGGGTCGATCAACACCGACGCGGTGCTGCGCGTGCGCGCCACGCATGTGGGGGCAGACAACACGATCGGCCGCATCATTCACATGGTCGAACAGGCCAGTGCATCGCGCGCGCCGACGCAGCGTTTCATCGAACGGTTTGCCAGCTGGTGGACACCCGGTGCGATGCTGGTTGCAGCCCTGGTGATGATCGCCCCGCCGCTGCTGACCGGCGCCGCGTGGGAGGTGTGGATCTATCGCGGTCTGTCCGCACTGCTGATCGCGTGCCCGTGCGCGCTGGTGATATCGGTTCCTGCCGCGATGGCATCCGGCTTGTCGGCGGGGGCGCGGCGTGGGTTGCTGGTGAAGGGCGGTGCGGCGCTGGAAGCGATTGGGCAGGCGACGACCATCGCGTTCGACAAGACCGGCACGTTGACCGAAGGCCGCCCGCGCGTGACCGACATCATCCCTGCCGCGGGTAACAACGAAGCGGGTGTTCTGGCCGAGGCCGCTGCCGTGGAACAGGGATCGTCCCACCCGCTGGCGCGCGCGATCCTCGATACTGCTTCCGCACGCAACATCGCTATCCCACACGCGCAGGATGCATCCGCCATTGCGGGCAAGGCCGCACGCGCATTGGTGGGTGGGCGCGAGATGCTGGTCTGCTCGCCGCGTCACGCCGCATCGCTTGGCGTTGAGACCGATACACGCGCGCTTGAGAACATCGGCAAGACCGTGGTTGTCGTGCTGGCCGATGGCGCATTGCGCGGGTTGATCGCGCTGCGCGACGAACCGCGCGAAGATGCGGCCGGGGGCATCGCCGCGCTGAAAGCACTGGGCGTCACACCGATTATGCTGTCGGGCGATAACGCGCAGACCGCCAGTGCCATTGCCGCCCCGCTGGGGCTGGAGGCGCGCGGCGAGTTGCTGCCGGCAGACAAACTGGCCGAGATCGCTCGGCTGCAAAACGCAGGCCCGGTGGTGATGGTGGGTGATGGCATTAACGATGCGCCTGCTCTGGCCGCGGCCTCGGTCGGTATTGCGATGGGCAGCGGCACCGATGTGGCGCTGGAAGCGGCCGATGCCGCGCTGATCCGTCTGCGCATCACCGGTGTGGCGGATCTTGTGCGTCTGTCGCGTGATACGCTGGCGAATGTGAAACAGAATGTCGCCATTGCGGTGGGGCTGAAACTGGTTTTCCTCGCCACCACGCTGACCGGTTATACGGGGCTGTGGGTCGCCATCATGGCCGATACCGGGGCGACGGTTCTGGTCACCCTGAACGCACTGCGGCTGTTGCGCTGGCGGTAATTACTTGCAGCGCAGCATCCAGCCGGTGTCCAGATGGAAATGGTCGCGGTGCAGCGCGTTGTACTCCGGCCCTAACGTCACCTTGAACACGCCGCATGCTGCCTGATGCGCGGCGCGCAGGAAGTCCCCCGCTGCATCGGTGTTGCCCCACGCCCCCGCCACCGAAATGCGCCGCCCGTTCTGCAGGCGGATGGCCGAGGCATCCAGTGCCTGTCCCGTCGCATGTTGGCTCAGCCAGACCGAACTGTTGCGCACGTTGCGGCAGTTATACACGCCCAGATGCTCGACCCCCGCCACGTCGGATCCCAGCATGTCGCGCGCCAGCGGACGTAACGAGTGGCGTTCCCACACCGCGTAGCTCAGCGCCAGCGGGCACGCCATGACGGGCACGTTCGGGTGCATCAGCACAATGCCGCCGCGCAGCTGCACGGGATGCGCGATGCCGCACGCACCTTCACCCACAACCGGTGGCAACACCGCAGCATCGGGTAACGAAGCCAGGCAATAGGCCGGATCCCAGCGTGCCCGCAGCAGCTTCAGCGGGGTGAGAATACCGGGTGTCGCCCCCGTATCCAGCGGTGCCAGCAGCCAGAAAAGCGCCGGTCCGCCCAGTCCGATGGCCAGAATCCCCAGCAGAATGGTGCGCCAGAACCTCATCCACACGTCATACCCCAGGGCGGATGCGCGGCAAAGTTCCGGGCGTGACCGACGCCCCGCACCGCGCTACAAGGGGCGAACGATATTCTGCGGGGAGACTCCTGACGTGACTGCACCATTGGTCAATTCGCTCCGTTCGGGGCCGGACAACCGCGGACGCTTCGGCGAATTCGGCGGGCGCTATGTCGCCGAAACTCTCATGCCGCTGATCCTCGATGTCGAGCGCGCCTATCTTGAGGCAAAGGCCGATCCCGCGTTCAAGACAGAACTCGACTTTCTGCTGCAGCATTATGTCGGGCGGCCCAGCCCGATGTGGTTTGCCAAGCGGCTGACCGAAAAGCTGGGCGGCGCGAAGATCTATTTCAAGCGCGAGGAACTGAACCACACCGGCGCGCACAAGATCAACGCGTGCATCGGGCAGATCCTGCTGGCCAAGCGCATGGGCAAGACCCGCATCATCGCCGAGACCGGCGCGGGCCAGCACGGCGTCGCCACCGCCACGGTGTGCGCGCTGTTCGACATTCCGTGTACCATCTTCATGGGCGCGACCGACGTTGAACGTCAGAAGCCCAACGTGTTCCGCATGAAGCTGCTGGGGGCCGAAGTGCGTTCGGTCGCATCCGGCGCGGGCACGCTGAAGGACGCGATGAACGAAGCACTGCGCGACTGGGTGGCGAATGTTCACGACACCTATTACCTGATCGGCACCGTTGCCGGGCCGCATCCGTTCCCGATGATGGTGCGCGATTTCCAGATGGTGATCGGCGAGGAATCCAAAGCGCAGCTGCAAGCCGCAGAAGGCTGCCTGCCCGATGTGTGCGTGGCCGCTGTTGGTGGTGGGTCGAACGCGATGGGGCTGTTCTATCCGTTCCTCGACGATGCATCGGTACGATTGGTGGGCGTTGAAGCAGCGGGCAAGGGGCTCGACACACACGAACACGCGGCGAGCCTCAACCGTGGCCGCCCCGGCGTGCTGCACGGCAACCGCACCTACCTGCTGCAAACGGACGACGGCCAGATCGAGGAAGCACATTCGATCAGCGCCGGTCTCGATTATCCGGGCATTGGCCCCGAACATGCGTGGCTGCACGACATCAAGCGCGTGGAATATGTCGGCATCACCGATCAGGAAGCATTGGACGCATTCCAGATGTGCTGCCGGACCGAGGGTATTATCCCTGCGCTGGAATCCGCGCATGGTCTGGCACAGGTGATCAAGCTGGCGCCGACTTTGCCGAAGGACAAGATCATCCTGCTCAATCTGTCGGGCCGGGGCGACAAGGACATCTTCACCGTCGCGCAGCATCTGGGGGTTGCACTGTGAGCCGTATTGCCGAGCGCTTCGCCGCGCTGAAAGCTGAGAACCGCGCGGGGCTGATCACGTTCATTGAAGCGTATGATCCAGATCCTGCAACCTCGCTCGCGCTGCTGCGCGGCATGCCGGGGGCGGGCGCGGACCTGATCGAGATCGGCATGCCGTTCACCGACCCGATGGCCGATGGTCCGACCATTCAGTTGGCCGGTCAGCGCGCGTTGAAGGTTGGCGCGACACTGGCGGGGACGCTGGCCATGGTGCGCGATTTCCGGCGTGATGAGGCGAAGACGCCGATCGTCCTGATGGGTTATCTGAACCCGATCCTGTCCTATGGCATCGACCGCTTCTGCAAGGACGCGAGCGTGGCCGGTGTGGACGGGTTGATTGTTGTCGATCTGCCGCCTGAGGAAGCCGATGAACTGGCCATTCCCGCCGCGGCGCAGGGCATGGACATGATCCGCCTGATTGCACCGACAACCGACGATGCGCGCCTGCCGCAGGTGCTGCGTGGCATGTCGGGGTTTGTGTATTACGTGTCGATCATGGGCGTCACCGGCACGCGCACGGCAACGGTGGAACAACTGGCGGCGGCGATTCCGCGTATCCGCAAGCACAGCGATCTGCCGGTGGCAGTCGGCTTCGGCGTGCGCACACCGGAACAGGCGGCGAATGTCGCTAAGGTGGCGGATGGCGCGGTGGTGGCCTCGGCCTTGATCGATACTCTGGCCGCCAATCTGGACAGTGCAGGGCGTGCGAAGCCCGATACGGTGCGCAAGGTGCTGGACCAGGTGCGCGCACTGGCCGATGCCATGCGCACAGCACGGGCGGCATAGATGATGGTGCGCATCGACCGGATCATCACGCGCGGTGGCGACAAGGGGAAAACCTCGCTCGGCAATGGCGCGCGGGTCTGGAAGAGCGATGCGCGCATACAGGCGATCGGCGCGGTCGATGAACTGAACGCGGTGATCGGTGTACTGCGTTGTGAAGTGAAGGGCGATGCATGGGCCGACACGATGCTGGCGCGCATCCAGAATGACCTGTTCGACCTGGGCGCCGATCTCTGCCTGCCGGGCACCGAGGATGAAGGCAAGCTGCGCGTCAGCCTGACGCAATGCGTGCGGCTTGAGGCCGAGGTGCAGACAATGAACGAGAAGCTCGCCCCGCTGACATCGTTCGTACTGCCCGGCGGTTCGCGTGCGGCGGCGCAGGCACATGTGGCCCGCACTGTTGCGCGACGGGCTGAACGCTGCGTGGTGTTATTGATGCAGGAAGACGCGGCGCTGAACGGCACGATCGCGCAGTATCTGAACCGCGTGTCGGACCACCTGTTCGTCTTCGCCCGCGCGATGAACGACTGGGGCCAGAGCGACGTGTTGTGGGTGCCGGGTCAGACGCGCTAGGACTGATCGTCCTTCAGACCATATTGGACTGCAAACGGCACTTCAATGCTGCGTTTTCTGGGCGTTCGGTGCTCACGGAGCTTAAGTCCGCTCCGGTTCTCGACAAGCACCATTTTCGACTCAATCTGAACTGAATATCGATCAGTTCCAAGTTAGCGCGCCGTCTTGGGTGCCACACTCTTCTCCGGATACTGACACCACGGACGCCCGACGCAACGCCAGCATTCCGGCGTGCGGGCCTTGCATACATAACGTCCATGCAGGATCAACCAGTGATGTGCATCGCGCAGATACTCGCGCGGCAGGCGCTTCATCAGCGCGTCTTCCACGTCGCGCACCGTCTTCCCCGGCGCGAGGCCTGTGCGGTTCGATAAACGGAAGATGTGCGTGTCCACCGCCATGGTGTCCTGCCCGAAGGCCACGTTCAGCACCACATTCGCCGTCTTGCGGCCCACGCCGGGCAGGGCTTCCAGTGCCTCGCGTGTGTCGGGCACCTGCCCGCCATGGTGCTCCAGCAGCAGCTGCGACAAGGCGACCACGTTCTTTGCTTTGCCCTGCCATAATCCGATGGAACGGATGTATTGCCCCACGCCCTCCACCCCCAGCGCGACCATCGCCGCGGGGGTCGGCGCCACAGCGAACAGGCCGCGTGTGGCCTTGTTCACCGACACATCAGTCGCCTGTGCCGACAGCGTGACGGCGACCAGCAAGGTATAGGCGTCGGTGTAGTCCAGTTCGGTCTGCGGGTCGGGGCGCGATGCGGCCAGTGCTTCGATGAAGCTGCGCGCATCGGCCAGTTTCATGGGCTTCGGCATTTTCTCAGGCGCTGCGCCGCCGTGGCAGCAGGCACAGCACGAACACCGCCAGCATGCCGCCCAGCACCGGCAGATTGCCGATCCGCGCAAACCATGTGGGCGCGTCGGGTGCCGGGATGTCCACGTTCAGCACGCCCGTCACCCCCAGACCCAACCGCCCAAGCTCGCGCCCCTTGGTGTCGAACGCGGCCGACACACCGGTATTGGCGGCGCGGATCAGCGGCAACCCTTCCTCGACCGCGCGCATCCGCGATGCCGCCAGATGCTGGTACGGCCCGGACGACACGCCGAACCACGCATCGTTGGTGACATTCACCATCCAGTCCGGACGGTCGGCGCGGTCGACGACGGCGCCGGGGAAGATCGATTCGTAGCAGACATTCACCCCGACCGAGGGGATGCCCGGCACATGCAGCGTGCTGGGGCCGGGGCCGGGGGCAATGCCGTCGCCGGGCACCAGCTGGATGCCGATCTTCGCCCAGCTTGGCTGGTATTCACCAAACGGCACCAGATGCGATTTGTCGTAAATACCCGCCAGCGCGCCGTTGCCCGCTGCATCGCGGATGATCGCCTGCACACTGTTGCGCGGGCGGCGGTTGGCGTCGAACCGGATGGCGCCGACCAGCACGGGTACGCCATCGGCCGCCCGGGTGATGATGCGCAGTGCCTCGGGGTCGCTGTCCAGCAGATAGGGGCTGGCGGTTTCCGGCCAGACCACCAGCGCCGGGCGTTCGCGCGCCGTGGCGGCGGCACTGGTCATCGACAGATAGCGATTGAAATACCCAGCGCGTTCTTCCGGGTTCCACTTGCGGTCCTGCGACACGTTTCCTTGCACGATGGCAACCGGAGTCCCCGCCGGAGGAGCCTGCAACGGTGGCAGCAGACGCAACGCCCCATCGGCCGCCCAGATCCCCAGCAGCATCACGGCAGCCGTCCAGCCCCAGCGCCCCAGCGCGGGCAAGCCACCCACCAGCACGGTCAGCAACGTCAGCAGGAACACTCCGCCATACGCGGCGGGCTGCAGGAAGACCGGGCCATAGGTATGGATCTCGAACGCCCACACGCTGCCCAGCGGGTTCCAGGGGAAACCGCTCAACACCACACCGCGCGCCGCCTCGCCCAGCACGAACAGGGCGGCAAAGCCCAGCACGCGCGGCCAGCCCTGCGCCAGCCGGTGCACCAGCATGGCGGGAATGGCGATAAAGATGGCCAGAAACAGCGACAGCGCCGGCACCGCAATCGGCACCAGCCACCAGAAGCGTTCGGCCTCGATCAGGATTGCTTCGGTAATCCAGTAAAGCCCGACCAGATGATAGCCGAACCCCCACCAGAACCCGACCCACCCGGCCGAGCGGGTGCGTTCCTGCGCGTCGATCATCAGGATCAGCACCGGCAGCGACAGCCACAGCACGGGCACAATATGCAGCGGCGGCAAGGCCAGCGCGGCCAATGCGCCACACACCAGGGCCAGCAGATAGACGCGACCATTGCGGGGGTGGCGGATGGGTTTACGCATGCGAGAGCCTTTGTTCGAGAATCAGCGGCTCTTTCGTAACGGGTTCTGCCGCATCAGGCAAAATCCGGGTCTGAAATTCAGGACTCTGCCACGACCTCGCGTTGCAGTCGCAGCCCCAGCGCCTGGATCGAGGATGGTTTGCCGAACAGCCAGCCCTGCATGTGCTGCACGCCGCGCGCCATCAGGTAATCGGCCTGTTCCTGCGTTTCCACCCCTTCGGTGATGACGCTGAGCCGCAGCGCGCTGGCCATTTCCAGAATGCGCGGGACGATCAGCGCGGGGGCGCTGTCGGTGCCGATGGCGGTGGTAAAGCCGCGGTCGAGTTTCAGCCCGTCGACATTCAGCGCGCTCAGAGTCGTCAGGTTGGAATGCCCGGTGCCGAAGTCGTCCAGCAGAAGGTGATGGCCGGCTGCCTGCAATCGGCTGACATGCGGCGTGGCCTCGGCCGGGTCGGCGGCTGAACGTTCGGTGATCTCGAGGCGGATCTGCGACGGGCGGATTCCCGCAGTGCTGATGCTGCGATGCAGGTAATCGGCAAAGTCCGGGGACGACAGATCTGCCGCGCTGATGTTGATGCAGATGTAGAAATCCGGGTTCTGCCGCAGCAGTTGCTCGCTGTCTTCGATAACGCGATGCACGACGTTGCGGGTGACCAGATGCACAAGCCCGTGCTGTTCGGCCAGCGGGATGAACACCTCCGGCGACACCAGGGTCTTGTCGGGCAGCCGCCAGCGCGCCAGTGCCTCGGCACCCACCGTGCGCCGGTTCTGCGGGTCGTAGACCGGCTGGTATACGACATGCAGCTTGTTCCGCCGCAACGTGCGCCGCAGCCGGTTTTCCATGCGCTGCGACCGCAGATATATCTGGATGGCCAGCATCCCCAGGGCCGCACCGGCAATACAGCCGGCAATGGCCGTGATACTGACATCGAGCTGATAGCGTGCCCGCAGTGTATTAAGGTCCATTGCCAGGGCGATACAGAGAAACTGCCCGTCTTCGGCACAGCGCGTCGATGCCAGAAGATTCTGATGATGTTCGATCCGGGGATTGGTGAAGAAGTCGTCTGAAATATCCACGCCACCGAGCGCGTTGCGATAGACCTGGCGTGTTTCGGGGTTCATGAAGGCAAGTTCGAATTCGGCCTCGGGGCTTACGCGCCCGGCAAAGAACTGGCTGCTGAGGACGGCGGTCAGCCTGTCGTTATAGACGATCGAACTGACCTGCCCCGGGATCGATATGACGGGCGCGGCCTGTTTGAAGTATATCCCGTTGGACAGCATGAAATCCGGCGCGCCGATATCCACGGCAAGCGGCGGGTCCAGCACGCCCAGTAACGCGCTGCACATGATCGTCTGGCCCTGAATCCGCTCCAGATCGCGTATGCCATAGGCATGCAGGATCAGGCCGCGCATGAACGTCAGGTCGTGGTCCGAGCAGGGCGGGAAGGGCGCTGCCGCGGTGCGCTGCATGATGGCGTGGATGTCCCGCCCCATCAGGTATGCCTGGTCGAGCAGATCATCGGTATCGGCGGCCAGTGCGGCGCGCGCCTGATAATCGGTTACCTGCAGGCTGACATATCGTGCCGCCGCGCCACCTATGAGCGTGGTGCAGAGAACGACGAGAGCAGCGAGGAGGTAAGGGACACAGCGCGAGATGATTCCGTGCTGCATATACCTCAACCGGATGGAGGACTGGTGTTGTCGGTGGGGATCAGATTTTCCGGCACAGCCAGCGCGGCAAGCAGCGTTTCACGCAGCTGCGCCAGCTTGCGGTCGTTCTCGACCTTCAGGCCGAACACGTCCTTCACGTAGAACACGTCCACCGCGCGCACGCCGTATGTGGTGACGTGCGCGGAGGCGATCTGCAGACCGCTGGCGCTGATGGCGGCCGTCACGTCGTGCAGCAGGCCGGGGCGGTCGCGCCCGTTCACTTCCACGACAGTGTGGGTGTTCGACGCGTGATTGTCGATCACCACGCGCGGCGGCACGTGAATGGCGCGCATGCGGCCGAAATAATGCTTCGAGATCTTCTGCATCTCGTGGTCGAGCTTCAGCTGTCCCGACAGGGCCTGTTCGATCAGCGCTGAAATACGCGCCAGACGATGCGGCGCTTCCAGTGTGGTGCCGCTGGTGTCCTGCACCCAGAACGTATCCAGCGCCATGCCGTTGGTCATCGTGTGAATGCGCGCATCGACGATCGACACATTGGCCACGGCCAGTGCGCCCGCAATGCGCGAGAACAACCCGGCATGGTCGTCGGCATAGACGGTGATCTCGGTCACGCCACGATCCGGAAGCGGTTCTGCATGTACGGTCAGCGGTGCGTTGCGCGCATTGGCATCGCGTGCCATCGCGGCATGGCGCGCATGGGTTTCCGGGTCGAACGCCAGCCAGTAACTGGGGTAGCCGAGGTTGAGGAACCAGTCCTTGTCGGTATCGGACCAGCCAACCAGCATGCTGCCCACCTGTTCGCGGGCGCGGGCGACGCGCGTGTCGCGCACGGTGGTGGACAGGCCGCCCGCCAGCACTTCGATGACGCGGTGATACAGCTCGCGCAGCAGCGTCGCCTTCCACGCGTTCCACACCTTGGGCGAGACGGCGCGCATGTCGGCCACCGTCAGCACCAGTAACAGACGCAGACGTTCGGGCGACTGGATCACGTCGGCCAGATCGAGGATGGTTTTCGGGTCGTCGATATCGCGCTTGAATGCGGTTTGCGACAGCAGCAGATGGTGCAGCACCAGCCACGAGACAGTTTCGGTTTCTTCCGGCGTCAGGCCAAGCTGTGGCCCGACTTCCTGTGCAACTTCCGCGCCCAGTTCCGAATGGTCGCCGCCGCGCCCCTTGGCGATGTCGTGCAGCAGCGCCGCAGCATACAGCGCGCGTCGCGACTGGATCTGCCCGATCAGGCTCGACGCGATGGGGGCAACTTCCGACAGCTCGCCACGGTCCATGGTGTTGAGAACGCGGATCGCCTCGATCGTGTGTTCGTCGACGGTGAACACGTGATAGGTGTCGAACTGCATCTGCCCAACGATGCGCGCCCAGTCGGGCAGGAAGCGGCCCAGCACGCCGGTCTCGTTCAGCAGACGCAGCCATTTAGCGCTGTCCGGGCGGCTTAACAGGTCGAGGAAGATGGCGCTGGCTTCGGCATTGTCGCGCAGGTTCATCGCCAGCCGCGCGCTGCGGATCAGCGCGCGCAGCGCCAGCGGATGCAGCGCCAGATTGCGGTCGCGCGCGATGCGCAATGCGCGGAACATCTGGATCGGTTCGCGATGGAATTCGCGCCCCTGTGCCGACATCAGCATGCCGTCGGCCAGCACGAAGCCAGATTCCGCCAGCGCGATATCGGCCTCGGGCGCCACGGCGGGCGGGCCGGATGCGGCGCGCAGCAAAGCGGGTTCCAGCACCTGCGTCAGGCGCGAGACATCACGCACGGTCAGGAAGTAATGGCGCATGAAGCGCTCCACCCCGCCCTGACGGCCGTGGCGGGTGTAGCCCATGCGCGCACCGATCACCGGCTGCAGATCGAATGTCAGGCGTTCTTCGGCGCGTCCGGCCACGTAGTGAAGATGGAACCGCACCGTCCACAGGAACGACCACGCACGGCGGATGGCGTAAGCCTCGCTCGGCAGGATCAGCGATCCGGCCGGCCCGTCGGGGTCGGCCAGTTCCATCATCACCTGGGTGTCGAACAGATAGCGCGAGACCCAGTACAGCGTCTGGATGTCGCGCAGCCCGCCGCGACCTTCCTTGATGTTGGGTTCCACCACATACGGGCTGTCGCCGAAACGCTTGTGGCGCTGTGCGCGTTCGCTCTGCTTGGCCGAGATGAAGGCACTGCCGCCCGCGTCGGTGCAGTCGGTGCGGAAACGGGTCTGGAAATCCTCGTACAGGGTGGAATTGCCGACGATCGGCCGGGAATCCAGCAGCGAGGTGCGCACCGTATGATCGCCCGTTGCTTCGGTCAGGCAGTCATCGATCGAACGGGTGGCGTGGCCGACCTTCAGGCCCAGATCCCACAGGAAATACAGCATGTATTCCACGACCTGCAGGGTCTTCGGGTCGGGCTGGTCCTGGGTGAGGAACAGCAGGTCGATGTCGCTGAACGGTGCCAGCACGCCGCGCCCGTACCCGCCGGTGGCGGCCACCACCAGCCGGTCGGTGTCGGTCTGGCCGACCACTTCGGTGGCATAGGTGTAAAGCGCGCCAATCACCCCGTCGGTCAGGCCGCCCAGACGGCGGGCGGCGTTCAGGCCGCTGATCTTTTCGGTTTCGAACGCGTCGCGCACATCGGCCTGAATCCGCACCAGCTGGCGGCGCAGCACGGACAGCGCGGTTTCGCGCGGAACGGGCTTGCCGTCCACATGCAGAGCCGCGGACGCATTGGCCAGAACAGCGGCTGCATCGTCGGTCGGGTAGTTCGGGGTGCGCGTAATGACAGTCATTTTCTTGATGCTAGAACAGGAAGCGCTTGAATGGAAACATATCAATGGGAATTCTACGCATCATCGTTCAGCAGGTTTTTCAACCGATAGAGGGCGGCATGGGCATCGCGGGGCGATAAGGCATCCGGGTCCAGCGCTGCCAGAGCCTCGTGCAGCGGGTCGTGGGGCGTGGGTTGCGGGGTGGAAACCTGGGCGGCGAACAGGGGCATATCCTCGCCCACACCGGTGCCACGCTTTTCCAGTTCGGCCAGCAAAGTGGTGGCGCGGGCCACAACCGGGGCCGGAACACCGGCCAGACGCGCCACATGCACGCCGTAAGATCGCCCGCCTGCGCCCTCGGCCACTTCGTGCAGGAACACCACCTTGCCGCGCCATTCCTTCACCTGCATGGCGTGCGGACGCATGGCGGGCAGGCGCCCGGTCAGCCCGGCCAGTTCGTGGAAATGGGTGGCGAAGATGGTCCGGCTGCGCAGAGTGTCGTGCAGCGCTTCCAGCACCGCCCAGGCAATGGCGAGGCCATCCCAGGTGGCGGTGCCACGCCCGATCTCGTCCACGATAACGAAGGATCTCGGCCCCGCCTGATTGAGGATCGCCGCCGTTTCGGTCATTTCCACCATGAAGGTGGAACGTCCGCGCGCCAGTTCGTCCTGTGCGCCGACGCGCGAGAACAGCCGGTCAGCGACGCCAATACGCGCCAGGGTGGCCGGCACCGGAAGCCCCGCCTGGGCGAGGATCAGGATCAGCGCGTTCTGACGCAGGAAGGTGGATTTACCCGCCATGTTCGGCCCGGTCAGCAGCATCAGCCGCTGGTCGGCGGACAGGTCGCACCCGTTCGGCACGAATGCATCGCCGGGGTCGAGTGCTGCTTCCACCACGGGGTGACGTCCGCCCTGCACGCAGAAATCGGTGCCATCGGTGATGTTGGGCCGCGCCCAGGTGCCGGGGGCGGCAAGGTGGGCGGCGGACTGCGCAACATCCAGCGCCGCCAGCGCATCGGCGGCGATGGAAATGCCGCCCGCATCGGCCAGCACCAGCTTCGTCAGATGGTCGAGGATCGCCCGTTCGCGCGCCCCCGCCCGGTCTGCCGCCTCGGCGATGCGACGGTCCAGATCGACGATCTCGGCATTGGTGAAGCGCGCGCTGCTCGCCATCGACTGGCGCAGCACAAGGTCGGGATTGGCGCGCAGTTTTTCGGCCGCGGCCGAGGGTACTTCGATCACATATCCCAGTTGCGCGTGATGCTTGATCTTCAACGCTGCCACGCCGTAGCGCTGGGCATATTCCACCTGCAACGCCGCCACGATCTGCCGCGCGTCGTCGCGCAGATGGCGGTGGGCATCCAGTTCACCGTCGTAGCCGGGCTGGATCGCGTTGCCATCGTCGGCGCGCAGCGGGACAGGATCGGCCAGCGCGCGCGTCAGTTCAGCGGCAAGGGCGGGGGCGGGGGTCAGCACGTCGCGCGCATCGGCCAGTTCGCGTGGCACCATGCCGGACAGTGCCGCCGCCGCATCGGCCCCGGCGCGCAAGCCGTCGCGGATGGCGGCCAGATCGCGCGGCCCGCCACGCCCCAGCGCCAGACGGCCCAGGGCGCGTGCCATGTCCGGCGCGCGTTTCAGCGTGGCGCGCAGCGCGGTGACAGTGGCGTGTTCCTCGATCAGATACACCCAGCCATCCTGCCGCGTGACGATCGTCGCCACGTCGGTCAGCGGCGCGCTGAGCCGGGCCGCCAGCAGACGCGCACCAGGGGCGGACAGCGTGCGATCCACCGCTGCGAACAGCGTGTGTTTGGTGTCGCCATCGCGCGCCGCCAGAATGTCCAGACTGGCGCGCGTGGCACGGTCCATCGCCAGCGTGCCCGACCGCCCGACCGGCACGGGCGACGACAGGCGCGGCAGTTTCCCCGCCTGCGTGGACCGCACATATTCCAGCGCCAGCGCAGCGGCCTGTGCTTCTTCGTGGTCGAACGTGCCGAAGGCATCGATATTGGCGACGTCGAACGCCTCGGCCAGAATCTTGCGGGCCAGATCGACGGGGGGCGCATCGCGCGGTGGGGCTGCTCGCTCGGCGTATGGATCGTCGAGGTCGAGGCCTTCCGGCACCACGATCTCGGCCGGGTCCAGCCGCCCGAGCAGGGCCGGGAATTCGGCCAGCGGCACCGATGTCGTCTCGAACATGCCGGTCGAGATATCGAGCCACGCACCACCCACCCGGTCGCGCAGTTGCACGAATGCCGCCAGCAGGTTGGGGCGCGCGCTGTCCAGTAACGCATCTTCGACCAGCGTGCCGGGGGTGACCAGCCGCACCACCTCGCGCCGGATGGGCGCTTTGCGGGCTTTGGCCTCGGCCGGGGATTCCACCTGTTCGGTAACGGCGACACGAAAGCCGCGCCGGATCAGTCGGGCCAGATACAGCTCGGCGCTGTGAGCAGGCACGCCGCACATCGGCACCGGCGCGCCCGCGTGTTCACCCCGATGCGTGAGCGCAATGTCGAGCGCAGCCGAGGCAGCCTCGGCATCGGCGAAAAACAGTTCGTAGAAATCCCCCATGCGGAAAAACACCAGCGCGTCCGGGTGCGCCGCTTTCGCGGTGAACCAGGCCTGCATTGCGGGGGAGGCTCCATCGGCGGGCGGGATTGTCATGCGTGTTTAAGTAAACCGCGGTGCGCCGCTAATCCAGCCCCGCTTTCAGGAATACCACACACGCATGGCATGGGCGTGCAGAACAGGGGTTTTATTGACATCGGATTGAGTGGTTTACTGTCTGGCTACGAGCAAACATACGGAAGTTACCATGAAGACCCGGACGGCACGGATCACAGCAGAAGAAGCACTGGCGCTGCACGCAGAAGGGCGCCCCGGCAAGCTGGCCGTGCACATCACCAAATCGCTGGCCACGGCGCGCGACCTCAGCCTGGCGTATTCGCCGGGTGTGGCCGAACCGTGCCTGCATATCCATCGTGACCCGTCGCTGGTGTACGATTACACCGCCAAGGGCAACATGGTTGCGGTGATCTCGAATGGCACGGCGGTGCTGGGGCTGGGTAACCTGGGGCCATTGGGCGCCAAGCCGGTGATGGAGGGCAAGGCCGCGCTGTTCAAGCGCTTTGCCGATGTGGACAGTTTCGACCTGTGCGTCGACACCGAAAACGTCGATGAATTCGTCAACGCCATACGTTATCTGGCGCCCAGCTTCGGCGGCATCAATCTGGAAGACATCAAGGCGCCGGAATGCTTCATCATCGAACAGCGCCTGCGCGAGCTGATGGACATCCCCGTCTTCCACGACGACCAGCATGGTACTGCGATTGTCGCTGCGGCAGGCCTGCTGAATGCGTGCCATCTGACCGGGCGTAAACTGTCCGACATCAAGCTGGTGGTGAACGGCGCCGGTTCCGCCGCGATTGCTTGCGTTGAACTCGCCAAGGCGATGGGCGTGCGGCACGAGAACGTCACCATGGCCGACACCAAGGGCGTTCTGTACCAGGGCCGGACCGAGGGCATGAACCAGTGGAAATCCGCCCACGCGGTGGACACCAAGGCCCGCACACTGGCCGATGCACTGGTCGGGGCCGATGTGTTCTTTGGCCTGTCCGCCAAGGGCGCGCTGACGCCCGAGATGCTGAAGTCGATGGCGAAGAACCCCATCGTGTTCGCGATGGCCAACCCCGATCCAGAAATCACGCCCGAGGAAGCCTATGCCGTGCGCGATGACGCGATCGTCGCGACCGGTCGTTCGGATTATCCGAACCAGGTGAACAATGTGCTGTGCTTCCCGTACATCTTCCGTGGTGCACTGGATGTGCGTGCCAGCACGATCAACGAAACGATGAAGATCGCTGCCGCCGAAGCGCTGGCCATGCTGGCGCGCGAAGATGTGCCGGATGAAATCTCGACCGCGGGCGGTGGTGGGCATCGCCTGACATTCGGGCGCGATTACATTATCCCCAACGCGTTTGACGCCCGCCTGATCACCCGCATCCCACCCGCCGTGGCCAAGGCCGCAATGGCAAGCGGCGTGGCGCGCAAGCCGATGGACGATCTGCAGCGTTATACCCGCACACTGGTGGGCCGGCTGGATTCCACGGCATCGGCGCTCGACGCGATTTCCGAAGGTGTGCGCAGCCAGCCCAAGCGCGTGGTGTTTGCAGAAGGCGAGGAAGAAAAAGTCGTGCGTGCAGCTGTGGCCTTCCGCAACGCGGGCTACGGCACCCCGATCCTGATCGGGCGCGAGGACCGTGTGATGGCAACACTGTCCGCGCTGGGCCTCGGCAGTACGGACGGGATCGAGATCCACAACGCGCGCCTGTCCGGCCAGAACCGTCGCTATGCCGACTTCCTGTATGAACGTCTGCAGCGCAAGGGCCACATGGCGCGCGACTGTCAGCGTCTGGTCAATCAGGATCGCAACATCTTCGCCGCCTGCATGGTGGCGCTGGGCGATGCGGATGCGATGGTAACGGGGCTGACGCGCAGTTTCTTGGTTGCGCTGGAAGGCGTGCGCATGGTGCTGGACCCCGAACCGAACCGCGTGATGTTTGGCCTCACGCTGATGCTGACGCCGAACGGCACTGTGTTCGTCGCCGACACCGCCATCCACGAACGCCCGAATTCGGAAACCATGGCGGCCATCGCGCTGGCCTCGGCCTCGGCCGCGCGGCGTATGGGACACGAACCGCGCGTGGCGTTCCTGTCGTTCTCGACCTTCGGTGATCCCGCAGGCAGCATTCCGGAAAGCGTGCGCGAGGCGGTGAAGATCCTCGACGCGCGCAAGCCCGACTTTGAATACGACGGTGAGATGGCGGCCGACGTCGCGCTGAACCCTGAACTGCGCGCGCTCTACCCGTTCTGTCGCCTGTCCGGTCCCGCCAATATTCTGGTAATGCCCGGCCTGCACGCCGCACACATCGCCAGCCGTCTGGTGCCGCAGCTTGGCGGCGGCACGACGATCGGCCCGCTGCTGATCGGCCTGTCGCGTCCGGTGCAGATCGTGCCGATGGACGCATCGGTCAGCAAGCTGATTGACATGGCATGCCTCGCGGCGCATGCAGCGATCATCAAGTGAGGTGAATGGGGGCTTTTAGCCCCCATTTTCATATCGGGACCCTGTGGGTTACGGAAACAGAGCGAGAGATATGCCAGTTTCACGTCGGAAGCTTCTTGTCGCCAGTGCGGCTGCGCCCTTTCTCTCGTCTTGTGGCACGAACCTTTCCCGGTTTAGCGAAGAGCCATTCCACGCGCTTGCAGTACGGCGCGGCGTTTGCGCCGCGAGCTATGTCACCCTGAAGGGCGGAAAACCTGCGGCTCCGGTGGTTGTCTCGGGCTGTTCAACGGCCCGGCCGCTTCACGCAGAGCCGATATTTCAGGCAGCGTCGCTCACCAAACCGGTCATCGCATTCGTTGCACTGAAGCTGGTGCGCGAGGGGCGACTTGATCTGCGTGCACCGGTTTCGACCTATCTGCCCGACGGGTACATGCATCGCCAGAATCCCTTTGGAGACGCCAGCGATAACCCGGTCGATTTGGTACCGGCACACGTGTTGGCGCGCATTCCTGTCGCAACGTTGCTCAATCACAGCTCCGCTCTGCCAAACTGGACGGGGGACACGCTGGCCCCCGAATTCGAGCCAGGCACGCGCTGGCAATATTCCGGTGAGGGCTATGTGCTTCTACAGGCGGTGATCAGCGCGGTGACCGGGCTGGGTATCGAGTTGTTCGTGTTGAAATACGTCTTCGATCCGCTTGGTATGCGGCAGTCGCGGATGCGTTTGACGGAAGATATCCGCGCGCAGCTTGTGAGTGGCACGTCGTGGTTTGGCGGAGAGCGCCAGTTTGATTTCCGTGAACCCAATGCGGCCACATCGCTGTACACAACGGCCAGTGATTACGCGAAATTCCTTGCCGCTCTGCTTGCCGATGCATCGCTGTTGTCGTTGACGATCGCCAATCCCATTGCAGCCGAACCCGAGCTGGGGCTGGCATGGGGATACGGATGGGGTATCGAGACTGCCACCGGCGGGCCCTATCTCTGGCAATGGGGGAACTCCCCTGGGTTCCGGGCGTTTGCGATGGTCTCGACATCTGGCGGAGACGGCTTTGTTTTGTTCACCAATAGCGAGCGTGGCATGCCGTTGGCTGCTTCACTGGCGCGCCTGACTGTCCCGGTGGAGCACGGCGTGTTCCGCTTTGGCATGCTTGATTGAGAATGGGGACGCTGTTCCCAAACCCCTGCCGGGGAGCGGCCCGCTCCCCGGACCCCGTGGTTACTTTCCTGAGTTCGGATATGAGAACGGGGGCTTCAGGCCCCCATACGTCTCACACAGGCACACGCCGCTGCCGGGTCAGCGTGCGTGCGAGGCTGTCGAACGCCAGATACAGCACCGGCGTGACGAACAGTGTCAGCGCCTGCGACACCACCAGCCCGCCGACCACGGCGAGGCCCAGCGGCTGGCGCAGTTCGGCGGCGGTGCCCCAGCCCATGGCGATGGGGATGGCACCGGCACCGGCGGCCAGCGTGGTCATCATGATTGGGCGAAAACGGATCAGGCTGGCGGTGCGCACAGCGGTGAGGGGGTCTTTACCCTCGCGCTGCAGGGCAAGCGCCACGTCCACCACCATGATGGCGTTCTTCTTCACCAGCCCGATCAGCAGCAGCACACCGATCGTGCCGATCACCGACAGGTCGAGGTCGAACATCCACAGCGTTGCCAGCGCACCGACGGCGGCGGCGGGCAGGCCCGATAGAATGGTCAGCGGATGGATCAGACTTTCGTAGAGGATACCCAGCACCAGATAGACGATCAGCACGGCGGCCAGCAGCAGCATGCCCTGCCCGGCGAGCGCCTGCTGGAACACTTTCGCAGTGCCGGTATAGCCAGTGACGACGGTGGGCGGCACGCCCATCTCGCGCTCGGCCGCGTCGATGGCGGCGGTGGCTTCCCCCAGCGAGATACTGGGCGCGGTGTTGAACCCGATGGTGACGGCGGGCAACTGGCCCTGATGGTTGATGGTGACGGGACCGTTGGTGCGCGTGATGCTCGCAATGGCGGACAGCGGCACCAGTTGCCCGGTGGTTGCCCGCAGATAGATCCGCGCGAGGCCGGTTTCATCCTGCGCCATGTCGGGCAGGGCTTCGAGGATTACGGCGTAACTGTCGGCGGCGGCATAGATGGTCGAGATCTGCCGGGCGCCAAACGCCGAATACAGCGTCGATCGCACCTGATCGACCGACACGCCGAGTGACGCCGCGCGATCGCGGTCGATGTTGACCGAGAGCACCGGTGCGTTGAGCTGCAGATCGATGTTCACATCCTGCAATTCCGGCAATGTGGCGAGGCGCTGGCGGATGCGTTCCGACCATGTGTAAAGCTCGGCCGTATTCAGCCCCTGCAACGTGTGCAGGTACAGCGTGCGCGATGAACGCCCGCCGAAGCTGATGTTCTGGATCGGCTGCATGAACACGCTGAGGCCGGGGATCTGCATTACCTGTCGGCGCAGGCCCTGGATCACGTCCTGCACCTGCGGGCGCTGGTCGCGCGGTTTCAACTGCACGAACATGCGCCCCTGGTTCAGCGCGGTGGTCGGCCCGCCGATGCCGGTGGAGGACACCACGCTTTCCACATAAGGCGAGCGACGCAGAATATCGGCCACCGCGTTCTGCCGGTCCGAGATGGCGGGGAAGGAAATATCCTGCGGCCCTTCGGTGCTGACGGACAGTAATCCGGTGTCTTCAATCGGGAAGAAACCTTTGGGGATGGCGTAGGTCAGCCACGCGCCCAGTGCCAGAGATCCGAAGAACACCGCCCAGACGATGCTGCGATAGCGCAGCGAGAAATCCAGCGCGTTGGCGTAGCCGTTTTCCACGGCGCGGAAGCCACGTTCCAGCACACTGTCCAGCCACGATTCCTTCTGATGCGCGGGCAGCAAAGTTGCCAGCAGCGGCGTGAGCGTCAGCGACACCACGCACGACACGGCCACTGCCAGCGACACGGTGGCGGCGAAGGCGTTGAACACGCGCCCGACCACGCCGCCCATCAGCAGGATCGGCATGAACACGGCAATCAGCGACAGCGTGATCGACAGAATGGTGAACGAAATTTCGCGCGCCCCGCGCAGGGCGGCTTCGCGTGGGGGCACGCCTTCTTCGATGTGGCGCACGATGGCTTCCAGCATCACGATGGCGTCGTCCACCACCAGCCCCACGGCCAGCGTCATTCCCAGCAGGGTGACGTTATCCAGCCCATAGCCGAACAGATGCATCAGCCCGAACGTGCCCGCCAGACTGATCGGCACCGCGATGGTGGGAATCAGCGTGGCGCGCAGGCGGCGCAGAAACAGGAAGATCACCAGCGTGACCAGCCCGATGGCGATCATCAGATGTTCCTGCACATCGTGCACGGCACCGCGGATCGACAGCGACCGATCCAGCATCACGTTGATCCGCGCACCCGGCGGCAAGGCAGCTTCAAGGCGTGGAATGGCAGCACGCACTGCATCGACCACTTCCACGGTATTACCGTCGGGCTGGCGCTGCACGGCCAGCACCAGCGCGCGTGTGCCGTCGTGCCAGGATGCGATCTGGTCGTTCTCGACGCTGTCCACCACAGTGGCGACATCGGCCAGCCGCACCTGTGCGCCGTTCTTGCCGGCGATGACCAGGTTGAGGAATTCGGCCGCGTTCACCATCTGGTCGTTGGCGCGTAGCGTCAGCTGCTGGCGCGCGCCGCTGAGCGAGCCGACCGGACTGTTGGAATTGGCATTGGCGACGGCCTGCTGCACCTCGTCGAACCCCAGTCCGCGGGCGGCGATGCGGTCGGGGTCGAGGCGGATGCGCACTGCGAATTTCTGCGCGCCGTAAGACACCACCTGTGCCACGCCGATAATGCGCGACAGTTCGGGGCCGACCACGCTGCTCGCCAGATCGTTGAGGCGCGACAGCGGCACGTCGCCGCCCGACAGTGTCAGCAGGATCACCGGCGCATCGGCGGGGTTGGATTTACGGAACGACGGCTGGTTGGTCATCTCCGCCGGCAGGCGGCGTTGCGCGCGCGACAGGGCCGACTGCACGTCGAGCGCCGCCGCATCGATGTCGCGGGTCAGCGCGAACTGGATGGTGATCTGCGCGTTGCCCTGGCTGCTGACCGACGACATTTCGTCGATCCCGGCGATGGTGGACAATTCGCGTTCAAGTGGCAGGGCGACGGAGTTCGCCATGGTGTCCGGACTGGCACCGGGCAGCGTGGCGTAGACCGCGATGGTCGGGAAATCGACCCGCGGCACGGCGGCGACGGGCAGCTGGAAATATCCCAGCACGCCCGCGATGACCGCTGCCACCGACAGCAGCCCGGTCATGATCGGGCGGCGGATGCAGAGTTCGGCGAGGGTCATCCTGCGTTCCCCGCAGCCGGACGCGGTTGCCCGCGATCGATCGCGCGGGTGCCGCCGGTCAGGCGTTGTGCGCCTTCCACCACCACCGATTCGCCCGCCGTCAGTTCACCGCTGAGCACGGCGCGGTCGCCTTCCAGACGCAACATGCGCACGGGGCGGCGGGTGACCTTGCCATCGCTGCCCAGCACATAGACGTGCTGGCCGCTCTGCCCGGTCTGCACGGCGGCGACTGGCACGGTGATGACGTTGTGATCGATATGCGGGATCAGCGTGACGTTCACATACTGGCCGGGCCATAGGGCGGCGTGTTCGTTCTCGAACTGGGCCTTCAGCATGATGGTGCCGGTAGTGACATCGACCTGGCTGTCCATGAACACCAGTCGCCCTTCCACGGTGGTATTGCCGCTGGGGGCGCGCACCTGCACGCGGGCGGTATTGGCGGCATAGGCCACGCGCACTTCGGACAGGAAGCGTTCCGGAATGGCGAACTGCACCTGCACCGGGTTCAGCCGCGTCAGCGTCGCCAGCACGGTGTTTTCGGCCACGCGCACGTAATTGCCCTGTTTCTGCGGAATGGTGCCCAGCCGACCGTCGATCTCGGCGCGGATGGTGGCGTAGTCGATCTGCAACTGGGTCTGGGCGATCAGCGCCTCGTCCGCCTTCACGGTGGCGGCCAGCGACAGCGCCTGCGAACGGGTCTGGTCGGCCTGCTGGCGCGCCCCGGCGCCGGTGCGTGTCAGCTGGTCGTAGCGCGCGGCATCGGCCTGCGCCTGGGCCAGTTGGGTGCGGTCGCGCTCCAGATTGGCCTGCAGCTGCGCCAGAATCGCCAGATTCGGCCGGGTATCCAGCGTGAATAACACATCCCCGGCCTTCACCCGGGCACCTTCCTCCACGTGCACGCGTTCGATCTGCCCATCCACGCGGGTGCGGACCGATACGGTGGCGATCGGCTGCACGATGCCGTTGGCGTTCAGCCCGACCGGCACATCGCCCACCACGACCGGCGCGGTGGTGACGGAAATCGGCGGAGTCGCGGCCTGTGTCTGGGGGGTGTCGGGGCGGTGAAACCAGCCCAATCCATAGCCAACGCCCAGCAGGGCAAGCACGGCCAGCAGCAGCAACGTCAGTCGAACACGCATACGAATTCACTCATTCCCAGGCAGCTTTGTGCGGATCATGCCCTTATTTTGGGCTTTCTGCATACGAACATAACGTAACAGCAGGTGCGCGGACCCTTCGGCCCAACAGAAAATTAAGGGGCAGATGCAGATTTGGCCCTTCCCCCGTGTTGCACACAGCCCGACCCCATGCTACCTGCCGCTCGCCGAGCCGGAGAGCCTCCAGTTCGGCCACCATATTTCTCGGCCTGCGTTTATCGGGCCTATGCATGGGGATGGAACCTTGGCGGCTGATACTGCACAGACGGTAAGCATGATCGGCAGCGGTGGCATCGAGCACCGCTACGCCACAGCGCTTTACTCCCATGCCGAAGACCTTAAGCAGCTCGACCAGATTGCCTCCGAAATGGAAGCGCTGGGCAAGCTGATCCACACTTCCGCCGATTTCCGCCGTGTGGTGGAAAGCCCGGTTCTGGACGCCAAAGTCCAGAGCGAGGCCGTGTTGGCAGTGCTGAACAAGTTCGGTTTTTCCGCGCCGGTGCGTAACCTGGTGGGTGTTGTGGTGGCAAATCGCCGCTTGGCCGCCCTGCCGCGCATCGCGATCGCGTTCGCCGACATTCTTGCCGCCCGCCGCGGAATTCTGCTGGCCGAGGTGGCAACCGCCCACCCGCTGAACGATACCCAGCGGACCCAGCTTATCGCCCGCCTGACCGAGGCCGGGTATCCAAATGTGCGTCTGTCTGAAAAAGTGGAACCATCGCTGCTGGGCGGCATGATTCTGCGGATCGGGGCGCGCCTGTATGACACCAGCATTCGCTCGCGCCTGCAGCGCCTGCAGTACGCCATGAAGGGAGCAGCCTGATGGACATCCGTCCTGCCGAGATCTCGGATATCCTCAAGCAGCAGATCGCGAATTTCGATTCCGATGTGAACGTTGCGGAAACGGGTCAGGTTCTGTCCGTCGGGGACGGGATCGCCCGCGTGTTCGGCCTTGCCAACGTGATGGCAGGCGAACTGGTCGAAGTCCCGGGTGCCGGCCTGAAGGGCATGGCACTGAACCTGGAAACCGACAATGTCGGTGTGGTTATTTTCGGGTCGGACAGAGAGATCCGCGAAGGCGACGTTGTCGCCCGTACCGGTGAAATCGTCGACGTGCCGGTGGGCAAAGGCCTGCTGGGCCGCGTGGTCGATGCGCTGGGCAACCCGATCGACGGCAAAGGCCCGATCGTCTCGACCGAAAAGCGTCTGGTTGAAGTGAAGGCCCCCGGGATCATCCCGCGTAAAGGCGTGCACGAACCGATGCAGACCGGCCTGAAGGCGATTGACGCCCTGGTGCCGATTGGCCGCGGTCAGCGCGAACTGGTGATCGGCGATCGTCAGACCGGCAAGTCGGCCGTGCTGATGGACACCATCATCAATCAGAAGGTCGCCAACGAAGCGGCTGGTGATGACGAACACAAGAAGCTGTACTGCGTGTATGTCGCAATCGGCCAGAAGCGTTCGACAGTCGCCCAGCTGGTGAAGGCGCTGGAAGAAAACGGCGCGATGGCGTACTCGATCGTGGTGGCTGCCACCGCGTCGGAACCCGCGCCGATGCAGTTCCTGGCCCCGTATACGGGTTGCGCCATCGGTGAATATTTCCGCGATAACGGCATGCATGCCCTTATCGTGTATGATGATCTGTCGAAGCAGGCGGTTGCCTATCGTCAGATGTCGCTGCTGCTGCGCCGTCCGCCGGGCCGTGAAGCGTATCCGGGCGACGTGTTCTATCTGCACTCGCGCCTGCTGGAACGCGCCGCGAAGATGTCGGAAGCGCATGGCAGTGGTTCGTTGACGGCGCTGCCGGTCATCGAAACCCAGGGCGGCGACGTGTCGGCCTATATTCCGACCAACGTGATTTCGATCACCGACGGTCAGATCTTCCTGGAAACCGAACTGTTCTTCAAAGGCATCCGCCCGGCCATTAACGTTGGTCTGTCGGTGTCGCGCGTGGGATCTGCGGCGCAGGTCAAGGCGATGAAGCAGGTTGCGGGCCGTATTAAGGGTGAGCTGGCGCAGTACCGCGAAATGGCGGCGTTTGCACAGTTCGCATCCGACCTCGATGCCTCGACCCAGAAGCTGCTGGCGCGCGGTGCTCGTCTGACGGAACTGCTGAAGCAGGCCCAGTACAGCCCGATGCCGGTGGAAGAACAGGTCGTGTCGATTTTTGCGGGCACGCGTGGCTACCTGGATAACCTGCCGGTGACGGCGGTGACCAAGTACGAAGGTGCGATGCTGGTCTCGATGCGCTCGACCGGCAGCGAAATCCTGGCCGCGATCCGCAACGACCGCGAGATCAAGAAGGAAACCGAGGAAAAGCTGGTAGCCTTCCTCGATAAATTCACCGCCACCTTCTCCTGATCTGGGGATCGCTCGGTAGGAACGCCAGATGTCGAACCTGAAGGCCCTTCGGACCCGGATCACCTCCGTGAAGTCCACCCGGAAGATCACTTCCGCGATGAAGATGGTGTCGGCTGCCAAGCTGAAGCGCGCCCAGGTGCGCGCTGAAGCTGCGCGGCCGTACGCACAGCGGATGGAACGGATGCTGGCCTCGCTCGGCGCGGCCGTGGCCGGAAC
>JAVBJV010000025.1:0-60827 GCA_031546815.1 Acetobacteraceae bacterium
CGGGTCTGGGCGCGAGCGGCGCGTTCGGTGGCTTTCTGGACCTCCCAGGCGTGGGTCTGCGCCTCGGCATCGCGAGTATCGGCATCGCCAAAGACGTGCGGATGGCGGCGGATCATCTTGGTGGAAATGGCGCGTGCGACGTTGGCAAACGTGAAATGTCCGGCTTCTTCGGCCATGCGCGCATGATAGACGACCTGGAACAGCAGATCGCCCAGTTCGTCCTCCAGCGCGGGCCAGTCCTGCCGGGCAATGGCGTCGGCGACTTCGTAAGCTTCCTCGACCGTGTAAGGTGCGATGGAGGCAAAATCCTGCACACGATCCCACGGACAGCCATCGGGCGCGCGCAGGCGTTTCATGATGTTCAGAAGGTGGAGAATTTCAGTGTCGGGGGAAGATGTCGGTCTGTCGGTCACACATGGCCTCAAGTCGCATAAGGGATATTATGGAAACTAATATGTATTTCCGTATCTACCAAGGTTCGGCTCTGGGTGCTTTTAACCCAGATGACTGCCGGTTGTCCCGAGTCATAAATCTTTTGTCAGCCTGTGGGCAGATTGATGGTCATTCCATCATACGCAGGCTCGATCCCGTCCGGCAGATTGGCGCGCATCCAGGACCAGTCCATGTCAGCGCCCATATGCGTCAGCACCGTGCGACGCGCGCCGACACGCTTGGCCCAAAGCATCACTTGTTCGACATTCACATGTGTCTGATGCGGTGCGCGCTGAAAACAGTCGACCAGCCAGGTGTCCACGCCCTCGAGCACCGCAAACGCCGCGTCATCCAGCCGGACGACGTCGGTGGAATAGGCAAAATCCCCTACCCGCATCCCCAGACTGGGACCAAAACCGTGGTCCTGCAGGAAGCTGCGCACTGTAACGCCCTGAGTTGTAAACACATCTCCGGCTACAATCGGGCGCGCTTCCAGCACCGGGCGGAAGAAACCCGGACCGGTCCATTCGCGGAAGGCGTAATCGAAACGTTTGCTGATCTCGGCCAGCGTTGCCTCGGTCCCCCAGGCGGCGATGGGACGGTTCACAATCCGGTTCAGAACGCGCACATCGTCCAGCCCGTTGATGTGGTCGGCATGGGCATGGGTGAACAGGATGGAATCCACCCGCTGCACACCATTGGCCAGCAACTGGCTGCGCATGTCGGGCGATGTGTCGATCAGCAGGTTGGCGGTGCCGGTTTCAATCAGGATGCTGGCGCGGGTGCGACGGTTGCGCGGTTCGGTGGGGTCGCAAACGCCCCACTCGCCCAGGCCATCCGGCCCGCCGATCAGCGGAACACCCGCCGAGCCACCACAGCCGAGAACCTTGATACGCATGATTCGTGTTTACCCGTGCTGCCGGAAATATAGTAGGTGGCTGATCAAATTTATCAGGGGTTTGAACCAACGATGTCGCATGTGTTGTTAAAACGGGTTCTGCCGGTAATGGCGATATCGATCGTTATTCCCATCATTCTGTATGTCTGGTTATTGCCTATGATGGCCGGCGGCTACGCGACATACTTGCCGTTGCTGTTTGTCGCCTTTGCGGGTCTGGACACAGCCGCCAGCACCTTTGCCTTTACAGAAGGCAGCGCACAAAAGCGCGTAACCTATGCCTGTGTGCGCGGTGTGATCGCAGCGCTTGTCGTATTGGGTGCAATACTGCTGGTGACGCTCAATACTCGCGGTTCGTAACGCTATGCGACTTTGGCGAATAATCGCCTGAAATTGCGGGTTGTCTGGTCGGCCATCGCCTCGAAACTCATGTCGTGCAGACCGGCCAGCACTTTGGTGGTCTCGACCGTCCAGGCGGGTTCGTTGCGCTTGCCCCGATATGGCACCGGTGCCAGATACGGCGCATCGGTTTCCACCAGCAGCCGGTCGGCCGGAACGTCACGGGCGATGGCGCGGATCTCTTCCGATTTCGGGAAGGTCAGAATACCCGATAGCGACACATACCCCCCCGTCTCCACCGCCGCTTCCGCCAGCGCGCGGGTCGAGGAGAAGCAGTGCAGCAGGAACGGAAACGCCCCACCCCTCGCCCGTTCTTCCGCAAGGATCGCGATGATGTCGTCATCCGCGTCGCGCGCGTGGATCACCAGTGGCAGGCCGGTGATCTGCGCCGCGCGGATATGACGGCGGAAGACCTCGATCTGTGTCTCTTTCGGGCTTTTGTTGTAGAAATAATCCAGCCCGGACTCGCCAATGCCCACAATACGCGGATGTGCGGCCTCGGCCGCGATCTGCTCGGGCGTGGGGATTTCGCCCTCGCCCGCATTGTGCGGATGAATACCGACCGTGCCCCAGACGCCGGGGAAACGCTCGGTCAATTCCAGGATCTGCGCGGCCTGGGTCAGCCGCGTGCTGATGGTCAGCAGCGTCGTCACCCCGGAGTCATGCGCGCGCATGACCACATCCGCGACCTCGTCCTCGGTGAAATAGGCGAGGTGGCAATGGGAATCGACTAGCATTTCCAGACTCTTACGCCGGTTCTTCAACGTGGCGCGGGAACACGCCCTGCGGTGCGGGCAGCGTAATGCCCCCGGGCAAAGCGGTGGTCAGCGCCGCCAGATCGCGGGCATCCGCGGGGACTGCCAGCTGGTCCAGCATCTTCGTCATGCTGTCGGGCATAAAGGGCTGCAGCACCGTCGCCACCACGCGCAGCACGTCGGCCAGGGTGCGCAGCACCACTTCCATCCGCACCGGGTCGGTCTTCTTCAGCGCCCACGGGGCCTGATGGTCGATATAGGCGTTGGCAGCGCGCACGACTTTCCACACATCTTCGATCGCGTCGTGGAAATGCTGTTTGTCCAACCCGTTGCGCACCTTTTCCGGCAGAGCATCTGCGGCGGCGGCCATCGTCTGGTCGTCGGCGTTGCGGGTGCCGAAAGCGGGCAGAACACCATCCAGATTGCGGGCAATCAGGCTCAGGCTGCGCTGCGCCAGATTGCCGAGGTCGTTGGCCAGCTCCACATTCATGCGGGTGATCAGCGCCTTGCGGCTGAAGTCACCATCATTGCCGAACGGCACTTCGCGCAGCAGGAAGAAGCGCACGGCATCCAGCCCGAAGGTTTCCACCAGCTCCAGCGGGTCGATCACATTACCCAGCGACTTGCTGATCTTCTGGCCTTCATTGGTCCACCAGCCATGCGCGAACACACGCTTCGGCACCGGCAGCCCGGCCGCCATCAGGAAGGCAGGCCAGTAAACCGCGTGAAAGCGCAGGATGTCCTTGCCCACGACATGGATATCGGCCGGCCAGAACCCTGCCCGTGGCGCACTGGCATCGGGCCAGCCGGTGGCGGTCAGGTAATTGGCCAGTGCGTCCAGCCACACATACATCACATGCGCGGGATCGTTCGGCACCTTGATCCCCCAGCCGAACGACGTGCGCGAGACCGACAGATCCAGCAGGCCCGACTTCACGAACGACAGAACCTCGTTCCGGCGCGACTGCGGGGCGATGAAGTCCGGATGGGTTTCGTAGAATTCCAGCAGCTTGTCCTGCCATTTTGACAGGCTGAAGAAGTACGATGGCTCGATCACCCATTCCACCGGCGCGCCGGTCGGAGCCAACTTCTTGCCATCGGGCGTGGTGGTGAGTTCTTTTTCGTCGTAAAATGCTTCATCACGAACGGCATACCAGCCTTCGTATTTACCCAGATAGATCTCGCCCGCATCGATCAGCCGTTGCCACAGCACCTGCACGCCCTTGGTATGGCGGGGCTCGGTGGTGCGGATGAAATCGTCGTTCGACGTCTTCATCGTCACCGCCAGGTCGCGGAAATTCTTGGAAATCTGGTCGGTAAACGTCTGCGGATCGATGCCCCGGTCGGACGCGGCTTTTTCCACCTTCTGGCCGTGCTCATCCGTGCCGGTCAGGAAGAACACGTCGTACCCGTCCAGCCGCTTGAAGCGCGCCAGAACGTCGGCCGCCAGACTGGTATACGCGTGCCCGATATGGGGCTTGTCGTTCACGTAATAGATCGGCGTGGTGATGTAGTAGCGCTTCTGGGTCATGGGGCGTCCATAGGGGGCGATGTCAGCAGGGAAAGTCCCGCCACAACCGCCTGTCGTTTATCGAGATTGAGCCGTTCGGTTTCGTCGCGCAGGCTGCCCAGCGCGTGCCACACACGCGCCCAGGCTTCAAGGGAGCGATACGCCGCCAGTCGCTGGCCGAGCGCATCGGGCCGTCCGCGCGCAACCGCAGCCGTTGCCGTCGCCAGGCCATTCTGCAGCAGATCGATGAAGGTTGTAAAAGCCCCTTCCGCCCGGCCGAGCTTGTCGGCAATCGCGTAGAACCGCGCGGGGGGCAGATCGGGGATGGCGTCCAGCACCTCGGCCGCCAACGCGGCGAGCGCGGCACCTTCGTCGGACGCCAGTTCCAGCGCGTGGCCGATGCTGCCATGCGCCATCTGCGCGATGGTGCTGCGCTGGAACAGTTCAACCTGCGGCGCATACCGGCCCAGCAGGGTCTGTACTGTCTCGTCCGGTAGCGGCGGCATCGCCAGACGGCGACAGCGCGACAGGATGGTCGGCAGCAAGCGTCCGGGATTCGATGTGGTGAGCACCAGAATGCCGCGCGGTGGCGGTTCCTCCAGCACTTTCAGCACGCGGTTCTGGGCCTGCGCGTTCATCGTGTCGGCCTGATCGATGACAATCACGCGCCAGCCACTTTCCGCCGCCGTCAGCCCCATGAAGCGCGGGATCAACGTCACCGCATCCACGTTGATGACATCGGCGCGCTTGCGAGTGCCCTGCATCAGGCCGGGTTCGATGGTCAGCAGATCCGGATGACTGCCCGCCGCTACACGCCGGAACGCCGGGTGCGACGGGTCGAGCGCCAGTCCCTGCCCGTCCGGCATGCCGGCGAACATCCAGCGCGCGAAGCGGAACGCCAGCGTTGCCTTGCCGATGCCTGCCGGGCCGGTCAGCATCCAGGCGTGGTGCAGGCGGCCGCCACGTGCGGCGCTGATCAGCGCGGTCTCGGCGGCGGTCTGGTCCAGCAGGTCGGGGTTGGCGCGCGGTTCGGGAATGTCGCTCATGCCAGCAGGCCCCGTTCGGTCAGGGCGGCGAGGATGCGGGCGTGCACATCGTCCGGCGTGCCGGTAGCGTCGATCAGCGTGCAGCGGTCCGGATTGGCCCGCGCGATATCGTGGAATGCCGTGCGCACGCGATTGTGGAATTCCGCGCCCATCCGTTCGAACCGGTCGGCACCGCCGCGCAGGCTGGCGCGTTCCAGTCCGGTCTTCTCGTCGATGTCCAGCACCAGTGTCAGATCCGGGTCGATCCCCAGCAGACCGTGCAGGGTGTGGATCGGGCCCTCGCCCAGCCCGCGCCCATAGCCCTGATACGCCATGCTGGAATCGGTGAAGCGGTCGCAGATCACCCAGGTGCCGGCATCAAGCGCCGGGCGGATGGTGCGCGCCACATGTTCGGCGCGGGCGGCAAACACCAGCATTGCCTCGGCCAGCGGAGACCAGCGGCCCGGATCACCGGTGACGATCAGTTCGCGGATATCCTCGGCCCCCGGCGCGCCGCCCGGCTCGCGGGTCAGCAGCACGCGCTGGCCGCGCGCCGTCAGCGTCTCGGTCAGTCGTCGCGTCTGCAGCGTCTTGCCGACGCCGTCGCCGCCTTCAAAGGTGATAAAACGCCCGGTCATAAGGCGCGCAACCTACGCAGTTTTGAACGCGGTGGCTACCGCAGTCCGATCATATGGGTGAACGACGCGGTCGCCCGCCCCAACAGCCCCTGCTGCCCCACATCCGCCCCCGCATACAGCGGTACACGCAGATTGGGCACGCCCTGCCCGCTGGTGCTCAGGAAACCCACCTGATCGCCGCGCTTGATCGGCGCGGGAATGGGCGACTGGTATTCCACCTTCACCGTCGCGGTGCGGCGCCAGGTGCGCGGCATGGTGACGATCAGATCCTGCGTGCCGCCGGTCAGCGGCACGGTGCTGCGGTCGCCCAGATAGACGGGCGCTTCCTCGACCGTCTGGTTGGCGCTGAACAGCGAGACGTTCTCGAACTCGCGATAGGCCCATTCCAGCAGACGCTCGCTCTCCTCGGCGCGCTGCGCCATCGAGTTCCAGCCATTGGCCACCAGAATAACCCGCCGCCCGTTGCGAATGGCGGACGCCGTCAGCCCATAACCGGCCGCATCGGTGTGCCCGGTCTTCATACCGTCGGCCAGGCCACGCTGCACCAGCGGATTGCGGTTTTCCTGCGTGATGTTGTTGTAGCGGAAGCTGCGCTCGGCATAGAGCCGGTAATATTCCGGGAAATCGATAATCAGCCGCCGCGCCAGGATCGACAGATCGCGGCACGTCATCCGGTGTTCCGGGTTCGGCCAGCCGGTCGAATTGCGGAAAGAGCTGTTCTGCAGGCCAATCTTGCGGGCAGTTTCGTTCAGTATTTCGGCAAAGCCGCTCTCGCCACCGGCAATGGCCTCTTCCAGCACGATGCACGCATCGTTCCCGGACTGGATCATCATGCCGTGGATCAGGTCGTCGACCGTGACCTGCGAGCCCACCTGCACGAACATCTTAGACCCTTCCATCCGCCAGGCCCGTTCGCTGACTGGCAGTGTCTGGTCCAGCCGCAGCCGCCCCTCGCGCAGCATGCTGAACACCACATAGGCGGTCATCAGCTTCGACATCGACGACGGCGGCATCAGTTCGTCGGCGTTCTTTTCCAGCAGAATAGCGCCGGTGTTGAAGTCGACGATGATGGCCTCGCGGGCGAACACATCCAGATTGCCCAGCGGCGTGGTGGCCGGAGATCCCTGTGGCGGTGCCCGTTCAGGCGTGCGCGGAGCACGCGCCGGTGGTGCCGCATTGCGACGTGGAGCCGCCAGTGCCGTTGTTGCGACCAAGGCGGAAATACCGGCAAGCAAGAGTTGGCGACGTGCTGGCATATTCATTACTCCACAACAATTCTGGCTTCAGAGACGCCCGAATGAAAGACGCGGTTCAACGTGGTATCGGCGGTCTGCACACTATCCAGTGGGCCGATCCGCACACGGTAGAGGCTCTGCTGCCCGGCGGCAGCGAACCGCGTGACCTGTGGCTGGAAGCCGCCAAGCTGGTCACGCAGGCGATCGGCATTCTCGCGGCGCTGGAAGGCTCCCGCCTGCACATAGATACTGCCCGGGCGCGCCGCTACCTGCGCCACATTCTCGGGCATACGCGCGGGGGCCGCATCGGGTGTGGCCAGCGCATCAGCGGCGGTGCCGCGCGTATTCGCCGCCGCTACCCGCACATTGCCCGACTGCCGCGCGCCGGGTGGTGGGGCCAGCGTATCGGCTGTCACCGTGCTGCGCGGGGCAGCTGCCATCTGCAGCTGCGCTCCGCCCCCACGGTTCTGGGCCTGCAATGCGGCCTGACGACTTTCGGTCTCCAGCACCTGCACGCGTACGCGCGCGGTGCCGTTGCGATCGAACCCCAGCAACTGTGCGCTCCGGCGCGAGACATCCAGAATACGCCCATTCGCAAACGGTCCACGGTCGTTCACACGCAGCACAATCTGCCGGCCGTTTTCCAGATTTGTCACCCGCACAATGGCGGGCATCTGCAATGTGTTATGCGCAGCGGTCAGGGCGTCCTGATCGAAGGTCTCGCCATTGGCGGTGCTGCGCGCGTGAAAACCCGGGCCATACCAGCTGGCGATGCCGGTCTCGTCATAGGCATAGTCCTCGCGCGGATAATACCACACGCCCGCGATCTGATACGGGTTGCCCACCTTGTAACCCGCCCGCGTCGGCGGCGTGGACGAGAACAGCCCACACCCGGCGAGCAGCATCGGCAGAAGCAGCAGAACGGCTTTTCCGGACTGGAAAACCCGCATCATGCTCCGACCGCCAGATCGCCCAGCATACCGACCGCCAGCGCGTAGTAATCGGACGCATTGTAACGGCGGATCACGTTGAAGTTCTGATAGACGAGAAACGCCTGCCCCGTCCCATCCGGCACCAGCAGCCCGGCCGGAATGCCTGAATCGGGCAGTTCGCGCCCATCCGCCTGTCGCACACCGGCCCGCGCCCAGGTCGAGACCGGGCGGCGATTGTCCCGCCCCTGTCCCGATGTGCTGAATCCCGACGGCAGACGCACTTCGCGGCCCCAGGTCTCACCATCCTGCCAGCCGCTGCGGCTGAGATAGTTGGCGATCGAGGCCAGCGCATCGGCGCGGCTGTTCCAGATATCGCGGCGGCCATCGCCGTCGAAGTCCACGGCAAGGCGGAAGAAGTTCGACGGCATAAACTGCGGCTGGCCCAGCGCCCCCGCCCACGACCCCTTCATGCGGTCCGGCGTGATGTGCCCTTCATCGACGATCTTCAGCGCGGCCATCAGTTCGGAACGAAAATACGCCCCGCGCCGCCCTTCCCAGGCGAGCGTGGCCAGTGCCTCGATCACATTCATGCCACCCTGGAAGGTGCCGTAATTTGTCTCGTTCCCCCAGATCCCCATGATGACGCGCGGCGACACCCGATACCGGTTCGAGATCGAGTCCAGCAGCGGCCGCACTTCGCGATAGGCAACTATCCCGGCATTGATGCGGTCAGTGGTCAGATGGCGGGTGCGATAGGTCTCCCACGTCATGCGGGCACCGGTCGACTGGCGGCGGTCGAGCTCGATCACGCGCTGGTTCGGGGCAAGTCCGGTCAGGGCGCGGTTCAGAGTGCTCTCGGAAATACCTTTCTGGCGCGCCTCGCGGCGGACACCGGCCAAGAATGCGGCAAAACCCTGCGGCGGCGCGGCATCGGCGGGGCTGGTGCCGCAGCCTGAAAGAGCAGCCGCAGCTGCGGGAATGGCGAGTGAAATAAGGGAACGTCGTTGCATGATCGTGCTTGTGCCACCTTGTGCGATTCGACGTCCACCTCAAGACTTGGCAAAATCGAAACATCGAAGACCAAGTGGAATACAAAATCATGGGTGTTACGTCTGAGCTGTCCAGCTTTACCGCTGGCATTACGTGGAACGGACTGCCGCAGGAGGTGCGCGATCGCACGCGATTCCTGCTGCTGGACCTGGTTGGCAACATGGTGCGCGGCCGCCACGACGCCGAGAGCACCCCCGCCCTGCTGGCCGCTGCCCGCGCGCTGGGGCTGGGCGCCGGATCGTGCGGTGTGTTCGGCGATACCGCCAACTGGACTCCGGCAGGTGCCGCGTTCCTGAACGGCGCGCTGGCGCATAGTCTGGATTTCGACGACACGCATGCCGCATCGACCCTGCATCCGGGCGCACCGGTCATCCCCGCTGCGCTGGCCGCGGGCGAGATGGTGAAGGCGTCGGGCGCTGATGTGCTGGCGGCCATTGTCGCCGGGTATGAAGTCACCATCCGCGTGGCGCTCGCCCTGCCCGCCAAGGCGCATTACGACCGAGGCTTCCATCCCACCGCCACGGCAGGTGCGTTCGGTGCCGCTGCGGCAGCTGCGCGCGTGCTGGGGCTGAATGCCGATCAGATCGCCAATGCGCTGGGGATTGCGCTGTCGCAGTGCGCGGGCAGTTTGCAGTTCCTCGCCAACGGCGCGTGGACGAAGCGGTTTCAGGTCGGTTGGGCGTCGATGAACGGGCTGGCGGCCGCGCTGCTGGCACGCGAGAACTTCAAGGGTGCGTCCGACCCGATTGAAGGTCGTCACGGCTTCCTGCACGCCTATGCCCCCGCCCCGATCCCTGAACGCGCCACACAGGATCTGGGCCGCGTGTTCGAACTGATGAACACCGGCGTGAAGCCGTATCCGTCGTGCCGCTACGGCCATGCCGCGATCGATGCGACTCTGGCGCTGCGCAGCGAACACAACCTGAAGCCCGCCGAGATCGAACGCATCGACGTGGGCCTGCCCGATGCCGGCATGCTGTTGGTGGGCGCACCTGCCGCGAAGAAGGCCAATCCGCAAAACGTCGTGGACGGCCAGTTCAGCGGCCCGTTCGTAGTTTCGACCGCGCTGGCGACCGGCGCGATGGGCTGGGATTCTTACGCGCTGCTGCAGGACCCGACCATCCGCAGCCTGCTGCCCAAAGTGCATTGCGCCCAGGACCCCGAGATCGAGGCTGAATACCCAGCCAACATGTCGGGCAAGGTGACGATCCACGCGCGTGGCGAGATATTCGTGCGTAAGGTTGTGGTGCCGAAGGGCGAGTCCGCCAACTTCCTGACCGAAGCGGAACTGCGCGCCAAGTTCCACGGTCTGGTGGACAAGGTTCTGGGAGCGGATCGCGGCCAGAAACTGGCGGATGCGGTGCTGGCGCTGGATACATCGAACGACGTCGCTGGCCTCGCGCGTCTGGCGGCACCACTTGCCGCCGCGAAGATGGCGTCGGACTGATAATGACTAAAAAGGCGGTCTCCGGACCGCCTTTTTTCTGCCGGCATGTCGGCTAGCCGAGTAGTTAAATTGACATTTTGTAATCATTTCCACATTTTTGTGCATGAGGAACCCTGCCTGATTTGCAGGAGGAGCATCGGACTGATGCAAGGCTGTCTTGCCCCCTGGCTGTAAAGGAAAACGAAAATGCCGGACATACTTTGGAAGCAGTGGCAGGCAGACTGGAAGCGGATGGAAGAAATTGCGCGGCGGCGTGGCTGGGACGTCACGCCGCTTGCGATTGCACCACCCGCGACTGAAGCAGCAGTTCAGGCGGTCGAGGCGCGTCATGGCATCACCGTGCCGCCACAACTGCGCGAACTACTCACACGCTACTCAGCACATGTTACATTCGGATGGGGCATTCCATCCCATCTGTACCCCATGGAGCGGCAAAACCTGCCGACCGCGAGCACCAATCACACGGCTCTATGGAACCTGCGCCATATGGACGCGGATGCGATCCCGAATTTCCTTGGCTGGAAGAAGGCACTGGCCGCAGTCGATATCTCGGAAGCGCCGAACCAGCCCGAGATATGGGAGCATCAATTCCCGTTCTATACACTGGGCAATGGCGACATGCTCACCATAGACACCTCGAAGCCTGAAGGCCCGCACCCTGTGCGCTACTTCAGCCACGAGCTCGAGATGCTGCACGGCATGGCGCTGGCCCCGGATTTCTTCTCCTTCGTGACCGAGATGTCGAAGCTTGGTTTTGCTGGGACGGAATGGTCGTCGTGGGGGAACTTTGGCATCTGCAACGAAGCGGAGAATACGTTCCATATCCGGGCAGACAGTATTGGCGGCAAGGCGTGGCTTGTGTGGCTGGCAGCGGACCCCGCGCAGGTGCAGATGGATGAACCTCCTCCAGCCATTGTCGAGGAAACACCCGCAGAGCGCGCTTTTCTGAATGCCGCCCGTGTCGGTGATATCGCAGGTGTTGAACAGGCGCTATCAGATGGTGCCCGGTCGGACGTGGTGCCGAGCAGTGACTGGCTTATGAAAAGCATGGCATGGAACGATGAATTCTCTACAGCGCTGACTTACGCGATACGCGCCAACAATATTGCTCTTGCCGAAAAACTGCTGGCTGGCGGCGCAACCCTCGACACCCGACGCCTTATTGTGGGCGATGCAGTGCAGGCCGGTTCACCCGAAACCCTGCGCTGGCTAATCGAACGCGGCGCGCGGGTGAACGGATGGAAAGATGACCGCCACTGGCCCCTGCATCTGCTGGTAACCCGCCGCAGTGAAATGACCGCGCCCACGCAGAACGAGCTTGAAGTGCGACTGCGCGAGGAATTTAATCTCCCCACGGGGGGAGCCAGCTCAGTTGTCGAACGCGAAATGCACAAGATGCAGGAAAAGCTCATCCAGGACCGGCTTGAGGCGTGGCTCGACCGTCCTTCGTATCTCTCCATGCTAGAGATGCTGCTGAAGGCCGGTGCGAACCCTGATGCGCGCTGGGATAATGGCATCACCATGCTCACGTGGGCACGGGAAGATGATGGCGAGGTATTGCTGCGCGCAGGCGCGAATGTGCACACCGCCGATTCCAATGGAAACAGTGCGCTGTACTCTGCCCGAACTCCGGCGAAGGTCCGTCTTCTTGTCGCGCACGGTGCCGACGTGAATGCCTGCCCAACACCCGACGCCGAAGCTGAAGAGAGTCGTACCTACACGCCACTTCAGTCCGCGCTGTTACAGGCCTGGGTCGGCGACATCGACAAGGCCCTTACCCTGCTGGAACTGGGGGCTGACCCGCACAAACGCGACAGCAAGGGTCACAGCACCTTGTGCTATTGCACGACGATCGAGAGCTTCCGGCTTATCGCGGGTTACGGGATCGACCCGATGGAACGCATTCCCGGTGGCGGCACGCTGCTGCATAATCTTTTAAGAACAAGCGGTGTTCGCGCATCCAATCCCAACGAGGTTGCGTTCCTCGATTTTCTGCTTGGCCTTGGCCTGCCGATCAACGCGGAGGACGATGATGGAAACACCGCTCTCCATATCGCCGCAGAGCGAGTCAGAGCGACAGCCGATATCGCGCTTTTTCTGGATCGTGGCGCGGATAAAACCATCCGCAACCACAAAGGAAAGCGGCCAGCCGACCTTGCACCGAAGTCCCAGACGGAAATCCGCCAGCTTCTCAGGTGGCTCGTCGCGATGAACTAAACGTGGAAACTCTCACCACACCCGCAACGGCCTTTTTCGTTCGGGTTGGTGAAGGTGAAGCCCGACGTTAAATCGCGCACCTCGTAATCCATCACCGTGCCGATCAGAAACAGGGTGGCCTTGCGGTCCACCAGCACGGTCAGTCCCTCGTGGGTGACCACTTCGTCCCCCGGGCTGGGCGCGTCTACCCACTTCATCTGGTACGACATACCTGAACACCCCTTGGTGTTAACACCGATATGCAGCAGCTTCCCCGCCTGCCCGCCGGCGTAGAGCTGACGCAGCCGTTCGGCCGCTGCGTCGGTCAACGTCATCAGCGGGGGCAGCGCACGTACAGGGCGTGAGGTCTGAGTGTCCATGAGATATTATATCGTGACCCGTCAGAACATATTCAATTGAAGTTTTGCCTCTTCGCTCATGCGCGACGGATCCCACGGCGGATCCCAGACAATCTCAACTTCCGCGTCCGTCACGCCAGGGACGGCAAGCACGGCCTCCCTCACCTGTTCCGGCAATTCCTGTGCGGCGGGACAGTTGGGTGCGGTCAGCGTCATTTCAACCTTCACGCGACCATCGTCGTGAAAGTCGATCGCGTAGACCAGACCGAGTTCGTAGATATTCACCGGAATTTCCGGATCGTACACCGAAGACACGGCGGCGATCAGCACGGTCTCGTTCAACTCGGGCGGCGTTTCGCCATCCGGAGTCCATGTGCCGTGCGTTGCTGTCTGAGTATCACTCACTACTGGCATTCCCTTTGCCTTCCAGTGCCGCCGCCAGCGCATGCCAGGCGAGCGTCGCGCATTTGATGCGCGATGGGTATTCATGCACGCCCGCAAACGGGGCGAGGCGTTCCAGTGCGTCGTCGCCACACACGGGACAGACGCCGCTGCGCACCATGTTGTGGAACTGCGTGAACAGATGCTGTGCATCGGTCCTGCTGCGGCCCTTCACGACTTCGGTCATCAGCGAGCCACTGGCGACCGAGATCGCACAGCCGCGTGCTTCGAACGAAACATCAGTAATGTCGGCATCGTCACAGGTCAGCCAGACCTGACAACGATCGCCGCACATCGGATTGTCGCCGCGCGCGGTGGCGCTGTAACGGTCCATCTTGTGATGGTTCCGCGGATGGCGGCCATGGTCGAGGATCACCTGCTGATACAGGTCGCGCAGTTCCTCGAAGTTCATGGCGGCGTTGCTCATCCGAAGAACTCCCGCACGCGGACCAGCGCATTGGCCAGCGTGTCGATCTCGGCTTCGGTGGTATAGGCGGCGAAGGTTGCACGCGCCGTGCCATCCAGCCCGAAGCGGCGCATCAGCGGTTCGGCGCAATGATGCCCAGCCCGCACGGCAATACCCTGCCGATCCAACAGCGTCGCCACATCGTGCGGATGCGCGCCATCCAGCGTGAACGAGATAACGCCACCCCGATCCTGCGCCCGGCCCAGAATGCGCACGCCCTGCACCTGCGATAAACGCGCGAGGGCGTGTTCCGTCAATCGCGCTTCGTGCAGGGCTATGGCGTCGTAGCCGATGGATTCGACGAAATCGATGGCGGCTTTCAGGCCGATCCCTTCGATGATCGCGGGCGTTCCGGCCTCGAACTTGTGCGGCACCGCAGCCCAGGTCGAACGCTCGAACGTCACCGAAGAAATCATGTCGCCGCCACCCATGAAGGGCGGCATTTCTTCCAGCAATTCCCGCCGCGCCCACAGCACGCCGATGCCGGTCGGGCCATACAGCTTGTGCGCCGTGAACACGTAAAAATCCGCCCCGATCGCCTGCACATCCACGCGCCGGTGCACAATCGCCTGCGAGCCATCCAGCAGCACTTTCGCGCCAACCAGATGCGCCGCCTTCACAATGCGCTCGACCGGGGTATAGGTGCCCAGCACGTTCGACATATGCGTAATCGCCACCAGCTTCACCTTACGGTCGGCCAGCAGCGTGGTGAACGCATCCCAGTCCAGCTCGCCCGCCTCGGTCACAGGCGCAACACGCAGTTCAATCCCGTGCGCATCGCGCAGCATCTGCCAGGGGACGATGTTCGAATGATGCTCCATCTCGGAGATCAGCACCGCATCGCCCGGCTGCAACACACCGCGCCCGTAAGAGTGCGCGACCAGATTGATACCCTCGGTCGAGTTGCGCACGAACACGATCTCGGACCGGTCGTTCGCGTTCAGCAGCTTGGCCGAGGCATCGCGCGCGGCTTCATACGCTTCGGTGGCGCGTTCGCTCATCCAGTGGATGCCGCGATGAATGTTGGCGTAGGATGTCTCCATCGCCTGCACCATCGCGTCGATCACCACGCGCGGTTTCTGCGCCGATGCACCGCTGTCCAGAAACACGAATGGCTTGCCGTGCACCGTCTGCGACAGGATGGGGAATTCCCGGCGGATGGCGGCAACGTCGAACGCGCGTAATGCGGTCATGTCGTTCATGCGGCCTGACGCTCCCAGCGTTCGCTCAGCGCGTGTTCAAGCACGGCGCGGATGGCGTCGTCCTTCACTTCGTCCAGAGCCTCGGTCAGAAAGGCGCGGATCAGAATGTTGCGCGCTTCTTCCGCCGGTACACCGCGACTGCGCAGATAGAACATCTGGTCGGCATCCAGCTCGCCCACCGTTGCGCCATGGCTGCACTTCACGTCGTCGGCATAGATTTCAAGCTGCGGCTTGCAGTTGATCTCGGCGTCGGGGCTGAGCAGCAGCGCCTGGTTCATCTGATACCCGTCGGTCTTCTGGGCAGCGCGGGCAACCTCGATCTTGCCCTGGAACACGCCGCGCGACTGCCCGCCCAGAACGTTCTTCACCGTCTGGCGCGAGGCGCAATCCGGTGCGTCGTGGCTGACGATGGTGGTGATGTCGCCGTGCTGATGCCCGCCAAGAATCTGCGCGCCGTTCAGATGCACGATGGAATCCGGACCGGTGATGCGCATCCGTACTTCGGTGCGCGACAGACGTGCGCCCAGGTTCAGCGTGAAAAAATCATACGTGGCCTTGCCCGCCACCTGCCCCAGCACGGTGGCCAGATGGAACCCGGCCTCGGCGTCCTGTTGCAGACGCACATGGGTGAAGTGGCCGCCTTCTTCGACGTCCACCTCAACCACCGGATTGTTCAGATACACACCACGCCCGACCGAGACTTCCAGCAGAGTCAGTCTAGCCCCCGCCGCCACGTGGATACGGTGATGCAGATGGAAATCCACTGCATGCCCTGCCGCATCGGTGCCGAGTGAGACCAGCATCAGCGTCCCCGCATCGCCCACCGCCGAGATTTGCGTGCCGTCTTCCGTCAGCATGGCGTTCAGCGCCACCATCGGCGCATCGCGCGGCATCAGCGCGGGCGTGGTGGGCATCTCGCCGATCCGCAAGGCGTCGGTGCTTTCCGCCGTGGACAGGTCGCCGTTCAGATGGCCGTTCACGAACACCAGACGCGGCGCATCCAGCGCCGGGGCGCGGGCCAGCAGCGCAGCGCCGTCGGTCAGCGCGGTCAGCGGTTCGTGAAACGTGGTTTCGGCCAGCGGGCGCAGATTGGTATAGCGCCACGCTTCCTGACGCACATGCGGCAGGCCCAGCGAACGGAACAGTTCCGCTGCCTCGGCGCGCACGCTGGCATTGCCGGGGAGTTGCTTTTTCAGCCCCTCGAACCGCGCCAGAAACGCATCGGCCAGAGATGTCAGACGGGTGCTCATGCGGCCTCTTCCAGAATGCCGGCGTAACCGTTGGCTTCCAGTTCGCGCGCCAGATCCGGCCCGCCCGTGCGCACGATGCGTCCGTCCACCATCACGTGCACGATGTCGGGCACAATATGGTCGAGCAGACGCTGGTAATGCGTGATCACCACGGCCGAGAAATCGGGGCCGCGCAGCGCGTTCACGCCCTCGCCTACGATGCGCAGCGCATCGATGTCCAAACCGCTGTCGGTTTCATCCAGCAGCGCGATAGTCGGGCGCAGGATGGCCATCTGCAGGATCTCGTTCCGCTTCTTCTCGCCGCCCGAAAAGCCGACATTCACGTTGCGCTTCAGCATGTCGTCGGGCATCGCCAGACGCTTCATTTCCGCGCGCACGAACTTGAGGAACTGCACGGCATCCATCTCGGCCTCGCCGCGCGCCTTGCGCTGGGCGTTGAGCGCGGTGCGCATGAAATTCGCATTGCCGACGCCGGGCAGTTCCACCGGATACTGGAACGCGAGGAACATGCCGGCCGCGGCGCGTTCTTCCGGTTCCATCGCTAGCAAATCCTTGCCCTGATAGGTGGCGGTGCCGCCTGTTACGTCGTAGCCTTCGCGGCCGGACAGCACATAGGACAGCGTGGATTTCCCCGCGCCATTCGGCCCCATGATCGCGTGAATTTCCCCCGGGCGCACCGTGAGGTTCACCCCCTTGAGGATCTGCTTGTCGCCAATACCAGCGGTCAGGCCTGTGATTTCCAGCATATGCGTATTCCCCTTACCCAACCGAGCCTTCAAGGCTCACGGCGAGAAGTTTCTGTGCCTCGACGGCGAATTCCATGGGCAGTTCCGCCAGCACTTCACGGCAGAACCCGTTAACGATCAGCCCGACCGCATCTTCCTGCGTCATGCCGCGCTGGCGGCAATAGAACAGTTGGTCATCGGCGATGCGGCTGGTGGTGGCTTCGTGTTCGACCTTGGCGGTCGGGTTACGGCTTTCGATATACGGCACGGTGTGCGCGCCGCAGGTCTGGCCGATCAGCAGGCTGTCGCACTGCGTGAAGTTCCGCGCATTCGCCGCCTTCGGCATGATGCGCACCAACCCGCGATAGGTGTTGTTCGACTTGCCCGCCGATATCCCCTTCGACACGATGGTCGAGCGCGTGTTCTTGCCGATATGGATCATCTTGGTGCCGGTGTCGGCCTGCTGATGATTATTGGTCACCGCGACGCTGTAAAATTCGCCGACCGATCCCTCGCCCTGAAGAATGCAGGACGGATACTTCCAGGTGATCGCCGAACCGGTCTCCACCTGCGTCCATGAGATCTTCGAACGCGCCCCACGGCAGGCACCGCGTTTGGTCACGAAGTTGTAGATCCCGCCCTTGCCGTTGGCATCGCCCGGATACCAGTTCTGCACGGTGCTGTATTTGATGGTCGCGTCGTCCATGGCGATCAGTTCCACCACGGCGGCGTGCAGCTGGTTCTCGTCGCGCTGCGGCGCGGTGCAGCCTTCCAGATACGAGACATGGCTGCCATCTTCGGCGATGATCAGCGTGCGTTCGAACTGCCCGGTGTTGCGGGCGTTGATGCGAAAATACGTGGACAGTTCCATTGGGCAGCGCACGCCCTTGGGGATGAACACGAACGACCCATCGGTGAACACCGCGCTGTTCAGCGCCGAGAAGTAATTATCGCCGATCGGCACCACCGACCCCAGGTATTTCTGCACCAGTTCGGGGTGTTCACGCACCGCTTCGCTGATCGGGCAGAAGATCACGCCCGACTTGGACAGCGTTTCGCGGAACGTGGTGGCGACCGACACACTGTCGAACACAGCATCGACCGCAACGCCCTGAACACCGGCCAGCGTGGCGCGTTCGGACAGCGGGATGCCCAGTTTTTCGTACATCTTCAGCAGTTCTGGATCGACTTCATCCAGACTTTTGGGGCCGTCCGTCTGCTTCTTCGGCGCGGCGTAATAATAGATGTCCTGATAATCGATCGGCGGGTGCGACAGCATCGCCCATTCGGGCTCTGCCATCGTCTTCCACACGGCGAACGCCTTCAGCCGCCATTCCAGCAGCCATTCGGGTTCGCCCTTCTTGGCCGAGATCAGCCGGATCGTGTCTTCAGTCAGCCCCTTGGGGGCGTATTCCATCTCGATATCGGTCTCGAAGCCCCACTTGTAGCCGGAGCCGGTGACTTCCTCGACCGTATTGATGGTTTCTGGTGTGACTGCCATCTGCGTTTACTCCACAACCGCAACCGGCGCGGCAGCGACCCGAAAGGCGCGCGGCACCGATGCAGCTTCCATGTCTTCCAGCGTAATCCCGGTCAGCGCGCTGCGAATCGCCTCGTTCACCGGGTCCCAGCGGCCGCGCATCGGGCAGAGGTTCTCGGCATCGCATCCGCCCATCGCGCCATCCACACAGGCGGTCAGCGCAATCGGGCCTTCCAGCGCCACAATCACATCCGAGATCGGGATCTCGGACAACGGCCGTGCCAGTCGATACCCACCCCGCGCGCCGCGCTGCGACATTACCAGCCCGCCCTGCGTCATCGCTTTCAGCACCTTGGCGACCGTGGGTTCCGGCACGCCTGTTGCCGCCGCAATACCGGGCGACGTTTCGGTCGTCTGGGTCCGGGCAAGCCGGGTCAGAACCACCACGGCATAGTCCGTCAGTTTGGATAACCTCAGCACCGCGTTGCTCCAGTTGCGAACCGTTCTTAATTAGGACCAGTCTGGTCCTGATTAGGAATTGGTCCATTCCAGCCCTGCCGTCAAGGACTCTCGGACGCAGTGACGAAATGAAATTCATACGGCGTTGCGAAAATACACTCATGGGGGAAAAACCTCGCTGTGGGAGGGTTCACAGCGGCGCCAACCCCTCCTAACGTCACACCAGCGTTGTGATCGCTTGATCTTATTCGGAGGAATAGAATGCTACAGGGTAAAGTTGCGGTTGTTACCGGTGCGGGTGGCGGTATCGGCCGCGAAATCGCCGTTGCGATGGCGGTTGCCGGCGCCAAGATTGTCATCAACGACATCGGCGCGGATCTGAGCGGCCAGGGCCTGTCGGCCTCGCCCGCGCAGCAGACCAAGCAGATCATCGAACAGCGCGGTGGCGAAGCCACCATCAATACCGACAGCGTGTCGGATTGGGCCTCGGCGCAGAAGATCATCGAATGCGCGGTGGACACGTTCGGCAAGATCGACATCGTGGTCAATAATGCCGGCATCCTGCGCGACCAGATCTTCCACAAGATGACCCCGGAAGAATGGCTGGCGGTGATCAACGTTCATCTGAACGGCTCGTTCTTCGTCTCGCGTGCGGCGGCGGAAAAATTCCGTGCGCAGAACTCGGGCGCGTTCGTGCACATGACGTCGACCTCGGGCCTGATCGGCAATTTCGGCCAGGCGAACTATTCCGCCGCGAAGCTGGGCGTCACCGCGCTGTCGAAGTCGATCGCGCTCGACATGAGCCGCTTTGGTGTGCGTTCGAACTGCATTGCGCCGTTCGCCTGGAGCCGCATGACCAGCTCGATCCCGGCTGAGACGCCGGAACAGAAGGCGCGCGTGGCGAAGCTGCAGCAGATGACGCCGGACAAGAACGCGCCGCTGGCCGTGTTCCTCGCGTCGGACGCCGCCAAGGACGTGAGCGGTCAGGTATTCGCCGCCCGTAACAACGAACTGTTCGTGTTCAACCAGTGCCGTCCGGTGCGCGGTGTGCATAACGCCGAAGGCTGGACCCCGGCGAAGATCGCCGAGATTGCTTACCCGGCAATGAAGGCCAGCATGATGCCGCTGGATCGTTCGCCGGATGTGTTTGCGTGGGATCCAATTTAACTCGCGCTGATTGACTGAACGAACTGCCGGGGCACAAACCCTGGCAGTTTTGTTTTGAGGGGTCAGCTGAGCAGGAACGGCACCTGCGCACGTTCGGCAATTGCCTTCACCTTGGCCAACAGCCCTGCCCCGACTGGAATGCCAGTCTGCATACGCTTGGCTGCGGCAATGCGTTCCGGATCGCCCGGCACCATGACGGAACGCGCCGGATCGATCGGTGTCGTGCCGCGCAGATCGGCACAGAAATCACGCACAACCTGCTGGAATTCCGCCTGATCGCGGAACATGCCCGGATTGATCGCCATGAAGAAGTGACCGATGTCCATGTGTCCCGGCCTGCGGTCTTTCTCTGGCGTGTCCGAGATCAGCGCGCCCGACAGCGCCGCCGCCAGAATCTGCACCATTGCCGCCAGGCCATAGCCTTTGTGCGACGCGCCATCCGGTGAGCCACCCAGCGTGGTGATGAACCCACCGCCATTCGCACAGCCCCATTTCGGGTCAGTTGCGGGCTGCGCATCACCATCCAGCACCCAGCCCGGCGGGCACTGCGTCCCCTCGTTCAGGCGGTTGCGCACACGGCCCTGCGCGATGGTGGTGGTTGCCATGTCGAGCACGAACGGCTCGTCATCTCCGGTGGGCGCGGCAAAGGCCCAGGGGTCGGTGCCGAACTTCGCCTGCTTGCCGAAGGTGGGTGCAGCACAGCGGTTGGATGTGGTGGTGCAGCACATGCCAATCATCCCCTGCCGTGCCGCCATGCGCACATACCACTGCATCGCGCCGTGATGCGCCGAGTTACGCACCGCAACCGCCCCCATCCCCGATGCGCGCGCTTTTTCGATGGCGAGGTTCATCGCGAATGTACTCGGCACATAGCCAAGCCCGGCGTGCGCATCGACCAGCGCGGTGACTTCGTTCTCGCGCACGATTTCAGGTTCGGCATTCAGGGTCACGCTTTTGTGACGCCACAGTTCCTCGTACACCGTCAGCATCGACAGGCCGTGACTGTCGATGGCGCGCAGATCGGCATCAGCCATGATTTCGGCGGTAGTGGCGGCCTTGGCGGGTTGCATTCCCCAGGCTTCCAGAATGCTCTGGATCTGCTGGCGATGAACGGCAAGCGATGCTGGCATACGGTATTTCCCCCTGTCTTATGGGGTAGAGACTTGCGCGTTCGTTCGCTTCGGGCAAGCATATGGCATGTCCGAAGAACAGAAAAATACGCCGCCCGAACCTCGCCACGCTGCATCGCTGATCCTGCTGCGCGAAACCGCGCACGGTGCCGATGTGCTGATGGGTATGCGTGGTGCGAAAGCCGCCTTCATGCCCAGCCGTCTGGTCTTCCCCGGCGGCCGCGTGGACGAAGGGGACGAGAACATTCCCGTTGCGCAGGACATCCCCACACTGACGGCCACCCATCTGGCCAAGGCGGCGGACGCCACGCTGACCCGCGCCCTGCCCCGCACCGCAATCCGCGAGCTGGAGGAAGAAACCGGCCTGATCCTCGGCAATCCGGCAGATCTGTCGTCGATGGATTATCTGTGCCGCGCGGTCACGCCGCCGGATCTGCCAATCCGTTTCAACGCCCGCTTCCTGATCGTCCCCGCCGATATGGCGAGCGGCACGCTGGGTGGTTCGGGCGAGCTGGAAGATCTGCGCTGGTTCAGCGTCGATGAAGCGATGACGTGGGACCTTGCTCGCATCACCCGCAACATCATGGAAGAACTGCTGATCTGGCGCGCCATGTCGGTCGATGAACGCGCAGCGCCACGAAAGACGCCATTCTATAACACGCACGGCAACACCCGCGCGCGTGGGTGGGAATAAGCCGTCTCAGGACGCCAGACGCCACACACCATCCTGCTGCATCACCCGCCCCTGCGCAGCCAGCATGTCCAGATGCGACTGCACCGAACGCCCCGCCATACGCACCAGTCGCGGGTCCAGAACCGGATACAGGCGACGCACCAGCGCATCGACATCCGCACCATCCCCCCGCAGAACGGCGATGATGGCGGCCTCGCGCCGGTGGCGGTGTTCCTTCAACGCGGTCACGTAAGCCGCAGGTTCGGCAATCACCGGGCCATGCCCGGACAGATAGATCCGGTCCTCGCGCGCCAGCAGCTTGTCGAGTGACGCCAGATACTCCTGCATGCTGCCATCGGGCGGAGAGATCACCGAAGTTGACCATCCCATCACATGATCCGCCGTGAACAACACGCCGTCGTCGCGCGCAAAGCACAGATGCATGCTGCAATGCCCGGGCGTGTGCAGCGCCTGCAGGCCGAATGCGGTGTCATTGTCCTTCAGCAGGATATCGGGTGCCAGGTCCGGCCGGAAAGCACCGAACCCATAGACCGGCGCGTTGCTCGCCGCACGCAGCGCGGGAATGGCGTCGATATGATCGTGATGCTTGTGCGAGACCAGAATCCCCGCAATCCGCCCAGCATTGCGCAGGATGGCATCGATGTGGCTTTCATTGTCCGGACCGGGGTCCAGCACCACTGTGCCGCCCTCGGCCTCGATCAGCCAGGTGTTGGTACCGTGATAGGTCATCGGCCCGGGATTGGGGGCCACAATGCGGCGGATACCGGGGGCGATCTGCTCTGCCACGCCGTATTCGGGGGTGGGCTCCTGCGAATGCTGCATTGTTATGTTTCCTCTTTGGGCTTGCGCCGACTTTCCGTGTGCAGGATCAGAAACCCTGCGAACGCAATCAGCAAGCCCCCCAGCAACATGCCGATGGTCGGCGTGTCGCCCCACCACACCCAACCGAGAATCATGCCAAACAGAATGCCGCTATATCCATACGGACCAACGGCCGACGCCTCGGCCCGCGCATAGGCCTGCGTGGTCATGTATTGCGCCACCCCGCCGCAGAACCCCACGGCGAGCAGGATGCACAGCACCTGCCAGCTCGGCGTGATCCACACGAACGGCAACGCACAGGCGCAGATCACCGTCATCAGCATGGCCTGCCACGCGACGATGGTGGCGGGCTTGTCAACGGCGGCCAGCTTGCGCACCTGAATGGTAACAGCGGCCGAGAAAATCGCGTTCCCCAGCGACCCAAGAAGCCCCAGAACCGGCATGGCGTCAGACCCCAGCCCGCCGCGCCCATTGGCAATCGCCAGCACACCGCCGAACCCCAAACCCACCGATATCCAACGCCACACGCCCGGCCGTTCCCCCAGAAACGGCACGGCGAGGATCGAGACGAAAATCGGCGCGGCGTAATTGATGGCGGTCGCCTCGGCCAGCGGCAGCACCGACAGCCCGTAAAACCCGGTGACCATCGAGCCAAGCTGCGTAATGGCGCGCAACAGATGCCGCTGCGGATGCGGCGTGCGCAGCGCCGACCATCCGCCCGAGCTGGCGACAATCAGCGAGACCGGCAGCAGCGCGCCGAAATTGCGAAAGAACATGATCTGCGCGAGCGACACATGTTCCGATGCCAGCTTGGCGAACACATTCATCACCGCGAACATCCCTGCCCCGGCGATCAGAAATCCAGCTCCCAGGCGGAGCTGCTGTTGCGATGTGCGCATGTCGTTTACGCGGTCTCTCGTTTGCGCACACGTTCACGGTGCAGATTGTAAATCCCGGCGGCGCCCACGATGGCCGCGCCGAACAGTGTATTCCAGCTTGGCACTTCGTGGAACATCACATAGCCCAGCCCGATCCCCCAGAGCAGCGGCGTGTATTCATACGGCGCAATCGCCCCGATCGGCGCTAAGCCGAACGCGCGCGAAAACAGCCAGTGTGCCACACCGTTGCTGATCCCCAGCACCACCAGCGCCAGCAGGATGGTCGGCTCCCACGACATGACGAACGGGAATATCAGGAACATCGGAAACGCCAGTATCAGATGCGAGAGCATCAGCGTGAACGACACACATTCCGGGCTTTCGGTCCGCGCCAGCCGCCGCGTCAGCACGCGCGAGACCGCCAGCAGCAGCACCGCTCCGATCATCGGCAGCACTTCAGGCCGCCACAACCCGCCATCCGGGCGCAGCATCACCAGCATGCCGCAAAACCCGACCGCGATGGACGCCATGCGTCGCCAGCGGATTTCCTCGCCCAGAATGGGCACGGCCAGCAGCGTCATCAGCAGCGGCACGATGAAGCCCACGGCGTAACTCTCGGCCAGCCCGATATGCAGCCAGGCGATGTACCACAATGTCGACGACGCACAGTGCACGACATTGCGCAGCAGCAGCAGTTTCCAGTTCCGCGGCTTCAGGCGTTCGGGGCTGCGCGCCAGCACCAGCACCGTGGCACCGCCGATAACGCCGCGCCAGAACAGCGCGCTCGCCGCACCGATCACCGGCAGGCACCATTTGGCCGCCGTGTCACCGACTGCCACAATGCCATAGGCCAGCGCGACCAGAAAAATGCCACGCAGGATCTGCGTGGCATTCTCGTCCCCGGCCGAGGCAGGGGTATTACGCAAGAACGGCTTCAGCCGCCATGCAGATAGCCCCGCTGGGGTCGCGCGTTTCCAGATTGATCCCGCCTTCCGCACCACGCTGGCCAACCAGCAGCAGCGGCTGCGCATGGAACGCGGGGCGACGGCCACGGTAGTTGAAGGTCTTCAGCTTCTTGCCGGTCATTTGTTGGGCATGCATTGCCAGCCAGGTCGCCTGCAACGGACCGTGCACGACAAGGCCGGGATAACCCTCTTCCTGCCGGGTGTAGTCCAGATCGTAATGGATGCGATGCCCGTTCCCCGTCAGCGCGGAATACCGGAACAGCAACACGGGATCCGGCATCACCTGCAACGTGAACGCATCCGCCGCCGGAGCGGGTGCCGGTTCAGCCGGTTTCACCGCCTCGCCTTCCGCTCCGCGATACACGATGTCCTGCTCTTCGCTGATGGCCAGACCGCGCGGGCCTGAAATTTCGTGCTTCACCGTCACGAACACCAGACGGCCGGAACCGCCGGTCTTCTCGGTCACTTTCAGGATGGTGCTGGTGCGCGAGACGTCTTCACCGGTGTAGAGATCACCCAGGAACGTCACACGTCCCCCCGCCCACATACGCCGCGCCAGATCGTGCACAGGGGGCAGGAAGCCGCCACGCTTCGGATGACCGTCCGTCCCTAGGCGCGAGGCCGGCGCCCATTCCTGAAACAGCATCCAGTGCCACAGCGGCGGCAGCACGCCACCGGGGGCAATCTCCTCGGCCGCGAAATCCAGCGACGCCGCAAAACCGCGCACCAGACGCGGCGTGATGTTATCCTGATGGGTCTCCTGACGACCCACGAATTCCTGATACGACACTCAATCCTCCCGCACGTAGATACTGTATTGATCTACTGTCGCGACTTGACGGTAATGTGTCCATAGCTCGGCGAACAGAGGGTGGCGGGAAAAATACTCGATGAAGTCGAATTCCTGCCCGCACCACGGAATCCCCGGGATGCGCGACACCAGAATCACGCTGGGCGGGGCCTTGGCGGCGTCCTCGGCCACGGTGCGATACATGAAGAACTCGGCGCGCGACATTTCCCACACTTCGCGGTAACGCCGCCCGTCGGGCAGGCATTCGGTGTTGGTGCCCTGCAACAGCCATAGATTCATCGTCCGCAGGGTCGAGCGCGCATGCGCGTAGTTGATGGCGGGGTAGACCGGATAGATCTCGGGCGTCAGCAGCAGCACGCGCTCGCCATACGCGTACTGGCGCAGCGCATCGGTCAGTCGCCCGGCAATCGAGGACGGATACGTCACCTCGCGCCACGGCGCTTCCCCCACCGCCAGCGCGCGTTCCACGAACACCAGCGACAGCACGGCAGCCACCAGATGCGGCGGCGCGACGCTGTAACGGTCGAGCAGACAGGCAGCCAGAGTAAGCGTGGCGGCCACCGCGAACAGTTCAATCGGCAGCACGTGATACGACCAGCCCTTGTGCTGCGCCATGGCCGACATCAGCGCGGCGATCGACGCGATGAACAGCATGCGCGGCGCGCCCGGTTTGCGCAGTGCGAACCACGCCACCGGCAGCAGCACCGGCCAGATGATCGACCCCAACCGGTCTGTGAATGTCACCCAGAACAGCGACTGGTCGCCCAGGTCGACGTAGTGTTCCCACACCAGCGGCACCACGCTGCCGAAATAGGCAGGCAGCAGCACCGGGATCGACGCCGCATACAGCGCGAAAAATGCTCCCATCACCCACGGCACCGGACTGCGAAACGCCCGCCAGCCAAGCGCGATCAGCACCGCCAGTTCGATCAGCACCGGAAGCCCCAGGAAATGCGGCTTCAGCGCCATACCGATGGCCGCTGTCAGCGCCGCCGCGATCTGCAGATTGGGCTTTTCCCCACGCGCCCGCCTGACCGAGGCCAGCACATACGGCAGCGACATCAGCGCCATCAGATGCTCGCGCTGCCCAAAATCGTACCCCGGGGTCAGCAGGAACAGGCCCGGCAGCACATCCAGCAGCGTGCGTTCGATGGCGCCTTCGGTGCTGCGGTCGCGCACACGTCGGCACAGATGCCAGACCCACACCCCCAGCAAAATCACGCAGAGCTGGAACGACATGGGTCCGTCCAGCGGCGTGACGGCGGCGACGGCGGCCGGGATCAGGTTCAGGATGAAGATCAGCGGCGGATTCACGTCGATCAGATCGACATACATTCGCTCACCCGCCAGCCAGCGTTGCGAGAAATGCAGCACACCTGCCACATCGTGGTTCAGCGGCGGGGCCAGAATGGCAGGCAGAAAAACCAGCACCGGCAACCAGACCCAGAAGGTGCTGATATCGCTCAGTTGCCAGGATTTGGCGCGCTTCGAGGCAAGCCCAGTATCGGGTTCTATGTCGGCCAAGTGTTTATCCGGGTGGGTAGTTTTGCCTATTCATCCCCTGCCCCGCGCGTCGGCGCAAGTAGTGTGCGTTGCGACGCGCCCAAAGCCATGCCACACCCGGCGTATGGAAGTGGCTGAATACAGTCTGATGGACGCGGCCGAGGCGCATATGTGGTGGTATCGGGCCCTGCATGCCCGCCTGCTGACGGCGCTGCGCGGTATCGGCCCGGTGCTGGATGCGGGCTGCGGCACGGGTGGACTGCTGATGCGGTTACCTGCGGCGTGTGCGGCGATCGGTCTGGAATATCATCATCCGGCGGCGGTCCGCGCACGGGACAAGGCAAAGCGCCCGGTGGTCTGCGGGTCGGTAAACGATCTGCCGTTTGCGGATGATGTTTTCGGGCAGGTGATCTCGGCCGACGTGATCTGTCACGCAGCGGTTGAACCTGTGCAGGCGCTGTCCGAAATGCGGCGTGTTCTGCGGCCTGGCGGGCGGCTGATCCTCAACCTGCCCGCTTATCAATGGATGCATTCGGCGCATGACCGCCGTGTGCAGAACGCACGCAGATTCACCTGTAAAAGCGCCGCGAAAATGCTGGAAGATGCCGGTTTTTCCGTTGTGCAGGGGCGGTATTGGAACAGCCTGTTGTTCCCGCTGATGGCCGCGCAGAGGTTGCTGCTGGCCCGGTCCGAGACCGCGCGCTCGGACGTCACTGATTTTCCGCTCTGGCAGGAACGGCTGTTCTTCGGCATGACAGAGTTTGAACGGCGCCTGCCCTTTGCGCTGCCCTTTGGCGGATCGTTGTTGATGGTCGCAGAAAAGCCGACGAGGTAAAACATGGATACGCTTGCCCCCAACGGCCCCGGCCTGTCGATTGTCGTCCCCGTCTATCGTGGCGCGGCAACGGTGGAAAAGCTGGTCGAAGCCCTGTCCGAACTGAAGCCCGAAGGCGGGCTGGAAGTCGTTCTGGTGAACGACGGCAGCCCCGACAACTCGGCCGAGGTTTGCCGCGCCCTGTTGCGGACTGCCACCATCCCGGTGGTCTATGTCGAGCACTCGCGCAACTATGGCGAGCACAACGCGGTGATGACCGGACTGCGCCATGCGCGCGGCGCGTATGTCATCACCATGGACGACGATCTGCAGAACCCGCCGGAAGAGGTCATCAAGCTGTACGACCACACGCGACTGGGGAACTGGGATGTTGTCTACACACGCTACGCGGTGAAGCAGCACGAAGGCTGGCGCAATATCGGTTCGCGTTTTGCCAACTGGGTGGCGGACTCGCTGCTGGACAAACCCAAGGGCCTGTATCTGTGTTCGTTCCGCTGCATGTCGGCGATGTCGGTGCGGGCGATCTGTCGCTACACCGGCCCGTATCCGTATGTGGACGGGCTGCTGCTGCAGGTCACGCAAAAGATCGACAGCATAGAGGTGCGCCACCTGCCGCGCATGGAGGGGCGTTCAAATTACACGATGCGCCGCCTGATCCGACTGTGGCTGAATCTGGCGACGAATTTCTCTGTGCTTCCGTTGCGTCTGGCAGTGATGGCGGGCGCACTGATGGGTATTCTGGGGCTGATCGCCGCCACCGCCGTGGTGATCGAGGCTCTGACCGGAGAAACACCCTCTGGCTGGGCATCGGTGATGACGGTGACGCTGCTGATTGCTGGTGTGCAGTTCATGATCCTCGGCATCATGGGCGAATATGTGGGCCGCACCTTCCTCAGCGCCAATGGCAAACCCCAAGGCACCGTGCGCAACGTGCAGTATAGCGACAAGACATTATGAGCATTCACTGGATCGCCCTCGCCGTTGCCATCGTCACCAGCATGGCCGGGCAGACGCTGCTGAAGGCGGGCGCTGTCGTGGACAGTTTCATCGCGCAGCTGTTCGACTGGCGCACCATGGTCGGGCTGTGCCTGTATGGGGGAGCGGCGATCCTCTACATCGTGGCGCTGCGGCGTATCCCGATGTCGGTCGCCCTGCCCTGCACCGCCGTGTCTTATATCGCCGCGGCGCTGATCGGGTATTTCGCGTTCGGCGAAGCGCTGGGCCTGATGAAGATGGGCGCACTGGCGCTGATTGCCTGTGGCGTCGTGCTGCTGGCGTTCAGCGCCTAAGCCTGTTCGTTCCGGCGGTTCTGCACAGCGTCGCTGAAGGCCGCTGCCAGAATGCCGGTTGGCATGGCGATCAGCCCGATCCCCGTGATGGCTGAGATCCCCGCGAATACTCGCCCCAATGGCGTGACTGGTGTGACGTCGCCATAGCCCACCGTGGTCAGCGTGGCGATTGCCCACCACATGGCGCGCGGAATGCTGCCGAATGTTTCCGGCTGCATCTCGCCTTCCACAACGTAGAGCAGCGTCGATGTCAGCAGCAGCACAAACGCGGCGGCAAAGAAGCTCATCAGCAATTCGTAGCGGCGCGACATGACGGCGCGGCTGATGGCGGTGAACGCTTCGGAATAACGCCCAAGCCGCGCCAGTCTGACAATACGCGCCAGCCGGAACAGACGCAGCACCACGCCCTCGCTGCCGATCCATGGCGACAGCAACGGCATCAGTGCCATCAGGTCGAGCAAAGCCGGTACGGACAGCATATATCGCAGCCGTCCGGATACTCCCGCATAGGCTGGATCTTCTCCGGCAACCCAGATCCGCACAACGTATTCGACCAGAAAGACGACAAAGATTGCTGCGTCCAGCCAGAAGAACACCTGGTGCCAGATCTCGGGCAATGCCGGTTCGCTGTCCAGAATGGCCGACAGGATCGCCGCGCAGATCAGCACAGCGATCAGCCTGTTCAGCGGCGAAAGACCCGTCTTCGTCCACGCCTTCGGTTCAAGGTTGAGATAGAGCCAGCGCCGCATGGATCAAAGTGTTTCCAGCACGGCACAGACATGATCGACCTGCGCGTCGCTCAGTTCGGCGAATAGCGGCAGGCTGAATATCTCGCGCGATGCGGCTTCGGTGTTTGCGCATCTGGCGGGCCCCATCGCGATGCTGCCGCGATAGGCAGGCTGCAGGTGGATCGGCATCGGGTAATGGATCGCCGTGGCGATCCCCCGCACCCGCAGCTTGTCCTGCAACGTCGCACGTTCGGGTGAACGCACGACATACTGGTGGAACACATGCGTCGCCCCGGCGCGCTGCACCGGCGGGCGCAATGCGCTGTTCTTCAGGGCTGCATCATATCGCGCGGCAACCTGCTGGCGGCGCGCATTGCGTCCATCCAGCACCGGCAGCAACACACGCAGCACCGCCGCGTGGATTTCGTCCAGCCGCGAATTCACTCCCGACAGATCCGAGATGTAGCGTTCCTTCCAGCCATACTGCCGCAACGCGCCGATGCGTTCCGCCAGCGCCGTATCATTACACGCCAGCACGCCCGCATCGCCAAACGCGCCGAGGTTCTTGGTCGGATACAGCGAGAATGCCGAACATTCGGTCATCGTCCCTACCTTGCGCCCACCGAGTGTCGCACCGTGCGCCTGGCTGCAATCCTCGATCACCGCAACGCCGTGTTTGGCGGCGGCGGCGCAGATTGTGTCCAGATCGGCCGGCTGGCCGTACAGATGCACCGGGATCACCGCGCGAATGGGCGGCAGGCCGGGCGCGGCGCTATCAAGCACCTGCACAAATTCCACCGAGTCCATCGTGTAGGTCGCGGGATCGATGTCGATCAGCACCGGCGTTGCACCCACCATCTCGATGGCGGCCACGGTTGCCACCGCCGTATGGCTGACAGTTGCCACCGCCATGCCCGGCCCGATGCCCAGGCCGCGCAGACACAGTGCCAGCGCATCGGTCCCGTTCGCGCAGCCAATCGCGTGCTTGGTGCCGAGCCACGTGGCAAACTCGGCTTCGAATGCGGCGTCTTCCTTACCCAGAATATACCAGCCGGAATCCAGCACGCGCTGCATCGCCTGATCGACGTCCGCCTTGTACGCCCGATACACGGCACCGGGGTCGGCCTGCGGAACGGTGAGAATTTTGGTCATCCGATGCAACTTCCAGATCAGAGATAAACGTTGAGGCGCGATGTGTACCAGTCGAGCGACCGGCGCAGTCCTTCTTCCAGCGACACGCGCGGCGCCCAGCCGGTGGCGGCACGGAAGGTACTGTCGTCGGCGATGTAGGACCCGATATCGATCTTGGCGCGGTCGGCCGGAAATTCGTGTGTTTCGTAGTGCCCGCTACCATGCACAGCGATCAGCGTATCGGCCAGATCCTTCAGTGAGACCGGCGGCGAGCCACCCAGATTGAACGCCCGCCCCGCGCACACATCCAGACTGGCCGCCCGCAGAAACGCATCGGCCACATCATCGGCATAGGCAAGGTCGCGCTGCTGCGCGCCGCCCCAGACCTCGAACGCCACACCTTCCAGTACGCGTCGCAGCCAGACGCCGAGGAAGGTCTGTTTCGCATCCTTGATCCGCAGACGCGGGCCGTAGCAGTTGGTCAGGCGCAGCGCGCTGACATGCCGACCATGCACCTTGTTTTCCAGCAGCCAGTATTGCTCCGCTGCGAACTTTGCCACGCCATTGGCATCGGGCGGTGCAATTGGATGCGCTTCATTCACTGGTAAATACTGCGGCTTGCCGTAGAGTTGCCGCGTCGATGCATACACCACGCGCGCTGCGGGAGACCCGGCACGCAGCGCCAGTATCAGTCGCAGACGCGCACGGGCATTGTGGTCCAGATCGCCCAGCGGATCGGCCTGACTGCCCATATGGCTGGTCTGCGCCGCCAGGTCGAACACGGCATCCAGCCCGATGCAGATCTGCGTCAGATCTGCATCACGCAGATCTGCCTCAACCAGTTGCGCCGCACAGCCTTCAAGGTTGGCGCGATTGGCCCCGGTCTCGGGGAACATCGCATCCAGCGCGATGACCTGCGCGCCCTGCCCGGCCAACATGTGGCACAACGTGGCGCCCAGAAACCCGGCGCCGCCCGTGACCAGAACGCGCTTGCCCGCCCAATCCATCAGCCGCCTTCCGCAATCTGCATCAGGTAGAAGCCAAGATCCGTCTTGCCCAGTTTACGCGCTTGTTCCTTCAGCATCGCCGCATCAATGAAGCCCATCCGGAACGCGATTTCCTCCGGGCAACCAATCAGCAGCCCCTGTCGCGACTGGATGGTCTGCACGAACCCCGCCGCCTGCAACAGACTGTCCGGCGTGCCCGCATCGAGCCACGCATAACCACGCCCCAGCTTCTCGACGTTGAGTTCGCCCGCTTCCAGATACAGGCGGTTCAGATCGGTGATCTCCAGCTCGCCACGCGCCGAGGGCTTCAGCGAAGCGGCCATCTCCGTCACCTTGTGATCGTAGAAATACAGCCCGATCACCGCCCAGTTCGAACTGGGGTTCTGCGGCTTTTCGACCAGTTCTGTCGCCTGGCCTTTCTCGTCGAACCACACCACGCCATAGCGTTCCGGGTCGCGCACCTGATAGCCGAACACCGTCGCGCCTTTGCGTCCCTCGCTGAGGACTTTCAACATGCCCGACAGGCTGTCGCCGTGGATGATGTTGTCGCCCAGTGCCAGCGCACATGCCTCGCCCTGCAACCAGTCGGCGGCGATGTGGAAGGCCTGCGCGATGCCCTCGGGCTTTGGCTGTTCGGCATAGGTGAAGCGCACCCCGAACCGCTCGCCCGTGCCCAGCAGGCGACGGAACCCCGGCAGGTCGTCGGGGGTCGAGATCACCATGATGTCGCGAATGCCCGCCAGCATCAGCGTGCTGAGCGGATAATACACCATCGGCTTGTCATACACCGGCAGCAACTGCTTCGACGCGGCCAGTGTCATCGGGTGTAGACGCGTGCCAGATCCACCCGCCAGAAGAATACCCTTCATCGCCTCAACCAGCCTTTCCCAGGCGCTCGCCTGTGTATTTTGCCGCGCGGATATTTTCCCACCAGGCGCGGTTGTCCAGCAACCAGAGCACGGTCTTGCGCAGCCCGTCCTCGAACGCATGTGCCGCGCGCCAATCAAGTGCCGCCTCGGCGCGTGTGGGGTCAATCGCGTAGCGGAAATCGTGCCCCGGGCGGTCCGTCACAAAGCGGATCAGCCGCGTGCGCGGGCCTGCAGGATCAGGGCGGAGTTCATCCAGAATGGCGCAGATGCTCTGCACAACCTGCAGGTTGCTGCGCGTCTGCCGTCCACCGATCGCGTATGTATCGCCGGGCTTCGCGCTCTCGATCGCGGTGACCAGTGCGGCGGCGTGGTCTTCCACGAACAGCCAGTCGCGCACGTTGGATCCGTCGCCATAAACGGGCAGTTCTTTTCCTTCGAGTGCATTCAGCGTCACCAGCGGGATGAGCTTTTCCGGGAACTGCCACGGGCCGTAATTGTTCACCGTGTTGGTGACGAAAGCCGGGAACCCATACGTATGCTGCCACGCGCGCACCAGATGATCCGACGCCGCTTTCGACGCCGAATACGGGCTGCGCGGATCGTAGCTGGTGTCCTCGGTAAAGGCGGGATCGTTCGGCCCCAGCGTGCCGAATACCTCGTCCGTCGAGACGTGATGAAACCGGAACCGCGCTTTCGCATCCGGCGGCAGTGCCGACCAGTACGCCCGCGCCGCTTCCAGCAACGTCCAGGTGCCGACGATGTTAGTCTGGATGAATGGCGCCGATCCGTCGATCGAGCGGTCCACATGGCTCTCGGCCGCCAGATGCATCACGGCGTCGGGGGTGTGCTGCGCGAAGACCGCCTGCATGGCTGCGGCATCGGTGATGTCAGCCACCACCAGAGTATGCCGCGCATGCGTCAACGCTTCCTCAAGCGCATCTTCCGATGCCGCATAGGTCAGCTTGTCGACATTGATGGCGCTGTGTTCCGTGTGGCGGATGATGTGGCGGATAACCGCCGCGCCGATAAAGCCACAACCGCCAGTGATGAGAATACGCATTGAAGGTCCGTCGTTCCGAAGCGCGGCAGTATAGCTGCATTCGGGCCGGTTGGTAGCCTCCCTGCGTTGCGGGTTACCGCATGAAAAAATGCACCCTTGCGGGAGGTTTTTATTGCATACGATCGTGCGGTTTCGCCATCATTGAACTCCGGCAGACTTAAAGACCGGGGTCTTGAAGGGGAAGGACCGAAACCATGACGATTGCACATATTTTACGCCATAAAGGGCACGAGGTTATTTCCACATCCGACGATGTGACCATTGCCGACGTCGCCAACCTGCTCAGCCAGCACCGGATTGGTGCCATTCTGGTGCTTGGAAAAGCACGCGAAATCCTCGGCATCATCAGCGAGCGCGACATCGTGCGCGCCATCAGTCTGAATGGTGCCGATGCGCTGGGCATGATTGCCGGGCAGATCATGACCCGCACCGTGCGCACTGCCGCCCCCGACACCACCGTCTCGTCCGCGATGGAGCTGATGACAGCCAGTCGCTTCCGACATATTCCGGTGGTGGCCGATGGTGTTCTGGTGGGGATGGTGTCGATCGGCGATATCGTCAAAGCCCGCCTTGGGGAACAGGCGCATGAGGTGGACAGCCTGCGCGCCTACGTCTCCACAGCAGGATAGAAAATAACCGAGGTGGCTGCGATGCCACCTCGATTTGTATTCACGCAACGCCGGGGATCACCGCGCCGCCAAACTTATCCAGCACAAACTGACGCACATCGGGGTGGGCATACCCCTTGGCCAGCGCCTGCGCCCAGGGCTTGTTCTCGTCGCCTTCGCGCACGACGACCAGCACGGTGTAGACACTGTCGATCGTCTCGATCGCCAGCCCCTGCTTCAGCGGATTCAACCCGGCGGGCACCGCGTAGTTGCCGGTGATCGCACCCGCATCCACATCGTCCAGAGACCGTGCAATCTGCGCCGCTTCCAGCTCCACAATGCGAACACCGCGGGGGTTGCCCACAATGTCGGCCACAGTGGCGCGGAAATCCGCACCGTCGCGCAGCTTGATGACACCGCTCTGCGCCAGCAGCAGCAAGGCGCGCCCACCATTGGTCGGGTCGTTCGGGATGGCAACGCGCGCACCCTGTGGCAGGTCGGCCAGGTTGGTGTATTTGCGGCTGAACACGCCCATCACCGTCAACACCGTGCGCCCCACCGGCGCAAGCCGGTAGCCACGGTCCCGACGCTGCGCTTCGAGGAACGGCAGATGCTGATAGGTATTGGCATCCAGATCATCAGCCACCAGCGCCACGTTGGGTTGAATGAAGTCGCCAAATTCGGTGATCTTCACAACAACACCATCACGCGCCAGCACATCGCGGACTTTTTCCAGCACTTCGGCGTGCACCCCGGCAGTCACCCCCACCCGGATCGGGCGGGCTGTGCTGCCGATGGCATCTTCCGCCCTGGCGATCCCCGGCAGAGCCAGGGCGCCAGCGGCAAGCAGAACGGATCGACGTTGTATGGACATGTTTCCTCGTATTTTTATTTTTACTTTGCTCAGAATGCCGGGATGATCGACCCGACAAACGTCGTCTGCACAAACGAGCGGATTTCCGGCGTATGGTACAGTTCAATCAGCTTCTTCGCCCATGCTGCATCCGCATTGGCACGCTTAACGGCGATCACGTTCGCATACGGGCTTTCACCGCCAGCTTCGGCAACAAGCGAGTCCTTGCCCGGGTTCAGCCCGGCCGGCAGCGCGTAGTTCGCATTGATCACTGCAGCGTCCACATCTTCCAGACTGCGCGGCAGCAGCGCTGCTTCCAGCTCGACGATGCGCACGTTCTTCGGATTGGTGACGATATCCATCACCGTGGCCCGATAATCCGCACCGGGCTTCAGCGTCAGCACACCGGCCTGGGCCAGCAGCACCAGCGCGCGTCCGCCATTGGTGGGATCGTTCGGAATGCTGATGCGTGCACCGCTCGGCAGTTCCGCCAGCGTCTTGATGCGGCGCGAATACATACCCATCGGGAAGATCACCGTCTTGCCGATCGACACCAGATCATAGCCACGATCGCGCACTGTCTGGTCGAGGAACTGCTGGTGCTGGAAGCTGTTCGCATCCAGATCGCCCGCGTTCAGCGCAGTGTTCGGCTGCACGTAATCCTGGAATTCAACTACGCGCAGGAAGAACCCCTTCGGCGCATTGATCTCGTGCAGCTTTTCCATGATCTGCGCATGAGGACCGGCAGTGACCCCGATCTTCAGCGGGCGCGCTTCGGACCCGATGAGGGGCGTCTGTGCACGCGCCGTATGGATGAACGGCAGTGTCAGCACAGCAGGCGCCAGCAACGAAAGGCGGCGACGGGTGATATCCATGGCAGACGTCCTTTTCGACAGAGCAGTCAGATTGAAAGAATGAAGCTACTTGCGGCGTCGCCGCTGCACGAGGAAATCGCCGAGCGATTGCAGCGCCTGCACCAGCACGATCAGGATCACCACGACGATGATCATCACCTCGGGCATGAAGCGCTGATAGCCGAACCGGATCCCCAGATCGCCCAGCCCGCCCCCGCCAACCGCGCCCGCCATGGCGGAAAACCCGACCAGCCCGACAACAGTGACCGTGACCGCGGAAATCAGCCCCGGCATTGCTTCGGGCAGCAACACGCGTGTGATGATCTGCAACCGCGTGGCACCCATGGCCTGCGCTGCCTCGATCAGCCCGCGATCCACTTCGCGCAGCGCATTCTCGAACAGGCGCGCGATGAACGCCGTGGCGGCGATGGCCAGCGGCACGATAGCCGCGCTGGTGCCGATTGATGTACCCGCCACCAGACGCGTGAACGGCACAATCGCTACCATCAGGATGATAAATGGCGTCGAACGGATCGCGTTGACGAACAGCCCCAGCGGCTTGTTCAGCCAAGCGTTTTCACCGATCTGCCCGGGTGACGAAATCATCAGCAGCACACCGAGCGGCAGACCAATGATCACCGCAATCAGCAGCGACACCGCCACCATGATTCCGGTTTCCCAAAACGCGCCGATCAGCAGGTCGATCATGGCCGGAGATAACCACATGTCAGATACCCCCCTGAGGCTCGGGCACCACCGCAACGTCGAGGCGCAGTTCCCGCAACCAGTCCATGAAAGACATCAGCGCGGCGCTGCTGCCATAGGCCGCCACCGCCATGATTCCATAGGGCTCGCCGCCGATCTCGTCGATGCGACCCGATACGATGTTGAGGTCGATATTGAACCGCCGGCTCGCTTCGCTGATCACGGCGCGCGTACTGTTCTGCCCAGCGAAAAGGATACGCAGCAACATGCGCGCTTCGCCCGTATCCGGGGTTGGCAGACGCGCGACGGTGCCGGGCGGAATGGCATCGCCGATCACTTCGGACACAAAGCTGCGCGTGGTTTCCTGTTGCGGGCGGGTGAAGACGTCGAATACCGGGCCGTGTTCGATCACCTGCCCGCGCTCCATCACCGCCACACGATCGCAGATGGATTTCACCACCGCCATTTCGTGCGTGATCAGCAGTACCGTCAGCCCAAGCTGGTCGCGCAGCTCACGGATCAGCCGGAGAATATCGGTAGTGGTTTCGGGATCCAGCGCGCTGGTCGCTTCGTCGCACAGCAGGATCGATGGGCGGCTGGCAAGCGCGCGCGCAATCCCCACGCGCTGCTTCTGCCCGCCGGAAAGCTGCGCCGGGTAATGGTTCCCCCGCCCTTCTAGCCCGACCAGCGGCAGCAGTTCCTGCACACGCGCTTCGCGATGCTTGCGCGGCACACCAGCAATGGCCAGCGGAAAGGCGATATTTTCGGCCACCGTGGCTGAAGACAGCAGGTTGAAGTGCTGGAAGATCATCCCGATCCCGCGCCGCGCCTGATGCAGGTCGTGACTGCCCAGGCTCAGCATATCCAGCCCATTCACCTGCACACGGCCCGCATCCGGGCGCTCCAGCAGATTGATGCAGCGGATCAGCGTGGACTTCCCCGCCCCGGAACGTCCGACGATCCCGAAGATCTCGCCACGCTTTACGGACAGGGACACGTCGTTGAGGGCAACGGTGCCGGTCGAAAATTTCTTGTGCAGTCCCGTCAGGCAAACAGCATCGGCCTGTGTATTCGTCACGGTCTGCGGTGGGAGTGTGTCCACCGTGGTGATCTCCTAGTTACGCGATCGACCACGAAGGCACTTCGTGGCGCTTTAGCGTTTGGTGACGCGGGGCAAGCTGCAACTTCAAATTACCGCGGCCCGGTTACGGGCGTGTCAGACTACATGCGGCTTTCCAGACCAAACGTCAAGAGCCGCATGTAGTCTGTAATTCTGGCAAATCAATGCATCAGCATTTCCATGCGAGGCTTCAACAACAAACGCGCTTCACGGCGCAGCTCGCTCAATGTTGGCCAGATGCTGTCACGAATGCGTTGCATGCGGGTATCGACCGGAACAAACCGGAAATGACCATTATTCTGCGGGATTGCCGCCCCTGCGAAAATACCATCCACTTCGATGACGTAAGATTTCAGCATATCAAACTCCGTTAATGGACAAGGCATACAGTCGGCAGGTTAACCGACGGTTGAATACCGTAAAAAATATGCATTCAGCCGTTTCTGGAACATCACGCGCCAGGCCGGTTACCTTTAATAACGATGTGAGGTACAGATCGTTCCATTGGGGCGTGCATTTATTTTAGTGGCTGCGACATGGCAGATTCGTAAAATCTGCATCGCTGGCATTAAAGTGTTGAACACCCCGCCATGCCCCCCGGTAGAATAAGGCAACAATGGAGGACGCTGCTTATGCATACCCCGCACACCAGCCGCCGCCAGGTGCTCGCCACAGCGCTGCTGCTTGCAGCCACCACGCGCGGCCACGCACAGACCCCGCTGCAGTTGTTGAACGTCTCGTACGATCCGACCCGGGAATTCTATCGCGCCTATAACGCCCTGTTCGCCGAACACTGGCAAAAGAACGGCGGCGTGCCGATGCGGGTCAACACATCGCATGGCGGTTCGGCCCGACAGGCGCGCTCGGTGATCGATGGGCTGCAGGCCGATGTTGTAACGCTCGCTCTTGCCTACGACATCGACGCGATTGCCGATCAGGGGATGATCGCCGCCGACTGGCAGAAGCGCCTGCCCGAGAACAGCGCGCCCTATACCTCGACCGTTATTTTCCTGACGCGCAAGGGCAACCCGAAGAATATCCGCACCTGGGACGACCTGGCCCGGCCGGGTGTTTCGGTGATTACACCCAACCCGAAAACATCGGGCGGCGCGCGCTGGAATTATCTGGCCGCCTGGGCCTGGGCGCTGCGCAAGCCAGGCGGCAATGCCGAAACGGCCAGCGAATTCATGAAGAAAATCTTCCAGAACGTGCCGCTGCTCGACACGGGGGCACGCGGCGCGACCGTCACCTTTGCCCAGCGCAATATCGGCGACGTCCTGCTGGCGTGGGAGAACGAAGCGCATCTGGCGCAGAAGGAACTTGGCCCGGACAAGCTTGAATTTATCTACCCGCCGCTCTCTATTCTGGCGGAGCCATGTGTATCGGTCGTCGATCGCATCGTCGATCAGAAGAACACGCGCGCATTGGCCGAGGCTTATCTGGGACACCTCTACACGCAAGAGGCACAAACATTGATCGCTGAACATTTCTACCGCCCGCGCCATGCCGATATTCTGGCAAAATACGCCCAGCGCTTCCCCGCCATGGAGATGGTCACCATTGCCGACATGGGTGGCTGGCGCGAAGCCCAGCGCACGCATTTCGACGATGGCGGCACGTTCGACCGCATCTACCAGCCGAGCCGATGATGGAGAAAACCCGACGTCGCACCCCTTCCCTGTGGCCGCACAGTGCCATTCCCGGGTTTGGTCTGACGCTGGGGATCACGCTGACGTGGCTGAGCGTGCTGATCCTGCTGCCGCTGACCACGCTGGTCGTGCGGCCGTGGGAGCTGGGGCTGAACGGGTTCTGGCAGTTCATCACCTCCCCCGCCGCCGTCAGTTCGTTGAGCCTGTCGTTCGGCGTGGCGCTGCTGGCGGCGTTTATCGATGTGCCGATCGGATTGCTGATCGCCTGGGTGCTGGTGCGTTATCGCTTTCCGGGGCGCGGCATTGCCGATGCGATCATCGATCTGCCTTTCGCGCTGCCAACCGCCGTGGCGGGTATTGCGCTGACAAACATTTACGCACCGGACGGCTGGGTTGGCAGCTTCTTCGCGCCGTTCGGCATCCAGCTTGCCTATAACAGAACGGGTATTCTGCTGGCGCTGATGTTCGTGGGGCTGCCGTTTATCGTGCGCACGCTGGAGCCTGTGCTGATGGACATGTCACACGATATCGAGGAAGCGGCCGCCACACTGGGTGCCAACCGCTGGCAGACCTTCCGCCGCCTGATCCTGCCGGTGCTGGGATCAACACTGGTCACCGGTTTCACGCTGGCCTTCGCGCGCACTGTTGGTGAATACGGGTCGGTGATTTTCATTGCGGGCAATATTCCATTGGTCAGTCAGATTGCACCGCAGCTGATCGTCATCCAGAAAGAACAGCATAACTACGCAGGCGCTGCGGCCCTGGGGTTGACGATGTTGCTGCTGTCGTTCGTTCTGCTGTTGCTGCTTGGCTATCTGCGCAAGCGTATGCGCTATTGGGAGCCTGCATGAGAAAAGCAACCGAAGATCCGCGGGGCGTTCGCATATTTCTGATCCTGCTCACGCTCGGCCTGCTGGGGTTCTTTCTGCTGCTGCCATTGATCGTGGTGTTTCTGGAAGCCTTCCGCAAAGGGATCACCTTCGCGCTGGACTCCATCACCGACCACGATGCACTGTCCGCCATTCGTCTGACATTGCTGGTGGCTGGCTGCAGCGTCGTCATCAACCTGACGGGCGGTTTGGCGGCGGCGTGGTGCATCGCCAAGTTCGACTTCCCGGGCAAGACGCTGCTGCTGGCGTTGATCGAACTGCCGCTGTCTGTATCGCCCGTCATCGCCGGTCTGGTGCTGGTGCTGCTGTTCGGAGAATACGGATGGCTCGGCCCGTGGCTGAAAAGCATGGATATCACCATCATCTTCGCGGTCCCCGGTCTGATACTGGCAACGCTGTTCGTCACCTTCCCGTTCGTCGCCCGCGAACTGATCCCCTTGATGCAGGAACAGGGGCGCGAGGAAGAAGAAGCCGCCGTCACCCTCGGCGCATCGGGCTGGCAGATCTTCATGCGGGTGACGTTGCCCAATATCAGCTGGGCACTGCTGTCCGGCGTGCTGTTGTGCAATGCGCGCGCCATGGGGGAATTCGGCGCGGTGTCTATCGTGTCGGGTAATATCCGCGGCTGGACGAACACCATGCCGCTGCATGTCGAGATCCTCTACAACGATTATCAGGCATCGGCGGCTTTTGCAGTCGCAGCCTTGCTCGCATTGCTGGCTATCGTCACACTGGCGGCCAAAAGCATCGTGGCACGCAAGACGGCACACACAGGCAGCGGGCATATGTAATGAGCGTAGAAGCACACGACATCTACAAGCGTTTCGGACTGATCGACGTGCTGGACGGCATCAACCTGTCCGTGACCGAAGGCGAGTTCGTGGCCCTGCTCGGCCCGTCCGGTTCCGGCAAGACGACATTGCTGCGGGCGCTGTCGGGGCTTGAGAGCATTGATGCCGGCACCATCCGCATTGCTGGCCAGAACATGGAACACGTGCCCGCACGATTGCGCCATATCGGGTTCGTGTTCCAGCATTACGCGCTGTTCCGCCACATGACGGTGTTCGAGAACATCGCCTTCGGGCTGCGCGTGCGCCCGCGCGCCAACCGGCCGTCCCGGTCCGAAATTAGCGACCGGGTGAACGACCTTCTCAACCTGGTACAGATCCCCGAACTGGCCGACCGTTACCCGGACCGCATTTCAGGCGGGCAGCGCCAGCGTGTGGCACTGGCCCGCGCATTGGCCATTCAGCCCCCCGTCCTGCTGCTGGACGAACCGTTCAGCGCGCTGGACGCCCAGGTGCGCGAGGACCTGCGCGACTGGCTGCGCGGCCTGCATGAACGCCTGAACCTGACCAGCATCTTCGTCACTCACGACCAGGCCGAAGCATCCCATCTGGCCGACCGCATCGCGGTGATGCGTAACGGCCAGATCGAACAGATCGGCACGCCCGAGGAATTGCAGTCAAACCCTGCCACCGAATTCGTGGCCAACTTCATACGTTCGCAGTCTTAATTATCTGCGCTCTCGCGCACGGCCAGCACCTTGTCCACACGACGTCCATCGACATCGACCACTTCGAACCGCCAGCCGCCGAACACGATCCGATCGCCCTCGCGCGGCAGACGACGCAACAGTGCCAGCAGTAACCCGGCCAGCGTGTGATACGTGCCCTCGGCCGGTAACGCAGCCAGTTCCAGACGGGTGCGCACTTCGTCGATCGAGGCCATGCCGTCGATCAGCAGCGATCCATCTGCCCGCACAGTAAAGGAATCCGGTTCGCTGTGGCTTTCCGCCAGCTCGCCGACGATGGCCTCCAGCAGGTCGGCCGCCGTCACCACGCCTTCGAAACTGCCATAGTCGTCCATCACCAGCGCCAGCCCCATCGGGTCGGCGCGCAGTTTTTCCATCGCGTCCAGCCCGTTCACCGTATCGGGCAGAATAATCGGTTTATGGACCAGGCGGCGGATCTGCACCGTGCCTCCCGCCAACACCTGATCCAGAACATCCTTCACCAGCACCACACCGACCACGTTGTCGATATCGCCGTCACACACAATAAACCGCGCATGCGGCGAGGACCTGATCCGCGCCGTTACATCGTCCGGCCCGGATTGCAGGTTGATCCAGTCCACATCGTTACGTGGCGTCATGATGGCGCGCACGGGCCGGTCCGCCAGACGCAGGACGCGCGAGATCATGTCGCGCTCTTCCACTTCCAGCACGCCGGCCTGTGTGCCTTCCTCGACCAGCGCCTTGACCTCTTCTTCGGTCACGCCTGAATCCTGTGCCCGATGCGCGCCCAGCAGCCGCATGACGGCGGACGACGAATGCGACAGCAGCCACACCACCGGCAGCGACAACCGCGCCAGAAACGCCAGCGGCCGGGACAGCCGCGCCGCAATCCGTTCAGGCGCGCGCAAGGCCAACTGCTTGGGAACCAGTTCGCCGATCACCACCGACAGATAGGTGATGATGACCACCACCACCCCAAACGCAATATTCTCGCCATACGGCGCAGCACCCACCGTATCGAGCCACGTCCCCAGCGTCGCCGACAGTCGCGCGCCACCGAACGCGCCCGCCAGAATGCCGATTAACGTAATACCGATCTGCACCGTGGGCAGAAAGCGCTGCGGGTCCCTGGCCAGTTCAGCGGCCAGAGCAGCCCCCGTGTCCCCCTTCTGCTCCAGCGCCGCCAGCCGGGCGCGCCGGGCCGAGACGATCGCCAGTTCGCCCATCGCGAACAGACCGTTCAGGACGATCAGGAACAAAATCAACAGAATCTCGAAAACGGCGCTCATCGAATCTCCAGTGGGTAGCGAAACTCTTTATACCTCTGGATCGCCCGGACGCATATTTTTGCGCTTGCCCTCCGATTTAGGCCATTTGCCCCAATTTTGCCCCATTCCGGTCCGTCCGCTGCCGCACCGTTCGATGATTATATGCATAACGGAGAGCGGAACGTGCCCGTCTGTCCGTATGGGACCGGCCTGTAGCGACAGGCCCGGCCCACCCCAAGCACGGACCGGCCCAGTTGATGAACGAGATCCGCGCCCCGCAAAGCCAGCCTTCGCAGGCCTCTTTCCGCGCCACACCGCTCCGGCGGAGCTGGGCCAGCCCTACGACGCTGCTGGCACTGCTCATGATGGCCGTGCTGCAGGTGGGTCTGTGGTGGGCCTGGAACCGCCCTGCCACCACCCTGCCCGACTTCAACGGCCGCGTGACCGGGTTTGCATTCTCGCCCTTCCAGCGTGGACAGTCGGCCGAAGACGGCAGCTGGCCTGCCGCCGACACCATCCGCCGCGACCTCGAGATGATCGCCACGCAGACCAACAATATCCGCACCTACGGTATGCAGGGTGGTCTGGACCGGATTCCCGAACTGGCGCGCGACCTGCCGCTGTCGATCACGCTGGGGTCGTGGCTCGACACACGTCTGGAACTGAACGCCGACGAAATTCGCCGCCAGATCGCTGCCGCGCAAAATCCCAATGTCGCGCGCATTCTGGTCGGTAACGAAGTTATCCTGCGTGCCGACCTGACCACGACGCAGCTCATCCGCTATATGGAACAGGTGCGCGCCGCCGTGCCGGGCAAGCCCGTGTCCACCGCCGAACCGTGGCATGTGTGGCTGGACCACCCGGAACTGGGCAGCGCGGTCGATTTCATCACCATCCATCTGCTGCCTTATTGGGAAGGCTTGCCGGTCGACGACGCCATGCGCTTCATCATGGAAAAGCTCGATGCGGTGCAGGCGATGTATCCGAACAAGCAGATCGTCATCGGCGAAGTGGGCTGGCCGTCGCGTGCGCGCGATACCGGGGCTGCGCGGGCCAGTGTGGTGAACCAGGCCGATTTCATGCGCCGCTTCTTCATCGAAGCGCAGAAACGCAACCTCGACTACTTCGTGATGGAAGCGTTCGATCAGCCCTGGAAGACCAGCTTCGAAGGTCTGGCAGCCGGTTACTGGGGCATGTACGACCTGGACCGCGCGCCGAAATGGTTGCTGACCGGGCCGGTGGAAGAATATCCGAACTGGCTGCGCTGGGCGCTGGGCGCCGCGCTGGCCGGTGTTGTGGTGGCGGGCGTGCTGCTGTGGCGCCGCCCGGACATCCGCATGCCGGGCAAGTTGCTGATGGCGGGCATGGCGCAGCTGTTCTGCGCGTCGCTGACCTGCGTGCTGCTGATGATGAGCACGACATATCTGTCGCACTTCGCCGCAGCAGTGTGGTCGGCGCTGATCGCCGGGCAAATCCTGCTGCTGGTGCTGCTGATGGCCGACACATTCGAGATGGCGGAAACTGTCTGGGGCCGTGTGTGGCGTCGTCGCTTCACGCCGGTGGCTGCCCCCGCATCGACGAAGATGCCGAAAGTGTCGATCCACATTCCCATCTGCAACGAACCGCCGGAAATGGTGCGTCTGACGCTGGATGCGCTGGCGGAACTGGACTACCCGAACTTCGAAGTACTGGTGATCGACAACAACACCATGGACCCGAATTTGTGGGAACCGGTGGCTGAACATTGTGCCCGTCTGGGTGCGCGCTTCCGCTTCTTCCATCTGGGCAAGTGGCCCGGCTACAAGGCGGGCGCGCTGAACTTCGGTCTGCGCGAAACCGCGCCGGATGCCGAAATTGTCGGCGTGATCGACAGCGATTACATTGTGAATTCGGACTGGCTGCGCCGCATGGTGCCGTTCTTTGCCGACCCGCGCGTGGGCTTCACCCAGTCGCCGCAGGATTATCGCGACAACGATGGCAGCTTCTTCAAACGCCTGATGTTCTGGGAATACGCGGGCTTCTTCCATCTGGGCATGGTGACGCGCAACGAACGCAACGGCATCATCCAGCACGGCACGATGACTCTGGTGCGGCGCGAAGCACTGCGCAACGCGGGCGACTGGTCCGAATGGACGATCTGCGAAGACGCCGAACTGGGCCTGAAACTGTTCCGCGACGGCTGGGAAGCAATCTACGTGAACCAGTCCTTCGGCCGCGGCGTGATGCCGGACGACTTTGCCGCCTTCCGCAAGCAGCGCTTCCGCTGGGCCTATGGCGCGATGCAGATCGTGCGCGGGCACATGGGCGCGCTGCTGAACCCGTTCAACCGTGAACTCACCCTGGGGCAGCGCTGGTCCTTCGTGATGGGCTGGCTGCCATGGGTGGGCGACGCGCTGGGCGTGGTGTTCCTGATGGCCGGGCTGGTGTGGTCGCTGGGACTGATTATCGCGCCGATGCGGTTCGACTTCCCGATTGCGCTGTTCATGATCCCCTCGATCGGACTGTTCGTGTTCAAGATCGCCCAGATCATGACGCTGTATAAGGCGCGCGTGCCGACCAGCTTCGGCAATCGTCTGGCGGCGGCTCTAGGTGGGCTGGCGCTGTCGCACACTATCGGCAAGGCGGTGCTGAAGGGTCTGGTGATCCGTTCGGCCCCGTTCCTGCGCACCCCCAAAATGGCCGACGCCCCCGCCTTCGTGCAGGGGCTGGTGATGGCACGCGAGGAGCTGCTGATCCTGCTCGCCACATGGGCCGCGATGATCGGCGTTGCACTGGCGCACCGCTTCTCGACGCGTGAAGCCATGCTGTGGTGCATCGTGCTGTTCGTGCAGTCGATGCCCTATCTGGCGGCGGTTGTGGTCTCGCTGGTGGCAGCGCTGCCGAGCAAGCCGAAAGAAACAGTGCCGACACAGCATCTGCCCCTGCCCGGCGCGAAGACGCCGGCCCCAGCAGAAGCAAACGTCATGGCGCGTACGGCTGCTCACGGATAAATTCAAAAACAAAATGGGCGATTCCAGCATATGGGATCGCCCATTGTTTAAAACCAAGTGTTGACAATATTGATAGAGTATCTAATTTATTAACCTACATTACAATTATTCAATAAGGCCTTCCCAATGCCTGAAGCAATCGCTGGAGCCGATATCATTCCGTTCCCCCCACGTTCATCCGTTTCGGCAGACGCTGGTGCCGATCCCAGCGAACGCCTGCGCCGTGCTCTGGAAGTGCTGGAAAACGCCCTAACCGAACAGCGTGTCGCTGTTGCCAATCTGCGCACCGGGATCACCGATCTGCGTAGTTCAATGTCGAAACTCGGCGACAATGTCGGTGCATATCGCGACCGCCTTGCGACCCTGAAGGATCAGGTCGGGCAGATGCAGATGCAGACCCACACTCTGGCCGACCGCGCCGGGATGATGGCGCATCTCAGCGAAGCTGCGCAGCCTTCAGCTCAGACACCGGACGACGACAGCAACGCCTGAGCGCACGCATCCAGAATGGCGCTGCTATCCATGCGATAGGCGCCATACAGGTCCGGAAGATCTCCCCCCTGCCCGAAATTTTCTGGCCCAAGCGGCACTGTATGCTGCCCCCGAACGCTGCCCATCCAGCCCAATGTCGCGGGATGCCCATCGAGGATGGTCACCAGCGCCGCATTACGGTCCATTGGTGCCAGTAATTTTTCCAGATAACTCCGCGCTCCGCGCTCTCCGGCCTGGCGCGCGCGCTGGGCGGCCAGCCATCCTGCATGCAGCCGATCGGCACTGGTGACAGCCAACAGTCCGGCACCCGGTTCCTCGGTGTGCAATTCCTCGAACGCAGCCAGAACCTCGGGAGCGACGGCCCCCTGATAGACGATGGCGATGCGTGAACCCTCGACCGGCGGCACGGCCCAGTAAGCCCCGGCGATCACCGCGTCCGGGTCCAGTTTGCGTTCAGGCTGGTCCAGCATACGCGTCGACAGGCGCAACCAGACGGATGCTCCGTCCTCTTCCTGCATATGCGCGAAGGCATGGCGCATCAGGATGGCGAGTTCGTCCACATAGGCCGGTTCGAACGCATGCAGCCTGTCCTGCGCCATACCGATCAACGGTGTATTGATGGACTGATGCTGCCCACCTTCGGGCGCCAACGTCAGCCCCGATGGTGTAGACACCAGCAGGAAACGTGCATCCATGTAGCAGGCGTAGATCATCGCATCGAGGCCGCGATTGACGAACGGATCGTACACCGTCCCCACCGGCAACACACGCGCGCCGAACAGGCGATCGCACAGCCCCATCGCCCCCATGGCGAGGAACAGGTTCAACTCCGCGATCCCAAGCTCGAGGTGCTGCCCGGTTGGCGACATGCCCCAGCGTTGCGCGGATGCCAGCTTGGCGTCGCGGAATACGTCGTTCTTCAGATGCCGGTCGAAGATGCCGCGCCGGTTTACCCATGGCCCCAGATTGGTGGAAACCGTCACATCCGGACTGGTGGTCGCGATGCTTTTGGCAAGCCCCGCACAGTCCCCCTGCGCACGCCCGATCTCGGCCAGGATTTCGCCAAATCCCGCCTGGGTCGAGACCTTGCGTCCGGCGCTCGGCGGGCCGGGCAGTACGGCGGGGACATGCACTTTCGGTGCGGTCAGGCAGCGGCCTTCGAGGGTGAGTTTCTGCGCGAACGGGCACGACTGGATGAAGCGCTCCAGGTCGGCCACGGGGATGGTGAGACCGGCGAACTTCTCCCACTCCGCGCCCGGCGTAATGCCCATGGCATCGCGGAAGCTTTCCATCTGCGCGGGCGTCATCATGCCCGAATGGTTGTCCTTGTGCCCCGCAAACGGCAGGCCAAGACCTTTGACTGTATAGGCGATAAACGCCGTCGGCTGATCGCCCGCTGCATCGGCCGCGCGGAATGCCTCCAGCAGGGTTTCGGTGTCGTGCCCACCCAAATTGGTCATCAGCGTGGCCAGATCGTCATCGGATGTTTTATCGATCAGCGCACGGATGGGACTGCGCCCCAGTTCCGCCAGCAGCGCCGTGCGCCAAGCTGCACCGCCCTGGAACGTCAGCGCCGAATACAGGCTGTTGGGGCAGTCATCGATCCAGCGACGCAGATCCTCGCCACCCGGATGCTCGAACGCGGCCTGCAGCTTGCGGCCGTATTTCAGCATCACGACATTCCAGCCCATGTCGCGGAACAAACCTTCTATGCGCCCAAACAGACGATCCGGCACAACGCTGTCGAGGCTCTGGCGGTTATAGTCGATCACCCACCACACATCGCGCACATCGTGCTTCCAGCCTTCAAGCAGCGCCTCGTAGATACTGCCCTCGTCCAGCTCCGCATCGCCCATGATGGCGACATGCCGTCCACGCGGCAGGCCCTCGCGCGCCAGGTGATGCGCGTGCACATAGTCCTGCATCAGTGACGAGAACACCGTCATCGCCACGCCAAGCCCGACCGAACCGGTCGAGAAATCCACCTCGCCGCCATCCTTGGCGCGCGATGGGTATGGTTGGATGCCGCCGAACTGGCGCAGCGTGGCCAGGCGGTCTTTTTCCACTCGGCCGAACAGGTAATTGGCGGCATGAAACACCGGCCCCGCATGCGGCTTCACCGCCACGCGGTCCTGCGGACGCAGCACACCAAAATAAAGGGCAGTCAGCGCCGAGACGATCGACGCACATGACGCCTGATGCCCGCCAACCTTCAGCCCGTCACGGTTGGGGCGGATGTGGTTGGCGTGATGGATCATCCACGCGGAAAGCCACAGCAGCTTCTTCTCGATTGCGTGCAGCATCTCGAGTTCGCGTGTGTTCGCCGAAAGTGCTGCATCCATCTGCGTGTCCCCCCAGACGTCGTGTGTTCAGCGTGCGTGTCGCCTGATCCCGGGCGATGCGTGCCGCTTTCCTTCTCCGACGTAGTCCTCGTGATACTGTTCGATCTTGCCGGGGTCGTAAAGGTAGTTGACCATCAGGGCGGCGCTCTCCTTCAGCCCCTTCTCGGAGACGTCCCCCAGAAAATTGATCCGTTCGATCCGCGCGCCGTTCGAGAGATGGAAATGCGCCACCGGATCTGCCGCCCGCGCCCCCTTCCCCACAATGGTCAGGTATCGGGCAGCCAGCCGCATCAACACCGGTTCGATGGTGGCGGTTTTCGACAGATCGCGCTGCCACCCCCGGCGCCCCAGCAGAGCCTGCAAGGCGGCGAGTGCATGTTCTGCCTCGGGCATCAGCGCGATCAGCGCGGCACTTTCCTCGTCGGTCGTGCCCAGCTCTTCCGGAGCAATGCTGGCCAGCCAGCGCCGGAAACCCGGCATGGGTGAAAGCGTGGCGTATGTTTTCAGGTTACGGAGTTCATCCGACAGAAGCTGCACCACCTGCTTGATGAGAAAATTCCCGAACGAAATTCCCGCAAGCCCCGGCTGGCAGTTGCTGATCGAATAGAAGATCGCCGTATCGGCCTGTCGCGGGTCGAGCGGCGGTGCGCTTTCATCCAGCAGATACTGCACGCTGCCGGTCATGCCGCGCACCAGCGCCACCTCGACGAAGATCAGCGGTTCATCGGACATACGCGGATGAAAGAACGCATAGCAGCGCCGGTCGGAATCCAGCCGGTTCTTCAGATCGCGCCATGAACGGATCTGGTGCACTGCTTCATAGCGCACCAGTTTTTCCAGCAATGCAGCGGGGCTGTTCCAGTCGATGCGTTTCAGCTCCAGAAACCCGACATCGAACAGCGTGGACAGCAAAGACCGCAGATCCACATCCAGCGCGCGCAAACCGGCATCGTTTTTTGCCAGGCGCAACAGATTGGCCCGCATCTCGACCAGAAATTCAACACCGTCCGGAATGGCGATGAACTGGGTCAGCAGACGAATGTGCGGTGGCTCCAGAGCACGACGCAGACGCGCCTGTGCAGAAGCAACATCTTCGGCCTGTAACAGATCCTCGGCTGCCTTGCGCACAAGTGTCGCATCGGCGTCGAAGCTCGCCAGAGTGCGCAGGAAATCCCCGCGCCGGGCGTCATCCAGAGTCAGATATGTCTGTGCAAGTTTAGCTGCCCGGTTACGGGCAGAAACCTCGCCGCCACGCGCCTGCAGACATGCCTGCATCTGACTGGCGATACTGGAGTCCTCGTCCCCGGTGACAGCGGCTGCCATGTCGCGCCAGAGAACACCAACGCGTTTCAGCGCACGATCGAGAAGCCCGGCATTCTGTGTCGCAATGTCCATTGCTTCCCCTGGCCCTCATCTCCGTCCGAATACGTAGGACGATGTTTCAGCCCTCATGATCGCAGCAGGCAGGTTGGCAGGCAAATCTTCCGCGACAAGATCGCGCCCAGCGCAATATCCGGCTTCTCCGTGCAACCATACGGCGGCACAGGCAGCATCGAACGGGTCGGCCCATGGCACGGCCCCCAGGGCGGCGATGATCCCTGCCAGAACATCACCGGTGCCGGCACTGGCCAGCGTAGCTGGTGCATGTGCGTTAATGGCCAAGCGTCCATCCGGTGCGGCAATCACCGTATCCGCCCCCTTCAGCACCACCACAGCACCAATGCACCGGGCCGCAGTCTGGACTGCCTGCAACTTGTCGACATACGCGCCGAACAGACGTTTGAATTCGCCATGATGCGGCGTGATCCATGTGACGCCTTCCAGCAACGCCGGATCATCGGCGCAACTTGTCAGCACGCCCGCGTCGGCGAGTATGCGCGCATTGGTCGCCTGTGCATTGCGCAAACGCAGACGCGTTGTTGCATCGGGCGGCAGTCCGGGGCCGATCACCAGACAGTCGGCACGTGTGGGCATATCAGCATCACTGACGATCAGCCCAGCCTCTGTGGTGCGCAAGGCTGCCGCACTGTCGCTGTTCTCCGCATACAGTGAGACATGTCCCGCACCCGTGCGCCGCGCCGCCGCCGCAACCAGTCGCGCCGCGCCCGGCATACCGGCGCCCGCCAGAATGGCCACGGTTCCGCGTGTGTATTTATGCGCCTCGGCTGGTGGCCCCGATAACAGATGCCTCCAGCTGTCCGGTGCATTCAGACGCGTGGCGGGACGGATTTCTGCCAGCACCTGCGCCGGGATGCCGATATCGGCCAGCACCACATGCCCGCACAAGCCGCGCCCCGGATACAGCACATGCCCGGGCTTCAGGCGAAAGAACGTCACGGTTGCAGCCGCGTGCGGCGCATAGCCATGCACCTGCCCGGTGCTGCCATTCAGGCCGGACGGAACATCCACCGCCAGAATGCGTCGGCTGGCCCGCAATACGTCTTCCACAAGACCGTCCACATTGCGCGTCAACCCGGCGCCGAACACTGCGTCGATCACCAGATGCGCGCGCTGTGCCTCCTCTGCTGTGAACGGTAACATCGGCCCGTCCCAGCGGGCTGCCGCCAGCGCCGCATCGCTGCCCGCGCGCGGCGGAGCCAGTGCGGCAACCGCAACCGGCCAGCCCATCTGGTGCAGCAGGCGTGCGGCGACATATCCATCACCGCCATTATTGCCGGGGCCGCACAAGACCAGCGTGCGACAGGGCCTGCCCATCTTCTGCGCCGCACGCGCAACGGCACGCCCCGCAGCTTCCATCAGGGCCATTCCAGAAACACCGTGCTCAACCGCAAGACGATCGGCCTGTGCCATCTGCATGGTGTCGAGTATCTCGACCGGCGTCGCGGTCTGGATTTTCATTGCAATGCCCCCCGTTTTCCCGGGCACACTTGTATCACCTTACCCGTAAACGCACACCGTTCGCACGAGGCCACCATGCACGACACGCTGGAACACGCCGGAAAAACCGGACTGACCGTGCTGAACGCCCAGCCCTTGGTCGGCGAAACCCCCATGCATCTGCTGGATGACGACATCACACCGACCAATCGGATGTTCATCCGCAACAACGGGCAACTGCCCGAGGCGATTTCCCCGCAACACTGGAAGCTGCAGATCGATGGCGAGGTCTCGGCCCCGCTGTCCCTCGGCATCGATGATCTGCGCACCCGCTTTCCCGTGGTGACATTGCAGCTGCAGATGGAATGCGGCGGCAACGGACGCGCATTTTTTGCCCACAAGACCGCCGGCATCCCGTGGACCTGCGGCGGCGTGAGCTGCGCCAACTGGACCGGCGTGCGTCTGCGCGATGTATTGGCGCCGGCGCAACCGCTTCCATCCGCCACGCATACTGCCCATTACGGCGCCGATCAGGCCATCAGTCGCGGCATTCCACTTGCCAAGGCGATGGAGGAACACACGCTGATCGCCTTCGCCCTGAACGGCGAGGATCTTCCATTGCTGCACGGTGCCCCCGCGCGTCTGGTGGTGCCGGGCTGGCCCGGTTCGGTCAGTCAGAAATGGCTGACCCGCATCCAGCTGCGCAAGCACGAACACGACGGGGCGGGTATGGGCGGCACATCCTATCGCGTGCCGGTGACGCCGCTTGCGCCGGGCACGGAAGACAGTGGCGCGACATTTCGCAATCTTGAATCCATGCCCGTGCGTTCGATCCTCACCAACATCGCGCATGGCGCGCGTGTGGCGACTGGCACGCTGGATATTCGCGGCCATGCCTGGGCAGGAGAACACAGCGTGCGCGCCGTTGATGTCTCGACCGATTACGGTGCGACATGGCTGCGCATGAGCCTCGGCGCGCCTGCCAACACATATGCCTGGCAGCACTGGTCCGGCAGCGTCGAGCTTCCAGTGCCCGGCCCTTATGACATCTGGGTCCGCGCCACAGACAGCACCGGCGTGATGCAACCGATGATGGCAGGCAACTGGAACCCGCAAGGCTATGGCGCCAATCCGATCATGTGGGTTTCCGTGCTGGTCGAATGAAAAGAATCGGCCTAGGCTTTACCCATGGCCGTAATCATCACCGTCGCTCAACAAAAAGGCGGAGCTGGTAAAACCACGCTGGCCGCCAATCTGGCAGCCGCGCTATCCGCCAATGCACGCGTCGCGCTGCTCGACATCGACCCGCAGCAGACCCTCACCCGCTGGCATGACCTGCGTCGTGCCAACCTGCAACAGGCGGCGGCGCTGACCTTCAGCAACGTCTCGGGCTGGCGGCTGAACAGCGAACTGTCCCGCCTGCGCGACACGCACGACGTCGTGGTGATCGACAGCCCCCCACAGATCGACACCGATGCGCGCCTCGCCGTGCGCAGCGCCGACCTTGTGCTGGTGCCGCTGCAGCCCTCGCCTCCGGATCTGTGGGCGGCCGAGGGCACGTTGAAGCTGGCTGCCGATGAACGCCGCGATGCCCGCCTGCTGCTGAACCGTGCCCCGGCCCAGTCGCGCCTGCGCGATATGGTGGAAGCCGACATCGCCGCCCGGGGATTACCAATTCTTCAGGCCACCTTGGGCAACCGCGCTGCCTTTGCCAGCGCCTTCGCCAAAGGTATGGCGGTGAGTGAGGCCGCGCCATCCAGTCTGGGTGCACAGGAACTGCGCAATCTGGCCGACGAGATCAAAAAGATCCTTGCCGTCGCCTGAGCAGCGCCGAATTTGCCTTGACAGAAAATCCCCATGGGTCCACCCGGGGGCCGCCCATGCACGGGTCGAACGACACGTGTCGAGCAACCAGGAACTTATGAACGTATGCCAAGCGACAGTACAGGCCGATTGTTGAACCAGCTGCTGCTGATCGCGGCCTGATCCTTTCGATCAGATTGCCGCGATTGCCACGGCTGGCAATCTGTAAGGTGATCTATGGAAGAGAAACGCGCTCCGCTCGCTGCCCGGCCCGCTGACGACAGCATCCAACAGGAAACCGATCACGAAACCCTGGTTGAACTGCTCGAAGCAGACCTCGACCCGGCGGAGCTTGCGGCTGAACTCGCCGACGAACACGTAGCCGACATCGTCGCCGCGCTGAACGAACAGGAAGCCGAAACCGCCGTAGACGTTCTGGACAGCCTGCCGCTGGAGCGCGCGGCCGAGGTTCTGGACCAGCCCGAATTCGACGCCTCGGCCGAGCTGATCGCCGCCATGCCGGTGGCGCGCGCCGCCGAACTGCTGAGCGCGATGTCCGCCGACCGCGCGGCCGACGTGCTGCAGGAACTCGACGATCACGAACGCAGCGCGATCATCGCCGCACTGGACCCCGAAACCCGCAAGTCGCTGCAGCATCTGCTGACCTATCCCGAAAATACGGCAGGCAGCTTGATGACCACGGAATTCCTCAGCGTGCCGAGCACCTGGACCGTGGACCAGACGCTGCAACATATCCGCATTGTCGAACACACACGCGAAACCGTTTACGCGATTTACATCCTCGACCCCCACACCAAGGTTCTGTTGCAGGCCGTCGGGTTGCGTCGTTTGGTAACAGGTGCGCCACATGCGGACATCTTGTCGGTTGCATCCCGCCCTGCCCCCATCACCACAACGCCGCTGGCCGACCGCGAGGACGTGGCGCGGCTCTTCTCGAAATACAACCTGCTTGCCGTACCGGTGGTGAACGAGGCCGGGCACATCCTGGGCATCGTGACGGTGGACGACGTGATCGACGCCATCGTCGAGGACACCACGGAAGACGTGCAGAAATTCGGCGGCATGGAGGCTCTGGAAGAGCCCTACATGCAGATCGGTTTCCTCGAGATGATCAAGAAGCGCGGTGGTTGGCTGGCGGCGCTGTTCCTGGGCGAGATGCTGACCGCCAGTGCGATGCAGCATTTCGAGATGGAGCTTGAAAAGGCGGTGATGCTGACGTTGTTCATCCCGCTGATCATGAGCTCGGGCGGCAATTCCGGTTCACAGGCGACATCGCTGCTGATCCGTGCGCTGGCACTGCGCGAAGTGCGGTTACGCGACTGGTGGCGCGTGGGGCTGCGCGAGATTCCGACCGGCTTTGCGCTGGGGGCCATTCTGGGGGCTGTGGGCATTGCGCGTATCGCGGTCTGGCAGAAAACCGGATTGTACGATTACGGCGAACACTGGATCCTGATTGCCGTAACGGTCGGTGCCACACTGGTCGGCATTGTGATGTTCGGGTCGCTGGTGGGGTCGATGCTGCCGTTCCTGATGAAGCGCGTGGGGTTCGACCCGGCAAGCGCATCGGCGCCGTTTGTTGCAACGTTGGTTGATGTGACCGGTCTGGTTATCTATTTCAGCGTTGCGCTTTTCTTCCTGCGTGGAACACTGTTGTAATCCTGTTAATACTATTCCCACGTTTATGTGATTGCACGCTGCCGTAATTTATTGCGGTGGCAGATAAACCTGTGCAGAGTCTCCCCGGAGGCCAAACTCATGCAATTGCGACAAATTCTCTTTTTATCCTGCCTGGGAATCCTTACTGCATGTGCAGGTCAGCCGGGCCAGACAACAGGTGCGGCAACCTCGACACAACCGAGCGGCCCATCGCCACAGGCCAATGCCGTGCTGCAACAGGTTTCGGCAACGCTGACACATGCGCACAGCCTTGCATTCAACGTCGATGTTCTGCGTGAAGTGCAGATGGACAATGGCACGCGCGTGAACCTCGTCTCGCGCGACACGATTGTGGCGCGTCGCCCCGACCGGCTGCGCGCCGATCTGCGTGGCGATACCAGCGTCGCCAATATCTATTACGATGGGCAGCGCGTGGTGATCGAGGAAATCAATTCAAACCTGTATGCTGCCGCGCAGGCGCCATCCGACATCAATGGCGTGATCGACATGCTGCAGGACCGGCTGGGCGTGCCGCTGACCATCGGCACATTGCTGCGCACCGATGCGCAGGACCGCATCAGCCGCAACACAAGTGGCGATGTCGTCACCAGCAGCATGCTGGATGGAAAGCCGGTCGATCATCTGCTTATGACCAGCGGCACACTGAAATGGGAATTGTGGGTGTCGCAGGGTGAACGCGCCTTGCCGATGATGCTGGTCACCACCCGCGATGGGCTGCGTACTATTTACAAATTCAGCAACTGGAGACTGAATCCGTCGGTCCCTGAAGGGGCGTTCCATTACACACCCCGTCCCGGAGCACACGAGATTCCGTTTATCCCGTTGCGTGCGGACCAGAGAGGGTAAGCGCACATCATGAACAGATCTCTTCTGACCACTGCGGTTGCGCTGTCGGCAGTCATACTCTGGCAAGATGCGCACGCTTTCGACGGACGTTTCCACGGCGGTGGACGCGGCGGCGGCTTCCAGCCACGTGCGGGGGCCATGCACCAGAGGCAGGCCCCACCGCGACAGAACGTCCAGAACTTCAACAACGCACATCCGCAGGCGCGGCAGAATGCGCAGGCTGTGCACAGTGCTCGCCCGCAGGCACGACAGAACGTGCAGAATTTCAACAACACGCACCCACAGGCACGGCAGAACGTTCAGAACTTCAATCACACGCATCCAAACCGCGATGTGAATATCTCGGGCAACAATGTCGTCGTGAACCGGGGGCCGGGTTGGCATGGCGGGCCAGTCTACGTCGATAACGGGAACGACTACGACTGGGGCCAGGCCATTGTGGGTGGGCTGGTCGGTGGGGCCGTTGGCGGTTTGGTTGCAGGTGCGATCACCAACTCCTCGCAACCAACCACAACATATGTTGCCCCTGCCCCGACCTATGCCGCGCCTCCGCCGGGCTACACGACAACACCGACATCCAGTGGCAGTGGCAGCAGTGCCAGTGCAGCGTCGGCCAGCAGCAGCGCATCAACCGCGCAGAGCGCCGCAAGCTCGGCCCAGTCCTCCGCCACCCAGGCGCAGCAGGCCGCCACCACGGCGCAGGCAGCGGCACGTCAGGCGCAGGAAGCAACGCAACAACAGGCCCAGCAGCAGCCTCAGCAGGCCGCTGCCACCATGGCGCCTGGCGGGCGCTATACCTATGGGACACGTTTTGCCACCGTTCCGGATGGCTGCTCTGCGCAGTCGGTCGGCCCTATCGGTTACCAGCAGTGCGGATCGGACTGGCTGCAGCCATTCATGCAGGGCGGCAGCGTCGTCTGGATGGCCGTGCCGCCACCACGCTGAAAAATATCGGGAAATTCGGCTGGGAGTCGGGCAGTTTCCGACTCCCATTTTTTACCCTCAGCATAAAAATACGGCCCGATGGTTTTGTGCACACAAGATCAAACCGAGAGATGATTCCAAATTTTCATGAATTTGAGTAATTTTCCAGCGCATACCAATAAGCATATATCGCATACTATAATTTACTCCTCCCAAGCCTGCTATCAGGCAAATTCTTCAAAATTTCAGATTTTCAATTACTTGCGTATTGTTTTTGATCTTAAAAAATTTAATCACGGATCGTTTTATTTGAATTTATTAAACATTATTCTTTGATTTCCGTCACTCTGACTGTAAAAAATATTTTATACTAAAAATATGAAATAATTGCATAAATCATAAATTTTTATTTATAAAACGCACTTATCTATGGACCTGAAAGCATTCTTGTTTTTTAATTTTATTTACCATATATGGTGATTTCATAAACGACGCCTCAACCGCTTTGATGCACGTTTGATATTACCGCCTTGAGTTTGGGGATATAGACTTATGCGCTTTACCGAGATTGGCCAGCAGCTCCGCGCTTACCGACTTGAATCGGGCCTGCGTGCAGAAGAAATCGCTGCGCGCCTTGGTGTGTCGCGCGCCGCCTTGTACCGCTATGAAAAAGGCGAGGTCATCAAGCTCGACACCATCAAGCGCCTTGCGGAACTGCTACGGATTTCTCCGCTGTCCCTGCTGGGGATCGGCGTTGAATACTACAGCCGCGCAACGGCCTATGTCGAGCGCATCCGCCAGGTCGAGGAAATGGCCGACCAGATCCTGCAGATTCAGGGCCAGATCTGTTACCTGACCACATCGGATGCCTATGACACGGCCCTGGCCGAAGCCTATGCTGAAGCGGCCGACCGTAACGGCGGGGAACAGCGTAGCCACCTGCTCGCTACGTCGGCACAGATGCAGGAACTGCTGATCGAGCGGAAGAAAATGTATGCCGCGCGCAAGCCCAGCATCATTGCCCTGTTCCATATCTCGGCATTGCGCAATTTCCTGGATAACGGTGTTGCCGGCGCGCTGAATCTTTCCGATCGTACGCGTCAGCATTGCAAGCAGATCGCCCGGGCCGAAGTGAAGCAGGTTGCCGATCTGATGGCGGCCGAACCCATTGGTATCCAGTTTGGTCTGCTGGACGGCCCCGCCCTCAGCGGCGGCTTCAAGATCATGCGTGGCCGCGATCGTGCTGTGCTGTGCATCAATCCGTTCCTGCACGATACCCATCCGGGCCTGCAGGCCGGTGTCGCCATGATCACCAGTGCCGAAGAAGCCATTTCCGTGCATCAGCGTACCGCTGAATCGCTGTGGAAGTCCGCCGTCAAAGGCGGCGCGGCAGCCGACAAGATCCGCCAGCTTCTTTCCATCTGATAGAACGCAAAAAAGGCAGCCTGGTGTGGCTGCCTTTTTTCATGGCCAATGCTCACACGACCTTGAGCGTTGCCTCGACCAGATCCGGATCGTCCGGCATGCGCGCCGTCTTGAATCCCAGACCGCGCACGAAGCTCAGCATCGGATGGTTTTCCGCCAGAATCTGCCCAGTGATTTCGGCAATTCCCTGCGCGCGCGCCCAGTCGATCAGGCATTGCATCAAGCGCCGCGCCACGCCCTGCCCGCGCAGATGCTGTTCAACCAGAATGGCGTATTCCGCCGCCCCTACCCCGATATCGCGCGTCAACCGTGACACACCAACCGTTTGCCCCGTGCTTTCACATACCGCCACGAATGCAATCTCGCGGTCGAAATCGATCTGCGTCATCCGGGCGACCTGCTCCGGCGGCAGCTCCTTCACCGACGAGAAGAACCGATACCGGATATCCTCGGGCGTCAGCCGCGTGAACAGAGCCATATGCTCGTTGGCGTCTTCGGGACGGATGGGGCGAATGGTCAGCTGCTCGCCCGCCGGGGTGGTGTGGATACTGATCAGGTCCTCGGGGTAAGGCGAGAACGCCAGCTGCGACACAGACCCTACCGGACGCAGCGTAATACCCGCATCAGCCGCCATCACGCCGTTCCCATCGGCAAACAGGGGGTTCAGGCCCAGCGTTTCGATCTCGGGGAAGTCCACGATCAGCTGCGACACGCGCACCAGCGTTTCCAGCACTGCATTCACGTTCGCCGATGCATGGTCGCGCCAGCCCTGCAGCAACCGGCTGACCCGTGTGCGCCCGACCAGACTGCGTGCCAGCGCCAGATTGAGCGGCGGCAGATCGACGGCGGTGTCGTCGATGATCTCGGCCTCAGTCCCGCCATGGCCGAACTGGATCGCCGGGCCGAACACCGGGTCTTCCAGCACGCGGATCTGCAGGCGTTCGCCGCCGGCGACCTGACGCTGCACCAGCATCCCGGCCAGAGTAGCCGTGGGTGCCTTCTGCGCGACCGACGCACTCAGACGGTCTGCCGCTTTCCGCACATCGGCTTCGGTCCGCAGGCCAAGGATAACGCCGCCTGCTTCGGTCTTGTGCTGCAGATCGGGGCTGCGCACCTTCAGCACGGCGGGGAAACCCAGCAATGTCGCCGCCAAAGCCGCATCTTCCGCCGACTGCACCACACGCGTCGGCACAACCGGAATGCCATAGGCGGACAACACCGCCAGCGCCTCATCCTCCATCAGGCCCAGACGCGCATCATCGCGCACGCTTTGCAGAATGGCGGCGACGGTCTTGCGGTCGGCGCCGGTTTTCACCACATCGCGCGACGGCAATTCGCGCATCATGGCGCGGTTCCAGCGGTCTTCCACCAGCTGGCCGAATGCATGCACGGCCGATTCTGGTGTCGAAAATACCGGCAATCCGGCCTGCGCCAGTCGCAACCGCAGCGGCCCACCGCTGGTCTCGCCCAGTGCGCAGGTCAGCACCGGCGCCTTGGCAGACAAGCCGGCGGCCTTCAGGGACTCGGTCGCCACCATCTCGCCTGTGTCGTGATCTTCCGGCGCATGCAGCACCAGAACGCCACCAACCCCCGGCGTGGCCGACAGAACGGCCGCCGCCTCGGCCAGACGATTGGTCTGCGCGCCGGGCAGATAGAGCGGATTTTCCACCCGCGTGCCTGGTGGCAGAAACACCGACAGGGTTTGCGCGGCGTTTTCATCGAATTGCGCCAGCTTGCCCTTGGACCGCCGCAACGCTGTCACCGCAAGGCGCGCCGGGCCGCGGGCGTTGGTCACGATGGCCAGGTCCTTGCTGCGGATGGGCTTGGTGCGGGTCAGGGTTTCGGCGGCCTCCAGCAGTTCCTCGAGTCCCGTCACGCACAGCACGCCAGCCCTGCGCAGCGCCGCAATGAACACGGCTTCCTCCAGCCGATCGCGCCCCGAGAACATCGCCACCACTGGCCGCATCGCCGCCGTGGCGCGCGCCGAAGACAGAAAGGCGCGTCGGTTCCGGATCAGCTGGATGTCGAGCAGAATGGCCCCTGCCGCCGGGTCGCGCGACAGCCAGTCGAGCGTCGCCGCAAAGCCGAAATTGATATTCCCGCCAACACCGATGATATGACTGAAGCCCACCGCATTCGGCCCGGCCCAGTCCAGAATGGTGCGGCACATCGCCACCGACTGCGATACGAACGCCAGCTTGCCGCGCGGCACGGGAAT
>JAVBJV010000001.1:0-3323 GCA_031546815.1 Acetobacteraceae bacterium
CTCGCTGCGCTGGATCAGCACGACGCCGATGAGCGCAAGGGCAACAAACAGATGGATTACGAGCAGAATGTTCATCATGACGGGACGTTACCTACTGACGTTGCGGCCGAAACACAAGCCGGAAGCGACATCACGCCGAAACGGCCCGGCAGATCGCCAGAAAATCCTCGGCCTTCAGGCTGGCGCCGCCCACCAGGGCACCGTCCACATGCGGTACACCCAGAAGTTCCGCCGCGTTGGCGGGCTTTACCGAACCGCCATACAGAATACGCATCTTGGCCGCCGCTGCCCCAAAACGGGCATCCAGCGTGCGGCGGATAAAGCCGTGCATATCTGCCACGTCCTGTGTGGTGGGCGTCTTGCCGGTGCCGATCGCCCAGACGGGTTCGTAAGCAACAATCCCCACAAACTGGTCCGGCAGGCTGGCGGCCAGCTGACGGCCAACCACCTGTTCGGCCGCGCCGGAGTCACGCTCGGCCCCGGTTTCACCAACACAGACCACGGGGACCAGCCCGGCGGCCAGCGCGGCCTCGGTCTTGGCGTGGACGATGGCGTCGGTCTCGGCGTGGTCGGTCCGGCGTTCGGAATGGCCGACCAGCACGTGGGTGGCACCCGAATCGCGCAGCATCGGGGCGGCGATGTCGCCGGTATGCGCGCCTTCGGTCTTCATGTGGCAATCCTGCCCGCCAACCGCGACCGGCGTGCCGCGAACAGCAACCGACATGGCGTTGACCAGCAGTGCCGGCGGGCACACCAGCATATCACAGGTTAGACCGGCAAAACCGTTGCGCACCGCCAGCGCCCAGGCCGCCGCACTGTCCTGCGTGCCAAACATTTTCCAGTTTCCAGCAACCAGCTTGCGCATCGGTAAAGCTCCCCTGTTCCGCGTTGCCTGCGCCATACCCTTTGGGACGGGTCTCCGCAACCGCGGGTTTTGACTTCCCTTTTTGCCAATAGCCCGCTACGCACGAGCCATGCTTACATTCATGCGTCGCATCATCGGCTCCTGGGCAGCCAAAATTCTGTTTGTCCTCCTGATCATCTCGTTCGGGATGTGGGGAATCGGGGACGTCGTCAGCGCGCTGAAGCGCGGCGATATGTCGGTCGCCCACGTCGCGGGCGGCACCATCGAAATGCCCGAAATGAGCAGCGAGTTGCGCACCGAGCGCACCAACCTGCAGCGCCGCATGCAGGGGATGGAAATCACCCCGCAGATCCACCGCGCGCTCGCCAATACCGTGCTGGAACGGCTGATCACCCAGCGTTCCGTGCAGGCCGAGCTCCAGCGTATGCATATTCAGGTGCCGGTCGATGTGCTGCGTAACGAAGTGCAGGCGAATCAGGCCTTCGCCGATGCGGGCGGCCGTTTCAGCCCCGACATCTTCAACGCACGCCTGCGCAATGCGGGCATGACCGAGGCGATGTTCGTCAACGCCACACGCTCGGATCTGGCCCGTCGGCAGATCTCGGTCCCGCTGACCTCGGGGATCAGCAGCCCGGACGCGCTGACCATTCCGCTGTATGGACAGGTGGCCGAACGCCGCGCGGCGATGATGGCGTTCCTGCCCTTCGCCAACGCCCCGGCCCCCACCCTGCCCGACGAAGCCGCGCTGCGCCGGTTCCAGGAAAACAACCCGGACAAGTTCTCGGCCCCCGAATATCGCCAGATCAGCCTTGCGGTCATGTCACCCGCCGCGCTGGCGTCGGAAGTGACCGTGACCGATGCCGATATTGCCGCCGCGTATGAAGCGCGCCGTGCCCAGTATGTGGTGGCGGAACAGCGCACCGTCTCGATCCTGACCATGCAGGACGAAGCCAAGGCCCGCGAACTGGCCGCCGCATGGCGCACCAGCACCGATGCCACAGCCTTCGACAAGCTGGTGCAGGATGCAGGCGGCGTGATCGGCAGCCTGACCACCGCCCAGCTGCCGACGCCCGAACTGGCGCGCGCCGCCACCGCCACCGCCAAGGATCAGGTGGCGGACCCGGTGCAGTCTCCGCTGGGCTGGCACGTGCTGCGCGTCACCGATGTGAAGCCCGGCAGCACCCGCACGCTGGACCAGGTTAAGGATGAAATCCGTCAGGCTCTGGCGCTGGAACGCGCCACCGACCTGGTGTTCAGCCGCGCCAACAAGCTCGAAGATTCGATCGGCGGCGGTGCCACCGTGGCCGAAACCGCGCGCGATAACGGCATCCCGCTGGTCAGCGCCACCATCGACAACACCGGCGCCGACACGCAGGGCCGCCCGGTCGATCTGCATCTGCCGGCCGAAGCACGCACCGCGCTGCTGGCCGCGCTGTTCCAGACCGCGGCTGGCGATGCACCGCAGACGCGCGAACTGGCGGGCAATGTCGTGGTTGCGCTGTCGGTCGAAGCCATCACCCCCGCCGCGCTGCGCCCCTATGAACAGGTGGCCGATGCGGTGAAGGCTGCGTGGATGGCCGATGCGCGCCGCCGTGCGCAGGAAGAACGCGCCACCACGATGATGACCACGGTGAAGACCGGCGTTGCGCTGGCGACTGTCGCCCGTGATACACAGGCCGATCTGCGCCCGATTGAAGCGGTGGGCCGCGAAGGCGCGCCGACCGTACCGCCGCAGTTGCTGGAACCGCTGTTCAGCCTGAAGCAGGACGACGCAACGATGGTCGAAACGGCAACAGGCTTCATTGTGATGCAGCTGACCAACATCATCCCCGCCGACCCGGCCGAGGACGTGCTGCGCGTCGGGCAGGTTCGCGACGAACTGTCCAATTCGCTGGCCCGCGATATCGAGGCCCAGTTCATCGCGGCGCTGCGCACCCGTGCTGCCCCCACGATCAACAACGCGATCTTCAACCAGATCATCCAGGAATAACCCCGATGACCGACCGCGCCGCTTTTGAAGCCGCTTATGCCCAGGGCAAGGGCTGCGTCATCTCGGCGCGGACGGTGGCGGATCTGGAGACACCGGTCTCGGTGTTTCTGAAGCTCACTCAGGGGCGGCCCAACTCGTTCCTGCTGGAAAGCGTGGAAGGCGGCGCAGCCGTCGGACGTTATTCGATTATTGCGATGGCGCCGGATCTGCTGTGGCGCTGCCGCAACGGCAAGGTCGAGATCAACACGCATGTCGAGGCAGCACCGCACGCCTTCGTGGCGTCGGACCTGCCGGCGATGGAGAGCCTGCGCGCGCTGATCGCCGCCACGCAGATGGACCTGCCCCCCGACCTGCCGCCGATGACGGGCGGGCTGGTGGGGTATCTGGGCTACGACATGGTCCGGCTGATGGAGAAACTGCCGGACAGCAACAAGGACGACCTCGGCATTCCCGACGCGGTGTTCGCGC
>JAVBJV010000020.1:0-18451 GCA_031546815.1 Acetobacteraceae bacterium
GCACACAGGGCGGGCGACAGGTGTTCGCGGATGCCGGCATACATCTGTCGCGGCAATGTATAGGCACCAGGCGCGGTGACGAAAATGGCCACCATCAGTTCGTCGAACGATGTCGCAAAGGCGAACAGCGCGCCCGCACCGATCCCGCGTGTGGTCAGCGGCAGCAGCACATGACGGAAGCGCTGCCACGGCCCGGCACCGCACGATGCGGCAGTATCGAGCAGCATTGGGTCCACCATGCGCAGCGATGCCAGAACCGCGATGGTGACGAACGGAACCGCCAGCACCGTATGCGCGAGTGTCAGCCCCAGCAGCGAATTGGCCAGCCCCAATGTGGCCAGGCCGAAATACAGCGCCAGCGCCGCCGTCACCGTCGGCACGGCAAGCGGCAAGGCACACAGCGCCAGCACGATGCCACGCCCCCGGAAGCGCGCGCGCCACAGGCCAATGGCGGCAGGCACGCCCAGCAGCAGAGACAGCGTCGTTGCGCCAAGCCCCACCTTCACACTGTTCAGGAGCGCCTGCATCCAGCGTGGATCCTCGATCAGCACGCGCCACCAGCGCAGCGAGAAATCCTGCGTCGGCAAGGCCAGCGTTTCACCGGCACTCAGCCCGATGGGTATCACCGCCAGCAGCGGGGCGAGCAGGAAGATGAATGTCAGCGTGGTGGTGAGGGTGAGGATACGGCGCATGTTCAACGCCTCAAGCAGTGCAGGCTGCGATGCGCGAGCAATGCCACGCATGCCAGCAGCACCAGCAGGATGGTGGACAGCGCGGCGGCCATGCCCCAGTTCACCGTCTGGTTGGTGAAGTATACGACGAACGAGCCGATCATCTGATCGCCCGCACCACCCAGCAGCACCGGCGTGACATAGTACCCCATCGCCACGGTGAACACGATGGCCGCCCCCGCCATCACCCCTGGCATCGACAGCGGCAGATAGACGCGGAGGAACGCCTGCCATCCACTGGCCCCCATGCTGCGGGCCGCGCGCATATGGATGGGGTCGATGCGCGACATCGTGGCTGACAGCGGCAACACGATGAACGGCAGCAATACGTGCGTCATCGCCAGCATTACGGCGAAGCGGGTGAACAGCAACTGCGCCGGTTCATCGACGATGCCCAACGCCAGCAGCGCCGCGTTGATCGGTCCGTCGCGTTGCAGCAGCACCAGCCAGGCGGCGCTGCGTACCAGCACCGACGACCAGAACGGCACCATCACCAGCGCCCGCAGACAGCGCGCCTTGCCGGGGCTGAGTGCCGAGATGTGCCACGCCAGCGGATACCCCAGCAGCAGGCACAGCAGCGTGACGGTTGCCGCCATGCCAAGCGTGCGCAGCAGCAACGGGCGGAACACGGCGCTTTCGGGCGGGGCATTGCGGATCACGCCGTGCGGCGTCTGCACCAGGTCCACGCTGCGCAACAGCCAGGTGGCGGTGAACGGTGCAGCGCTGCGGCGCATGAACGCCCACAGATCTGCATCGTACCATTCCGGCGCAAGGGCGGCGAAACCGTCCGCATCGATGCTCGGCAGATCGGGCAGGGCGCGCACAGTGCGCAACAGCAGCGCGCGCATACCGGGCCGTTCTTCGTTCAGGCGACGGCTGAGCGCACCCAGAGTCTGGTTCTCCTGCGCCAGCGGCAGTTCAATATGCAGGGCGCGGAACACATCGACTGGTGGCACGCCACCGCCATCCCATTGCCGCAGCAACTGCGCGGTGCGGGGCAGGGCGGCGCTGAATTCCGGATTGGCGATCGCCCGCCACAGCACCATGCCCAGAGGCAGCACAAAACACAGCAACAGCACCACGGCGAGCGGCGCTGTCAGCAGGCGGGCCTGTGTCTGGTGGCGGATTACTGCTGTGCCCATACGGCAAAACGGCGCTCCAGGTCTTCGCCTTTATCGACCCAGAATTCCGTATTCAGATGCAGCCCGCGCTGCATGTTGCTGCTGACGCTGTTGGGATGCGCCGCGCGCAATGCCGGGTCTTCCACGAACGCCCGATTGGCCGGAGACACTGGCCACGCCGCCGACAGTGCTTTCAATGGCTCAAGCTGCGAGATCCACTGGATCATCCGCATGCCATTCGCCGCGTTTGACGATCCAGCAACCACAGCCCAGGAATCCACCGCCCAGACCAGCGTGTCCCAGTTCATCGCGTAGCGGCCGGGGTTCGACTGGTTCGCCTGCACCACGCGGCCAGTGTAGCCGAATGCGTAGGTTGCCTCACCACCGTTCACCAGCTGCATGGGCTGCGCGCCCGAACGCCAGAACACGATGTGGCTGCGCAGCTGGTCCAGCTTGCGAAAGGCGCGATCCTGCCCTTCCTGCGTCGCCAGTAAGGTATAGACATCGGCCGGGGCAACACCATCGGCCAGCAGCGCGATTTCGAGCGTCATCTTCGCGCCCCAGCGGAACGCGCGCTTGCCGGGAAAACGCTCAACATCCCAGATATCGGCATAGCTGCGCGGTGCTGCATTGGTGCGCGAGGTATCCCAGAACAGCGACACGCCCCACGCAACGGCACCCGCGCCGCAATCGCTGGTGGTATTCGGGGCGAACTGGCCGCGGTTCACCACTGACCAGTCGATGCGCATGAACACACCGTCCTCGCACCCGCGCGCCAGTTCCGGCGCCTCCACCATCACCACATCCCACACCACGTCGCGCGTCTGCGACATTGTGTAGATGCGGGCGAGTTCGCCGTTATAGCTGTCGTCCACCACGGTCTGGCCGGTGGCGCGTCCGTATGGCTGGAACAGGGTGGTGCGGGCGGCGTCCTGAAACCCGCCGCCAAAGCCCACAACCGTCAGGTCGCGCGCTTCGGCGGGAATGGCAAACAGGCCACATGCTGTCAGCAGGGCTGCAAAATAACGCATGTGGCCTTCCTATCAGATCAGGGCGAACTTGCACATCGAAGCGATGGCAATCACCCACACCGCCGGGCTGACATCGCCCCAACGCCCGGCAATCGTCTTGACCAGCGCAAAGGTGATGAACCCCAGCCCGATCCCCGACGAGATCGAGAACGTCAGCGGCGTCCCCAGCGCGATGACGATGGCGGGCAGATAATCCGTCATGTCGTCCCAGGGCAGGTCCTTCAGCGCATGCGCCATCAGGCACGCCACGAACACCAGCGCAGGCGCACTTGCATAGCCGGGGATCGAGGTCGCCAGCGGTGCGAGGAACAGTGTCAGCGCGAACAGCCCCGCCACGGTCAGCGCGGTCAGCCCGGTGCGGCCACCAGCCTGCACACCCGCTGCGCTCTCCACATAGCTGGTGGTGGTGGATGTCCCCAGCACGGCCCCCAGCATCGCCCCGCCGCTGTCGGCCAGCAGCGCCTCGCGCAGGCGCGGCACGGTGCCGTCCGGGCGCATCAGCCCGGCGCGGTGCGTGGTGGCGATCAGCGTGCCGGCGTTATCCAGCACGTCGACCAGGAAGAACGTGAACACGATCCCCAATATGCCAAGCCCCAATGCCCCTGCGATGTCCATCTGCATGAAGGTCGGCGCGATCGAGGGCGGCATGGCGAAAATACCGTGGAACTGAGTCAGCCCGAACGGAATTCCCGCCAGCGCGGTGAGGATGATGCCGATCACGATCGCCCCCGGCACCTTCCGCGCCGACAGCCCCGCGATCAGGATGAAACCCGCGCAGGCAAGGTAGGTGCTCGGCTTGTGCAGATCGCCCATGGTGATGATGGTGGCGGGGTGCGCAACCGACAGCCCCATGTTCTCGAACCCCAGCAGGCCGAGGAACAGGCCGATCCCGGCGGCGATGCCCAGCTTCAGTGACATGGGGATCGCGTTGATCAGCCATTCGCGCACCCGCAGCAGGCTGATGGCGAAGAACAGCAGGCCCGAGATGAATACCGCCCCCAGCGCCACCTGCCACGGCACGCCCATTCCCTTGACCACGGCGAACGCGAAATACGCGTTCAGCCCCATGCCCGGTGCCAGCGCCAGCGGGTAATTCGCCAGTAGCGCCATCGCCGTGGTGCCGATTATCGCGGCCAGACAGGTGGCGGTGAACGCGGCGCCGTGGTCGATCCCGGCGGCGGCCATGATGTTGGGATTGACGATGACGATGTAAACCATCGTGAGAAAGGTGGTGAGGCCCGCAATCACTTCCGTGCGAACGGTGGTGCCGCGTTCAGCCAGCCCGAAAAAACGTTCCATAAGAGAACCTGCCCGTGGATTTGCGCGCAATCTACCCGGTTGTGCGATTCGCGTCGGGGGGTAATGCTGTAAAAAAGAGGGAAACGCCACATGACCTATCCATTTACGGCTGCCGATCTGACCCGCCTGAAGGACTGGGACACGCCCACCATCTGCAACGGGCTGGAGCTGATTGTCCCCGACCGGCAGGCGATCGGCTTTACCACACGGTCGATGCACGCTGCCGACCGCAAATTGCCGCCGATTGTGGGGCTGGCACGTGTGGCGATGATCCGCGCCAAGGAACCGCCGCGCGGCAAAACCGCCGACCGGCTGGACTGGTACGATTACGTGGCAAAGGCCGACTTCCCGACCGTGGTGGCGATCCAGGATCTGGACGACCAGCCCGGCTGGGGTGCGTTCTGGGGCGAGGTGCACAGCACCGTCCATCAGGCGCTGGGGGCCGAGGGCTGCGTGACCAACGGATCTTTCCGCGACTGCGACATGCTGGCGCCGGGTTTTCAGATCATCGGTGGTGTGGTGGCGCCTTCGCACGCGCATGTGCATCTGGTGGAATTCGGCACGTCGGTGAACATCTTCGGTATGAACGTTGCGCACGACGACGTGATCCACGCGGATTTCCACGGTGCAGTGGTGATCCCCGCCGACGCAGTGAAGAAACTGCCCGAGGCGATTGCCGCGGTATCGCGCAAGGAGAAGCTGATCCTCGACTGCGCGCGCGCCCCCGGCTTCACGGCGGCCAAACTGCGTGCGACCATCTCCGGCCTGCGCGACATACATTAAAGGACTCGCCTGATGAACGACGCGACTGCTCCGCTGCCCTTGTTGACGCATGTGAAGCCCGAATGGATTGACCACTATGGCCACATGAATGTCGCGTTCTATCTGAAGGCGTTCGACCTGGCGACGGACGAGCTGTGGCCCGCCCTGCATCTGGGGCCGAGCTTCATTGCGCAGCGTCTGGGCACGTTCGCAGCTGAAAGCTGGATCGCCTATCGCCGCGAGGTAAAGGAAGGCGATCCGCTCTCCGCCACCAGCGAGGTGCTGGCATACGACAGCAAGCGCCTGCTGGTGCGCCACCACCTGTTCCACGCGGCCGAGGGCTGGAAAAGCGCGGAGTGCGAATTCCTGTTTCTGTGCGTGGACCTCGACCAGCGCCGGGTCTCGGCCTGGCCGCCCGAGGTAGAGGCGGCGTTCCAGGCAGCACTGAAGCCCGACGCGCCCGCGCCACGGTTGATGTTAAAGCCGCCGCGTTAACCCAATCTTCACACTTGCGTCTGATACTTCCTGTATCATGCTCGAAAGTCTTCCAAACACCGTTGGGTATCGTCTCGTCACACAGGACCGCGCAAAGTGGGAAACCCGCTTTGCCGACCGCAAGGACACGACGAAAGACATTACCGATTTCCGGACGCGCGCCGCCAAGGTGACGTCGGCGGAGGATATGCTGAAAGACTACAAGCTGATGAAGTTCACTCTGACCGCCTATGGGCTGGAAAGTGAACTCGGCAAGACAGCGGTGCTGCGTAAGCTGCTGACGGAAGACCCCGCCAGCGACAAGAGTTTCGCCAACCGCATGGTGGACCCGCGCTACAAACAGTTTGCGCAGGACATGGCGAAGTGGGATCCGCCGGCCATCCAGCAGCCTGACGTTCAGGCCAAGATGGAAAAGAACTACATCACCAATGCGTTCGAGGCTTCGGAAGGCGCCAACGGTCTGCGTGCCTCGCTGTATTTCAAGCGTAAGGCCGAGGGCGTGACATCGGTCGCCAACATCATCGGCGACAAGGTGATGATGGAAGTGATGCGTGGCGCGCTGAACCTGGGCGACAAGTTCAGCATGCTCGACTACGACCAGCAGAAACGCATCCTGACCAAGCGTGTGAACATCGAGGATTTTCAGGATCCGAAAAAGGTCGACCAGATGGCGCAGCGTTATCTGTTGGCGCACGGACAGTCCGAACCGACCTCGACCGTGGCGACCATCCTGTCGGGTGGCAATGGTGTGAACAGCATCATCGGGCTGGGGATGACTCTGCGGCTCTCGGTCTAGACTGCATCGCTATTCAGCCCATACAGGCCTGCAAACCTACAAACCTGCGCTTCCGGTGCTCACGGACAAGCGCCCGCTGTGCACCGGTTCTCGACAAACACCGTTTTCGGCTCAGTCTGAACTGAATATCGATACAGCCTAAACCCAAGTTGACGCCCCTCGTGGTTTGCTCTGTGATCGGGGCAAACAGGGGGCGGGCATGCAGCAGAAAAATATAGGCACCTACGAAATACAAGCGCCGCGCCTGATCCAGGTCGGCGGCGGTTCGGTTGCCAATCTGGGTAAGGTGCTGGCGCAGTTCGGCCTGTCGCGTCCGCTGGTGGTCAGCGATCCGTTCATGGTGGCGACCGGCCTGATCCAGCGCTGTCTGGAACCGCTGCGTCAGGCGGGAATGGTGCCCGAAGTGTTCAGCGACACTGTGCCCGATCCCGTCGATACAGTCGTGCAGGCGGGCGTCGCCGTGCTGAAGAAGGGCGATTTCGACTGCCTGATCGGGTTCGGCGGCGGATCGCCGATGGACACGGCCAAGGCGATGGCGATTCTCGCCGCAGGTGGCGGGCGCATGCGCGACTGGAAAGCCCCCGCCGTTGCTAATGTGCAGGCCCTGCCGCTGATCTGTGTGCCGACCACCGCAGGCACCGGCAGCGAAGTGACACGCTTCACCGTCATCACCGACTCCGAAACTGACGAGAAAATGCTGATCGCCGGGCGAGCGGCGCTTCCGATGGCGGCGATCGTGGACTGGGAGCTGACCCGCAACCTGCCGCCGCGCCCAACAGCCGATACCGGCATCGACAGCCTGACCCACGCGCTGGAGGCATTTGTCTCGCGCCGTGCCACACCATATTCCGACGCACAGGCGCGCGCGGCGATGGCGCTGATCGCGCCCAACCTGCGCAGTGTCTATCACGATGGCGGCAACCAGGCCGCGCGCGAGGCGGTGATGCTGGGGGCAACGCTGGCAGGGCTGGCGTTTTCGAACGCGTCGGTTGCGTTGGTACACGGGATGAGCCGCCCGATCGGCGCGCATTTCCATGTGCCGCACGGCATGTCGAACGCGATGCTGTTGCCGACTGTGACGCGGTTCTCGCTGCAGTCCGCGCTGCCGCGCTATGCCGAGGCAGCACGCATCATGGGCGTTGCGCAATACGCCGACAACGACGTGGTGGCGGGGAATGCGCTGCTGGCCGAACTCAATGCGCTGAATGCGGAACTGGAAGTGCCGACGCTGCGGAAGTGGGGGATTTCGCCATCCAAATGGGATGGTTTGCTGGAGGTGATGGCCGATCAGGCGCTGGCATCTGGATCACCCGCCAACAATCCACGCATTCCGGACAAGGCCGAGATTGTCGCGCTGTATCGCGAGGCGTGGGGTTAACTCGCTGAGCTGGTTGCCCAGCGCTGTTCGCTCCACAGGGATGCGATCTGTTGGCGTTCGGCTTCAAGCCGGGGGGCCCATTCATTCCCGGCAATAAAGCGGGCAATAAAGTTGCCGGTTTCAGCCTGTCCCTTGAATTCCGGGTCCTGCACGGCAGCAACCAGCGCCGCGTTGAGCTCAGCCGCCTTGTGGTCGGGCAGGGCCGCAGGGGCCGCAAGGCCGCGGTGAATCCAGACGGACAGGGGAATGCCCTGATCCACCAGCGTCGGGAAACTGGGGAAGGCTTCGGCGTGCAACGATGTCTGGCCGATCAGGCTCAGTTTTTCGTCGAGCACAAACGGAACGGCATCGCCCAGCGGCAGGATGGCTGCCGCAACGTCGCCGTTCTCGACCGCGCAGCGTGCAGCGGTCAGCGATGGGAAGGCGATCAGTTCAGCCCGCGGCAGGAATTTACGCAATTGCAGACCGGTCAGGAATGCCGGGCTTCCGGGCGCTGTCGTCGCAATGGTAACGTGGTTCTGTTCGGCGCTGAACGTGCTGCGGATGGTGGCGGTGCTGGTTGCCGCCGCCGTCACCAGGGCGAGCGGCTCCTTGGAAACTGCCCCCAACAGACGCAGGTTGCTGACCAGCGCCGGATCGCCCTGATCCACCATGCGTGCGGGCAGGGACGGCGTAGACACCCAACCCAGCACACTGCCATCGGCCGGAGACGCCGCCAGCCGCCGATATGCCAGCGTCCCCGCGCCACCGGGTGTATTGATGACGCGCACGCGCCTGCGGGGCAGGTAACGTTCAAGGAAGGGTGCAAATGCACGGGCTGCCTGGTCCGAAGATGAACCGGATGGGCTGCCAACGATCAGTTTGACTTCGCGTTGTGGTAGAGGATCCGCCGCAGCAACCCCGATCATAGGCAGCGCCAGAAGCAGGGTGCGGCGACGGATGCTCATTATGGCTTTGCGCTTTCTGTTTCGGTGCGTTCGGAATGCTGCCGCAACCGGTGTTCACCCAGGAACAGCAAAATCGGTGCGGCGATGAAGATCGAGCTGGTCGTGCCGATGAACAGCCCCACAAGGGTGATGATGCTGAACTCGCGCAGCGCCTCGCCCCCGAACAGCACCAGCGGCATGGCCGACAGGAAGATGGTCAGCGACGTGCCGATCGTGCGGTTCAGTGTTTCGTTGATCGACAGGTCGATCAACGCACGCAGCGGCATCGATTTGTATTTACGCAGATTCTCGCGCACGCGGTCATACACAACGACCTTGTCGTTGATGGAGAACCCCATCACGGTGAGGATTGCGGCGACCGAGGTCAGGTTGAACGGCAGCTGCGTGATGACATAGAAACCCACCAGCTTCGTTACGTCGAGCGCCAGTGTCACCACTGCGCCGACCCCGAACTGCCATTCGAACCGGAACCAGATGTAGACCAGCATCGCCAGCATCGCGAGGCCGAGCGCCATCATCCCGTCGTGATACAGCTCGGCGCTGACCGATGCGCCGACCGCTTCCGTGCGGGTGATGCGAATGTCCGGCACAGCGGCTTCCAGTGCTGCGCGTACCTTGGCGACGGCCTGCTGCTGGGCAGTGTCCTCGCCCGGCTGGCGGGGCAGGCGGATCATCACATCCTGCGGGCTGCCGAATTCCTGCAAGGTCGCCAGCCCGACATCCTGCTGCGCGACAACGTTGCGCAGCACGCTGAAATCGGCCGGGGCGGGCGTATGCACCTGCACCTGAATGCCGCCCGCGAAGTCGATCCCGAAATGCAGGCCAGGATGCAGGAACAGAACGATCGATATCAGGCTGAGGGCAGCCGAGGTGATAATCCCCGCAAACCGCCCACGCATGAACTGGATTTTGGTGTTGTCGGGAACAATACGGATAAAGGCCATGGTGGCGCTCCTTCTCAGACCGGCAGCGCCACCGGACGGGTCCGGCGGTACCAGGTAGCAATCATCAGACGCACCACCACCAGGGCGGTGAACATCGACACGAGAATCCCGAACGTCACCGTGACCGCGAACCCACGAATGGGCCCTGATCCGAACGCATACAGGATGGCCATCTTGATCAACGATGTGACGTTACTGTCGAAGATGGTCGAGAACGCACGGTTATACCCGGCCTCCAGCGCCGAGATCGGCGTGCGGCCGCGCAGCACTTCCTCGCGCACGCGCTCGTTGATCAGGATGTTGGCATCGACCGACATCCCCACCGTCAGCAGCAGCCCGGCGATGCCCGGCAATGTCAGCGTGGCCTGCAACAGCGACAGCGCACCCAGCGCCATCACCAGGTTCAGCACCACGGCGAACGAGGCATACATCCCGAACCGCCCATAGACGACCGACATATAAACACACACCAGCCCCAGCCCGAGCAGGATTGACAGCAGGCCTGCCCGAATGGCGTCCGCCCCCAGATCCGGCCCGATCGAGCGTTCTTCCACCACGCTGAGCGGCGCGGGCAGGGCGCCGGCGCGCAGCAGCACGGCCAGGTCGTTGGCGGTCTTGGCGCTGAACGATCCGCTGATCTGCCCACGCCCACCGGTGATGGGTTCGTTGATGCGCGGCGCGCTCAGCACCTTGTCGTCGAGCACGATGGCGAACGGACGGCCGACATTGTTGCGGCTGACTTCACCGAAGCGGCGCGTGCCGATGCTGTCGAAGGTAAAGTTCACCACCCATTCGTGCGAGTCCGGGTTCTGCCCGGCGCGCGCATCGGTCAGGTTGGCGCCGTCCACTTCCACGCGGCGACGCACGGGATACACGGCTTCCTGCCCGTTCGAGGCTTCCCCGCGCAGGAAATCCACACCCGGCGGCGGCGGGCCGTTGAGGTCGGCGGTATCGTCGAGCAGGCGGAACGTCATGCGGGCGGTTTGGCCCAGCAGGTCTTTGATGCGCTTCGGGTCTTCAACGCCCGGCAGCTGCACCAGAATGCGGTTCGATCCCTGACGCGCGATGACAGGATCGGCCACGCCCGAGCCGTCGATACGGCGGCGGACGATTTCGATCGACTGCTGCACCGCGTTGGTCGCCTTGTCGCGCAGCCCCACTTCGGACAGCGTGAGCACCATCTGCCCATCGGACGTGGTGGCGATGTCGAGGTCGGGCAGACTGCTGCCCATGCCGGTGCTGATCGGGTTGGCCAGATCGCGCAGGGCGGATGTGGCGGCGTCGGCCTGCGTGGCATCGCGCAGCCGCAGCGACACGCGGCGCTGGGTAGGCTGGGCGGCCAGATTCTGGTAGCCGATATTGGCGCGGCGCAGATTGGTGCGCACGGCGTCGGCCAGACTTTCGAGGCGTTCCTTGACCACGGCCTCCATGTCGACTTCCAGCAGCAGGTAGGAGCCGCCCTTCAGGTCGAGGCCAAGATGCACCTGGCGCCACGGCATCCAGGACGGCACGGAACTGGCCGGGAACAGGTTCGGCACGGCCAGGATGATGCCAAGCAGGCATATCCCGACAATGATGGTCGCTTTCAGGCGGCTGAAATACAGCATGACAGGCGAATATATCCTTCGAGTCCGACGATCGGCGCTTATGCCATTGCAGGCGTCCGGATGCTACCCGTTTTGCAGGAATACCGACCTTTCCGCCCTTGCCGGAGGGGCGTGGGGCTGCCAAAAGCGCCCGTCGTGCAAAAGGTATGGTCATGAAACTCCGTATTGGCGTGGCGGGCGTCGGGTATTTCGGGCGCTTCCATGCGCTGAAAGCCGCCCGGAATCCGCGGGTCGAGCTGGCAGGGGTTTACGACCGCGACCCCGACCGCGCCGCCGCCATCGCGGCCGAGGCGGGGACCAGCGCCATGACGCTGGGCGCGCTGCTCGCCGCGTCCGATGCGGTGATCGTTGCCGCCCCGGCCGGTGTGCACTTCGATATCGCCGTGGGGGCGCTGTCGGCCGGAAAGCACGTTCTGGTTGAAAAACCCATCGCCACCACGCTGGAACAGGCCGAGGCGCTGATCCGGCTGGCGAGGGAGCGTAACCGGGTATTGCAGATCGGCCATCTGGAACGTTTTTCCGCCGCGACGTCTGCCATTACCGAACAATCCGGCCTGCCGCTGTTTATCGAGGCAACCCGCATCGCCCCGTTCAAGCCGCGCGGCACGGATGTGTCGGTGGTGCTGGACGTAATGATCCACGACATCGATCTGGTGCTGTTCCTGATGGGCAACACGGTCGAGCGGGTCGAGGCGCTGGGGGCTTCGGCGCTGTCCGATCGCGACGACATGTGCGATGCGCGGCTGATCTTCGCCGATGGTCGCGCGGCGACGCTGCGTGGCAGCCGGATCTCGCCGCATATTGAACGCAAGATGCGGATCTGGGGCACCGGCGGCGTGCTGAGCGTGGACTTCGCCAACCGTGCTCTCAGCGTTACTCGCCGCCAGAGTGCCGACACACCGGGGTTCGGGATCGAACGCGTATCCTGGCAGGATCGCGATGCGCTGGAAGCACAGCTGGATGCGTTTGCCGCCGCGTGTCTGGACGGCGCCCCGGTGAAAGTCCCGGGCGAGGCCGGGCAGGACGCCCTGCGCGTGGCGCTGCTGCTGGAGCAGGCTATGGCCGAAGGACGCACGAAGCTGATGGCATCGGGCGTTCTGGCGAAGCGGTAGTTACCTCGCCAGCCGGTACAATACGTGCCGCTTGAGTGGATGCCCGTCCGGCACATTCGGATGATCGAAATCGTCGGCGGGATCGCGCGTCATGCCCAGACGTTCCATCACGCGGCGCGAGGGCGTGTTCACCGTTGCGGTGAAGGCCGTTACCTCGGCCAGACCCAGCGTGTTGAACGCAAAGTCGATGGCGGCACGGGCGGCTTCGGTGGCGTAGCCGTGGCCCTGGGCTGTGGGTGTCAGCCGCCATGCAACCTCGGTCATGCCGTGCCGCCATGGTGGCATCGCCAGACCGATCACCCCGATGAAATCCGCCACGCCCGGTGCTTCGACCACCCAGCGGCCGAAGCCATGGGTCTGCCAGCTTTCGGGCAGGCGGCGCATCCAAGCCTCGTTTTCCGCGCGGGTGAGTGGCTGCGGGTAATAGCGCATGTTCTGCGCATCGCCGTTCATCGCGAAGGCTGGTTCGATATCGGCCTCGCGCAGGGCACGCAAAAGCAGGCGTTCGGTGTGCAGTTCGGGAATGGAAAAGGCCCCCGTGTGGGGGCCTTTGGTAGCGGCAGGCATTACGCCGACTTCAGCTGGGCTTCGGCAAAGTCGTAATTCGCCAGCTTGTCCAGCCAGTTCTGCAGGTAGTCCGGGCGGCGGTTGCGGAAGTCCACGTAGTACGAATGTTCCCACACGTCGCAACCCAGCAGCGCCTTGCCCTGGCCTTCGGACAGCGGGTTGGCGGCGTTGGCGGTCTTGGTGACCTTCAGCTTGCCGTCGGTGCCCAGCACCAGCCATGCCCAGCCTGAACCGAACTGGCCGACGCCAGCGGCCTTGAACGCTTCCTTGAACTGCGCGATGCCGCCGAAGTCTTCGGTGATCTTCTTTTCCAGCGTGCCGGGCATCTTGCCGCCATTACCCGTCATCGCGTTCCAGAACAGCAGGTGGTTCCAATGCTGCCCGGCATTGTTGAACACCGGCTGCAGGTCGCCGCCAGCCTTCGAGATCTGGATGATCTCTTCCAGCGACTTGCCTTTCAGCGCGTCGTTCTTTTCCACAAACCCGTTCAGCGCCACGACATACGCGTTGTGATGCTTGCCATGATGCAGGTCCATGGTTTCTTCACTCATACCATTGGCAGCAAGGGCGTCCTTCGCGTAAGGCAGGGCGGGAAGTTCGAAAGCCATGGGGCGTTATCTCCGGATGTTTTTGAATAAACTGAAAACTGCAACAGAGTACATGGGTCCGGCAGTCCGATGCGTCAAGCGTGTAATGGTTCGATATCGTGTTAAGTCCGCTGGGCGCGCTGGTTCGGGCGCATGATCCGGACCGTTTTCTGACCTGTCTGTTCGCGCCGGTAGAAAAGCGCGAGACGCTGTTTCTGCTCTACGCGTTCAACCACGAACTCGCGCGCGTGCGCGAGGTGGCGAGCAACCCGATGCTGGCGCTGATTCGCCTGCAATGGTGGCGCGAAGTGGTCGAAGGCACGGCGAAAGCGCACGAGCTTGCAACCCCACTGCACGAAGCCCTGAGTGATGGCCGTCTGGATCGCGCCGACCTGCTGGCGATGATTGCAGGACGCGAGATCGAAGCCCACGACGAGGGCATTCCCACGCGCGATGCCTGGCGTGCGTATCTCAACAGCACGGCAGGGCGTCTGGCGCTGGCGGCCGGGCATGTGCTGGGCGCGGCGGACCCGGCGCTGTTGTTCCTGGGCGCGCGTTATGGCGCGGCGGGCGTGCTGCGGTCCGTCCCGGCGCTGGCGCAGCAGGGGCGCTGTCTGTTGCCGCAGGATGCGCTGGCCGAACACGATCTGACTGACGAGATGGTGATCGCGGGCGCGGCCGATTCGGAAAAGCTGCAATTGGCGATCGCCGCACTGGCCGAGGAAGTTCGGGACGAGGATGGAGTGAGAGACCCCGCAGAGCCGGAGCTTTCAGAGAGGGCCGCTGTCCCGGCGGCGCTGGTCGGGATTTATGCCGCGTACGATCTCAAGCGCCTGGCGCAGGGGCGGGCGATTCCCGTGCAGCGCGGGTTCCTGGATCGGTGGCGGGTGATCTGGGCGGGGCTGTGCGGAAAAGTCTGACGCCAGGTTGCCTTGTGCAGGATGGGCATATATGCAGCGAATTGTATATAAACAGTCATTTTACCGTAAGGTAAAATATACGATCCACATGAGGCCACGATGAGCACGACCCCGATTGATCTATCCGCCACCAAGGCTGCGTTCCCTGACCGGCCCTTGCAGATTACCGCGAAGACGACGGGGCGCAAGGGATGGACATCGGCCATTTTGTTCTGGCTTGTGGGCGCGGGGATTTTTGCCCTGTGTTACATGGCGTGGCTGCCGGATCTGGTGAACGATTTCCGGCTGCGCGATACGGCCGAGGTTGTACGCGACCCGCGGAGTCGGGTGACTGGCAAATGTCGCTCGCAACTGTTCATCCAAACCTGTGAAGCAGATCTGAGTTATCGGCGGAACGGCAAGACCTATACCTATAATATTGCTTATCTGATGCTGGGGGTTGGCGACCATAACGTGGTGGTCATGGCGGATCCCCAGAATCCGGACCAGATGACCACGGATCTGGGGCTGGATCAGTTCTGGAACCGGATGCTGGTGTTTCTGGGACTGGTTGCTGCCGGTGTTGCCTGTGGGGCCGCTGGAATCGTGGGGGTGAGGACGTGTCGGCGGGAAGGCGCGATCGTATCCGCGCTTACCAATCGCCGACTTTACCCGGTGCTCATACCCGTGGTGAGTGGGACGGGGCGCACCAAACCGATCAAGACCGTGAATGCTGATGGTTCTGCCCAGAAATGGGAGTTTGCGGAAAACGACAAACCGCTGCTGCTGTATGGTGATGCATATGTTCTGGGCGTTTCCGCCAACTCCGATGGTAACGGCCCGGTTTTCCCGATGGACGAGACACTGGCGCGTCTCAAGCTGGAAAAAGACGAACGGGAGACTCTGCTGAAGGCGGTCTACAGCGAATAATCAGCTCTGGAACGAGCAGAAAGAAATCTACAGGAATGACATATTCTGTTTTATCGGCCGTTTCCACGATTCAGTCGGTTTTTCCGGCGCGGCCACTGAAGCTGTTTCCAAAATCATCGGCTCTGGCGCGTGGGCTTGCCTATGCCGTCATGTATTGCGGGCTTGCCGCGCTGATCGTCGTGCTGGGGGTTACGTTTGCCCGTGGCGGGGCCGATGTTTATGCCGACTACCAGATCAGCAATACAGCGCAGTCGGTGCCCGGCGGTCGCGTGGATGGTGGCTGTAGAACAAAATTCTATGTCGTGGTTACCTGCGAAGGCACGGCGTCTTACGTCGCCAGCGGGCAGAATTATACGCGCCCATTCTATTACACATTCTTCGATCTGGCGGGGCAGCAACAATATCTGGTGCGCGTGGTGGCCGACCCCGCGCATCCGGCCCTGGTGACGACGGATCTCGGCCTGAGCCATTTGGTGGATCGTGCCCTGTTTCTGGTGTGCACTCTGGGATTTCTGGTGCTTCTGCTGGTGGTCGGTATGCGGCTGATACAGCGCCTGCAACGCGCGGGCGGTGACGCAAAGATGCTGACCGGCCAGCGGCTTTATCCGGTCGCCTTGCCGCTGCTCCAGCGGAGCGAAACGCAGCTACAGTTGCGTCTGGCCGATGGCTTGGTCCGGAAATGGTATTTCCCGGTTACCATGTGGAAGCATATCCCGTTGCAGGATTCCGCAACCGGCCAGCCCTATGCCCTGGCCGTGGCGGCGAACCCGGCTGGGACAGGCCCGGTGCAGCCGCTGGATGGGAACCTGACGATCCTCGATCTGACGGATGCCGAACGCGACGCCGTGTGGAACGCGATCGCCAAAGTGGCGGCGTCACAGTAAGACGGAAAATGGGCCCGGTCAGGCCCGTTTCTTTTTGGCCTTTGCGGCAACAGGCTTCAGCAGCGGTGCGAGGAAACGTGCCGTGTGGCTGGCCGGAATAGTCACGATGTCTTCCGGCGTGCCTGCCGCCACGATCTGCCCGCCGCCATCGCCTCCCTCGGGTCCCAGATCCAGCACCCAGTCGGCGGTTTTGATGACTTCCAGATTGTGCTCGATCACCACCACCGTGTTGCCCTGATCGACCAGCGCGTGCAGCACTTCCAGCAGTTTGCGCACGTCCTCGAAATGCAGGCCGGTGGTCGGTTCGTCGAGGATATACAGCGTGCGCCCCGTAGCGCGCCGCCCCAGTTCCTTCGCCAGCTTGATGCGCTGTGCCTCGCCGCCCGATAGGGTGGTGGCCTGCTGGCCCAGGTGGATGTAGCCCAGCCCCACCTGTTGCAGCATCCGGAGCCGCCCGTGAATGCGTGGCACTGCGGCGAAGAAAACCACCGCTTCATCGACGGTCATTTCCAGAATATCGGCAATGGATTTGCCGCGGAACTGCACGTCCAGCGTCTCGCGGTTGTAACGCTTGCCCTTGCAGGAATCGCAGGTGACATACACGTCGGGCAGGAAGTGCATCTCTATCTTGATCAGCCCGTCGCCTTGGCACGCCTCGCACCGCCCGCCCTTCACGTTGAACGAGAACCGGCCCGGCTTGTAGCCACGCGCGCGGCTTTCCGGCAGTTCGCTGAACCAGTCGCGGATCGGGGCGAAGATGTCAGTATAGGTGGCGGGGTTCGATCGCGGCGTGCGGCCGATCGGCGACTGGTCGATGTCGATGATCTTGTCGAGCTGATCGACCCCATCCAGCTGCTTGAACGGCGCGGGCGCGGTGGAGCTGCCCATCAGGCGGCGGGCGACGGCCTTGTACAGCGTCTCGATAATCAGCGTCGATTTGCCGCCGCCCGAAACCCCCGCCACGCAGGTGAAGGTTCCCAGCGGGATTTCCGCCGTGACGTTCTTCAGGTTATTCCCCGTCGCCCCCACCACACGCAGCACGCGCTTGGGGTCGAACGGGCGGCGTTCCACCGGGAATTCCACGTGCTTGCGGCCGGACAGATAATCGCCGGTCAGCGATTTCGGGTTGGCGAGGATCTGCTTCAGCGTGCCCTCGGCCACCACTTCACCACCGTTAATACCGGCGGCGGGCCCCATGTCGATCACGTGATCTGCCGCGCGGATCGCGTCCTCGTCGTGTTCGACCACCAGCACCGTGTTGCCCAGATCGCGCAGGCGACGCAGCGTGGCGAGTAGGCGCTCGTTATCCCGCTGATGCAGCCCGATGCTGGGTTCATCCAGCACATACAGGACGCCCGTCAGCCCTGAGCCAATCTGCGAGGCAAGGCGGATACGCTGGCTCTCCCCCCCCGACAGCGTGGTGGAGGAGCGTGAGAGCGTCAGATAATCCAGCCCGACATCGACCAGAAACTGCAACCGGTCCTCGATCTCGCGCAGGATACGCCGGGCGATCTCGGCGCGCTGGGCGTTCAGGCCTGCCATGATGGTGCGGAACCATTCGACCGACTTGCGGATCGACATTTCAGACGCTTCGGCGATGTTCTTCTCGCCCACCTTCACCGACAGGGCTTCCGGCTTCAGGCGCGCGCCACAGCACGCGGCGCAGGATTTGTCGGCCTGATAACGCGACAGATCCTCGCGCACCCAGGCGCTGTCGGTTTCCTTCCAGCGGCGCGACAGATTGCCCAGCACGCCCTCGAACGCCTTGGTCACCGTGTGGGTGCGGGTGTCGCTTTTGTAGACAAAGTGGATTTCATCGTCGGTGCCGTTCAGGATCGCGTCGCGCACCTTGGCGGGCAGTTCGCGCCACGGGGTGCTGGGCTTCACCTTGTAATGCTTGGCGAGGCTTTGCAGCGCCTGATCGTAATAGTTTGCGTGCGCGCCGCTCCAGGGCGCGATGGCGCCGTCGGCGATGCTGAGTCGTTCGTCCGGCACCACCAGCGCGGGGTCGAAAAACAGCTCGATCCCCAGCCCATCGCAGGCTGGGCACGCACCGTGCGGGTTGTTGAACGAGAACAGGCGCGGCTCGATTTCCTCGATCGTGAAGCCCGAGACCGGGCAGGCGAAGCGCGAGGAAAACACCGTGCGTTCGCCATTATCCGCGCCCTCGGTATAGGCAATGCCGTCGGCCAGTGCCAAGGCGGCCTCGAAGCTGTCAGCCAGGCGCGTGGCCACGCCCTCGCGCACCACGATGCGGTCGACCACCACTTCCAGATCGTGCTTCAGCTTCTTGTTCAGGGCAGGCGCGTCGGCGATTTCGTACAACGTGCCGTCGATCTTCACGCGCGTGTAGCCGCGCTT
>JAVBJV010000002.1:0-11207 GCA_031546815.1 Acetobacteraceae bacterium
CCATGGCGATGTCAGTCAGCTTGCGGGTGCCTTCGTTCAGTGCGTCGGCACGGGCCTCGGCCACTGGCGTCAGACCGAAGCGGTCCAGCAGCGCGTAAGCCTCGTCCACCACCGATGCGTTCAGCAACTTGGTGAACGGACGGAAGAAGCCGCGTCGCGCCATCAGTGTCCGCGCCACGTTCTGCAGCACCGAATGTTCGGTGAACAGCTGCGGCAACTGGAAGGACCGCGCCACGCCCATGCGCACGATGGTGCGCGGCGCACGCCCGATCAGTTCCTTGCCCCCGAAGGTGATGCTGCCGCCCTGCGGCCGCAGATACCCCGAGCACATGTTGATGAACGTGGTCTTGCCCGCGCCGTTCGGCCCGATAATGGCGAGGAATTCCCCGTCGCGCACATCCAGATTGATGCCGTCGGCCGCTTTCACGCCGCCGAATGCCAGACGCAGATCTTTTGCGGAGAGCAGGACGGTCATACGCGCCTCACTTTACGGGTTACCATGCCGACCAGCCCGCCGGGGGCGAACAGGATCACGGCCAGCAGCACCAGTCCCAGAATGGCCTGCCACGATCCGGCGAACCACGCGGCGGCATAGCTGCGCACCAGTTCATAGGTCAGCGCGCCGGCGAACGGCCCCAGCACATTGCCCGCCCCGCCGAGGATGGCGACGAACACCAGTTCGCCCGAGGACGTCCAGTATGCCAGTTGCGGCGTGACGTGACGCGACGTCATCGCGATGATCGCACCACCCGCACCCGCCATACCGGCCGACAGCACATAGGCCGCATACAGCGTGAACCGCGCCGACACACCCGCGAATTCCAGCCGGGTCTCGCGCGTCTTGATGGCCGACAGCGCTTCCCCCATGGGCGAGGCGAGGTAGATCCGCACGAACCATCCCGCCGCGAAGCACAGCACCAGCGCCAGGAAGAACACCGCCCATTCGTATTGCGTGCGTTCCAGCGCCATCCCCGCGAAGGACAGTTCCGGCACGCGAATGCCGTCCGACCCGTTGGTGAGGTGGTAGAATTTCTCCAGCAACGAATACAGCACCATGCTGACGGCAAGGTTCAGCATGCTGAAGAAGATGTCGCGATAGCGCGCCATGAACAGACCGATCAGCCCGCCTGCCACAATGGCCGTCAGCGTGCCGATCAGCAGCAGGGGAAGCACGTCGCCCACCAACGGTGCGGCAAAGGCCACGCTGTAGGCCGAGATGGCGATGAACATTGCGTGCCCGAAGCTGACCTGCCCGGCGCGCAGCAGCAGCAGGATGCCCAGCACGACCAGCCCTTTGGCCAGCGCCAGCGTCAGCACAAATTTCAGCCACGGAACCAGCAGGGCGACGATAATCACCGCTGCCGCGCCGAGGGATGCGAATAATGCGATCATACGCGACGGGTCTCCGGCACGCCGAACAGGCCCTGACGTTTCACGATCAGTACCAGCACCATGATGATGTAGGGCACCACGGCTTCGAGTTCGGGTTCAAAATACACGGCAAGGCTGCGGCCCAGCCCCAGCAGCAGCGCGGTGACGGCAGCACCCTCGATGCGCCCCAGACCGGCGGTGGCCACAACGGCGAAGGACAGCACGATCATCTGCGCGCCCACACCCGGCACCAGCGACGTGGTGGGCGATGCCAGCGCGCCACCCAGCGCGGCAAGGATAGCGCCCGCCGTGAAGGTCACCACATAGACGCGCGTGGCGTTGATGCCCATCGCGGTGGCGGCCTCGCGATCCTCGGTCACGGCGATCACCTTGCGGCCGGACAGCGTGTAGCGCAGGAAATACATCAACCCGAACAGCGTCACCGCGGCAATGCCGGGCAGTACGTAAAGCTGGTAGGCGGTGAAGGGAATAACGTCGGCCCCGAATGGCACATCCACAGTGCCGAGCAGCTTCATCGCCTGATCGTTGAACACCGGGCTGACGCCCCAGATCATCTTCTGCAGATCTTCCAGGATCATGAACAGCGCGAAGGTGACCAGCAGCTGCAGCACCGGTTCCTGCGTATAGATGCGCGAGAGCAGCGTGCGTTCGATCAGCGGGCCCAGCACCACGCCGACCAGCGCGGCGGCCAGAAACAGCACCGGCAGCGCCATCCATCCCGGCAGGCCGATGCTGGTGACGAACAGCCCGAGCGAGGCTGCGCTGTAAGCACCGATCGCATAGAACGACCCATGCGCGACGTTCAGCACACGCAGCACGCCGAACACCAGGGTCAGCCCCACGGCGACCATGAAGACCTGCCCCGCATAGGCAACGCCATCGAGCAGCGCCAGGCCGAGCAGCAGACCGTTATCAAAAAACCACGCAGTCATTGGGTCGGATTATCCCTGTCACGCCACAGGGTGCGCGAACATCCTGTGGCCGTGTGAAGCGTCTTACTGGAACGGAACCGGGGCGGGGACCTGATCCAGGATTGCGGGAGTCAGCGTCTTGATCCAGGTGATGGATTCCATGCCTTCCGGCGTGGTCACCATGGCGCCGGGGAACACCACCATGTCGGTCATCACCGGGAACGGATAACGATCGCTGTGGATCGACGTGCCCATGATCATGTTCTCGACGCCCTGACCGTCGTTGCGGATGGTCAGCTCCGATGTCAGTGTCGGGAAGGTGAGGCCGTGGAACGCGCGTGCCAGTTCCGCATCGGTCGGCCATGCGCCGTTCTTGGCGGCGATGGCGCGTTCGTATGCCGCGCGCATCCCGAAGATCGCCTGCGCCATGTGGTGCGTGGAATAGATCGGCATGGAATTGAAGCGCGCCCGATACGCTTCGGTGAAATCGTTCAGCAGCGTGGCGTTGCCAGGGTTCGGACGCAGGAACCAATGGTCGCCACGCGCGCCGATCATCACGCCGGGCGGCAGCGCCTTGCCCACGCGCTCCAGCGAGGATTCGGCCAGCGGCAGCACCATCTTGGTGCGTTCGAACAGTTTGCGCTCGGCGGCCTGACGGACGAACGTATCCAGATCGCCGCCCCAGTTGGCGCTGAACACCACATCCGGGCGCAGTGCCAGCAAACGGGTGATTTCGGTCGAGTAATCGGTCGCGCCGAATTTCGGGAACAGTTCGGCCGAGATGCGCACGCCGGGCTTCAGTGTTTCCAGACCGGTCTTGAACAGTTCCCAGGAATCGCGGCCCCAGGCGTAGTCCTGATTGACCACGGCGATGCTGCGGAAGTCGGGGTTGCGCTTCAGCAGATACAGCAGCGGCGCGAGCACTTCCGGCGTGGCGTTGCCCTGCGTGCGCACGGCGTATTCGTGCTGGGTGCCCTCGAAGATGCGCTGTGTGCCGCAATCCCACAGGATGGTGGGCTTCTTCAGTTCCTCGGCCAGCGGCGAGACCGCCAGACAGGTGCCGGATGAAATCCCGAACATCAGCACATCGACGCGTTCATTCTGGATCAGGCGGCGATATTCCGAGACGATGTGCTCGACCCCCGGACCTTCATCGACGAAGATCGGGCGCAGGGGCACGCCTGCGATGCCGCCCGCCTTGTTGATCTGGTCGATCAGCAGTTCGGCCGCGTTACGGGCGGGAACGCCAAAGACGCTGGCGGAGCCCGACAGGAAAGTTGCTATGCCAATGCGGATTTCGGTCGGTTTCTGCTGGGCAAAGCCCGGGCGGGCCAGTACGGCCATGGAACCGGCAGCTGCAAGCGCAGCGCGACGTGTCAGCATCTGTTTTCTCCCCAATCAAGGATGCACTTACGGCATCATCTCGTGGAGCAACCTTTACAGGCTGAAATTTCGCTTGGCTACTACTCTCCGTAAAAACCAACGGGGGGAATTCCACTTTCCGCCAACCTGCTCTAGCGTCCGATTCCAGTCTGAAAGGAAACGCTTTAAATGCGATTGAAGAACAAGGTGGCCATCATCACCGGTGGCGCGGGCGGCTTTGGCGAGGGCATCGTGCGGCTGTATGCCGAGCATGGTGCCAAAATCGTGATCGCCGACCTGAACGAGGACGCAGCCAAGAAAGTTGCCACCAGCATTGGCGCGAATGCGGTCGCCATCCGGGCCGATGTTGCCAAGCAGGCGGATGTGCAGGCGATTGTGGATTGCGCGGTCAAGACATTCGGCGGGTTGGACATCGTGGTGAACAACGCGGGCACCACGCACAAGAACCGCCCGATCCTGGAAGTTGATGAAGCGACGTTCGACCGGGTCTATAACGTTAACGTGAAGTCGATCTTCTGGATGACGCACGCCGCTGTGCCGGTGATGCGCAAGCAGGGGCGTGGTGGTTCGATCGTGATGATCAGCTCTACCGCGGGGATTCGCCCCCGTCCGGGTCTGGTCTGGTACAACGGCACCAAGGGCGCCGTGAACACGATGACCCAGTGCATGGCGCAGGAATTGGCGCCCGACAATATCCGCGTGAACGCGATCTGCCCGGTGATGGGCGCGACCGGCCTGCTGGAAGATTTCATGGGCATGCCGGACAGCCCCGAAAACCGTCAGAAATTCCTGGGCACCATTCCGCTGAAGCGTCTTTCCACGCCGGCCGATATCGCCAATGCGGCGCTGTGGCTGGGTGAAGATGCGTCGTCGTTCATCACCGGCGTGCTGTTGCCGGTAGACGGCGGGCGCACGGCGTAACACAGTGGCCGACGTAGTGCAGCATGGGGTGAGACACGCATGAATATTCTATCGATTCAATCCTGGGTTTCTTACGGCCATGTCGGCAATGCGTCGGCCATGTTTCCGCTGCAGCGTCTGGGGGCCGAGGTCTGGGCCATCAACACGGTGCAGTTCTCCAACCACACCGGATACGGCGCATGGAAAGGCTCGGTGTTCAGCGCCGAACAGGTGCGCGACGTGCTGGACGGGATCGAGGCACGCGGCGTGCTGCCGACGTGTAATGCGGTGCTGTCGGGTTATATGGGCGATGCGACGATCGGGGATGCGATCCTCGACGCGGTGGGGCGTGTGCGTAAGGTCAATCCGGATGCCGTGTATTGCTGCGATCCGGTGATCGGCGATGTTGGACGCGGCGTGTTCGTGCGTCCGGGGATACCGGAATACATCCGCGACCGCGCTGTGCCCGCCGCCGATATCGTGACGCCCAATCAGTTCGAACTGGAATTCCTGACCGGTTGCCAGGTGACGGATCTGGCCTCCGCCAAGGCCGCTGTTGCAAAGCTGCAGGCAATGGGACCGCGCGTGGTGATGGTAACCAGCCTAGAGACTACCGAAACTCCGGCCGACAGCATCGACCTGCTGGCAGCCGAGGGGGGCGAGTTTTACCACACACGCACGCCGAAGCTGCCGGTTTCTATCAACGGTGCCGGCGATGCGATTGCCGCGCTGTTTCTGTTCCATCGCCAGAGCACCGGCAGTGCGGCCGATGCGCTGGGCAAGGCGGCGTCTTCGGTATTCGGGCTGCTGCGCGCCACGGCCGAGGCAGGCTCGCGCGAAATTGTGACTGTTGCAGCGCAACAGGAATTTGTGACGCCTTCGCAGCTATTCCCGGTTGGGCGTGTATAAGCCGTAACATAACGGCGGGTAGCAAAGATCTGCTGCTTTTCGCTTGAATTGTCCCTAGCCTTGTCCAACAATGATGGACATGACGTGCAACACAATGCACGCAACGTGGAGGGTAAAACCAATGCGTAGAATGAACGATATCGTCTGCTATCAGAATCCCGTCACCCTGCCGCCGACCGCAACCGTCAAACAGGCGGCGAATGCGATGCACAAACATCGCGTCGGGGCCGTGCTGGTGGTGAACGAGGACGGCACCCTGTGCGGCATTTTTACCGGCCGTGATGCCGTGGGGCGCGGGCTGGCCGCGGCGAAAGACCCCACCGAGACAGTTCTCCCCGATGTGATTACCTACAATCCCGATTTCCTCCCCCCGCACAGTAAAGTGATCGAGGCAATGCGCCTGATGGAAGATGGCGGGTTCCGCCATGTGCCGGTGGTGAAGGAAGGCAAGCTGCTGGGTGTTGTCTCGAAAGGCGATTTTCAGGGACTTGAAACCGCGCAAATGGATCACGAAAGCGTTCTCTGGGAAGTGGTCTGAGATTCAGCCGGGGGCATTCGGAAACTGTTCTTGTGTGAAGGCCTGCATCGTCCCAAAGTCTGAGAGACAATATGCGGCCAGCACAGCGGAGGAACGTTTCCATGCCTATGCGACGTGTTGAAGAAGTCATCCGGGGGCAGACCCCGATTACCCTGACGATCCATTCATTTGTCAAGGAAGCCGCGTGCCTGATGCGCGACCGGCATATCGGCGCTGTCCTCGTCCTGAACGACGAGGGAGAGCTGGCGGGGATCTTTACGGCACGCGATGCCATTGCGCGCGTGATGGCGGAAAACCTGGACCCCACCACGACGAAGCTTGGCGATGTGATGACGCCAAATCCGGATTATCTGAATGCAGGACTTCCCGCGACCGATGCGCTGCGTCTGCTGCGCGAATGCGGCCATAAATATGTTCCGGTGGCGGCCGGAAAACAGATTGTAGGGGTTGTGTCGCGCTGGGATTTTCACACAGTCGAGCATGACCAGCTGAATGCCGAGAAAGATATCTGGGAACACGTGTAAGAAAAATCCCGGCCAGACGATCTGACCGGGATTTCAGTGAGCAACGCCAGGTCAGTCGATCTGCGCGCCGGATGCCGTGACGACCGGCGACCACTTGGCGAGTTCGGCGTCGATATAGGTCTGGAAATCCTGGGCTGTGCCGCCGACCGGTTCGCCCCCCATATCACGCATGCGCTGGATGACGGCGGGCTGCTTCAGCACCTTGTCGATCGCGCTGGCCAGCTTGTCGACGATCGGGCGCGGTGTGCGTGCCGGGGCCTGCACACCGAACCAGGCGGTGGCATCGAAGCCGGGGACGGCCGCTTCGGCAATGGTCGGCGCATCGGGCAGGGCGAACCAGCGGTTCGGCGTGGTGACGGCCAGCGCCTTGATCTTGCCGCCCTGAATATGCGTCAGCGCGCTGGGCAGGTTGTCGAACGAGAAATCGACGCGGCCGCCCATCATGTCGATCAGCATCGGGCCTGAACCGCGGAACGGCACGTGCTGCGCCTTGGTGCCGGTCTTCGACATGAAGTATTCCGAACACAGATGCCCGGACGTGCCGTTACCCGAACTGCCATAGTTCAGCGAGCCGTCCTTTTCCTTCATCAGCGCGATCAGTTCCTGCACGCTGCTCACGTTCAGGTCGGCGCGCGTCATCAGCACGTTGGCGACCGAGGTAACGTGCGAGACGGCGGTCAGGTCCGTCGGCTTGTAGGGCATGCGCGTATAGAGCGCCGGATTGATGGCGGCGATGCCGATAGTGGTCATCAGCAGGGTGTAACCATCCGGATCCGCCTGTGCGACGACCGCAGCACCGATGTTGCCGCCCGCGCCGGGGCGATTGTCGACCACGACGGTCTGGCCCAGTTCGCGCGGAAGTGCTTCCGACAGCAGGCGCGCGGACAGATCTGTCGTGCCGCCGGCCGCGAACGGTACGACCAGACGGATCGGGCGATCCGGATAGGAAGCCTGGGCGCGTGCCGAAGATGCAACGGCCAGAATAGCCGGTGCGGCGAGCAGTGTGCGACGATGAAGCATGGTGATGAGAAGTCCTCTCTGATCGATACATATGCGGGCGCGTGTTGCCACGCTGACCCATTCGGCGGTTTCAGACTGGTTGTTATTGAAGTTTTGAAGGACGCCGCTGCCCCGCGAGCCGGGCAGACCCAGCAGGGCGGCTGGAACAGTTTATCGCATTCTGTGGCGATTTTGTGGAGTGTGCTCTAGCGCCGCGGGGAAGTGGCGGGGCGTTGTATGGTAACAGGCGCACAGCGTGTGGCCTGTGCGGTGCGGTTCTGTCCTGTTGCGGGCGTGCAGCGCGGCGTGGTTGTCGTTGTCGGGCGAGACGCCGTAGCGGGGCGCGAGGGTGTTGCCGTCGGGCGGGTTGGCGTTGCCTGTCGTGTGGCGCTGGTGCGTGTGCTGCCAAGTGCGCTGGTGGTCGCGCGGGTCGTTGCCACCGGTCGGGCCGCCGGCGGAGGCACCGGCACCAGTGTTGGGCGCGTTGCAACGGGCGCTGCTGCCACAGCCGGGACGGCGCGGGGCGCAACCTGCTGCACGGGGGCCGCCACCGGTGTTGCCGCGACGGTGCGGGTGGTGTCTGCACGCACGCCGGACGGCGGGGCCAGATTTTCGCGCGTAACAGCGGCGCGCGGCGCGCTCTGGATGACCAGCGGCCCGCTGCTGCCGGTGCCGGCGCTGCTGCGTGGGGCTGGAGCATCGTCCGAGCAGGCCGCGAGGGCCAGGATCAGGCAAGCTGGTGTGAAAAAAGACCGCATGGGGAAAAGGCTTTCTGTAACAGACGGAGAATCTTTAGGCGGTTTTGCCTGATTCTGAACATCCCATTTCGGTCAGCCACTGGCAGAGCGCATCGGCGGCTTCCTGTGGGCGGTTCTGCAGGATCAGGTGCGGCGCGTCGAGCATGCGCACCGTTGCATCTGGGCGCGCATCGGTCATGTGGCGCAGCAGGCGCGGGGCGATCAGCCGGTCGTGCGTGCCGTGCAGCACCAGCAGCGGGCAGGTGGTGCGGGCCAGCGTGGCGCGCAGATCGGCCCCGGCCAGTTCCTGCACGCGCTTCTGCACCACGGCGGGCGTCAGCGTGGCGATCGCATCGTGCAGCATGGTGCGCATGTGCGCGGGCGTCGCGGCGTTGAGGCTGAACAGGTCGATCAGGAAACGCGGCACAATCCGGTGACTGAACCGCTTGCCCAGCGCCGTCATCCAGCGCGCCACCGGCGGCACCACGAAGGTGCCCGCCAGCACCAGCCCGGCGGTACGGTCTGCAAAGCGTGCGGCCATCATCACCGAGAGCGGGCCGGAAAAAGATTCCCCCAGAAACACCAGTTTTCCGTCGGGCAGTTGTGCGGCGACGTAATCGGCCAGTTCGGCGTATCCCATCGGCGCATCGGGCGGATAGGCGATTGCCTGCACGGCCAGCGTGTCCGGCAGGCTGGCGCGGAAATCCGCGAACAGCCGTGCCGTACCGTCGAGGCCGGGTAGAAGGACGAGCGTGATGCTCACGCTTTCGGGCCGGGTTCTCCGAACACGCGGGTGAACACCACGTCCAGATGTGCCAGATGGCGGCGGGCATCCAGGGCTTCGTCCAGTTTTTCGCGGCTCAGGCGGCCGCCGACATCGGGGTCGGCTTCCAGGTTTTCGCGGAATGTCTTGCCGCCCTTGCCCAGTGCCTGCCATGTCGCCATCGCGCAGCGCTGCACGATCTTGTAGGAATCCTCGCGCGAGATCCCGACCTGCGTCAGCGCCAGCAGCACTTCGCCGCTGTGCACCACGCCGCCCAGACCTTCCACGTTTTCGGCCATGCGTTCGGGGTAGACGGTCAGCTTGTCCATCATCCCGGTCAGGCGCGACAGAGCGAAGTCCAGCGTGATCGTCGCATCGGGGGCGATGAAGCGTTCAACCGACGAATGGCTGATATCGCGTTCATGCCACAGCGTGACGTTCTCCAGCGCTGGCATCGCATAGCCACGCACGACGCGCGCCAGCCCGGTCAGGTTTTCGCTCAGCACCGGGTTGCGCTTGTGCGGCATGGCCGACGAACCCTTCTGTCCGGCATGGAAGAATTCTTCCGCCTCACGCACTTCGCTGCGCTGCAGGTGGCGCACTTCGGTGGCCAGACGTTCGATGCCCGTGGCAACCACCGCCAACGTGCAGAAGAACGCCGCATGGCGGTCGCGCGGGATCACCTGTGTGGAAACGGGTTCCACCGCCAGACCCAGCTTTTCGGCCACGAACGTTTCGATCGACGGATCGATATGCGCAAACGTGCCGACCGCACCGCTGATCGCGCATGTGGCGATCTCGTCGCGCGCTGCTGCCAGACGGGTGCGGTTGCGCGCGAATTCAGCATAAAAACCCGCGAGCTTCTGCCCGAAGCTGGTCGGTTCGGCATGAATGCCATGGCTGCGGCCCACGGTCAGCGTGTGCTTGTATTCGAACGCCCGGCGCTTCAGCACCACCAGCAGCGCGTCGAGGTCGGCCAGTAGAATATCGCTGGCGTCGCGCAACTGCACGGCGAGCGTGGTGTCGAGCACGTCCGACGACGTCATGCCTTGATGCACGAAACGTGAATCTTCGCCCACACCTTCGGCCAGCCATGTGAGGAAGGCGATCACGTCGTGACGGACCACGCTTTCGATTTCGTCGATCTTCTGTACGTCGGCATCGGTCATTGCGCGCACGCGCGGCTCTCCGCGCTCACGGATGATTTTGGCCGATTCGGCGGGGACGATGCCGATCTGCGCCATGCGCTCGGCAGCCAGGGCCTCGATCTCGAACCAGATCCTGTAACGGTTCGCAGGGGTCCAGATTCGGGCCATATCGGGGCGGGAGTAACGGGGGACCATGGCTACCTCGACGTTCAAGTGGATTAAACCGGCACCTAGACATTGCATTGCATGATTGACAATCCCCGCCATGCAGGGCACCCGCATTTATTGAACCGGGGTATGGAGGAAACCGCATGGATTTGAGCGCATGGATGCCCGAGCTGATTGCTCTTGGGCAGGTATTGATGATCGACCTGATTTTGGCGGGGGATAACGCCATTGTTGTCGGTATGGCGGCTGCAGGTTTACCGCCGGATCAGCGCAAGAAGGCCATCCTCTGGGGGATCGGTGCCGCAACGATCATGCGCATCGGTTTCGCTGCCGGTACAACAGTTCTACTGCAGATCGTCGGCCTGATGCTGATGGGCGGGCTGCTGCTGCTGTGGGTCTGCTGGAAGATGTACCGCGAATTGAGCTCCAACCATGAACAGCAGGCGGCTGTCGGTCTGGAAGCCGACGACGCACCGCGCAAGACCATGGCGCAGGCGATGTGGCAGATTGTGATCGCCGACGTATCGATGAGCCTCGATAACGTTCTGGCCGTTGCCGGTGCCGCGCGCGAACATATGTGGGTGCTGGTTGTCGGTCTGGCGATCTCGGTCGTGCTGATGGGGGCCGCGGCATCGTTCATTGCGCGCGTGCTGGAAAAATTCCGTTGGATCGCGTGGATTGGGCTGGTCGTCATCCTGTATGTCTCTGGCAAGATGATGTGGGATGGCTGGCACGAGGTTGCCAACCACCTCTGATCCAGACCACTGGACGAACGATAAAAAAACGGTGCACCTTTATTTCAGGTGCACCGTTTTTTCATGCGAAAGACCCTGAC
>JAVBJV010000027.1:0-165914 GCA_031546815.1 Acetobacteraceae bacterium
CCGCACGCGCATAATCGCCGCGCGCCCACAGCGACAGCGCCCAGAAATGTGGCGGCGTCCAGAAGAAGATGATCGCGAACAAAGCCAGTGCCATCGGGTCGATCGTGCCGGTCGCTGCCACCCAGCCCACCATCGGCGGAAAGGCCCCCGCCGCACCGCCGATCACGATGTTCTGCGGCGTGCGCGGTTTCAGCCACATCGTGTAGATGAACACATAGAAACCGATCGACGCCGCAAGCACCGCAGCCGCCAGCCAGTTGGTCGCCAGCCCCATCATCAGCACCGACGCAACCGCCAGCGTAACCCCGAAGCCCAGCGCCGCATCCGCATCGATCCGCCCCGATGGCAACGGACGATTGGCGGTGCGCCGCATCAGTGCGTCGGTGTCGCGTTCCCACCACATGTTCAGCGCACCGGCCGCACCGCCACCGATTGCAATACACAGCACCGCCGTGAACGCCAGCACCGGGTGCAGATGCGTAGGTGCAATCAGCATGCCCACCATCCCGGTATAGACCACCAGCGCCATCACGCGCGGCTTCAGCAGGGCGAACCAGTCGGCAATATCGCTATGAGTTACGACGGCTTGTTTCTGCATGATCAGCGCACCTGCGGCAGTTCTTCGAACGTATGGAACGGCGGCGGCGAGGACACATGCCATTCCAGCGTCGTCGCCCCCTCGCCCCAGTAATTATCGGCGAGCTTTTCCTTCGACGTGAACGTCTTCCACATCACCACCAGGAAGATGAGGATCGAGAACCCGGCGATATACGCCCCGAACGACGCCACCATATTCCAGCCATGGAACGCATCGGGGTAATCCGGATAACGCCGCGGCATGCCCGCCAGCCCCAGGAAGTGCATCGGGAAGAAGGTCAGGTTCACGCCGATGAACGTCACCCAGAAATGGATGCGCGCCAGTGTTTCCGGATACGGCCGCCCGCTCATCTTGCCGATCCAGTAATAGATCCCGGCAAAGATCGAGAACACGGCACCCAGGCTCAGCACGTAATGGAAATGCGCAATCACGTAATACGTGTTGTGCAGCACCGTATCGACACCCGCATTGGCCAGCACCACGCCCGTCACGCCGCCGATGGTGAACAGGAAGATGAACCCGATCGCCCACAGCATCGGCACTTCCATGCGGATAGACCCGCCCCACATCGTGGCAATCCACGAGAAGATCTTGATGCCCGTCGGCACCGCAATCACCATTGTGGCCATCATGAAGTAGGCGCGCGTATCAACACCGATCCCCGACGTAAACATGTGATGCGCCCACACCACAAAGCCCACACCGCCGATCGCCACCATCGCGTACGCCATGCCCAGATACCCGAACACCGGCTTGCGGCTGAAGGTCGAAATCACGTGGCTGACGATGCCGAAGCCCGGCAGGATCATGATGTAGACTTCGGGGTGCCCGAAGAACCAGAACAGATGCTGGAACAGCACCGGATCGCCGCCACCGGCCGGGTCGAAGAACGCCGTGCCGAAATTGCGGTCGGTGATCAGCATGGTGATCGCACCCGCCAGCACCGGCACCGCCAGCAACAGCAGGAACGCGGTGACCAGCATCGCCCACGCGAACAGCGGCATCTTGTGCATGGTCATACCCGGCGCGCGCATGTTCAGGATGGTGGTGATGAAGTTGATCGCCCCCAGGATCGACGACGCCCCCGCCAGATGCAGCGCGAACAGCGCCATATCGACCGAAGGCCCGGCCTGGAACATGGAGTTCGACAGCGGCGGATACAGCGTCCACCCCACGCCCGGTCCACTGCCCACCAGTATGGAGCCACCCGCCAGCATGAACGCCGGCACCAGCAGCCAGAACGATGCATTGTTCATGCGCGGGAACGCCATGTCGGGCGCGCCGATCATCAGCGGCACGAACCAGTTGCCGAACCCACCGATCAGCGCGGGCATCACCACGAAGAACACCATGATCACGCCATGTGCGGTGACGATGGAATTCCACTGTTGCCCACCCTGCACGAACTGCATGCCAGGGCTTTGCAGCTCGAGCCGCATATACATCGACAGCCCCGCCCCGATCAGTCCCGTGAACACGGCGAAGATCAGATACAGCGTGCCGATGTCCTTGTGGTTGGTCGAGAACAGCCAGCGCTGCACGAAGCTCAGCTGATGGTCGTGATGCTCGTGCGCATGATGCGCCGTCTGTCGGTCCAGAGTTGCTGTGGTCTCGGAAGCTGCCATATCGCTTACTCCTTCAAGGCGCGGTTAACGCTGCGCCTCGGCCACCGTCACTGCGGGGGCGTTTTCAATGGTGTTGGCAAAACGGGTGCGTGCCTGTTCGACCCAGGTCAGGAACTCGGCCTCGGGCACGGCGCGAACTACAATCGGCATGAACGCATGGTTGGCACCGCAGATCTGGTTGCACTGCCCGTAATACGTGCCGGGACGATCGATGCGGAACCAGCTCTCCATCGTGCGGCCGGGGATCGCGTATTTCTGCACACCCAGCGACGGGATGAAGAAACTGTGGATCACGTCGCGGCTGCTGGTCAGGATGCGCACCGTGCGCCCCACAGGCACCACGATCTCGTTATCGACCGTCAGATTGCGCAGCTGGCCGGGTTTCAGATCGGTTTCGGGAACGTTGTAGCTCTCGAACCGGAAATTGCCGTTATCGGGATAGTTGTATTCCCACGCCCACTGAAACGCCGTGACATTGATGGTGAGGTCCGCATCGCGGGCGCGATCCTGATAGTACAGCAACCGGAAGGACGGGATGGCGATCACCACCAAGATCAGCACCGGGATCAGCGTCCAGGCGATTTCCAGCGGCGTGCTGTGGCTGGTGCGCGACGGCACCGGATTGCGCGACGCGCGGAAGCGCCACACGCAATACAGCAGCAGCGCCAGCACAAACACGGTCACCGCGCTGATGATCACCAGCAACAGATCGTGCAGATTTTCGATTGCCTCTTTAACCGGCGTTGCAGCCGGCTGCATGCCGAGCTGCCAGTTTTCCGGAGAGGCCGCCATGGCCCCCCCGGCGATCATGGCTGAAAGCATCACCATGACCAGAAGTCGCGAGAAACGTTGCATACGACGTACCACTTCTTTCTTCGTCGTCCCTGTTAGAGAATAACGACGCGACGGGACGAAAGTTCCTCGAGGTCGGCCTCTACGGGCCTTTTATATCATTCTGATATCGGATCATTGCGCATATGACCCGGTTCGGAAAGAGATATTTTGAACGCTGAATTAAAAGCCCCGCCGCCCGCAGCAGCAGGGGATCATGCGTTGCGGATCGGCTCCGCATGACCAACGACGCGCCGGACCTCGGGGAAGTGCACCCGCAACTGCCGTTCGAGCTGATCGACACTGTCGTGCACGGATGCGACATCCAGATCCGGATTGGCGCAGCAATGGTAGTTCACCACCAGCCCGGCATTGCTCTGGCGCACGCGCACATTGTGGATGTGGAAAATCGTGCCAGTTCCCGCAGCGTGATTGCGCAACGCACTGGCGATGCGCTGCACCAGATCCGCGTTGGTCTCGCGCCCCGGCAGATGGGCGACGGCCAGCGGTTCGATATGCGCCTCGACCTCGGTCGCGGGACCGAATTCCTCGCGGATGGCGTCCTCGAACTTGGTGGTCAGACCGTGCGCGACACTCAGCCGCATACGCGCGTTCAGCTCCACGTCGAAACTGATCGACAGGTTTTCGCCGATCTCCTGCACCGTCACATGATGCACCGGCAGGCGGCGTTGCGCGGCGATCAGCAGCACGCGTTCCAGAACGGTTTCCGTATCCAGCGCGCGCGGCGTGGATGTGATGGTCAGCCGCATATGGGGCATCGCCGCGGCCACTGCATCGGTGATGCGGTTCTTCAGCGCAATCACGTTATCCAGCGGCAGGCTGCGCGAGACGATGATGCCGACCTCGCCGAAATTCTCACCGCCGACCGAGCGCAGTTTCAGCGTGTCGATTGCAACCACACCGGGAATGGCGGCGATCAGCGGGCGCAGACGCTCGGCGTCTCCGGTGGGGGCTGCGTCCAGCAGCGTGTCCACGGTTTTCCGCCCCAGTCGCCACCCCGCGATCGAGATGAAAACCGCCACCCCGATCGCCGCCAGCGCATCGCCGTATTTGAACCCGAACACCCCCGCCAGCAGCCCCAGCACAACCATGATCGAACCCGCCAGATCGGATGCAAAATGCAGCGCATCGGCCGCCAGCGCCTGGCTGCCGGTTTCGCGCGCAACCTTGCGCAGCGTGTAAACGCGGTTGATGTCGATGATGATCGATATGCCAAGCACAACAAATGCCAGGATTGTCGGTTCGAACTCGCCGCCGCCTTCCTGCAGGCGCTGAACGGCATGAAACACCACGGCAACGGCCAGCATGAACAGGATGACCGTTTCCAGCAGCGCGGCCAGACTCTCAAACTTGCCATGCCCATAATGATGATCGGCATCGGGCGGCGCGTTGGCGGTGCGGACGGCAAAATACGTCACGATCGTCGCCGCCGTATCGACCAGCGCGTGCGCCGCTTCCGACATCAGCGCCAGCGAGCCAGACATCAGCCCAGCCACAAACTTGCCCAGCATGATCAGCGCGCTGGCAGCAACCGACATCAGCGCAACGCGTTCTTTGGTCGCTGCGTGTTCAGTTTCAGTGCGCTGCTCGGACATCGGCCTACCCCATCAGATCCAGGGATGGTTATCCATGTAAACCGACAATACTGGAAGTGCAGAAAAGGACGGGCCGACCTGCTTCAGGCGGCGGTAATTTCCACCACCGACAGCACCGCCGGTTCTGCAGGGCGTTGCCTGTTCTCAAGCAGGCGGCGCTTGAAGTCCGCCGCCATCATCGGACGACCGTGCAGATAGCCCTGCACTTCCTGGCACCCATCGACACGCAGCAACCTGTTCTGCTCTTCGTCTTCCACACCTTCGGCATTGATTGTGGCCCCCATCGCCCTGCCCACTTCTACCACTGCACGCACAATGCTGCGCGCCTGCGGGTCGTGTGCCAGATCGCTGATGAATGACCGGTCAATCTTGATCTTGTTGAAACGGAAACGCCGCAGCATGCCGATATTCGCATAGCCAATCCCGAAATCGTCGATCACAATCCGCACGCCCAACGCCCGTAACTGCGCCACTTTGGCGAGCGATTCCTCGGTCCGCTGCAACAGCATGTTCTCAGTAATCTCAATCTCGAGACGGTGCGGCGGCAGGTTGAATGCTTCCAGTGCGACGCGGATCGATGTGACGAAATCAGGCTGCTGAAACTGCAACGGCGAAACGTTGATCGCCATCGTGATATCCGGCCATTGCGCAGCCTGCGCACAGGCTTCCCACAGAACGAAAGCACCGATCTCGACGATCAGTTCGGCCTCCTCGGCCGCTGGAATGAAAACGTCCGGCGGCACGTTGCCGCGCACAGGGTGGTTCCAGCGCAGCAATGCCTCGGCGCCGGTGATCTGTCCGGTCAGCAGATTGACCTGCGGTTGATAGACCAGCCGGAGCTGCTTTTCCTGCAATGCGCGCGACAGATCCTCCTTCATCTGCCGCCGTATCAAAGGCCCGGCATCGGATGTGGGGTTGTAGACATGCCAAACGCGGGTCGACAGTCCCGATGCATTCTCGCTCTTCACCGCACGCAGCGCCAATGCGGCTTGCTGTAGTAGTACTTCGGCTGTTTCCTCGGCTGTTTCGGAAACCGCAATTCCCAGACGCGGCGTCAGCACCACACGCTCGACCCCCACGCTGAACGGCGCGGCCAGCACCGCCGCCAGACGTTCGGCAGCCTCGGCCGCCTGATCGACCGAGGTGATCGCCGGCACCAGCAACATGAATTCGTCACCGCCCATACTGGCCAGTTGTTCCGAGATATGCAGATGCCGACTGAGGCGTTCGCCGACCTGTTTCAATATTCTGTCGGCAGCTTCCTTGCCATACAGGTCGTTGATGTCGCGAAACCGCAGCAGGTCCAGCAGGATGACCCCAATCTTGTCGCCGCGATAATGGGTTCCTTCCAGCGCACTGGTCAGAAATTTTCCGACAGCCACACGGTTGGGCAGCCCGGTTGTCGCATCGGTCAGCGTCAGTGCCGACACAGTGGCGCGCGCGCGGCCCACCACACGCACCGGCCACGCATGCAAGCTGGTCACCAGCAGACCGCACGGCAGCAGCGACAGCAGCGCCAGCCACGCCGCCACACCCAGCGCCGCTTCGGGCGACACATGCACGGCAACCGTCGCAACGGGCACCCCGTTCTGCAGGACAGGGCTGGACGCCACATATCCGTATTGCAGCAACACGTCCTTCAGATGCGAGTGAAACATGTCGAGCCGGATAACCGCAGCCCCGTGACTGTCTTGCAATATCCAGACCGAGGCAGGGCCATCGCCCATATGTTCGAACAGAGCGAACGTCGCACCCTGGATATATTCGCGCCAATCATCACCCTGTTGCGCGATCAGATGCGAAACCTCGCGTGCATCGTGGCTTGCCTGCAGGCGGCTGATCGCTTTTTCATGCTCCCAGCGAACACAGAAATAACCAACAGGGACGATAACCGCCAAAACCAGAAACAGGATGGACCCCGCCCACCCCAGAATTCTGGCGCGACGATATTGCGCTATGCCCGACATAGCGAAACGCCCCGGTGGTCTGAACTTTCTGCCAGCCACGATACGGATCTTTGCTTCCACATCCCTCGACTATCGAGGGTGCACCCTTAACATATGGTGTAGTCGCAGCAGCTATTACCGGCTTTTCATTAATGCGCTTCGGACCAGTTCTTTCCTGCACCAACTTCCACGATCAGAGGCACGCTTAAACTCTCGGCATTTTCCATCACCGAACGCACAACCTGCTTCAGCTGAGTCACTTCCAAGTCGGGTGCTTCGAACAGCAATTCGTCGTGCACCTGCAACAACATGCGCGTCTGCAATCCTGCTTCCGCCAATGCTGCGGGCAGCCTCACCATCGCGCGCTTGATGATGTCGGACGCGCCGCCCTGCAACGGCGCGTTGATCGCCTGTCGTTCAGCATAGGAGCGGCGCGCGCCGTTCTTGTCGGCGATGCCCGGAACCCAGCATCGCCGCCCGAACGGGGTCAGCACATAACCATTGATGCGCGCCTGTTCCTTGGTGTGTTCCATATAGGCGCGAATGCCCGGATAGCGCGCGAAATACGCATCGATGTAACGCTTCGCCTCGCCCGCATCGACGCCCAGCTGCCGCGCCAGACCAAAGGCCGAGATGCCATAGATGATGCCGAAATTCACCGCCTTGGCCTGCCGGCGCACCAGCGGGTCCATGCCCGCCATCGGCACGCCGAACACTTCGCTCGCCGTGCGGGCGTGAATGTCCTCGCCATCGATGAAGGCCTGCCGCAGGGTCGGCACATCGGCCACGTGGGCCAGCAAGCGCAGTTCAATCTGCGAATAGTCGGCCGAAACCAGTACGTACCCCGGCTCGGCGATAAACGCGCGACGAATACGCGCGCCCTCTTCCGTGCGGATGGGAATGTTCTGCAGGTTCGGGTCGGATGACGACAACCGCCCCGTGGTGGTCAGCGCCATCGCAAAGCTGGTGTGCACGCGCCCGGTTGCCGAGTTTATCTGTTCAACCAACGCATCGGCGTAGGTCGATTTCAGTTTCGCCAATTGCCGCCACGCGACGACCTGCGACGGCAGTTCGTGCCCCTGTTCGGCGAGACCCTCCAGCACCGACGCATCGGTGCCCCACGCGCCGGTCTTCAGACGCTTGCCGCCGGGCAGGCCCATTTCGTCGAACAGGATCTCGCCCAACTGCTTGGGCGACGCCACGTTGAAGCTGCGTCCGGCAAGGCGATGGATCTCGGTCTCCATCACCGCCATGCGCTTGGCAAAATCGGCCGACATCGCGGCAAGTTCCACCGCATCGACCTTCACGCCTGCCAGTTCCATCTCCATCAGCACCTGGATCAGGCGACGTTCGATCTGTTCATACAGCGCCAGCACCTGCGTCGGGCGCAGCTGCGGCTTCAGCACCTGCCACAGGCGCAACGTGACGTCGGTGTCTTCCGCCGCATAGGCTGTCGCGCGGTCCAGCGGCACATGGTCGAAACTGACGCGCCCCTTGCCGGTGCCGGTCACCTGATCGTAGCTGATCGCCGAATGGCCCAGATGCAGCAACGCAAGCTCGTCCATCCCCTGCCCGTGCCGCCCGGCATCCAGCGCATAGGAAATCAGCATCGTGTCGTCGATCGGCGTCACCACACAGCCGCCATTCTGCGTCTGTGCCAGCACCATCAGATCGTATTTCGCGTTGTGCAGCACCTTCAGCACCGACGCATCGGCAAGCAATGGCGCCATCGCTTCCATTGCCTCGGTCAGGTCCAGCTGCTGCGGCTTTTCGCTCAGCAGATCACTGCCGCCATGGCGCAACGGCACGTAGCACGAGCGCCCCGGTGCGGTGGCCAGCGAAAACCCGACCATCCGCGCACGCATCGCATCGAGTGAATCGGTCTCCGTATCCAGCGCCACCACACCGGCCTTCCGCGCTTCCGCGATCCAGCGATGCAGGGCATCCAGCGTGGTCACGGTTTCATACGGGCCATACGGCACATCGGACGGATTGGCCGTCACCGCGGGCGCGGGCACCACCGGTTCGCGCGTTGCCGGAGCAGCACTGCCGCTAATACCCAGCCGCGCCGCGACACTGCGGAAACCCTGCGCGGCCAAAAACACCGACAGCCGGTCAGCATCGAATTCGCGCGCGCGCAGATCCTCCAGCGGGCATGGCAGCGGCACGTTTTCGTCCAGAATCACCAAGCGGCGCGACATGCGCGCAGACTCGGCATGTTCGATCAGCGCGTCACGCCGCTTGGATGCCTTCATACCCGGCGCTGCCGCCAGCACCGCTTCCAGATCGCCGTATTCTTGAATGAGTGTCGCGGCACCCTTGGGGCCGATACCGGGCACACCTGGAACGTTATCGACCGAATCGCCCATCAGGGCCTGCACCTCGATCACTTTTTCGGGGGGCACGCCGAAGCGTTCCAGAACCTCGGCCGGGCCGATGGTCTTCTGCTTCATCGCGTCCTGCATCTCGACGCCGGGGCGGACGAGTTGCATCAGGTCTTTATCCGACGAGATGATCGTCACCCGTACCCCGGCCTCGGCCGCCACGCGGGCATAGGTCGCGATCAGGTCGTCGGCTTCGAAGCCCGCCAGTTCGATGGCCTTCACGCCGAACGCGTCGGTCGCTTCACGGGTCAGCGCAAACTGCGGCACCAGTTCGGGCGGCGGCGGCGGGCGCTGGGCTTTGTATTCGGGGTAGAAGTCGTTGCGGAACGTGCGGCGACCCGCATCGAAGATCACCGCCACATGCGTGCCGACATGGTCTTTCAGCAACCGGCCGAGCATGTTGGTGAACCCGAACACCGCATTCACCGGCGTGCCGTCGGGCCGCGTCATCGGCGGCAATGCGTGGAACGCCCGGAAGATGAAACCCGAACCATCGATCAGGATCAGGTGCTGGGCGTTTTCCACGCTCTGAGAGGGCACGTTAGTGCCCGTGATCCGCGCCGTCTCCATCAAGCACGAACAGACGCGAGCAGTACGGGCATTCCGCATCGCGGTCCGCAATGCGCAGGAACACGCGCGGATGCCCCAGCGCCGTGCCGCCATCGCACGAGACGGTGCGGCTGGTTGTGTGAATCACCTCGGTCGGGGTGCGCGTGGGGGCGTCCGTCATTCTCTTCGTCCTATGGTCGGAAACAGACATCAATGATAGCGATACCACCGCTTCGTTCAACACCTGTGGGGCAGAGATGCAGTTTGTCGCAATAATTCTTGTCGCAATGCTGGCGGCCTGCGCCCCGCTGGTCGAGCCAGCCGGCCCCACCGTGATGCATTCGGCCATGGACGATACCGCCTTCACCATGCAAGACGGCACGCGCCTGCCCTATCGCGTCTGGCAGCCGGAAGCGGCGCCCAAGGCCGTTATTCTGGCGCTGCACGGCATGAATGGCAGCCGCAATACCTGGCTGCTGCCCGCCCCGGTCTTCGCGGAGCACGGTATTGCCGTCTACGCGCCCGACCAGCGCGGCTTTGGCGACACCCCCACCCGCACCATCTGGGCCGGGGCCGAAAGCATGGCGGCCGACGCCACAACCATGGCCCGGCTGCTGCGCTGGCGGTACCCGCAGGTAAAAATCTACGCGATGGGCGAGAGCATGGGCGCCGCCGTACTGATGGCCGCCACCACCGGCCCCGCCCCTCCGCCAGTAGACGGATATATCCTGATCGCCCCCGCCGTGCGCGGTCGGGCCACCATGAACGGACTGACGCGCGGGGCACTGTGGACTCTGGCACGGATTCTGGGGCCGTTGGGATTTTACGACTCCATGCCCGGCATCACCCCCACCGATAACCGTGAGGCGCTGATCACCCGCTGGAACGACCCGCTGACCATCCGCACCACGCGGCTGGATACGCTGTCCGGGCTGGTGGACCTAATGGACACTGCCCGCGACGCCGCACCCCGCCTGCGCGCGCCGACTCTGCTGGTCTATGGCGGGCGGGACCAGCTGGTGCCCGGCCCCAGCACTGCCAGCCTGTTATGCAGCCTGCCGTCCGCTGTGCGGGTGGGTATGTATCCGAACGGCTATCACATGCTGTTGCGCGACCGGCAGCGGGCCGAGCCGATCGGCGATATCGCCGCCTGGATCGCCAATCCCACTGCCGCGCTGCCCAGCGGTGCTGAACAGCAAGCGCGGAACTGGCTGGCCAACCGCCCCGGCGATGGCACGAACTGCCAACGCAGCGCGTTATAATGAAAAATGAAATCGCATCTAAAGTTGCAGAAAATACCCCGAGTGCTATTTCGCCCGCGAATATTTCCGTTCTAGATGCTGGTAATCAAGCTGTAGTATCTCACCAAATGGAAACGTTCATGCGCAAATGCCTGGCTGTCCTTCCGGTCCTCGCCGCCCTTGCACCCTGTGCCGCCATGGCGCAGCACCAGTCCGACAGCCTGGGGCTGACCATTACGCCGACCGTTTCGCTCACCACCGACTATGTGGACCGCGGCCTCAGCCAGACCCGCAATGACCCGGCCTTGCAGGGCACGTTGGATATCGAACACAGCTCGGGCATCTATGTCGGCGCTTTCATCAGCAATGTGCGCAACGTCGATGCGCGCGTCGAAGTGGATGGCACGCTGGGGTACCGATTCTCGCTCGGCCCGGTGAAGATGGATGTCAGCGGGAACTGGTATCAGTATCTCCAAGACAATGACGATCTGAGCTATGCCGAATTCATCGCCAAGGCTTCGTATGAAACCGGCCCCGTCACCTGGCAGGGGCAGGTTGCCTTTGCGCCGGATATCGCCCCGCGCGCTGGCAACGCCTGGTACGCCGAGGGCGGAGCCGATCTGGCGCTGCCGTTGGATCTGACGGTTTCGGGCCGGGTTGGGTATCTGTGGGTTGAAAACAATGCCCGTTTCGGCCTGCCCAATTACAGCAACTGGTCGCTGGCGGTTTCGCGCGAATTCTTCGGGGTGGATTTCACGCTGGGCTATTACGACACCGATGTCAGCAAGAACACCTGCGTCACCGGCACCGGCTACGACATCTGCGGCGCGCGGGTTGTGCTGACGGCATCGCTGACGTTCTAGGACCAATCATCCTTCAGTTCAGATTGAGCCGAAAATGGCGCTTGTCGAGAACCGTCGCGCAGCGGACTTAACGCCCGTGAGCAGCGGAAGCGCAGAAAAGTGCCGTTTGCAGGCCAATATGGGCTGAAGGACGATCGGTCCTGGGACCGATCGCTCGTTACCCCCCGCAGGAAGACTGGCACGGCCACGCATTCTCACGCTGGCCGCTTGCCTGGCGCGTTTTTAATCAAAACACCCCACAAACGATGTTGCATCGCAACATTTTTGCCGATATTTTACCCAAATAACAAGTGCCCCTATGAATTTGACTAAAATTAGGGCATATAATGAGGAAAAAATAGGCAATGAAACGTCCTGTCCAGTCTCTTCTCCTCGCTGCCGGGTTGTTCGGCACCCTCCCTCCAGCCGCACGGGCGCAACAGGCAATCGATTCTCTGGGGCTGACGGTCACCACCAGCGTTACCCTGTCCACCGACTATCTATTCCGCGGAATCAGCCAGACTGACACCGGCCCCGCCATTCAGGGCAGCGTCGATATCGAACATAGCAGTGGGCTGTACCTCGCCGGTTTCGCCAGCAACGTGGATTTCGGCGATGCCAGCATCGAAACCGATCTCAGCTTCGGCTACCGCACGGCGCTCGGCGCACTGAAGCTGGATCTGGGCGGTATCTGGTATGCCTATCCCGGCGCTGACAACGATCTCGACTTCTTTGAATTTGCGGCGCGCGGCAGTTATCCGGTCGGCCCGGTCACACTGCTGGCTGGGGTATATTACTCGCCGCAATTCCAGGCACGCGCCGGGAACGGCTGGTACACCGAAGGCGGGGTCGATATCGCCCTGCCCTGGGAACTGACCCTGTCCAGCCGCGGGGGCTACCAGTGGATCGAAAAGAACGACCGCTTCGGGCTGGATGATTTCGCCAACTGGTCGGTCTCGGTCGCGCGCAGTTTCTATGGGTTCCGCTTCAGCGTCGGCTATTACGATACCAGCATCGGCAAGGGCGACTGCCCGCTGGGCACAGGCGGATCCAATATCTGCGAAGCCCGCGCCCTGGGCAGTGTCAGCCGTACTTTCTGACAACGCGCGCAATCTTCGTCAGGGGGTATTCCGTTTTCCAGCCCGCTCCGCTACATGGAGCAGGCTGGACCCGTAGCTCAGCTGGATAGAGTGTTGCCCTCCGAAGGCAAAGGTCGCGCGTTCGAATCGCGCCGGGTCCGCCATTTTCTCACAATCGCATCAGATTCAGATTGCGATGCCGGGAATCCGTCGGCTCTGGGTGTTTTGTATTACCCAAATAACCGGCTGTTTTATTTACCAGAAAATTCAGTCCAAGGAAGAAATGCCTCGCCCGCACCCATGATGATGAGGTATTTTTACAACACGGTATTTTTGTTTTTATCGTATATTTTAAACACAACATCCGGTTTATAGTGTGGCTTCGAGCAGTTAACTGCTCGGCATACGATTAATAGTTATAAGGATATCCTCTATGGATCCCGTTACACTTCTTATTTGGTTGCTTATTGGCGCGGTCGCTGGCTGGTTGGCCGGACAGATCGTCAAGGGCGGCGGCTTTGGCCTGGTGGGCGACATTATCGTCGGCATCATCGGCGCATTTATCGGCGGCTGGCTGGCCGGGAAGCTCGGCATCAACATCGGCGGCGGGCTGATCTCCTCGATCATCGTCGCGACGGGTGGTGCGATTGTGCTGCTCTTCATCCTGCGTCTGGTGAAGCGCGCCTGAAGATTCCGAGACCGATCCGGGACTATTGCGCCCGGATCGGACTATCCAGCGGCGGCAGAGGTGCGTGCCCCGATGTCGCAACCGGGGCTGAGCTATTATTCGGGGCCGGTGTTGGTGCGGGCGCTGTCGTCCCAGCCTGTTCGGTCGGCACGGGCGTGGTGTAATCCGCCACAATGCGCGCCTGTGCCCCGGCAATCAGCAGCACGCGCTGACCGGCCGGCAACGGGGTCTCGTCCTTCTGGGTGACCGACATCAGCTCGCCGCGCGTGTTGCGCACAACATATTCAAAGGCGACCGTGTCATTCATGGCATGTTCGGTCGCCGTGCCCAGCAACCCGCCGACCACCGCACCACCGATACTGCCGATCGCCGTGGTGATGCCGCTGGCACCACCCTGTGCCCCTGAAACACCCCCAACAACACCGCCAACCGCGCCGCCCGTAGCAGCCCCGGCCGTGCCATCGGCCGAGATGTTGATCTGGCGCACGCCGACGATCACACCCTGATCAACCTTGTTTGCCTGCTGCACGGCGCGCTGGGCGTAAGTGTCGGGGGAATAGCTGGGGCCACACCCCGCCAGACCACTCAGCGCCAGGGCGCAAACCGAAGCCTTCAGAAATCGTGCCATCTGTTATTCTGCCGGAACGCCTTTGGTCGTCGAATATTCGAAATGCAGCGCTTCGCCCGGGAAGACGATCGGGTGAATTGCGTGCGCGGCCATCGCGGCCTCGCTGAACCCCTGCAGGATCAGCTTCAGCTTGCCCGGATAGGTGGCAATGTCACCCACTGCGAAGATACCCGGGATATTGGTTTCGTTGGTCGATTGTGCAACACCGATATGGCTGTGATGCAGGTTCAGACCCCAGTCGGCAATCGGGCCAAGCTCCATCGCCAGACCATAAAGCGGCAGCAGCACATCGGCCTCGACGCGCTTTTCCTCGCCCGCCATGGTGGCCAGCACCACGGTGGACAGTTTGCCATCCACACCTTCCAACGCGTGCAGCTGATACGGAATGGCCATTTCAATCTCGCCCGCAGCCGCGCCGGCGTTCATCTGCGCCACGCTTTCCGGGGCGGCGCGGAACTTGTCGCGCCGGTGCACGACCACAATCTTCGACGCAATGCCCTTCAGCGCCAGTGCCCAGTCCACCGCCGAATCGCCACCGCCCGCAATCACCACGCGCTTGCCGCGCAGGTCTTCCTTGCGGCGCACGTAGTACTGCACGGCACCGGTCTTCTCGTACGCTGTCAGATTATCGAGCGGTGGCCGGTTCGGCCCGAACGCACCCGCACCGGCCGCAATGATCACCGCCTTCGCGCGCACGACATCGCCGGTCGAGGTGGTCAGCACGAATGCGCCCTTCTCCCCCTCCAGCTTGTCCACGCGGCGCCCCAGCAGATAGACGGGGCTGAACGGTGCAGCCTGTTCTTCCAGCTTTTCGATCAGCGCCGCACCTTCGATGCCGGGGTGGGCGGGAATGTCGTAGATCGGCTTTTCCGGATACAGCGCCACGCACTGCCCGCCGATGGAATCCAGCGCATCGATCACCACGGTCCGCATCCGCAACATGCCGCATTCGAACACGGCAAAAAGACCGGCAGGACCAGCCCCGATGATGGCAACGTCGGTTTCAATCATTTCAGGCATCGTCGTATCCCCAGAGCAGTTGCACGCCGGATATCCCATCCGCCGGGCATGTGTAACATGCTCCGCGCGCGGCGACACCCTCCTTGCGATTACCGGCGTCGCAATCGCGATGTGCGATATTTGCACTGCACACGGGCGATAACGCATCATGGCCGCAATGACCGACCTGACCCGCACGCTCGACACCGAAGACGCCACCCGCGCCCTGGCCGCCCGAATCGCCCGGCTGACACAGCCGGGGGACGCGATTCTGCTGCACGGGCCACTGGGGGCAGGAAAATCTGCCTTTGTGCGGGCATTTCTGCGTGCCGAATCCGGCGATCCATCGCTCGACGTCCCCAGCCCCACCTATACGCTGGTGCAGAGCTACGAGCTGCCGCGTTTTACCGCACATCATTTCGATCTATGGCGCTTATCCGGCCCTGGCGATCTGGAAGAACTCGGCTGGGACGAAGCGCGGGCCGATGTGGTGTTGGTGGAGTGGCCCGAACGGCTGGAAGACCTGCGTCCGGAAGATGCGCTGTGCATCACTCTGACGCCCATAAGTGAAACCGCCCGCCGGATCACGCTGTCCGGCTGGCCCGACCGGATGGCCGATCTATGACGCGCGCCCGCCTGATTGCCGATTTCCTGACCACGCACGGCTACGCAAAGGCCGAGCAACTGCCGCTGCCGCAGGATGCCTCGGCCCGGCATTACATCCGCCTGCGCGGCGGGCCGCAGGACGCCATCCTGATGGACGCCCCGCCCCCGCACGAGGACGTGCGCCCGTTCCTGCATATCGGCGCGCATCTGGCTGAGGCAGGCCTGTCGGTGCCGCGCATCTACGCGGCGGACGAGGATACCGGGCTGGTGCTGCTGGAAGATCTGGGCAACGCGACCTATCCGGCTGCCCTGGCCGATGGCGCGGGCGAGGCCGAACTGTATGGCGCCGCCGTCGATGCACTGGCCGCGATGCAGAAAGCCGCGCCACCCGCCGGTCTGCCCGCCTGGGACGCGGAGATCATGACGCGGCTGGCCGGTGCCACGTTCCTCGACTGGTGGTGGCCCGCGATGTTCGGCGCAGCGCCGGGCGATGCCGTGCGGGAAGACTTCAACGTGGCGATGCAGAGCCTGCTGGCACCGCTGACGTCCGGCCCGCACGAACTGGTGCACCGCGACTACTTCGCCAGCAACCTGATGTGGCTGCCCGAACGCAGCGGGCTGCACCGCGCGGGCATAATCGATTTTCAGGACGCGATGATCGGGCATCCCGCCTACGACCTGGTCTCGCTGATCGAGGACGCGCGCCGTGACCTCTCCCCCGCTTTGCGTGCGGCGCTGACGGATCGTTACCTCGCCCTGCGGCCCGATCTGGATGCCGCGGCGTTCCGCAACGCGATGGTAATCTGCGCCGCGCACCGGCATCTGCGCGTGGCGGCGTTGTGGGTGCGGCTGGATCGGCGCGATCGCAAACCACATTACCTGCGCCTGCACAGCGCGCGCACTTGGGGGCTGTTGCGGAACGCGCTCGCGCATCCGACCGCCGCACCGCTAGCCGCGTTTATGGATCGTCACGTGCCGCCCGCACAGCGCACCAATCCGGTGGAACACGCCGCATGAACACCACGCCAAAAGCCGCCATGATCCTCGCCGCCGGCCTTGCCACCCGCATGCGCCCACTGACCGACACCACCGCCAAACCGCTGCTGCAGCTGATAGGCAAAAGCCTGCTGAACCACGCCATCGACCGGCTGCATGATGCGGGTGTTGAACGCGTGGTGGTGAATGCGCACTGGTATGCCGACCACGTGGCCGCGCAAGTCGCGCAACGCGCACAGCAAACCCCCGACATGCATTTCATCGTGCGCCCCGAAGCCGACCTGCTGGAAACCGGCGGTGGGGTGAAGGCCGCGCTGGCGGACCTCGGCCCCGATCCGTTCTTCGTCATCAACGGCGATGCGTTCTGGCTGAACGGCCCATACTGCACCCTGCGACGCATGGGGGCGCTGTTCGATGCGACACGCATGGACGCATTGCTGCTCGTCACCCGCACCACCCGCGTGGCGGGCGATACGGGGATGGGCGATTTCATGCTCGACCCCGAAGGCCGCGTGCGCCGCCGCCGCGAGCGCGAGGTCGCGCCCTATTTCTACGCCGGGGTGCAGATCGCCCGGCCCGCGATGTTTGCCGCCGGGCCGGATGGAAAATTCAGCACCAACATCGTCTGGCAGAACGCCATCGAGGCCGGGCGTCTGTTCGCGCTGGTGCATGACGGCCCGTGGTTCCACCTCTCCACGCCCGCAGATCTGGCCGAGGCCAATCAGGCGTTGACCCCATGAACATCTCCGTCTGCCCGCCCGGCACGCCCGTTCTCGAGGTGATTGCGCGGGAATGGATCGCACAGGCAGGCGGACTGGGCGACCCTCTGCGCATCGCGCGCGGCACATTGCTGCTGCCCACACGGCGTGCGGCGCGCGCACTGGCCGATGCGTTTCTGCGCATCACCAATGGTGCACCATTGCTGCTGCCGCGCATCATCGCGATCGGCGCGCTGGATGAAGCACCGCTGGCCATGGCAGGCGCGCTCGACCTGCCGCCCGCGATTGATGTGGCACGACGGCAAGCGGAACTCGCACGGCTGGTGCTGGCCGCACGCGAAGCGCGGAACGAGGAGCAGGCATGGCGTCTGGCGGGCGACCTCGCCACGCTGATGGACGAAGCGGAACGCACGGAAGTCGATCTCGCACGGCTACCAGATGCAGCAGATCCGGAATTTGCCGCGCACTGGCAACGCACGTTGAAGTTCCTCGGCATCGTTACCGAACACTGGCCGCGTTACCTGGCCGATAACGGCTTGATGAACTCCGGCGCGCGACGTGTAGCGTTGATCGACGCCACCACTGCCGCGCTGCGTACCTCGACCGACACCGCGCCAATCTGGGCGGCGGGGATGACCAGCGCTACGCCGGTGCTGACGCGCTTGCTGCAAACCATCGCAGCCTTGCCGCATGGACGCGTGATTCTGCCCTCGGTCGACACCACGTTGCCGGATGATGTGTGGAACGCTCTGCCCGATGCGCACCCACATGCCGGACAAGCGCGTCTGCTGCACGCACTGAATGCGCCGCGCCAGAAACTGCCGATGCAGGCACGCGCGGATTTCCTCTCGCTCGCGCTGCGCCCGGCCGAGGCGCTGGATGCGTGGAACACCGCACCTCTGCCGCAAGACGCCACGCAGAACCTGTTCCGCCTGTCGCCCGAGGACGCACAACACGAAGCCATCGCCATCGCGCTGATCCTGCGCGAGACGCTCGAAACGCCCGACGCCACTGCCGCGCTGGTGACACCGGATCGCGATCTTGCACGCCGTGTCGCGGCGGAACTCGCACGCTATGGTGTGGTGGCCGACGACAGCGCGGGGGAAAGTCTGAACGAGACTCCGCCCGCCGTGTTCCTGCGTCTGCTTGCCCATGTGGTGGCGACGCGGTTTGCACCTATTCCGTTGCTCGCCCTGCTGAAACACCCTATGGCGGCGCTGGGGCTGGCACCCTCCGTCTGTCGCGATGCGGCGCGGGCGCTGGAGCTGCTGTGCCTGCACGGCCCGCGCCCTCCATCGGGGCTGGGCGGTTTGAAGCGCACGCTGGATCTGGCGCGCGAGGACCGGCATAAACCCAAAGCCAACGCAGATGCAGCCGCCGACCTGATCGCGCGGCTGGAAGCTGCCACTGTGCCACTGCTGCGCACGGCATCCGCCATACGAGCCGCACCCGCCGATCTGCTGCGCACGCTGGCCGAATGCGCCGAGGCCATTGCCACCAGCGACGATACAACCGGCCCCGAACGCATCTGGGCGTGGGAAGAAGGCGACGCGCTCGCCACCCATCTGGCGACTCTGGCCGACGCATTCCAGCGCCTGCCCGACATGGACCCGCGCAGCTTCCCGCTGTTGCTGGATGCCGCGCTGGAAGGCCCAGTCGTGCGCAGCCGCCGCGCGCTGCGTGGACGCGAAGGGAACGAACATCCACGCATTCACATCTGGGGTCTGATGGAAGCGCAGTTGCAGAGCGCCGACACCATTGTGCTTGGCGGCCTGATTGAAGGTGTCTGGCCACCCGCCACCGACCCCGGCCCATGGATGAGCCGCCCCATGCGGCGGCGCATCGGTCTGCCCAGCCCGGAAGACATCATCGGGCAGGCCGCGCACGACTTCATGGCGACGGCATGTGCCGCACCGCGCGTTGTTTTGTCCGCACCCCGCAAACGCGATGGCGCACCCGCCGTGCCCGCACGCTGGCTGGCGCGGATCGATGCGCTGTTGTCTGCACACGGACGCGCATTGGGGCAGCATCCGGCACAAGCCTGGGCGCGCATGCTGGACGAACCCGCCAGCGTCACCCCCGTTGCCCCGCCATCACCCCGCCCGCCCGCGCATCTGCGCCCGCGTCGTCTGTCGGTGACCGAGATCGAGACATGGCTCGCCGATCCATACGCAATCTACGCAAAGCACGTGCTGAAGCTGCGCGCGCTGGACCCGATCGATCAGGACGCCGACCATTCAGATTACGGCAGCATCGTGCATGCCGCCCTGCATAAATTCGCCGACCGCGTCGGCATCGCCACACCGCCCGACATGGCCGCCATCCTGCGCGCCGCGATGGAGGAGGCACTGACCGACCAGGTGGTGCGTCCGGCACTGGCCGCGTATTGGCGCCCGCGTCTGATGCGCATCGCCGACTGGGTTGCCGCGCGCGAAGCAGACCGGCGCACGGAAAATCCGCTGACTGCCATCGCGCCGGAAGTGCCCGGCAAATGCGGCTTTCCCGGCGACTTCACCCTGACCGGGCGCGCCGACCGCATCGAGCAGCGCCGCGATGGCAGCGTGGCGATTCTGGATTTCAAGACCGGCACCGTCCCGCTGAAGAAACACGTGCAGGAAGGCCGCGCGCCGCAGTTGCCGCTGGAAGCTGCAATGGTCGAGGTGCAGGCGTTTGGCGCAACACTCGGCGGACGCGTTGCCGAACTGCTTTACTGGCGGCTGACCGGTGGGCGCGATGCGGGCGAGGAAAAATCCTACTTCGCCACCGAAGACGACATTCGCGCCGCCGCCGAGGAAGCACGCACTGGGTTGATCGCGCTGATCGGAAAATTTTCGTCCGAAGACCAGCCCTATCTCGCGCAACCGAACCCGGATTTCACGCCGCGCTATTCCGACTACACGCAACTCGCCCGCGTCGCCGAATGGGCCGCCGGAGACGACGCATGAGCCGCCCAGTATCTCCGCGCGATCGCGCAACCGCCGCACAGCTGGAAGCATCGAACCCGCACAGCTCGGCATTCGTGTCGGCCAGTGCTGGGTCGGGCAAGACGCGTGTGCTGATCAACCGTTTGCTACGTCTGATGCTGGGCGATGCCACCCTGCCGGGCACCGCGCCCGAACGCATTCTGTGCCTGACCTACACACGCGCGGCCGCTGCTGAAATGTCGCTGCGGTTGCAGCAGCAGCTTGGCGCATGGATCGGGTTGGACGACGCAAAACTGGATGCCGATCTGCACCGCCTTGGGCTGGTGCCGGACGACGATCTGCGCCGTCGCGCCCGGCGGCTGTTCGCGCAGGTGCTGGATGTGCCGGGCGGCATGCGCATCGGCACCATCCACGCGTTCTGTCAGTCGCTGTTGCGCCGCTTCCCGCTGGAAGCATCGCTCACGCCGCACTTCAGGCTGGTGGAAGATCGCGATGCGGATTCGCTGCTGCACGAGAGTCAGGAAGACGTCCTGAACGAGGCCGTCACTGGTCCCGCGCAACAGGCGCTGCAGACGCTGGTCGGGCTGGTAAAGGCGGATGATTTCGCCGCACTGGTCCGCGCGCTGCTTGCCGCGCACAACAAGCTGAACACCGCCCTGCACGCCACCGGTTCGGTCGCCGCATTGCAGGCCACGCAGTATCGCGTGCTGGGCCTGGAACAGGGCGTGACCGAGGAAAGCGTCCTTGCCAAGGCATGCTCCGGTTTCCTGGGCGAGCGCGATCTGCGCGCGGCTGCGGTCGTCATGGCCGAACACGGCGGCGCCGCAGTGCAGAGCGCCGCCGCGCAGATGCTGGCATGGCTGAACCTCGCTCCCGCCGAACGCGCGCTGAAATGGGGCGAATGGCGTCGCGTCTTCCTCACCCAGAAGGGCGAGATCAAGGCCGAGAAAACCCTCACCAGCAAAAACGCCCGCGCCGTTGCACCCGATCTTTACGCCACGCTGGAAGCCGAGGGCGAACGCATCATCGACATGGACGGTCGCCTGAGCGCTATTGCGGTGGCACAGGCTTCCGCCGCGCTGATCGCACTCGCCGCGCCGGTGCTGGATGGATACGCAACGCGCAAGGCCGACAGTGGCGCGCTGGATTATGCCGACATCATCTCCGCCGCCGCAAAGCTGCTGCACGATCCGGGCGCGGCGTTCGTGCTGTATAAACTTGATGGCGGGCTGGACCATGTATTGCTCGACGAAGCGCAGGACACCGCGCCCGAGCAATGGCACCTGACCGCCGCCCTCACGCATGAATTCTTCGCGGGGCACAGCGCGCAGGAACAGAACCGCACCATCTTCGTGGTGGGCGATCGGAAACAGTCGATCTATTCGTTCCAGGGGGCCGACCCATCCGGGTTCGATGCGTGGCGCGAACGTCTGCGCACCCGCACGCGCGGCGTAGCTGAACGCGAGTGGTGCGAACCCGAGCTCGACGTGTCGTTCCGTTCCACCGAACCGGTGCTGCGACTGACCGACGCGGTGTTCAGCGACCCCGATGCAAGCGCGGGTGTGGTGCCCAATGGCGCGACGCTGGAACATCTGGCCGACCGCGCGGGACATGCGGGGCGCGTGGAATTATGGCCGCTGATGCAGCGCCCCGAACGTCCCGACACCGCATCGTGGAGCATTCCCGCCAGCAACCTGAACACCGAATCCGCCCCCCAGGCGCTGGCCAACAAACTGGCCGACTGGATCGCGCAGCAACTGGCCGATGCAACGCCGCTTGAGAGTCGCGGGCGGCCATTGCAGGCGGGCGATATTCTGGTGCTGGTGCGCAGGCGCAATGCGTTTGCCACCGCGTTGGTGCGCGCACTGAAGGCACGTGGCGTGCCGGTGGCCGGGCTGGACCGCATGAAACTGCCGGAGCAGCTGGCGGTGAAAGATCTGCTGGCGCTGGCCGACACGCTGCTGCTGCCGGAAGACGATCTTGCGCTCGCCACGGTGCTGACCAGCCCGCTGGGCAATATCAGCGACGACGGGCTGATGCATCTGGCGCTGGGGCGTACCACGTCGCTGTGGCACACGCTGCAACGGCGCGCCGGTGAACGCGAGGACTGGAAAGCCGCGCACGACTTCATCGCCGCGTTGCGGGCGCGCACGGATTACGTCTCGCCCCATGTGCTGTTCACCGAAGCGCTGGGCCCGCTTGGCGGACGCGCGCGGCTGCAGGCGCGGCTGGGGCCGGAGGCCGCGGAACCGGTGGACGAATTCCTCAACATCGCGCTGAATTACGCGCGGATGGAAACGCCGTCGTTGCAGGGCTTCGTGCACATGCTGCGCAGCTCCGCCGCCGAGGTGAAGCGCGAGGCCGAAGCTGCGGGCGATGTGGTGCGCATCATGACGGTGCACGGCGCGAAAGGGTTGCAGGCGCCGCTGGTCATCCTGCCCGACACCACCGCCTTGCCGAAGTTCGACACCAAGCTGCTCTGGCTGCACGACAATGCGACGGGTGCGGAAATCCCGCTCTGGTCGCCCGCGTCCGACATGGTGCCCGGTGCGGTTATCGGCGCGCAGACCCGTATCCGTGCCGCCGCGCTCGAGGAATATAACCGCCTGCTCTACGTCGCCCTGACGCGCGCGGAAGACCGGCTGGTGGTGTGCGGTTGGGCGAGTGGCAACAGCAAGACCGGATCGGCCGACGTGTCGTGGTATAATCTGGTCCGGCGCGGGTTCGAGAAACTGGGCGCGACGCAGGTTGAGGATACGCTGGTCATCTCGACCCCGCAGACACGCGCGCCGGATGTGGCTGCCGCTTTGCTTGCGCCGGTCATCGCACCACCATTGCCGCACTGGGCGGGGTCTGCGCCCGACTGGCGTGCTGCGCCGCCACCGGCCGAGCCGTTATTGCCGCGCCCGCTGGCACCCAGCCGACCGGAAGGTGTGCAGCATGGCGCACCGCCCGCTGCCGCCGCGCCGCTTGCCGCGCGCGATCCGCACGGGGCACGGTTTGCGCGCGGGTTGCTGGTGCACACGCTGTTGCAGCACCTGCCCGATGTGCCGCATGCACAACGCCATGCCGCTGCCCTGCGTTATCTGGGCGACGAAGCACAGGCCGAACAATTGGCGCAGGAAGTCCTCGGGGTGCTCGACCACCCCGAGCTTGGTGCATTGTTCGGGCCGGACAGCCGGGCCGAGGTGCCGCTGACCGGTGTGGTCGGCGACCAGGTGATCGGCGGTCTGATGGATCGCATTGCCATTCTGCCCGACCGTATATTGCTGGCCGATTTCAAGACCAATCGCGACCCGCCGGAACAGGCCGCAGACGCGCCGGTTGCATATCTGCGTCAGATGGCAGCGTATCGGGCCGTGCTGCGCGGGGTATTTCCGGATCGCGCCATCACCTGCGCGTTGATCTGGACGCGCGCCGCACGGGTGATGGCGCTGCCGGATATTCTGCTCGACCGACATGCTCCCGCTTGACCGGCGCGGGCAGGATCGCCACTTTCCATCCTTACGTTTTTAAACCTCCGAGGCACGTATGAGCGAACACACCAAAGCCGTCACCGATCAAAGTTTTGGCACCGATGTCGAAAAAGCCGCTGGACTGGTGTTGGTCGACTTCTGGGCGGAATGGTGCGGCCCATGCCGGCAGATCGCGCCTGCACTCGACGAGCTGGCGAAGGAATTCGCCGGGCAGCTGACCATCGCCAAGGTCGATGTCGACGCAAACCCGGAAACCCCAGCGCGCTTCAATGTGCGTGGCATTCCGACTCTGGTGCTGTTCAAGGACGGCAAGCAGCTGGAAATCAAGACCGGCGCGCTGCGCAAAAGCCAGCTTCACGCCTGGATCACCAGCGCACTCTGACGCAAAAGGCCGCACGATGGTGCGGCCTTTTTCTTATGCGGGCAGGTGACACACGCAGCATAGCTTGTTGCCATCCGGATCGCGCACATAGGCCGCGTAGTAATGCGGATGGTAATGCGCCCGCAGACCGGGGGCGCCTTCATCGATACCACCGGCGCGCAGCACGGTTTCGTGAAACCGGTCCACCTGCGCGCGGGTTTCGGCGCTGAACGCAATCGTCACACCATTGCCTGGCTGCGGCGCTTTACCATCCAGCGGCTTGCCGACCAGAAACATCGGCCCGCGCGTGCCGGCGGTGGTATAACCGACCCAACCTTGTTCGGGCTTGTTGAGGCTTTGCGTCAGCCCCAGCACACCCAGCACGGCATCATAGAACACAACCGACTGCGCAAAGTCGCGGCACCCGACAGTGACATGGCTGAACATGGCGTTTGCTCCTTTTGGGGGAGCTTACACTAAGGCCGGTCGACATTCAGTTCCCGATTGCAGGCCAATATGTGCTGAAGGGCGATCGGCCCTGCGTTACTCCGGCAAGTGGCAGACGCAGCACAGCTTGTTGCCATCCGGATCGCGCATATAGGCGGCGTAGCAATTCGGGTGATAGTGCACACGCAGCCCCGGTGCGCCTTCGTCGGTACCGCCAGCCTTCAGGGCCGCGTCGTAGAACCGATCCACCTGCGCGCGGGTCTGTGCGTTGAATGCAACCGTCATGCCGTTACCGAACGTGGCAGGTTCGCCGTTGAGCGGTTTGCCGATCAGAAACATCGGCCCGGGCGTGCCGGGGGCGGTGTAACCCACCCAGCCTATGTCGGGTTTGTTGAAATTCTGCGTTAGTCCCAGCACTGCCAGCACAGCATCGTAGAAGCGGATCGCGCGGGAAAAATCGTTCGTCCCGACAGTCATGTGGCTGAACATCGTGTGTTCCTTCACGCGGTTGTTTGATCGTCCTTCAGGACCTCGCCCGCCAGATACAGGCTGCCGCAAATCAGCACCCGCGCAGGCGCGCCGCCCTGTTGCGCCAGTGCACGCAACGCATCGGTAATGCGCGGGCCGGGTTTGGCCACGCCGCCCGATGCGGCGATGATGTCTTCCACCGGCAATGCCAGATGCTGGCCAGGTTCCGCCACCGCCCACAGGCTGGTGACATGCGGGATCAGCGGGGCCAGGAACAGTCGCGTATCCTTGGCCTTCTTCATCCCGACCAGCATATGCGTGGGCTTGTCATTCCAGTCGCGCAGATGTTCGGCCAGCACCACCCCCGCACCGGGGTTGTGTCCACCATCGAGCCACAGCTCCCACCCATCCGGCAGCAGCGCAGCCAGCGCACCACGCAGGCGCTGCATACGCGCGGGCCATTCGGCCTGTGCGATTGCGGCGTAGGCAGCATCGGGAATGTTCAGACCGCTCTGGCGCAACGCCGTAATGGCGATACCCGCATTGTCGATCTGATGCGGCCCCGGCAGGCCGGGCCTGGGGAGTTCCAGCGTGCCGTCCGCATCGCGATAGGTCAGGCCGCGCGCATTCATCGCAACGTCCCAGGCCGATTCACGCATCCGCAGCCGTGCGCCGCAACGCTGGGCTTCGTGCGCAATCACGTCGCGCACCTCGCGCGGCTGCACGCCCACGGCACAGGGTACGTCGGGCTTCAGCACACCGGCTTTCTCGAACGCGATCTGGCGCAGTGTGTCGCCCAGAAAATCCGCATGATCGACCGAGATCGACGTGATCGCCGACGCGGCGGGACGCGGCACCACATTGGTCGCGTCGTAACGGCCACCCAGCCCGACCTCGATCACCGCCAGATCGGCCGGGTTCTGCGCGAACAGATGCAGGGCCGTGGCGGTCATCACCTCGAACACGGTCGCGCCTTCATTGGCGTTCATGCGTTCGACGTCGGCCAGTGCGTCGGCCAGCGCGGCTTCGTCCACCAGCTTGCCCGCCACGCGGAAACGTTCGTGAATGCTGACCAGATGCGGGCTGGTGTAAACATGCACACGCAGCCCCGCAGCTTCCGCGATCGCGCGGATAAAAGCGCAGGTGCTGCCCTTGCCGTTGGTGCCTGCCACATGGATCACCGGCGGCAGACGCGCTTCGGGGTGGCCGATGCGCGCCAGCAGCCCGTGCATGCGGCCCAGGCTGAGATCGATCAGCTTCGGGTGCAGGCCGTGCAGACGCTCGATAATCGCGTCCGACCGGCTCACGCCGCGGCGTCGCCGTTCTTTTTGTGCATCAGCATGGCGAGCAGGTTGCCCAGCGTCGCCTTCATCTGATTACGCGGCACCACCATGTCGATAATCCCGTGCGCATGCAGGTATTCGGCGCGCTGGAACCCTTCGGGCAGTTTTTCACGCACGGTCTGTTCGATCACGCGTGCGCCAGCAAAACCGATCATCGCCTTGGGTTCCGAGATCTGGATATCGCCCAGCATCGCGAACGACGCGGTGACGCCGCCCGTGGTCGGGTCGGTCAGCACCACAATAAACGGCAGACCGGCGTCTTTCACCATCTGCGCGGCAATGGTAGTGCGCGGCATCTGCATCAGGCTGATCGCGCCTTCCTGCATGCGCGCGCCGCCCGACGCGGTGTAGATGACCATCGGGGCCTGCTGCAGCACGGCCAGCCTGGCGGCGGCAACAATGCCATCGCCCACTGCCGCACCCATCGAGCCGCCCATGAATTCGAACGCCATGGCGGCAACAACCGCCTTCTGGCCCTGAATGGTGCCATGCGCCACGACGATGCCGTCTTCCAGCTGCGTGGCTTCGCGCGCATCGCGGATACGGTCGGCATAGCGCTTCTGGTCGCGGAAGCGCAGCGGATCCATCACTGCCTTGGGCAGTTCGATCCGCTGATATCCCTCGTCCAGCGTGGCTTCCAGCCGACCCAGCGCGCTCATACGCATGTGGTGCCCGCAATGCGGACACACGCGCTGATTTTCTTCCAGATCGCGATGGAAGATCATCTGCTCGCATGATGGACATTTGTGCCAGAGATTATCGGGCACATTGTTCTGACCAAGCAGGGTGCGGATCTTGGGCCGCACGAAGTTCGACAACCAGTTCATGGGCGCGATCTAGCACAAACCCCGTCCCGGACCCAAGCCCCCCGATTTCGGCATTCCCCCTTGGGTGGAAACACCACCCATGCTACGGGCTGTTCAATGATCCGCCGTCTGCTGAAACATCCGGGACTGAAGCGCGCCCTCGCGCGGCTTCTGGGCCTGTATCTGAGCCTGACCTACCGGACCATCCGGTGGCAGGTGGACGGGGTCGAGCACATCCAGCCCCTGTTGCGCACCGCCACCCCCTTCATTGTCGGGGTATGGCACGAACGTCTGGCACTGACCCCGCGGCTGTGGGGCAAGATCCGGCATCACGTCCCGGCAGAGCTGGTGGACGGTTACCGCCCCTGCGCGCTGGCCTCGCGCAACCACGACGGCGAGGTTGCGCGGCTTGGGTATGAACGATTCGGGTTCATCTCGGTCCGTGGCAGTTCGTCAAAAGGCGGGGCGGCGGGGCTGCGGGCGCTGGTGGATGCGATGAAGGACGGCCATATCACCATCATCACGCCGGACGGCCCGCGCGGCCCACGTCGGCAGGCCGCCCCCGGCATCATCAAGGTCGCCGAGCTGACCGGGGCACCGATATTCGCCTCGGCCGGGTCGGTCTCGCACGCCGTGGTGCTGAAATCCTGGGACCGGATGATGTTCCCGCTGCCCTTCTGCCGCGGCGCGCTGGTCGTCCTGCCAGTGACCGACCATTCCATCCCCACCATCAACGCCACGCTGACCGAAGTCTGCGACCGGGCCGACCGGATGGTCGGGCGGGTGCCGGGATGAGCCTGATCTCGCTTTTGTGGGCGGGAACGGCGACGGCGATCTCGCCTGTATTGCCGATGCTGCTGCGCCGCCGGGCGCAACGCGGCAAGGAAAACCCCGCCCGCCTGGGCGAACGTTACGGCATCACCGACCTCGCCCGGCCGGACGGGAAGCTGCTGTGGCTGCATGCCGCCAGCGTGGGCGAGACGATCAGCATCCTGCCCGTCCTGCGCGTGCTGGCCGACCGAGCACCGGGCCTCAAACTACTGCTGACCACCGGCACCCTGACATCGGCCACGCTGGCCGCTGAGCGCCTGCCCGCACTGGGGCTGGACCGGGTGATCCACCAGTTCGCGCCGCTCGACGTGCCGCGCTGGATCGGGCGGTTTCTGGACCACTGGCGGCCCGATGCGGCGGCCTTTGTGGAAAGCGAATTGTGGCCGAACACCATTAACACCATCGCCGCCCGGAAAATCCCGCTGGCAATGGTGAACGGGCGCATGTCGGGTCGCAGCTTTGCCCGCTGGCGGCGCTGGCCGCGTCTGGCACAGCGGCTGCTGGCCGCGTTCGATCTGATTATGGCGCAGAGCGGCCGCGACGCACGCCGCCTCAGCCGACTGGGCGCGCCCGATGTGGCCGCCCCCGGCAACCTGAAATTCGCCGCCCCGCCGCTGGACGCCAACCCCGAGGAATTGCGCGACCTGCAAGCCGCCACCGCCGGTCGCCCGATCTGGCTGGCGGCCAGCACGCACCCCGGCGAGGACGAGCAGATCATCGCCGCCCACAGCATCCTTGCCCCAACGCATCCGGGCCTGCTGACGCTGATTGCACCACGCCACCCCGCGCGCGGGGCCGACATCGCCGCGCTGGCAGGCGATCTGCCGGTCAGCCGCCGGGCGCTGGGCGATGGCCCGACCGGTGCAATCTGGGTGCTCGATACGCTGGGCGAGATGGGGCTGTGGTATCAGCTGGCCGGAATTGTTTTTATAGGCGGTAGCCTGATCCCGCATGGTGGGCAGAATCCGCTGGAACCGGCCCGTCTGGGCTGCGCCATCGCCTTCGGTCCGCATATGCAGAATTTCGCCGAAGCCGTCAGCGCCCTGCGCGCCGCCGGGGCCGCGCAACAGGTTACCGATGCCGCGACGCTGGCCGCTTGGGTGGACCAGCTCCTGCGCCACCCCGATCAGCGCGAAACCATGGCAGAAGCTGGGTTTGCAGTATCCGCCGGCCCTGCGGACCTGCCCGAGCGGGTGGCGGAAACTCTGCTTGGGTTGCTACCTCCGGATGTGCTTTCTTTGACATAATACGTGCTGCCCTCTGGACGGAGGGTGTCAAGAAAGGGCAATACCGTCGGCATGCGTGCCCCCGATTTCTGGAACCGGGGCGCAGGGGGGATCGCCCCTCTGCTGCTCTCGCCATTCTCCGCCCTCTATGCAGCAGCCACCGCACGACGGATGGCGCGGCCCGGATGGCGCGCGCCGGTGCCAGTGATCTGCTGCGGCAATGTGACCGCGGGCGGGGCCGGAAAAACCACCGTAACGCTGGATCTGCTGCGCCGGTTACACGCGCGGGGCATCAACGCACACGCCTTGCTGCGCGGCTATGGCGGCGCGACCAAAGGCCCGCTGCGGGTCGAACCCGGCAAGCACGACGCCGATCTGGTGGGTGACGAAGCCCTGCTGCTGGCCGAAGCCGCCCCCACCTGGGTGGCCGCGGACCGGGCCGAAGGTGCCCGCCGCGCGATCGAGGCCGGGGCACAGGCCATCGTCATGGACGATGGGCTGCAGAACCCCACGCTGGAAAAAGATCTGCCGCTGCTGGTGGTGGATGGCGGTTACGGGTTCGGCAATGGCCGGGTGATCCCCGCCGGGCCGCTGCGCGAACCGATTTCCATCGGTGCCACACGCTGCCGCGCCGCCGTGCTGATCGGCGAGGACGAAGCTGGTGTGGTCGAAAAACTGCCGCCCGGCCTGCCGGTGCTGCGCGCCAGGCTGGTCCCCGGGCCGGAAGCAGCCGAATTCACCGGAAAGCCGGTGCTGGCTTTCTGTGGCATCGCCAACCCGAACAAGTTCTTCACCACGCTGACCGGGATCGGCGCGCATCTGGTCGGCAAGGAACCCTTCGCCGACCATTACCCGTTCGACCCGTCCGACATGCGCGACCTGCTCGACAAGGCCGAACAGCTGCGCGCCCAGCTGGTCACCACTCCGAAAGACGCCGTGCGAGTCCCCGCCGCGTTCCGCAGCTCCATTCGCGTGGTGGGCGTGACGCTGGAATGGGAAAGCCTGGCCGCGCTGGACGCATTGCTGGCTCCGCTGCTGATCGACTGATCACCGCGGGCTGGTCACATTCCCGATCACCGCCCCCCCCGCTGCGCCGACCGCCGTCCCCAGCAGGACCGGACCACCGGTGAGGGCCATCACGCCCGCCCCGCCCGCCGCCCCGATGGCACCGCCCGAGAGGGTGCGCTGCTCGCGCTGTGTCATCCCGGAACACGCAACCAGGGGTAAAATAAGCAGGAACGCCAAAATAACGCGCATGACACGACTTCCCTCCGTTATTGTTGCTAGAACAGAATATACAAATGGGCCGTTTCTATGGCGATACAATGGCGGAATGCCCTTCTGTGATATTTCACAAACTTCCCCATCTTGCCGGGCCGCCTGCACGCGCCTATCCCCACAGACTGCACTGCGATTCTGGAGGATCAGATGGATTACGACATCGTTGTGATCGGCGCCGGCCCCGCCGGGTTGAGCTTCACGCGCGCCATGGCCGGCAGCGGCGCGAAGATCGCCATCATCGAGACCCAGCCCGAGTCCACTCTGGCCGCGCCGCCGTTCGACGGGCGCGAGATCGCGCTGACCTATACCTCGATCCGCATGATGCGCGAGCTGGGCATGTGGGACCGGATCGACCCGGCCGAGATTTCCCCGCTGCGTGAAGCGCGCGTGTTCAACGGTGCGTCCGAAGACTGCATGCAGATCGGGCCCGAGACCACCGAACGCGACACGCTGGGTTATCTGGTGCCGAACCACGAGATCCGTCGCACCGCGTATGAAGCGATGAAGGACAGCAACGCCGCCACACTGATCGCGGAAACGCGCGTGGTGGATCTGTACACGGGCACCGATTGCGTAACCATCAAACTGTCGAACGGCACCACGCTGCGCACGAAGTTGGCCGTTGCCGCCGACAGCCGGTTTTCTGAAACGCGCCGCATGGTAGGCATCCCCGCCAGCATGCGCGACTTCGGCAAGGCGATGATGGTCTGCCGCCTGAAACACGAACTGCCGCACGACGGCGTTGCGTGGGAATGGTTCGACTACGGCCAGACCATGGCCATCCTGCCGCTGAACGGCAACATGTCGTCGCTGGTGCTGACGCTGCCACTGCAGGAACACAACCGCCTGAAAGCCCTGCCGCCCGCCGAATTCGCAGCCGACGTCACGGCACGTCTGCGCAACCGTCTGGGCGCGATGGAGCTGGTCAGCGAGCGTTGCGTGTATCCGCTGGTCGGCGTGTATGCGAAGCGCTTCGTTGCCAACCGCTTCGCCGTGATTGGCGATGCCGCCGTCGGCATGCATCCGGTCACGGCGCATGGTTTCAATCTGGGCCTGCTGAGCCAGCACAGCCTGGCCACCCGCCTGCGCGAAGCACTCGCCAACGGGCGCGACATCGCCGACCCCGCCCTGCTCGCCGCATATGAACGCGAACACGATCGCGCCGCGCGCGGCATGTATCTGGGCACCTGCGCGATCGTCAGCCTGTTCAACAATGGCAGCCCGCCCGCGCGTCTGGCACGTAAAGCGGCGCTGCACATCGGCAACCGTCTGCGCCCGTTCAAGCGCGCCGTGGCCGATATGCTGACACAGGAAGAACCTCCCTCGGGCGTGCTGAAACAGATCGCGGCGGCATTCTCGCCCAGACATCTGCTGAAGCGCTGACACCGGACTGACCGACACAAAACTGTTCTCGGAGACTACATGCACTTCCTTCCCCGTGCTGCGGCCATCGCCGCATTGCTTGCAACGTCGTCCCTCTCGGCACAGACGCTGACCATCGGCCTCGGCGCGCCGGCCACGTCGGTCGATCCGCATTTCTACCAGGCCTCGACCAACCTGAATCTGGCCATGCATGTTTTCGACCGGCTGGTCGATCACGATGGCAGCGTCATGCCGGTGCCGGGACTGGCCGAAAGCTGGAAGCCCATCTCGGACACCGAATGGGAATTCCGCCTGCGCGAAGGCGTGACCTGGCACGACGGCCAGCCCTTCACCGGCGATGACGTGGTGTTCAGCTATAACCGTGCGCGCAATGTACCGGGCAGCCCGGCCGGATTCGGGCCGTTGCTGCGCGCGGTGACCGAAGTCACCGTGGTCGATGCCCGCACCCTGCGCATCCGCACCAGCGCGCCGCGCCCGCTGCTGCCGATTGAACTGTCGAGCGTTGCCATCGTCTCGCGCCATGCGGGCGAAGGGGCAACGACCGAGGATTACAACAGCGGCCGCGCCGCCATCGGCACCGGCCCTTACCGGCTGGAAAGCTTCCGCTCCGGCGAAGGCACTCAGCTGATCCGCAACGAAACCTGGTGGGGGCCGCGCCAGCATTGGGCGCGTGTGCACATGCGCTACATCCCCGCCGCAGGCGCGCGTACCGCGGCGATGCTGTCGGGCGATGTGGATCTGATCGACCAGGTGCCCGCCACCGACCTGCCGCGCTTCCGCAGCGAGCAGCGCGTGTCGATGGTTGAATCACCCAGCTTCCGTTACCTGTATCTGCAGGCCGACCGCTCGCGCACCGGCAGCGTGCCGTTTGTGACCGACAACGACGGCAAGCCGCTGGAAGCCAATCCGTTCCTCGACCTGCGCGTGCGCCAGGCAATGAACATCGCAATCAACCGCACCGCCCTTGCCGAACGCGTGATGGACGGTGCCGCGCGCCCCACCATGCAGTTCATCCCCGACGGTCTGCCATCCAACGCGCCCGATGTGCGTCCGCCCGCAGTGGATGTCGAACGTGCGAAACAGTTGCTGCGTGAAGCTGGTTTCCCGAACGGCTTCCGGCTGACTCTGTTCAGCCCGAACGACCGCTATCCCAACGATTCCAAAATCGCGCAGGCCATCGCGCAGATGTGGGGACGCATTGGTATCCAGACGCAGGTAGAACCGGTGCCCTTCGCATCCTTTGCCACCCGTCTGGCCAAGCAGGAATTCGGTGTGTGGCTGATCGGCGGCGCCAGCTCGACCGGCGAGTCGTCCTTCGCGCTGAATTCCACCGTCGGCACCAACACGCCCGAGATCGGGCACGGCGCCACCAATCGCGGGTATTATTCCAACGCGCTGATTGACGCGCTGGGCGACCGTGCCAGCACCATCATGGACGACGAGCAGCGCAATACCCTGCTGCGCGAAGGCGTGAAGATGGCGATGGACGACGTGGCGATTTTCCCGCTGATGCATTTGAACAATCTGTGGGCGGTGCGCCGCGGTTTGTCGTATGAAGCCAGCATGGAAGAACGCACCACTGCCATGGCCACACGACCCTCCAATTAACCCAGGAGCATCATCATGAATGTCGGCGCTTATCTGTTTTTCAACGGACGCTGCGAAGAGGCCCTGAATTTCTATGCCGAAAAGCTTGGCGCCGAGATCACCGTTATCATGCGCAACAAGGAAGCCCCCGAACCCGGCATGACGCCGCCGGAAGCTGGCGACAAGATCATGCACGCCAACTTCAAGATCGGCGACACCATACTGATGGCGTCCGACGGCATGTGCGATGGCTCGGTCAATCCGGGGCATCATGGATATGCATTGTCGATCAGCGTAACCGACCCGGCAGAGGGCGAACGACTGCTGGCCGCCGTGGCCGAAGGTGGCAAGGTGGAAATGCCGTTCCAGAAAACCTTCTGGGCCAAAGGCTTCGGCATGGCCCACGACAAGTTCGGCGTGCTGTGGATGCTGAACTGCGAATGAGCATGGGGACGCTGTCCCCAAACCCCTGCCGGGGAGCGGCCCGCTCCCCTGACCCCATGGTTACTTTAATTCGGATATGAAAACGGGGGCCTGAAGCCCCCGTTTTCATATCCGAACTCTTAAACTCTCCGCAGGTCCAGGAGGCCGTCGCCTCCTGGCGGGTGCAGGGCAGCGCCCTGCTACTTCCCCGGCATCAGGCAGATCATCGTCTGCTGGCACAATGCACACAGTGTTTCCTTGTCGCCGTCCACGGCGAAGATCTCGATGCTGGTGATGATGAGTGTGCGCCCGGCCTTGATCACGCGGCCGCGGCCGATCAGTTTTTCGCCTTTGGCCGGGGCGATGAAGTTGATTTTGTATTCCACCGACAGCCCGTTGGCTTCTTTCGGCATGACCGAGAACGCCGCCGTGCCGCCCACCGTATCCGCAAACGCGCTGACCATGCCGCCATGCACGTAACCACTGTGCTGCAACAGGTCGTCACGCACCGGCAGTTCGTATTCGGCCAGGCCGTGCTCGACATGCAGCAGCTTCATGCCGGTCATCTTCACGAAATTCTGCGCATCCATCAGGGCATCGAAATGCCGTTTCATCGCGGTCTCTTGCGTCACAGTAAACTGTCCTGTTGTGGTTTTGTTTTTGGGGATGCGACACGCTTCCTGCCGTCCTGCGCCAGCACGTTACGCTGACCATCGGCAAAGCGCAGAGTCAACACTGCACCGGTTTCCACCTGCGCGGCACTGGTCACGGCATGGCCGGTGCTGTCGCTGACCAGCGCAAAGCCGCGCGCCAGCACGCGTTCATACGACACCGATTCCAGCCGCGCGGACAGCCCCTGCAAACGCTGCGTTGCTTCGCGCAGCATGGCGCGCAGCGGCGCATCGGACAGACGCACGCGGCCGGCACGGCCCTTCTGCGCGGTGACTGTGTGCGCAAGCGCGGCGTTCAGGCGCGATTCCGCCAGCGCCAGCCCGGCGCGCTGGGCGGCCAGACGTTCGCGTGGATGCGGCAGGCGCGCGGCAAGTCGGTCGAGCGTTGCGCGGCGTGCGGCCAGCAGATTGGGCAGCGCCAGACGCAAGCGTTCACCCCGGTCATCCACGCGCTGGCGGGTTTCGCGCAGCAGGGCGGGCAGATCGGGCAGGCGGCGTTCCACCTGCGTCAGCACCAGACGGCGTTCGTTCAGGGCGCGTTGCGCGGCCCCCAGCAGACGCGCCTGGGTCTGCGCCAACTGCGCCAGCAATTCGGTGCGCGCGGGGATCGCCATCTCGGCGGCTGCCGTGGGCGTAGGGGCGCGGCGGTCGGATGCAAAATCGATTAGCGTTGTATCGGTCTCGTGCCCGACGGCCGAGATCAGCGGGATGGTGCAATTGGCGGCGGCGCGCACCACGACCTCGTCGTTGAAGGCCATCAGGTCTTCCAGACTGCCGCCGCCACGCGCCACGATCAGCACGTCTGGGCGCAACGGGTCGTCATGCGCCAGTGCGGAAAAGCCACTGATGGCAGCGGCGATTTTCTCGGCGGCGCCCTCGCCCTGCACGGGGACGGGCCACAGGATCACGCTGCGCGGAAAGCGGCGCGCGATGGTGGTTCGGATGTCCTGGATCACCGCCCCCTTCTCGCTGCTCACCACGCCGATCACGCGGGGCAGCATCGGGATGGCACGTTTGCGTTCGGGGGCGAACAGGCCCTCCTCCAGCAGCTTCAGACGCACCGCTTCAATCCGCGCCAGCAGCGCGCCCGCACCCGCGTATTCCAGACGGTCGATCTGCAACTGGTAGGACGAGCGGTCGGCATAGGTGGTCAGCTTGCCGGACGCGATCACCTCGATCCCGTTCTCGGGCGTGAGACCGATGCGCGAGACGGATCCGCGCCAGATCACCCCGGCCAGCTTCGCGTTCTCGTCCTTCAGGCTCAGGTAGATATGGCCGGACGGATAGCGCTTGAGTTCGGTAATCTCGCCCCGCACGCGCACGCGCCCAAACGCCCCTTCCAGGGTGCGGCGGATGGCACCGGCAATGTCGCTGACAGAAAATTCCGGAGTATTGGTCGGGCGGGGTTCGTCGGTCATTGGTTCTATGGTAGGTGAGTGCAGCGCGAAGGAGAAGACATTATGCGGGTTCTGGTCGTCGGTGGTGGTGGACGTGAACATGCTCTTTGCTGGGCGATAGCGAAGTCCCGCAAGCTGAGCAAGCTGTGGTGCGCGCCGGGCAATGCCGGCACCGCGCAGGTTGCCGAAAACGTGGCGATCAGCGCCGAGGATATTGCCGGGTTGATTGAATTCGCCCGCAAGAACGGGGTGACCCTGGTGGTGGGCGGGCCGGAAGCGCCGCTGACGCTGGGGCTGGCCGATGCCTGCGCGAAGGAGAACATCCCCTGCTTCGGCCCCAGCGCCGCCGCCGCGCAGCTTGAAGGCAGCAAGGCGTTCACCAAAGCAATCTGCGACGCGGCAAATATTCCGACCGCCGCATATGGCCACTTCACCGATGCCGAAGCAGCCCGCGCCTATGTGCGCGCACAGGGCGCGCCCATCGTGGTGAAAGCCGACGGCCTTGCAGCAGGCAAGGGCGTGGTGGTGGCCGAGACCGTGGCCGAAGCCGAAGCCGCCATTGCCGACATCATGGAATCGCGCGTGCACGGCGAAGCGGGCGCGGAAGTGGTGATCGAGGAATGTCTGATTGGTCAGGAAATTTCTTTCTTCGCACTGTGCGAAGGCACACAGGCGATTGCTCTGGGTGCTGCACAGGATCACAAGCGCGTGGGCGATGGCGATACCGGGCCGAACACCGGCGGCATGGGCGCGTATTCTCCGCCGCCCGCCTTCAGCGATGCGCTGCGCGATGAAACCATGGACCGCATCGTGCGTCCTGCACTGGCCGAGATGCAGCGCCGCGGCACGCCGTTTCGTGGTGTGCTGTTCTGCGGGTTGATGCTGACCGATGCCGGACCGAAGCTGATCGAGTTCAACGTGCGCTTCGGCGATCCGGAATGCGAAACGCTGATCCCGCTGCTCGACACTGATCTGCTGGAAACCTTGCTGGCCGCCAGCACCGGGCGACTGGCCTCGGTCGATCTGCGCTGGAAGAAGGCATCGGCGGTTACCATCATCATGGCAGCACCGGGATATCCCGGCGCTTACAAGAAAGGCAGCGTGATTGCCGGTCTTGATAAAGCTGCCAGTGTGCCGGGCGTGACGCTGTTCCATGCAGGCACCGCGCTGAAGGACGGCGAGATCGTTGCCAATGGCGGGCGCGTGCTGGCCATCACCGCCACCGGCTCCACACTGCACGATGCGCGGAACAGCGCGTATCAGGCGGTTGACCTGATCGACTGGCCGGAAGGTTTCTGCCGTCGCGACATCGGCTGGCGCGCCCTGTGAGGACGCTCCATCTGCGCTGCGGCGACGATCTGCGCGACAGATTGTCCGCAGCCGGATGGGATGGCGATTATCAGAGTTTTGTCGATCCGCTCTGGCAGGGTCCCGCCTGGGTCGATGGAGATCACCTCGGCCTGCTGATGCGCCGCGCGCGGTTTGTCGCGGCGGAATACGGGGCCGATTGCGCCGATGCGTATCAACGTTTGAGCATGGAATACGCAGCGCTGGAGAACGCACATCTCTACGATCGCATTGTGCTGTGGTGTGAACACGATGTGTACGACCAGATCGCGTTGATCCGCATACTGCACGCATTTGCGCACCCCGATTTCCACGGACGCATCTTCACCATCCCCGCCGATGGCGTGCGGCATTTCGGCGCGATGGAGACCGCCGAACTCGCCGCATTGCACGGCACGGAAGAAGCGGTAGATGCCGCGCGCATTGCTGCGGGGTCGGCCTGCTGGCAGGCGTTTTCAGCATTCGAGAATCCGCAGGCATTACGCGATGCATGCCAACAGACATGGCCCTGGCCGCATCTGGATGCGGCGCTGGCGCGATTGCAGGAAGAATTCCCCTCGCCCGCAGATGGGCTGGCGCGATCCGAACGCGGTGTGTTGCAGGCGCTGACCGATGGGCCGCGCACACTGCCCGACATGATGCGCGTCCTGCATACAATCGACCCTGTTTTCAGCATCAGCGATCTGGCGTTGCTGGCCGTATTGCGGCGGATGGAAAACACGCTGCTGCATCGCGACGGCGCAACATGGCGGCTGACTCAGGTGGGCGAAACAACCGTGGCGGGAACAACGCGCGTCAGTCCGACGCCACGCTGGATTGGCGGCTGTTCCACACGCTTTTCGTAACACCAACGCACCGGAACGGCCGATAGGCAAACCCAACCCGACATGTAACTATTCCGAAGAATGAATCGGACACTCATTCTCAAAGCAATAATTATATGGGGACGTCGTATGGCCACAAAAATTCAACTGACTCGCCGCACGCTGCTTGCCGCAACATCCGCCGCATTGACGACGCCCGGCATCGTGCGTGCAAATACCGGTTTTCCGGATCAACCCATCCGCCTGATCGTTCCATGGTCGGCGGGCGGCGCGACCGACATGGTGTTGCGTGTCATCGGGGAAGCTGTTGCAAAAAACCTCGGCCAGCCGGTGATTACCGATAACCGTCCCGGCGCAAGCGGCACGATGGGGGCCAGCTATCTTGCCGGACAGGCGCGCCCCGATGGCTACACGCTTTCGCAGATGCCCACGACCGTGCTGCGCATGCCGTATATGAGCAACAGCGTGAGCTTCGATCCGCTGAAGGATTTTACCTGGGTCTCGCAGCTGACCGGTTACACATTCGGCATCGCCGTGCGCGCGGATTCGCCGTTCAAGAAACTGCAGGATCTATTCGACTGGGCCAAGGCCAATCCGGGCAAGCTGACCTATGGCACCTCGGGCGTGGGGACCAGCATTCATCTGACTATGGAGCAGATCGCGCTCGACCGCGGGCTGGATCTTCTGCACGTGCCGTTCCGCGGCGTGGCCGACGATATGGTCGCCCTGATGGGTGGTTCGGTCATGGCCTCGGCCGACAGTTCCGGATGGGCGCCGCTGGTGGCCGATGGCAAGCTGCGGCTACTGTGCGTGTGGACGGCAGAACGCCTGAAGCAGTTCCCCGATGTGCCGACGCTGCGTGAATGCGGCATCGACATGGTGGTCACCTCGGCCTTCGGCGTGGCAGGCCCCAAGGACATGGACCCCGCCGTCGTCAACAAGCTGGACACTGCGTTCGAGGTCGCGTTGAAAGACCCCAGCGTGCTGGCCATTTTCGAACGGCTGGATCAGGTGCCCGCCTATCTGAACAACGCCGCATATACTGCTGCGGTGCAGCATGCAATTACGTCAGAACGGCCATTGCTGCAGCGACTGAATCTGCTAATTCAGCGATAGAGTTTCCGCCGGATCGGGTGGCTTCATCCGGTCCGGCAAAACTCCTCTGCCGTGCTCTGCTCGCAGGATGCATGGCCACTTTCAAAATATGACCCCAGCACAGTGCTGCGTCGTGTCCGCTTATCGGACAGCGATGTGCTGGAAACGCATGCTGATAACGACAAGGAAACACTACAATGACTGGCCTGACACGTCGCACTTTGCTGGCCGCAGCCTCTACCACGCTGGCCATGCCCGGAATTGTTCGCGCAAACACCAGTTACCCCAACCAGCCCATCCGTCTGATTGTTCCCTGGTCCGCCGGTGGTTCAACCGATGTGGTTCTGCGTGCAATTGGCGATACGGTCGGAAAGGAGCTCGGCCAGCCAGTAGTCGCCGATAACCGCCCCGGCGCAGGCGGAACGCTTGGCGCGCAACTGCTGGCGACACAGGGGCGTCCCGATGGCTACATGCTCTCGCAGATGCCGATGGGCGTGTTGCGCGTGCCCTATATGAACGCCAGCGCCGGGTTCGATCCGTTGAAGGACTTCACCTATATCTCGCAGCTGACCGGCTACACATTTGGCATCGTCGTACGCGAAGACTCGCCGTTCAAAACGTTGCAGGATCTGCTCGACTGGGCCAAGGCCAATCCGGGCAAACTGACCTATGGCTCGCCGGGCGTGGCGACCAGTCTGCATCTGACCATGGAACAGATTGCCGTCGATCGGGAACTTGAATTTCTGCACGTGCCGTTCCGCGGCAATGCTGACAACAACACCGCGCTGCTGAGCGGCTCGGTGATGTGCATTGCCGACAGCTCCGCCTGGGCGCCGCTGGTGGTGGCGGGGAAATTCCGCGCGCTGTGCGTATGGACACCCGAACGCGTGAAACAGTTCCCCGATGTGCCCACTCTGCGTGAATGCGGGATCGACAAGGTCATTACCTCGCCCTTCGGAATCGCGGGGCCGAAAGGCATGAACCCCGAAGTTGTCGCCAAGCTGGACGGTGCCTTCGCCCGGGCGATGCGCGACCCCATGGTACTGAGCATTCTGGAACGGCTGGACCAGCTGCCGGATTATCTGAACAGCGCCGACTATCTGGCCGCCGTGCAGAACACCATCACCACGGAGCGGCCGATGCTCGACAAGCTGAACCTGCTGATGCAGCGGTAATATCAGCCGCAACGAAGGCCGAACGTGTAATTCGTTCGGCCTTCGGTTCGTTTGGCATGGCGATTTTTCATCATGTTGGAAATCGTGTAACGTTCCCGTATGAGTTGCCGCGGTTCGGCAATCTTCTAGGAAAGCGTTACATGACCACCAAAATTAATCTGACCCGGCGCGGCCTGCTCGCCACTGCCACCGCCTCCACCGTTCTGGCAATGCCTGGCATCGTGCGCGCGGACAGCAATTTCCCCAACCAGCCGATCCGTATGCTCATCCCCTGGACCGCTGGCGGCGCTTCCGACATCGTCATGCGCGCGATCAGCGACGCCGCGTCCAAGGCGCTCGGCAAGCCGGTAATCGCCGATAACCGTCCCGGCGCCGGTGGCATTCTGGGGGCGCAGTACGTTTCCACGCAGTCCCAGCCGGATGGCTACACGCTGACGCAGATCCCGATGGGCGCGCTGCGTCTGCCTTACATGAACAACAGCGCGACCTTCGATCCGTTGAAAGACTTCACCTACATCTCGCAGCTGAGCGGCTATACGTTCGGCGTCGTGGTCAACGCCGCATCGCCGTTCAAGACGTTCCAGGATCTGCTCGACTGGGCCAAGGCGCATCCGGGCGAGCTGACCTATGGCACCCCCGGTGTCGGCACCAGCCTGCATCTGACCATGGAACAGATCGCCGTCGATCTGGGTCTGGAATTCCTGCACGTGCCGTTCCGCGGCGTTGCCGAAAACAACACAGCGCTGCTGGGTCAGTCGATCATGTGCTCGGCCGACGTGACAGGCTGGGCCCCGCTGGTGGCCGACGGCAAGTTCCGTCTGCTGTGCGTCTGGTCGACCGAACGCCTGAAGCAGTTCCCCGATGCGCCGACCCTGCGTGAATGCGGGATCGACAAGGTCATCACCTCGCCGTTCGGCGTGGCTGGCCCCAAGGGTATGGACCCAGCCGTCACCGCCAAGCTGGACGCCGCGTTTAACACCGCGATGAAGGACCCGAACGTTCTGTCCATCCTGGAACGTCTGGACCTCATCCCCGATTATCTGAACAGCGCGGACTACACTGCCGCTGTGCAACGCTCGATCGCAACGGAACGTCCGGTGCTGGAAAAGCTGAATCTGCTGATGCAGCGTTGAGCTGACGCCTGATATGAAGCCGGCATCCGCACACGCGGGTGCCGGTTTTTTTATGAGCAGTTCAATCGCTGCTGCTACAATCGCCACCGCCGGAATCGCTGCTGCAGTCACCACCGGAGTCACTACTGGAGTGATTACCGGAATGGCTACCGGTATCACCGCTGGTGTCGCTGCTTGAATAAAAATTTCCGGGCGCGTCGGCTCGCGCCCTGCGACCACGGCCTGAAGCGGGCATGTTACCCGGCGGGGCATCGACGTGAATTGGCAGGACCCAGCGCGACGCCAGAAAGATGCACATGGACACAATCAGAAACATCACCGCCAGCCCAGCCATTCCGGACAGCAAGGACGTATCCGGAAACGGAAAAGGCAGGGCGAATAATTTGATCAGCATCGTGATCACCCCGAGCAGCGCCATCCCCATCATCCCAAGGAGCCAGAGGCATGTGCCGGTGATCACGACCGTCGCTACGCTTCCCTTGCCGCGCCCGGACAGCAGCGGCCATCCGAACAGCCCCAGACATGCTACGAACATCAGTATGCGCCCTGTGTCGTGAAACCCGAATGGTGCCAGCACAAAATCCCGCGTCGGGGGAATAATGTGATCGGCAAACAGCATCACGAAGTTGAACCCGACAAATACGCCGATCAACAAGTGTAGTATCGAATACGACCGCATCAGCGTAACTCCGCAAAAAACAACTTCAGCAATGCCGCCGCGTCGCTCTCGCGCACCCCGCCGATCACTTCCGGGTGATGCAGGCACGACGATGCATGCAGCACCCGCGCCCCGTGCTCGACACCGCCGCCCTTCGGGTCGTACGCGCCGAACACCAGCTTGCGGATCCGGAAGAACGACAGCGCCTGCGCGCACATCGGGCACGGTTCCAGCGTAACATACAGATCGCACTCCGGCAGGCGCGGACTGTCCAGCACCTGCGCCGCCTGCCGCAGGGCGAGGATTTCGGCGTGCGCGGTGGGGTCGCGCAGTTCCTCGACGCGGTTGCCCGCGCGGCCCAGCACCGCGCCATCCGGCCCCAGCACCACGGCGCCGATCGGCACCTCGCCCCGCGCAGCAGCGTCGCGCGCCTCGGACAGGGCGATTTCCATCGGGTTGGGGGAAGAATCTGCGTCGTGCGTCATGGCTTCTTCTTGCCGCCAACCGGGGTCACAGTCTAGCTAGACGTATGTCTCAGTCTTCCACGCCGTTGATCGGCCTGACCCTCGATTCCGAACAACCGGGGGGTTATTCGAAATACCCCTGGTATGCGCTGCGCCAGAACTACACCGATGCCGTGGCGGCATCCGGTGGGGCACCCATCGGCCTGCCGCATCACGCAGCACTGGCCGAGGTCTACCTCGACCGGATCGCGGGGCTTGTGGTGACGGGGGGGGCGTTCGACGTCGATCCCGGCATGTATGGCGATGGCGAACGCCACGCCACCGTCACCCTAAAGGAAGGTCGCACCGCGGCCGAGGTCGCGCTGATCCGTGGCGCGCTGGCGCGCAACATGCCGGTGCTGGGGATCTGCGGCGGTGAGCAGTTGCTGGCCGTGGCGCTGGGCGGCTCGCTGATCCAGCACATCCCCGACAGCATCGCCAACCCGCTGGCGCACGAACAGCCGAACCCACGCCACGAAGCCGGGCACGCGATTGCGGTTGTCCCCGGCACGCTGCTGCACAGCATTGTCGGCGCCACGGAAATGTACGTGAATTCAGCGCATCATCAGGCCGTGCGCGCCCCCGGTCCGCACGCGGTGGTCAACGCCACGGCGTCCGACGGGGTGATCGAAGGGCTGGAAGACTCGCGTTACCGTTTCTGTCTGGGTGTACAGTGGCATCCGGAATTTCATATCGACGCAGGCGACAAGCGCATTTTCGATGCCTTCATCGCCGCATGCCGGAGCTGACCAATGTCCGATACAGACGACAATCCCGCCCGCGGTGAACGCCTGGCAAAATTCCTCGCCCGCGCGGGGATCGCCAGCCGTCGCGATGCGGAAAAGCTGATCGAAGCCGGCAAGGTGATCGTCAACGGCGAGAAGATCTCGCACCCCGCCACCTTTGTGACCGCATCCGACACGGTGACGGTGAGCGGCAAGCCGGTCGGCGCGCCGGAACGCACGCGGCTGTATCGCTATCACAAGCCCAGCGGGCTGGTAACCACACATAAAGACCCCGAAGGCCGCCCGACCGTGTTCGAGGCGCTGCCCCCCGTCATGGGCCGGGTGATCAGCGTGGGGCGGCTGGATCTGACCAGCGAAGGCCTGCTGCTGCTGACCAACGACGGCGCACTGGCCCGCAAGCTGGAACTGCCGAGCAATGGCTGGATCCGCCGCTATCGCGTGCGGGCGTATGGTCTGGCCGATGATCGCGGGCTCGAGAACCTGAAAAAAGGTGTCGAGATCGACGGCGTGAATTACGGCCCGATCGATGCCGAGATCGACTCGCGCAAGGGCGACAATGTGTGGCTGACGGTGGCGCTGCGCGAAGGCAAGAACCGCGAGGTGCGCCGCGTGATGGCGCATCTGAACCTGACGGTGTCGCGCCTGATCCGCACGGCGTACGGCCCGTTCCAGCTTGGTTCGCTGCCCAGCGGCGCGGTCGAGGAAGTGCCAGGTAAAGTGCTGCGCGAACAGTTGAGTCTTGCATGAGGATCATTGCCGGCAGTTTTCGCGGTCGGACTCTGACCGCACCTGCGGGTAACGCTACTCGCCCGACATCGGACCGGGCACGACAGGCCTTGTTCGACATGTTGTGGCACGCCCCCTGGGCGGGACGTGCAGCGATCGAGGACGTGCATGTGCTGGATGCGTTTGCGGGCACCGGTGCGCTGGGGCTGGAGGCTCTGTCGCGCGGTGCGGCACAGGTGACGTTCATCGAGAGCAACACCGCCGCGCTGAAAGCCATCCGCGCCAATATCGATGCGTGCCGGGCCGATGCGCAGTGTCGCCTGCTGGTGGGCGATGCGACGAAGCCACCGCGCGCGACCGCACCGTGTTCGCTGGTGTTTCTGGACCCACCCTACGGGCAGGGTCTGATCCTGCGTGCGGTGACAGCGTTACATAAAACCGGATGGATCGCCCCTGACGCGCTGATCGTGGCCGAGGCGGGTGCCACCGAAGAGCTGGATCTGCCGGGCGTCATCGACGACCGCACACATGGTGCCGCACGGGTGATTGTGCTGCGCGCCGACCAGGGCTGATCGACATTCAGTTCAGACTGAGCCGAAAATGGTGCTTATCGAGAACCGTCGCGCAGCGGACTTAACGTCCGTGAGCAGCGGAAGCGCAGAGAAGTGCCGTTTGCAGGCCAGTGTGGGCTGAAAGGCGATCAACCCTGGAATTTATTCCCGTAAAATACACATACACGAATCGCATATACTGAATTACATTTCTTCCACGTCAGGTTGCTATTTTTTGATGCCTGACACAAGGAGCAATGATGGCAGGCAAATTTCAACTGAAGACCGCCAAAGATGGCAGCGTCTATTTTTCCCTGCTCGCCGGCAATGGCGAGAACATTCTGAAGAGCGAGATGTATAAATCCAAAAGCTCTGCGGAAAACGGTATTGAATCGGTGAAGAAGAACGCAGCGGACGACGCGCGTTATGAACGCAAGCCCACGGCCAAGGGGCAGTTCATGTTCAACCTGAAAGCCGCCAATCATCAGGTAATCGGCACCAGCGAATCCTACACGACAGAAGCCGGCCGCGATAACGGAATCGAGTCGGTGAAGAAGAACGCACCGGATGCGAAGGTCGAAGATCTGACCGCGTAATCGCGACCTGGGTTACCAGACACAAAACGCATCCCTGCCAACGCGGGGATGCGTTTTTGTTTTCAGGTGCGCCCGAACATGCGTTCCAGTTCGCTGCGCGACAGTTTCAGCACGGTCGGTCGCCCATGACTGCATGTCGTGGCACGCGGCGTGGTTTCCAGCTGACGCAGCAGCGCATCCATCTCGGCCTGCGCCATCTTGCGGCCTGCACGGATTGATCCGTGGCACGCAAGTCGCGCAATTACCGCATCCAGTTTGGTGGCCAGCGCGACAGTTTCGCCCATCTCGCCCAGTTCGTCGGCGATGTCGCGCAACAGCGGTGCAGGATCCGGATTGCCGAGCGCTGCCGGCAACGCCCGCACCAGAACAGCGGAACCACCGAACTCCTCGATCTCCAGACCCAGTTTTTCCAGCGTGCCCGCATGCGACAACAGCCGCGCCGCATCGCCCGGCGAGAACTCCACCACCGATGGCAGCAACAGTGGCTGCGTGCGCACGCCACCCTCCACATACTGCGCGGCGAGTTCCTCGTGCGTCAGGCGTTCGTGGGCTGCGTGCTGATCGACGATCACCAGCGCTCCATCCGCCGCGACGGCCAGCACGTAGGTGTCCAGCACTTGTGCCACTGCCGCACCCAGCGGGTGATCGGGCGACGGTGTTGCTTCGGGCAATATGCGCGCCGCGGGTGTCGCCGCCAGATCGAGCCTTGCTTCATGCATACCCAGCGAAGGCGGCGCGCCATGCACAGCACGCGACACAGCGGGCGCATAACCGTGCGACGGCGTGGGCCGCCACGCGGATGGAACATGCGATGTCGGTGTGTAGGAAGACGGGTGGCTGATGTCCTCGGCCTGCGCGGGTACCAGCAATGCATTTCTCAGCGCGCCGATCACCAGCGCACGCACACCGGCGCCGTCACGGAACCGCAGTTCGGTCTTGGCGGGATGCACGTTCACATCCAGTTCTTCCGACGGGATGTCCAGAAACAATGCCACCACCGGCTGGCGCCCCGGCGCGATCACATCGCGATACGCAACCCGCACCGATGTGCGCAACACCGGATCGGTGACCGGACGACCATTGACCACCAGATACTGCATCGCCGATGTCGCACGCGTATGCGCGGGCGATGCGATGAAGCCCGAGATATGCAGCGATCCGCGCGTATGTTCCACCGGCAGCAGCGCGTTTGCGGCATCGTCCCCCAGCAGCGCAGCGACGCGATCGGCCATCGTCTGCGCAGGCAGGTCGAACACCGTACGACCCTCGATCTGCAACCGGAATGCAATGTTCGGCCACGCCATCGCCAGGCGCGAGACCACGGCCTCGGCATGGTCGGCTTCGGTGCGCGGGTGCTTCAGAAACTTGCGTCGCGCGGGGGTGGCGAAGAACATGTCGGTCACGATCACCCGCGTGCCCGGCGCGCCGGATGCCGGTTCCACCGCGCCCACACGCCCGCCTTCCACGCGGATCATCACCGCATGTGCCGCATCCGCCGTGCGCGAGGTAATCGCCAGTCGTGCCGCTGCGCCAATCGATGGCAGCGCCTCGCCCCGGAAACCCAGCGTGGCGATCTGCACCAGATCTTCGTCGTCCAGCTTCGATGTTGCGTGGCGCTGCACCGCCAATGGCAGATCGTCTGCCGCAATCCCCGCGCCGTCGTCGGTTACTTCAATACGCGTGATCCCGCCTTCAACCAGCGCCACACCAATGCGGGTGGCTCCGGCGTCGATGGCGTTCTCGACCAGTTCCTTCACGGCGGCGGCGGGGCGTTCGATCACCTCGCCGGCCGCGATGCGGTTGACGGTATTTTCGGAGAGAAGACGAATCCGTTTCATGCAGACAGCTCCTGCACGAAAGGATCACACATCGTGCAGGGTTGCAATCAGCGCCGAGGTCGATGGATCGTGGTCGTACACACGGTCGCCCGACAGTTCGGCCAGAATACCGGTGGCCAGCGCCTTGCCGAATTCCACGCCCCACTGGTCGAACGAATTCACATCCCACAGATGCCCCTGCACGGCGACCTTGTGTTCATACAGCGCGATCAACCGCCCGATGCCATATGCGTCGAGGTGTTCCATACTGATGAAGATGCTCGGCCGGTCACCGGGGAAGGCGCGATGCGGGGCGAGGAACGCCGCCTGCACCGGATCCATCCCGGTTTGCAGCATTTCCATCTCGGCCTGCACCGCCGTCTTGCCGCACAGCAATGCCTCGGCCTGCGCGATGGCGTTGGCGGACAGCATGCGATGGGCATCGGCGCGATGGCTCATCGCGAAATGGGCGAGGATGAAATCCACCGGAATCACCGCTGGTCCCTGATGGATCATCTGCATGAACGAATGCTGCGCGTTGGTGCCCGGTTCGCCGAAGATCACCGGGCAGGTCATGCGTTTGACCGGCGCACCCTCGCGCGTCACGCCCTTGCCGTTGCTCTCCATTTCCAGCTGCTGGAGAAAGGCGGGGAAGCGGCGCAGGCGGTCGTCGTACGGCAGCACGCAATGCGCGGTGCTGCCCAGCCCGTTCACGTGCCAGATGCCGGCCAGCGCCATCAGCACGGGCAGGTTCTGCTCAAGGTCGGCTTCGGCAAAGTGGCGGTCCATGGCGTGCGCACCAGCCAGCAGACGGTCGAACTGGTCCCAGCCCGCCGCCAGCGCGATCACCAGACCGACCGGCGACCACAGCGAGAAGCGCCCGCCGACCCAGTTGCGGAACCCGAACACGCGTTCGCGCAGGATGCCGAATTCGTTCGTCGCATGCAGATTGGTCGACAGCGCGACAAAATGCGCGCCCACCGCATCTTCACCCAGCGCATCGACGATCCACTTGCGCGCCACATGCGCGTTGGCGGCAGTCTCGGCCGTGGTGAAGGATTTCGATGCCACCAGAATCAGCGTACGTGCCGGGTCCAGCCCGCGCGTTTCGCGCACAAAGGCAGTGCCATCCACGTTCGACAAGAAGCGCGCTTCCAGCCGTTCGCCCTCGGCCATGGTCAGCGCTTCCGTCACCATCGAGGGGCCAAGATCCGAACCGCCGATCCCGATGCTGAGCACCGTAGTGAACGGCAGGCCCGTGGCCCCGCGCAACGTGCCGCCATGCACATCGCGCACAAAAAGCCGCATGCGTTCGCGACGCTCCCAGGCAAATGCGGTTGCGTCCTCGTCGCCCGCCATCAGCACTTCGCCGGGGGCGGCGCGATGCGCCATATGCATTGCGGCGCGCGCTTCGGTGTTATTCACCTCGCCACCCGCGAACAGGCGGCGGCGGAATCCGTCCAGATCCGATACCCGCGCCAGATCAAACAGGGCTTCGCGCACGTCGGGGCTGATGCTGGTTTTCGACAGATCGATCGTCAGATCGTCCAGCGAGACACGCATGCGTTCAACCCGGTTCGGGTCATCGTAAAACAGCGTGTTGATCTGGCGCGCGTCTGCACGCGCACCAAGTGCAGCGATCCGATCCCAGGCGGCCTCAATCGACGATACGGTCATCAGTCACTGCTACCGAGCTGGCGTCGGGGGTGCAGCCCCGCCCGCAATTGCAAAGGAAAGATCCGCCACATCGAACAGGCGGCGCGACACGAAGGTCGCCTCTTCACGCGTGATCTTGCGTAAAGTTTCGGGCCGCTGGGCCACATCCTGCGGCGTGCGGCCAATCCGGCGGGCATTCATCAGCGTGCTGGACGCGCGCGTGGTGTCGGCGAACTGGCGGGCATAAGTCCCCACCATCGACGCCACCGTATCAGCCATCTCGGGCGCGGTCGGGCCACCTTCGGCCATACGCTTCCACTCGCTTTTGATCAGCGCCATCACGTCGGGCACGCGTGCGTTTTCCGTCGCCGTGCTGCCGACCAGAACCTCCACGCCGTCGAAGCGCGCAAGCCCGGCGCCAATGCCATAGGCAAGGCCGCCCTTCTCGCGCACTGCTTCCATCAGACGCGATCCGAAATCGCCGTTCGCCATAATCTGCAACGCGATCTGCGCGGCCGCATCGTCGCTGCCCAGCATGCGCGCACCGCCGAAGCAGATGGCCGATTGCGGCACTGCCATCTCGGCACGTGCTTCGCCAAAATTCACCACCCGGCGCAGCATTGGCGGGTCGAAATACCCGCTGGTCCACGGGCGCAGGCCCAGCGCACCCAGCGCCTCGGTCAACTGTTCGGGCGAGATCGCGCCAGCCGCCACGGCCAGCACTTCGCCTAGCGGTTCCGGCTTGCTGATCTGTGCATTGGCCAGCCCGTCCTCGGTCCCCTGGGAACGGCGCACAATCCGCTGCCCGGGTGCATACGCGTCGAGGAACGTGCGCAGTGCAATGCGGCGCGGGTTTTCGCGCTCGCGTCGCGCGGCAGCCACCATGCGGGCGCGTACGCGGCTCACGGCATCTTCCTGAAAACGCGGCGCAGTCAGCGCGAGGTTCACCAGATGGATCGCATCCGGCAGCACATTGGCCAGGCAGCGCAGCGACACGCCGAACCAGTCGGGTTCCGCCCAGAACTGCAGCTCGATCGCCTTGTCGGCCAGCGCATCGGCAAACGCCGTTGCATCCAGATCGCCCGCACCTTCGGTCAGCAGCGCGGCAGACAATGCCGCCGCCCCTTCCTGCCCCAGTGGATCGAACCGCGCACCCGTCGGCCAGCCCAGCTGGATGGACACTGCGGGCACCGCATCGTCGCGCCACAGCCAGGCATCGCACAACGGCGTATTCACAACAGTCGGGGCACGCATCATGCTGGCATCACCCATCCGGTCACATTCGGTGCCTTGCCCAGCACGTCGCGCAATGCGGCGTGCACGGCATCGCGCGTCACCGCGCCGACGCTCTCGGGCCAGTATTCCACGATATCGAGCGGCAGATCCGCCGCCAGATACGACCCCACGATCTGCGCCGCGCCCTGCACGGAATCGAGCGCCAGCAGCGCCCCGGCCGTTGCCTGGCGGATGGCGCGCGCGGTTTCTTCCTCGGTCGGGCCGTTGTCGATCAGATCGGACAGCAGCCCCTGCAACGCGGATTCCAGCTTGGCCGGTTCCACGCCCGGACGCGGCGTCGCGCCAATGGCAAATTCGCTCCAGCCCGAAGTCTGGTCGTCGTAGGCAGCCCAGACATTGTTCGCCAGACCGCTTGCCACCAGCGTGCGGTGCAACCGTCCGCCGGGGCCGGAGTCCAGAATGCCGTTCAACACGTTCAGCGGCATCACGTGCTGCCGCCCGGCGGTGTTCAGCCCGGGGGCGATCCACACGCGGCTCAGCATCGGGTCCGACAGACCGGCTTCTTTCTTTTCGATCCGCGCTTCTGTCACGCTGGTGGGCGCGGCGGCTTCGGTGCGGGCGGTAAAGCTGCGCGCCGGAATGGGACCGTAGATTTCCTCGGCCCGCTTGCGCACATCGGCCCCGCCCAGCACCACCAGCACAGCGTTGCCCGGCGCGTAATGCGCGGCCTGAAACGCCGCCAGGTCCGAGCGGGTAATTGCGTTGATATCCTCGGCCGAGCCGATCACCGGGCGACCGCGCAGATGGCTGCCCCACAGCGCCGTCGACAGCGTTTCCCGAAACCGCGCGCGCGGCGAGGATTCGGTCCGCATGCGCCGTTCTTCCAGAATGACGCGGCGTTCGGAATTCAGTTCAGCCTGCGGCAACAATGCGTGCACGAAGCGGTCCGCATCCATGCGCATCACTGTGGCCAGATCGTCCGCCGCCACTTCCTCGTGATAGGCCGTCACGTCGAGCGAGGTGAACGCGTTATCGCTGCCGCCCAACCGGCTGACCCGGCGCGAGAATTCGCCCGAGGGAACGGTGGGCGTGCCCTTGAACATCATATGTTCGATGAAATGCGCGGTGCCGCCACGGCCGGCGCGGTCCATCAGGCCGCCGGCCTTCACCCACAACATCTGCACCGCCACCGGGCTGCCGGGGCGCGGAATATGCGCCAGCGTCAGCCCGTTCGGCAGTTTGCTGACCTGCGCGTTGAACAGCTTGCGGCGTGCAGGTGCAGGTGCTGGCGGCGGTTGCGCATGTGCGGGATCACCCGCTGCATACATAACCGCAGCCGCTGCCGGCAGGATCAGGGCCGTGCGGCGGGTCAGTCCATCGGACATGTGTTTCAAACCTCGGTCAGAACGGCCTAGAACAGGCCTTCGAACAACCCACGATTCTCGCGCTGGATCACCGGTGTATCGCCGGTGGTCTGCGGCTGGCCTTGCGCAGCGTTGTCGCGCAGACGCTGCGCTTCACGCTGTGCATCCAGCGCTGTGCCGGGCTGCGGTGTGTCGCGCCAGAACAGCAGACGGTCGGTCAGACCGCGATCGGCGGAATTCAGCGATTCGCTTTCGCGAGTGATCTGGCTGCGGATATCGGCCGGAGCATTCGGCCCCGCTGCCGACAACAACGCCGCTTCGCCACCGCTGGCGCGCGCCGTGCCCTGACGGCCCGACGCACGGTCGAACGAGGCCTGTGGGTTCAGCACCGCTTCGGCGGCATCACGCGGGGACTGTTCCTGCGGACGGCGCACACCGGGGGTCGGCTGCTGCAGCGTGTTGAAGTCAGGCGGCATGCTGAGCGGCGCGCGGGTCGTCACCTGGAACTCGTCCGGCGCGTCGTGCGCCAGGCCCAGATTACGCATCACATTGTCGCCACACCCGGCAAGCAGGAGCGGCAGCGCAGAAACGGCAAACAGAGTTCTGATCTTCATGACCTAATTCCTAGGCGTGCGTTGTGGCCGAAACATGGCATCGCCTACAAGAAGAACGACGCCGCAGACAATTGCCGCATCGGCAACGTTGAAAACATACCACGACCAGCCGAAAGCGTGAGCGTGAATAAAGTCCACAACGGCTCCGAAACGAAAACGATCAATCACATTACCGATAGCCCCACCCGCCACCGCCCCCAGCGCCAGCGCGGTCAGGCGGTTTTCGGCGCGGGCCATCCAGACCAGCAGCAGAATCACCACCACGGCGGCAATTCCGGCCAGGATCAGCGCGTGGGTGGGGCTGTCACCCGTCATCAGGCCAAAGGTGACGCCGCGGTTCCAGACCATGGTCAGGTTCAGAAACGGCATGACCGGCACGTCGAGGATCTCGGGCAGGCGCAGGATTTCCAGCACCCACCATTTCGACGCCTGATCGGCAGCCAGCACCACCAGCGCGGAGAGCAGCCCCAGACGCAACATCAGCGGCAGACCAGTCCGCTCTCGATCGCATCCGCACAGCGACCGCAGAGCGCGGCGTGCTTCGCGTTCCGCCCCACTTCGGGCAGCACGCGCCAGCAGCGAACGCATTTCTCGCCCTCGGCCTTGGCGAATACCACGCCGATATCGGGCTGTTCGGGCTGGGTGAACGCATCCGCCGGGACCGGCGCGGCGCTGACCTGCATGGCGGAGACAATCGACAGTTCCGCCCAGCCTTCCGCATCCAGCCGGGCCAGATCGGCGGCGGGCAGGTGCAACGTGGGGGCGGCCTGCAGCGGTGCGCCAATATCGCCTGCCACGCGCGCCTTTTCCAGCGCGCCGGTTACCACGCGGCGAATATCGCGCAGGCGGGTCCATTCCGCCGCCAGCGCGTCGTTCTTCCAGTCGGCCGGAATTTCCGGGAACTGCTGCAGATGGACCGAGGTTTCTTCCCCGAACCGCACCGTCCACGCTTCTTCCGCCGTGAAGCACAGCACCGGAGCCAGCCAGGCGCACAGGCAGCGGTGCAGATGGTCCAGCACCGTGCGCGATGCGCGACGACGCAGACTATCCGGACGGTCGCAATACAGCGCGTCCTTGCGCACGTCGAAATAGAACGCCGACAGATCCTGTCCGCAGAACGCATGGATCTGCGCATAGACGCCGGTCCAGTCGTAACTGGTGGTCGCCTTGCGCATCAGCACGTCCAGTTCCGACAGGCGATGCAATACATAACGCTCCAGCGCGGGCATCTGGCCCACCGGCAGGCGCTCGGCCTCGGTAAAGCCCTCCAGCGAACCAAGCAGCCAGCGCAGCGTGTTGCGCAGGCGGCGATACAGTTCGGCCTGCTGCTTCAGGATCTCGTCCCCGATGCGCAGATCTTCCGACGTGTCGGACGACATGATCCACAGGCGCAGAATATCCGCGCCGTATTTGTCCACCACCGTCTGCGGCGCGGTGACGTTGCCCAGCGACTTGGACATTTTGCGGCCCTGCTGGTCCATCACAAAGCCGTGCGTCAGCACTGCCTTGAACGGAGCGCGCCCGCGCGTGCCGACCGATTCCAGCAGCGAGGAATGGAACCAGCCGCGATGCTGGTCCGACCCTTCCAGATACAGATCGGCAGGCGATTTCATCCCGCGCGCTTCCAGCACGAAAGCATGGGTCGAACCGGATTCGAACCACACGTCGACGATGTCCATCACCTGTTCGTAATCGTCCGGGTTACGCCCTTCACCCAGGAACCGTGCGGCGGCGCCGGGCTTGTACCAGGCGTCGGCACCTTCTTCGCGGAAGGCTGTGGTGATGCGGTCCATCACCGCGGCATCGCGCAGCGGTTCGCCGCTGGACTTCAGCACAAACACCGGGATCGGCACGCCCCAGGCGCGCTGGCGGCTGATGCACCAGTCGGGGCGCGAGGCGATCATCGAGCCGATGCGATTGCGCCCCTGATCGGGCACGAAATACGTGTTGGCGATTTCTTCCAGCGCGATCTTGCGGATCTGCCGGTCGTCGTCCATCGCGATGAACCATTGCGGCGTGGCGCGGAAGATCAGCGGCGCTTTCGAACGCCACGAATGCGGGTAGGAATGCAGCAGCGTGCCGCGCGCCAGCAGGTTGCCTGCCTCGGTCAGTTTCGTGCAGACCGGATCGCCAGCCTTGTACACATGCACACCAGCGAAATGCGGCACCCAGGCGTTGAACGTGCCATCATCGCCCACGGTTTCCGGCACCGGCAGCTTGTGCGCACGGCCCAGATGAAAGTCGTCCTCGCCATGGCTGGGGGCGATGTGCACGAAGCCGGTGCCGGCATCGGTGGTGACGAACTCACCAGCCAGCAGCGGCACGTCGTGGTCATACCCATGTCCGCGCAGCGGATGTGCGGCGATTGTGCCCGCCAGTTCGGCGCCCTTTAACACACGCACCACATGATGCGTGGCAATGCCCGACTTCTCACACAGATCGCCCAGCAGCGGCAGCGCGGCCAGCAACAGGTCGCCGTGCTTCAGAGGCGAGCCTTCATTCACGCTGTCCACCCGCACCAGCGCGTAGTCGATCTCGTCGCCATAGGCGATGGCGCGGTTGCCGGGCATGGTCCAGGGTGTGGTGGTCCAGATCACCACACGCGCGCCGATCAGGTCCTTGTGCGGCGAAGTGTGCACCGGGAAGGCGACCCAGATCGTCGTGCTGGTGTGGTCGTGGTATTCGACTTCGGCTTCCGCCAGCGCAGTCTTTTCCACCGGCGACCACATCACCGGGCGCAGACCGCGATAGAGCGAGCCGTTCATCAGGAACTTGCCGATCTCGCCCGCGATCACGGATTCAGATCCAAAATCCATCGTGGCGTAGCGATTGGTGAAATCTCCCTCAACGCCCAGACGGCGGAATTCATCGGTCTGCACCTTCAGCCAATGCTGGGCATAGGCGCGGCATTCCGCGCGGAACTGCAGGACGGGTACGGCGTCCTTGTCCTTCTTCGCTTTGCGGTATTCTTCCTCGATCTTCCATTCGATCGGCAGGCCGTGGCAGTCCCAGCCGGGGATGTAGTTCGCATCGAACCCGGCCATCTGGCGCGTGCGGTTGATGACGTCCTTCAGCACCTTGTTCAGCGCGTGACCGATATGCAGGTTGCCGTTCGCATACGGGGGGCCATCGTGCAGCACGAAACTCTCGCGGCCCTTGCTCTCGGCGCGGATGCGGCCCAGCAGGCCCATCTTTTCCCATCGCGCCAGGGTCTGCGGTTCGCGCACCGGCAGATCAGCCTTCATCGGAAAGGGGGTCTTCGGCAGGAAAACGGTGTTCTTGTAGTCGGGCGCTTCGGTCATCGTGGGACTCATCTGGAACTGCATGCGGCATCGCGCCGCACGCCATACTGGGTGTTCAGGCACGCAAAACGGCTCCCCGACCCCCTAAGCGGAGGCCGGGCCGGTAATTCGTGCCTTGAAATCCCACAACATGCGTTTGTTATGACGACGGGAACTGCAAACGGTCAAGCACCGCACGCGCCTGCACGGCATCCGCCTCGATCTGGGTCTTCAGGGCCTCGAAAGACGCGAATTTCTGCTCGGGGCGCAGGAAGCCGTGCAGGGCGACGTTCAGCTCCGCGCCGTACAGATCTTCCGCGAAGTCGAACAGGTGCACTTCCAGCCGGGATTCGGTGTCGTCCGCCACGGTCGGGCGACGGCCGATATTGGCCACGCCCGGCACCACGCGCCCGTCCGGCAGGCGCGCCGTGACGGCGTAAACCCCACGCGCCGGTTCCAGATGGCGGCCCAGCGCGATGTTGGTAGTCGGGAACCCGATGGTGCGGCCGCGTGCCGCGCCGTGCGCCACGGTACCGCGAATGGTCCATGGGCGACCCAGCTTGTTGATGGCGCGTTCGGGGTAGCCGTCCTGCAATACCCGGCGGATGCGGGTGGAGGAGATCGGTCCCTCGGCATCGCCCAGCGGGGGGACGATGGACAGGCCCATGCCCAGCGCCTCGGCCCGGTCGGCCAGGAACGCCACATCGCCGCCGCGCCGGTGGCCAAAGGCAAAATCCGGCCCGCAGGCCAGATGCCGCGCACCCAGGCCGGTGTGCAGGATGTCAGCGACAAATTCTTCTGCCGTCAGATTGCTGAACGCGGCGTCGAAGTTCAGCGCGTAGACGATGGTGACGCCCAGTGCCGCCAGCGCGTCGCATTTTTCGGCCAGCAAGGTCAGGCGGAAGGGCGGGTCCTGCGGGCGGAACACCTCGCGCGGGTGCGGCTCGAACGTCAACGCGGCGAGCGGCGCGTTGGGCCGTGCCGCATGGGCCGCGCGCACCACTGCGGCGTGGCCGATATGCACACCATCGAAATTGCCCAGCGCAACGCTGGCCCCGCGCAGATCGGCGGGCACTTCGCGCCAGTCGGTGACGATCTGCATATAATTACGCCGCGAACAGCGCCAGCGCGGCGCGCGGGTCGACCCGCCCGTCGTACAGCGCGCGACCGACGATCACGCCTTCGATCCCCGGTTCGTTCAGCACCTTCAGCGCCGCCAGATCGTCGATCTGGCCGACCCCGCCGGAGGCGATCACCGGCGTGGAAATCCGCCGCGCCAGATTGGCCGTCTGTTCCAGGTTCAGGCCGGTCAGCATGCCGTCGCGGCTGATGTCGGTGTAGATGATCGCGGCAACGCCCGCGTCCTCGAACTTCAGGGCCAGGTCGGTCGCCGTGATGTCCGATGTTTCGGCCCAGCCTTCAGTCGCCACCATGCCGTCGCGCGCATCGATCCCCACAGCAACGCGACCCGGAAAGGCGCGACACGCCTCGATCACAAAGGAGGGGTTCTTCGCCGCTGCACTGCCCAGGATCACCCGGCGGATACCCGCCGTCAGCCAGCGTTCGACCGCCGCCATGTCGCGGATACCACCGCCCAGCTGCACCGGGATCGTCGCCGCGCCCAGAATGGCGGAGACGGCTTCGGCGTTTTCACTGCGGCCGGCGAATGCGCCGTTCAGGTCCACCACGTGCAGCCATGCGCACCCGGCATCCTGCCAGGCGCGTGCCTGTGCGGCGGGGTCGTCGGAATACACGGTGGCGTCGTCCATTTCGCCGCGGCGCAGGCGCACGCAGGATCCGTCTTTCAGGTCGATGGCGGGGTAGAGCGTAAGCGACATTATTTCGCGGCCTCCAGCCGGCGGCCGGACCGCGCGTCCAGCATCTTGCAGTAATAAAATCCGCGAATGGTCCGCCCGTTCACCAGCGCATAGGCCGGGTGTTCGCCCCAGCGCTGGTAGCCCAGACGTTCATACATCGCGATGGCGGCTTCCTGGGTCTCGCGCACATCCAGATTGAGCACATGCGCCCCCATGGCGCGCGCCATTTCTTCCACCCGTTCGGTCAACATGCGCGCCAGTCCGTGGCCGCGCGCGTAAGGCGCGATAAACGCCCGCATCAGCGTGGCGGAAAATGCCTGTGCCTCGTTATGGCGCGGCGGACGCACCAGCTGGGCCGACCCCACGATCCGCCCGTTCAGCCGCGCCACCAGCAGAATGTGTTCCGGCACCAGCAGAACGCCACTGAACCAGCGCGCCAGCGCGGAATGTCCCGGCGGCGTCACCCAGCCGAACCCACCACCCTCGATAATCGCGGCAGTGGCGGCTTCGCACAGTGCCTCCATATCGGCGTCGTCGAGTTCGGTCACCCGTTCGATCAGCAATTGCACGCTGGTATTTTCTTCGGCCCGGGGCGGGCTGGAGATCATGCTGTCGTAAGCCATGTTACGGCTCCCAGCGCAGGAAGTTACCCAGCAGACGCAGCCCGGCAGACTGCGATTTCTCGACGTGGAACTGGGTTCCGGCGCGGTTGCCCTCGGCCACCATCGCCACGACCGGCCCACCATAGTCGGTGGTGGCCAGCACCTGGGCGGGGTTGGCCGCCGTCAGCGCGTAACTGTGCACGAAATACATGTGCTCCCCCGGTGCAATACCATCCAGCAATGGGTGGCTATGTGGGGTGAAGTCGAGCGTATTCCAGCCCATCTGTGGTAATCTGAGGGTCGGCGCGGCGATTTCGGCGATATCGCCCTGCACCCAGCCAAAACCCGAGGTAACCCGGTGTTCAAGCCCGCGCTGCGCCATCAGCTGCATGCCGACGCAGATGCCCAGGAACGGGGTGCCCGCATCGGTCGCCTCGATAATCGCCTCGGTCATACCGGTCACCGCCCGCAGGCCCATGGCGCAGTCGGCGAAGGCGCCCTGACCGGGCAACACAATGCGGTCGGCGCTGCGGACCGTGTCCGGATCATTCGTGATGAACACCTGCACCGACACGCCGATCAGGTCGGCGGCCCGGTCCAGCGCACGCGCGGCCGAGGTCAGGTTGCCCGACCCGTAATCGACGACGGCGATCTGCATCATGCTACAGGCTGCCCTTGGTGGACGGCACTTCATTGCCCATGCGCGGGTCGGCCTCAACCGCCATGCGCAGCGCCCGCGCCACGGCCTTGAAGCACGCTTCCGCCACGTGGTGTGCGTTGGTGCCCGCTTTCATGGTGATGTGCAGCGTAATGCCCGCGTTGAACGCGAAGGCGCGGAAAAATTCCTCGAACAGTTCGGTGTCGATCTCGCCGATCTTCGGCGCGCGGAATGTCACGTCCCAGGCCAGGAACGGGCGGCCCGAGATGTCGATCGTGGCGTCCACCAGCGCCTCGTCCATCGGCACCACGGCGTGACCGAAACGGCGGATGCCGCGCTTGTCGCCCAGTGCCTTGTTCAGCGCCTGCCCCAGCACGATGCCGACATCTTCCGTCGTGTGATGGAAATCGATGTGCAGATCGCCCTTCGCCGCCACGCGCAGGTCGAACAGCCCGTGTCGCGCCAGCGCCGTCAGCATATGGTCGAGGAAACCGATGCCGGTGGCGATCTCGGCCTTGCCGGAGCCGTCCAGCGACAGTGCCAGGCTGATATCGGTCTCGGAGGTCGTGCGGGTCAGGTCTGTCATGCGTGCCATGAGGGAGATTTACCGCAAGAAACGCCCGCTCACCAGTCCGGTATGAATGGATTGCACCGGACGCCGTCCTCGCGTACTGGTTCGGACATGACAGCCCAGACTGCCCGCCTGCGCCCCCGTGGCCTGATCCGCCCGCCCAGGGACTTGGACTACCGCGCCCTGATGGCCGCCGCCGAGGCCGCGGACGAGCGCGACTATATCCAGTTCAGCAAGCTTACCCCGTTGAAATTGCTGCGTACTATCCGCAGAATCGGGCTGGTGCTGCTGTGGGTGCTGATTGCCATGCCCATCCAGACGGTGCTGGTGGCGCTGCCCGGGCGGCTCGATTCCGCGGGCTGCCGGGCGATCTGGAAAGTGGCGCTGTGGATTCTGGGCATTCGGGTCCGCGTGGTCGGCACCGATGTGGCCTCCACTACCGACCGGCCGGTGATCTACGCCTCGGCCCATACGTCGTGGTTGGATATCCCGGTGCTGGGCAGCCGCCTGACCGCGTGCTTCATCGCCAAGGCCGAGGTCGGGCAATGGCCGATCTTCCGCCACATCGCCCGCCTTGGCCGCACGCTGTATGTATCGCGCAGCCGCGGCAAGACCGGGCGCGAGCGCGACGACATGCGTGGCCGCCTGAACGGTGGCGACAACCTGATCCTGTTCCCCGAAGGCACCACCAGCGACGGATCGCGCACGCTGACGTTCCGTTCGGCCTTTTTCTCGCTGGCGGACGACATTCCGGGCCAGCCGCGCCCGATGGTCCAGCCGGTAACCGTGGTCTACGACCTGCTGGCCGGACTGCCGTGCGGGCGGCGGTCGCGCCCGGTGTTCGCCTGGTATGGCGATATGGATATCGGCAGCCATTTCTGGCGGTTCGCGCGTTATAAGAACAGCCGCGTCACCATCGTGTTGCACGCACCGCTGGACCCGGCACAATTCCCGGACCGCAAGGCTCTGGCGCAGGCAGCCTGGCAGGCGGCGTCGCAAGGGGCCGACCGGTTGCGCCAGAACCGCGCGCCGGAACCGGTGACCATCGCCGCAGGCGCCGCTTGACACGAAACCCCGCAATTGCCGAGACTCAATCCAGTTGTAATCTTTGAAACAGGAGGCTTGTAGGCGCCCTTGCGTTTGACCGTTCCGACATGGTCGGGAATGTCTGCGTCCTTCGTTCCGGTCCAGCGACCGGTGCGGCCAGCGAGACCTTTGTACCCATGACCAGCACCCCAGTATCCATGTCCCAGAATCACGCCGCCCACACGCCCAATCACAAGAAGCTGCACGTCATCACCTGGGGTTGCCAGATGAATGTGTACGACAGCGCCCGCATGGCCGACGTGCTCGCCCCGCTGGGCTATGCCCCGCACGACACGCCCGAGGGTGCCGACATGGTGATCCTCAACACGTGCCACATCCGCGAGAAAGCCACCGACAAGGTGTTTTCCGAACTCGGCCGCCTGCGCAAGGCGAAGGACGCCAAGGCCGAAGCGGGCGGCAAGATGGTGCTGGCCGTGGCCGGGTGCGTGGCGCAGGCCGAGGGACAACTGATCCGCGAGCGTGCCCCCTACGTCGATATCGTGCTGGGTCCGCAGACCTATCACCGCCTGCCCGAGATGGTGGCACAGGCCGCGCGCGGCGCAGGCGTGGTGCTGGAGACCGACTTCCCCGCCGAAGCCAAGTTCGACCACCTGCCCGACACACAGGAAAAACAGGGCGTCACCGCGTTCCTCACCGTGCAGGAAGGCTGCGACAAGTTCTGTTCCTTCTGCGTGGTGCCCTATACGCGCGGGGCGGAATTCTCGCGCCCGGTCGCCGCGATCGTGGCCGAGGCACGGCATCTGGTCTCGATGGGTGTGCGTGAACTCACGCTGCTGGGACAAAACGTCAATGCGTTCCACGGCGAAGGCGCGGATGGCAGTGAATGGGGCCTTGCCCAGCTGGTGCACGCGCTGGCCGAGATCCCCGATCTGGCGCGCATCCGCTACACCACGTCACACCCGCGCGACATGGACGACGCGCTGATCGCGGCGCACCGCGACCTGCCGCAGCTGATGCCGTTCCTGCATCTGCCGGTGCAGTCGGGGTCGGACAGGATTCTGTCGGCGATGAACCGCAAGCACACTGCCGATGAGTATCGCCGCCTGATCGACAAGCTGCGCACCGCGCGCCCCGATCTGGCGCTGTCGTCCGACTTTATCGTGGGGCATCCGGGCGAAACGCGCGCCGATTTCGACGCCACCATGCAGCTGATTCGCGACGTGGATTTCGCGCTGGCCTATTCGTTCAAATACTCGGGCCGCCCCGGCACCCCCGCCGCCGGCGCGCCGATGCAGGTGGCCGAGGCCGAGAAGGACGCACGCCTGGCCGAATTGCAGGCGCTGCTGCGCGACCAGCAGGCGGCGTTTAACGCGCGCACCACAGGTTCCACCATTCCGGTGCTGGTCACCGGGCCGGGCCGCCGCCCGGGACAGATCGGCGGACGCTCGCCCTGGCTGCAACCGGTCCACGCCGATGGCCCGGTTTCACTGACCGGACAGATCGTCAACATGACGATCACCAACGGTCAGCCGTTCTCTCTTGCTGCGATACTGGACCCCACACACATCCGGGAGACACTCCGCACGTGGCAGACATGACCCCCGACAAAACCATCACCCTGCAGTTCGACGGCAACACATTGCTGCCGGTCCTGTATGGCGAGCACGACCGCAATCTGGCGCGCATCGAACAGGCGTTCGGTGTGCGACTGGCCTCGCGCGGGAACAAGCTGTCCATCGCGGGCAGCCCCGAACAGGTCGACCACGCCCGCATCGCCCTGCTGGGCCTGTGGCAGCGGCTGGAAGCGGGCGAGATCATCACCACCCCCGATGTCGAAACCGCCATCCGCATGGTCGATATGGACGGCGATCCGCGTCTGCCACTGGCCGACATGCCCGCCATCCGCACCAAGCGCGGCTCGATCGCACCACGATCCCCGGCGCAGGCGGCGTATATGGAGATGCTGCGCAAGAACGAACTGACCTTCGGCATTGGCCCCGCGGGCACCGGCAAGACCTATCTGGCGGTCGCGCAGGCTGTGGCAATGCTGCAATCCGACAAGGTGGACCGCATCGTGCTGTCGCGCCCGGCGGTGGAAGCGGGCGAACGGCTCGGCTTTCTACCCGGCGACATGAAGGAAAAAGTCGATCCGTATCTGCGCCCGCTGTACGACGCGCTGCACGACATGATGCCCGGCGAACAGGTGATCCGCCGCATGCAGACCGGCGAGATCGAGATCGCGCCGCTGGCCTTCATGCGCGGGCGGACTCTGGCGCATTCCTTCGTCATTCTGGACGAGGCGCAGAACACCACGCCGGTGCAGATGAAGATGGTGCTCACCCGTCTGGGTGAAGGCAGCCGCATGGTGGTGACGGGCGACCTGAGCCAGGTGGACCTGCCCGCCGGGGTGAAATCCGGCCTGCGTGATGCGGTGGAGACACTGGAAGGTGTGGCTGGTATTGGTATAAACCGCTTCAGCAACCGCGACGTTGTGCGCCACCCGCTGGTGGCAAAGATTGTTGATGCATATGACGCGCGCGACACGGCCCAACGTGAACGCGCAAAGGAGAAACCGGCGAAATCCGGTGCAAGTGATGGAACCGGGAAGTAGATGCCCGCCCTGCCCCGAGAATGGGTGGGGCGAAGACGACGAAGACCCTTACCCTAGTCTGCTGATCACCGATCGGCGCTGGCATCGGTTGGTGCCGAATGTCGCGCGGCTGGTGCGTCGCGCGCTGGCGGGTGAATACGTGCACGTGGTGCTGGCCGACGACCTGACGTTGCGGCGGTTAAACCACCGCCATCAGGCGCACGGCCCGATCGGCAGCAACCAGCCGACCAATGTGCTGACCTTTACCGATACATCCGAAATCATCCTGGCATCCGGCGTGGTTGCGCGCGAGGCACGGGCCGCTGGCCTGCGCCCGGCGCAGCGGCTTGCGCATCTGCTGGTGCATGGCGCGCTGCATCTGGCCGGTTACGAACACGACCATCCGGGTGAAGCGCTGCGGATGGAAATGGCTGAATCTCGCCGCCTGGCCAAGCTTGGCGTGCCCAACCCCTGGAAATTCTTATGAGCGGCGCCAATAGCCAACGCGATTCCATTCTTGCCCGTCTGCGAACGCTGATGTGGAAGCGCAGCGCCGAACCATCGGCGCGCGACGCAATCGCCGAGCTGGTGCACGACGACCAGCAGAGCGACGACACGCCGTACGAAGATACACTCGACCGGCAGGAACGCGCGCTGATCGTCAACGTGCTGCACCTGCGCGACACCACAGCGTATGACGTGATGATCCCGCGCGCCGATATTGTGGCGCTGAAAGCGGACACCAAATTTGACGACGTGATCCGCCTGATGCGTGACGAGGGGCATTCGCGGTTCCCGGTGTATGGCGAGCAGTTGGACGATATTGTGGGCATGGTGCACATCAAGGATGTGCTGATGCATCTGAACTCGCCCGACACATTTTCGCTGAAGGCGATTTTGCGTCGGCCGCTGATGGTGGCTCCGCAGATCCCGGTGCTGGATCTGCTGCTGCAGATGCGCCAGGCGCGCATGCACATGGCGCTGGTGGTGGACGAGTATGGCGGCATCGATGGTCTGATCTCGATCGAGGATCTGGTCGAGACGATTGTCGGTGATATTTCCGACGAACACGACGATCCGGACACACCGGGTATTATCGAGCGCGCGGATGGCACGGCCGATCTGGACGCACGCCTGCCGATCGAAGACTTCGAGGAAAAATTCGGTCCCGTGCTGACCGAGGACGAACGCGGTGCCGACATTGATACGGTGGGTGGTCTGGTCTTCATGCTGGCGGGCCGTGTGCCCGCGCGCGGGGAAGTGCTGTCGCATCCGTCGGGTCTGGAGTTCCGCGTGCTGGATGCGGATGCGCGACGGATCAGGCGGTTGCGCGTGAAGAAGAAACCGGTGGCGGTGGTGGAGTAGGCTCGCCGGGAAACGCCTTGAGGAATTTAAAAAGAATGAGCCGTTTTATAGCGACTATAGTGTTTATGGTTATGCTTGCAGGGATCGGTGTATCCCACAGCCAGACACCCAATAATGCAACAGCTAATGAAGCTGCATTCAGACGCATGGAGATGCGGCAAACGCAGATAAATCTCATCATTAATCTGTCACCAACCCCCGGTTCTGGATTTACCAGATGGGCCGATGAGCCAGATGCTGCAAACCGCCTCCGGAGTGCTTTGGAAACGCCTTATGGACGAATTGTTCTGAACGAATTCGTTATTGCTCATCGCAATGCGATGGAGCCAAGCTGCCGAACCATCAAGAATTTGTCAGATGACAACCTTGAATCCATATGGCGCAACATTTTTACACGTATGGTGATGACTGCATACTGGCGCGTAAGCCAACAGTTTGACCAACAAGCCATAATGGCGGGTTTCTTAAGCATCTCTGGGCCTGACGCCATAAGTGAATTTACACGGCTGCAATCTGCTCCGGATGTCGCGCAAGCTTTGCGTCTTGGACAATCATTGTGGCCGGAAAAAATCATTATGAGTTTTGCTGACAATGTAAGCCGCTATATGTTGCTGAACTACCGCTTGCGGGTTGCAACAGGCCATAGCACTGGCAGGCCTGAGCTCCTTAATTATGCCTACGAAGGCAAAGAACGGGAGCTGGACAATCTTATCGAGAACGCAGATTCGCCGGAATTCAAACGGTTTTTGGATTTGTCGGAAAACATGCTCACGGCTCATGGGATAGCTTTGGCACTTAACCGCTCTACGCTTGTAGATCTATTTGCTTCTATGCCTGAGATAGACGCCGAACTAACCGCACTCTGCCTTGCACCTTACGTGCGGCCTGCGCGCCCCAATCAATAGATGGCGGACGCATGATTTAAACCAACCGCGCGCAATGCAACCCTGAAGCCCGTAAACGCCGCACACCATTTGCGATAAATCACAGCACATTTATGTGCCCGCCTGATATCGTTCCTCCACTGTCACAGGAACGAGAGAGCCATGACCACAGGAAACAAGGTTGGTATCATCGGCGCCGGACTGGTCGGCGCTGCTGCCGGGTATCTGTTGACCACCTTCAACGCCGCATCCGAAATCGTACTCATCGACAAAGACGAAGCCCGCGCCCGCAGCGAAGCCGCCGACATCGCGCATGCAGCCGCCTTCGGGCGCTCGGTCGATGTGCGGTCGGGCACGTGGGACGATCTGAAGGGTGCCGCCGTTATCATCATCACCGCAGGCGTCAGCCTGAAGCCCGGTGAAACGCGGCTGGAACTGGCGGCGAAAAACGTGCGCATCATGGCCGACATCATGCCGCACGCATTGCGCGCCGCACCCAATGCCGTGTTCCTGTTCGCAACCAATCCCGTCGATATTCTGCCCAGCATCGCCGTGCGTCATTTCGGCGTACCGCGCGAACGCGCCATCGGCACCGGCTGCGCGCTGGATACCGCGCGCTTCTGCGATCACCTGGCGCGGTACTTCGGCATCGCCTCGCAGTCCATCAACGCGTTCGTGTTGGGCGAACATGGTGACTCGGAAGTTCTGCACTGGTCGGGGGCGCAGATTGCGGGGATCTCGCTCGTCGATTTCGCGGCAAGAAGCGGCAAGAAGCTGGGCACGAAGGAACGGCTGCAGATCTCGGAAGATGTGCGCACCTCGGCCTATCGCATCAAGGAGGGGAAAGGCGTTTCCAACTTCGGCATTGGCGGCTGCATCGCGCGGCTGACCAGCGCCATCATCCGCGATGAACATATGCTGTTCACCGTCTCGACCCCCGTCGATGAAATTCTGGGTGTGACAAATACCTGCATATCACTGCCGCACGTGCTGGGTCGCAAGGGTGCCACCATGCCGACATTGCCGCTGCTGGACGACAACGAGGAGAAAGCCCTGCGCGCCTCGGCCATCATCATCCGCGACGCCATCGCCGCGGCCGAGAAAGACGCCGGGCTGAAGACTTAGGGCCGATCGGTCCTAATTCTCCCAGTCTGGCGCGCTACCGTTCCAGATGCGCCAGACTGTCTGCGGTGCAGCGCGTTCAACCGGTGCCACATCGCGCGGCGTGCCGGTCATGATGTAACCCAGCAGTGCGTCGCTCGCCGCAAACCCCAGCGCGGTTTTTACCCGCACATCCGTGCAGCTCGCGCCCGAGACCCAGATCGCGCCGAAACCCTGCGCGTGCAGACCGTTCAGCAGATTCATCGTGGCGGCGGACGCACTTGCCATCTGTTCCCACACGGGAATCTTGTGCCCACACAGCAAGTGCGCCGCCGCCACGATCACCATCGGAGCGCGCACGGCCTTGTCGTATTCGATCTCGATCTTCTCTAGCGTGGCCAGCGGATCGCGCGCCGCCAGAGCATCCGCACGAATGCGCCCCAATGCATCGCGCGCGTCACCCCTGAACGACAGAAAACGCCACGGCCGCAGCCCGCCATGGTCGGGCGCACAGCATGCCGCCGCAACCGCCTGTGACAGAGCCGCATCGTCCGGCGCCGGTTCCATCAACTGCTTGGCACGCACCGATACGCGCGACATCAGGACATTCATGCTCGGCTCCATACTTTAAGGTTATAGCGACATTCAGTTCAGACCGCGCCGAAAATGGTGCTTATCGAGAACCGTCGCGCAGCGGACTTAACGTCCGTGAGCAGCGGAAGCACAGAGAAATGCCGTTTGCAGGCCAGTCTGGGCTGAAGGGCGATATAACCTAGACCATTCCGCCATTGGCGCGGATGCTCTGACCATTCACCCAGCCGCCCGCCGGGCTGACCAGAAAGGCGACCGTGTTTGCAACGTCTTCCGGTTCGCCAAGACGGCCCAACGGCACGTAAGCGGCAAGCTCGGCACGGAACGCGTCGGTGGTGCCTTGCAGCAGCATGTCGGTCGCCACCGGCCCCGGCGCTACGGAATTCACCGTAATCGAACGGCCGCGCATCTCGCGCGCCAACACGCTGGTCAGCATCTCGATCGCAGCCTTGGTCGCGGCATAGGGGCCGAAATTCACCTGCGGCGCGGCAACCAGACTGGACGACACGCTGATCACCCGTCCGCCATCGCGCAGTCGGCGCGCAGCCATGCGCATCATGCTGAACGTGCCTTTCAGATTCACCGATAACAGTCGTTCGAACGCGGCGTCGTCGGTGTCGGCAATACTGCTCATGCCGCCGATGCCGGCGTTGTTCACCAGCACATCCACACCGCCGAATTCTGCCTCGGCCGCATCGAACAGCAATGCGGCGGTTGCCGAATGACCGATGTCGCCGCGCACCGCAATCGCGCGACCGCCATTCGCCGCGATCTTGCCGACCACCGCATTGGCCGCATCCAGGTCGCTGACATAATTCACCACCACCGCCAGCCCATCCGCCGCCAGCTGCACAGCGATCGCTGCGCCAATACCGCGAGAAGCCCCAGTAATAATCGCCACACGTGCGCCGGTCATGTCCGCCTCCTGTGCCTTTGTGTTGCTGAAATACCCCATCCGCAGGCGCTGGGCCAAGCTGCATCGCACAAGCCATTGCGCAGTCATGACAGTTTGGCTATTTGCTTGCAATTGCGAATAACTCGCACACCCTGCCTCGGGTCGTGCGCATTGGCCAGCTGGTAACCGACAGATGCGGAGCATCCCTATGAAAAACACACGCAGCATCCGCGCCTGGTCCTTTGTGCACACATGGTCCAGCCTGATCTGCACGGTGTTCCTGCTAATGCTCTGCATCACCGGCCTGCCGCTGATTTTCCACCACGAGATCGATCACCTGCTGGGGAACGAGGTTGAACTGCCGGTCGTTGCACCGGGCACGCAGGCCGCTGATCTGGACCGCGTGATCGCCGCCGGCGTGGCGCATCGCCCCGGCGAGGTGGTGCAGTACATGATCTGGGATCAGGACGAACCCGAACGCATCTGGCTGAGCATGGCCCCCACCCCCACATCGCCGCTCAGCGATCTGAAGGGCGTGGTGATCGACGGCCGCACCGCATCGCTGCTGGACGAGCCGAAACCCGGTTTCATCTATGTGATGTTCAAGCTGCATGTAGACATGTTCGCCGGGCTGCCGGGCAAGCTGTTCCTCGGCTTCATGGGGTTCCTGTTTGTGGTGGCGCTGGTGTCGGGCGTGGTGCTGTATGCGCCGTTCATGCGCAAGCTGGAGTTCGGCACCGTGCGCCAGCAGAAATCGCGGCGCACAAGATGGCTGGATCTGCATAACCTGCTGGGCATCGTGACACTGGTCTGGATGCTGGTGGTGGGCGCAACCGGCGTCATCAACACCTGGGCCGATCTGGTGGTGACGCTGTGGCGCCACGACCAGCTGGCGGAAATGGTCGCCCCCTATCGCGATCAGCCACCGGTAACAGCGCCGGGATCGCTGGAACGCGCCGTTGCCACCGCGCGTGCGGCAGCGCCGGGCATGACGCCGGCCTTCGTGGCGTTCCCGCAGTCGCTCTACAGCAGCGGGCATCACTATGCGGTGTTCATGCGCGGTGCCTCGCCGCTGACCAGCCGCGTCTACACGCCCGCACTGATCGACGCGACCACCGGCGAACTGACGGCTATCCGGTCGATGCCGTGGTACGCGGTGTCGCTGTTCGTCTCGCAGCCGCTGCACTTCGGCGATTACGGCGGGCTGCCGTTGCGCATTATCTGGGCCGTGCTGGATATCATCGCGATCATCGTGCTCGGCAGTGGTGTTTATTTGTGGGTGGTGCGCAAGCGTCGCCCGGTCAGGAAACTTGTTCATGCATAAGAAAACATCTCGCGCATTGTGGCGCGCACCCATCATCATGGGTGTGTCCAGTCTGATCGGGCTGATCGTCGCGCTGCTGGGCGACGGCGTTTGGGATATCGTCGGCTGGGTCGGGCTGGGCGTGCCGATGCTGGTGATGCTGTGGTACGTCGTGCGGTCGCGCAGCAGCAGTCCTGCGCGGCGGGCGGAAATCCCCCACCGCGCGGCGTATCCTCAGGCGTCCAAGGTCGGGTAGTCGGTGTAGCCCTCGGCACCACCGCCATACAGGGTTTCACGCTTCAGTTCGTTCAGCGGCGCGTTACGGCGCAGACGTTCGACCAGATCAGGGTTCGAGATGAAGTCGCGCCCGAACGCGATCAGATCGGCGCGCTTGTCCGCCAGTGTGGTGATCGCCATGTCGCGCGTGTAGCCGTTATTGGCGATATACGTGCCACGGAACCGCTGCCGCAGCGCCGCGTAATCGAACGGCGCGATATCGCGCGGGCCACCAGTGGCCCCCTCAACCACGTGGATGAACGCAAGGCCGCGCGCATCCAGTTTTTCGACCAGGTGATTGAACAGAGGCTGCGGATCGGCGTCGCTGATTCCATTCGCGGGGGCGACCGGCGACACACGAATACCGACATGCGCCGCATCCCATTCGCCGATCACCGCATCAACGACTTCAAGCACGAACCGCACGCGGTTTTCAATCGACCCGCCATATTCATCGCTGCGCTGGTTGGCGCTGGTCTTCAGGAACTGGTCGATCAGATATCCATTGGCACCGTGAATCTCAATGCCGTCGAACCCTGCCTCGCGCGCGCAGCGTGTAGCGTGGCGATAATCCTGCACGATGGCGGCGATATCAGCCGTGGTCAGTTCGCGCGGCGTGGACGTATCGGTAAAACCTTCACCGGTGAAGGTCTTGGTCTCGGCACGAATGGCGGATGGCGCGACGGGAGCCTGCCCGTCCGGCTGCAGCGACACATGCGATACGCGCCCCACATGCCAGATCTGCACGACGATCTTCCCACCCGCCGCATGCACCGCATCGGTCACCTGCCGCCAGCCCTGCACCTGCGTCGGCGTGTAGATGCCGGGTGTCCAGGCATAGCCCTGCGCCTGTCGCGAGATCTGTGCGCCCTCGGTCACGATCAGACCGGCACTGGCGCGCTGGCGGTAATATTCGACGGTCAACGCGCCGGGTGCATCGGTGCCGTGCACGGCCCGGTTGCGGGTCAGCGGGGCCATCACGATGCGGTTGGAAAGGTCGATCCCGCCCATGCGGAATGCGTCGAACAGGGTGGGCGCAATGCGGTTTGTCATGATCTGCCTCTGCTGAATGCTGGGCAGGATATTGGTATCCCCCGGTGGAGGATCAAGCACGGCGGCGGAATATCCAGTAGAATGGGATGCGGCCTTCGCGAAACGCCTTGGCTTCGTAACGTGTGGGGTACCAGTCGGCCGGGCGTTCCTGCGCACAGGACACACGTTCGAACAGCGTCTGCGCGCCCATCACGTCCTCGACCCAGGCCTGATATACAGGATGGTCGGAGGCAATGCGCCATTCCGCACCGGGCTTCAGCAACCGAGCCATCACTTCGATGTTCGACGGATATACGAAACGCCGCTTGCTGTGCCGTGCCTTGGGCCACGGGTCAGGGAACATCAGATAGGCACGATCCAGCGAACCTGCGGGCAGCTCTTTCAGCAGCTCGCGCGCATCGACCGGCCACAGGCGCAGATTGCCGGGCAGCGGACCGGTTTCCTCGGCCCCTTCATCGACCAGATGCGAGAGCAGGGAACACAACCCGTTCTCGAACACTTCACTGGCGATCAGGCCCACCGTCGGGTTTGCCTTGACCAGCGCGTGCGCGTGTTCACCGCCACCGAACCCGATCTCGAGCCAGACCTGTTCAACGGGCGAAGAAAAAGCCGCGCGTGGGTTGGCGAACTGTTCGTCCGTCAACCGCAGGCGCGGCAGAGTCACATCGAGCAGCAGTTGCTGGCGTGGCCGTAGCTTGTGGCCACGCTGGCGACCGTAGAGTCGATCAGGCTGAGTCTTCACAACGCAGCTTTCAGCGACCGAACGCGGCCTTCAACTGCGGCACCAGATCCGTGCGTTCCCAGGTGAAGGTGCCCTTGTCGGCATCGGGCGCACGGCCGAAATGGCCATACGACGATGTCGGCGCGTAGATCGGACGATTCAGGTGCAGGTGCTCACGAATGCCGCGCGGCGTCAGGTTCACCATTTCGCCCAGAATCTTGCCGAGCTTCGCTTCGTCCACGTCCTTGCCGGTGTTGTGCAGGTCCACATACAGCGACAGCGGATGAGAGACGCCAATCGCGTAGGACAGCTGCAGCGTGCAGCTGTCCGACAGACCGGCCGCCACCACGTTCTTCGCCAGATAACGGCAGACATACGCGGCCGAGCGGTCCACCTTGGTGGGGTCCTTGCCGCTGAACGCGCCGCCGCCATGCGGAGCCGCACCGCCATAGGTGTCGACGATGATCTTGCGACCCGTCAGCCCGCAGTCGCCATCCGGACCGCCGATCACGAAGTTGCCGGTCGGGTTGACGTAGAATTCCTTCTCCGGGCACATCCAGCCCTTCGGCAGCGTGTCGGTGGCGATCTGCCACAGACGGCGCTTCAGGTCGGCCTGGTTCAGACCCGCATCATGCTGATGCGAGATCACGATCGAGGTCGCGCCCACCGGTACACCGTCGACGTAACGCAGAGTGACCTGCGACTTCGCGTCCGGCTGCAGGCCTTCGCCCAGCTTGTCGTTGTTGCGGCGCATTTCACTCAGGCGGCGCAGCAGCAGATGTGCGTAATAGATCGGCGCCGGCATCAGTTCCGGCGTTTCGCGGCAGGCATACCCGAACATGATGCCCTGGTCGCCCGCGCCTTCGTCCTTGTTACCGGCCGCATCCACGCCCACTGCGATATCGGCAGACTGCGCATGCAGGTGGCATTCGATCTTGGCGTGCTTCCACGAGAAGCCCTCCTGATCGTAGCCGATATCCTGCACGGCCATGCGGGCCAGGTGGGCCAGATATTCAGCCGTGATATGTTCCGGCCCACGCACTTCGCCAGCCAGCACGATGCGGTTGGTGGTAACCAGAGTTTCACAGGCAACGCGTGCGTACGGATCGGCCGCCAGATACGCATCGACAACGGTGTCGCTGATACGATCGGCTACTTTATCGGGATGACCTTCCGAAACGGATTCGGAAGTGAAAAGGAACTCGCCCTTGTCGCGCATGGCGTGATTCAGCCTCTTGTCGCGGGGTGGTCCGGCTGGCCCGGCCGCCACCCCCGCACATACGGCAGGGGCGGGCGCTGTGTGGCCGAAACCCCGGGGGGGGTCAAGGTTTCACGCACCAAAAAGGCGCGGATTACCGCATGCCAAGTACATCGCGCATATCGTAGAGACCCGGCTTGCGTCCGGCCAGCCACTGCGCGGCCCGCACCGCACCGGTCGCAAACACCCGGCGGTCAAAGGCGCGATGCGTCAGGGCAATATGTTCGGTGCCGCTGGCGAACAGCAGCGTGTGCTCGCCCACCACCTGCCCGCCGCGCATGGCAGCAAAGCCGATCGCGCCGGGCTTGCGCGCCCCGGTATGCCCGTCGCGTCCCGATTCCTTCACGTCCTCGAGCGTCACGCCGCGCCCCTTGGCCACCGCGCGCCCCAGCCCGATCGCTGTGCCGGACGGTGCATCGATCTTCTGGCGGTGATGCATTTCGACGATTTCGGCGTCGTATTGTACAGGGGACAGCACCGCCCCCATCTGTTCGGCCAGCGCCAGCACCAGATTGACCCCCGGCGCGTAGTTGGACGCATAGACGATCGCAATCTGCCGGGCGGCCTGCTCCAGTGCGGCTTCGTCCGCCAGGGACAGCCCGGATGTGCCCATCACCAGCGGCTTCCCCGCCGCCACTGCCGCCGCAATGTGGCCGGCCGACGCCTGCGCCGTGGTAAAGTCGATCACCACATCGGATGCGGTAAACAGCGCCGCCATGTCGGGAAACAGCACCACACCCTCGGGCGTCGCCCCCTGCGACCCGGGGCGCATCGTACCGCCAGAGACCGACGCTCCGGCCGCCAGACTCTCCTCGGCCAGCAGACGGCCCATACGGCCCGCAATCCCCGGAATTCCTACTCGAAGCGTCATCTGCGTTTCTCCGTTCAAGGGGCCATTCACTACACAACCGGGCAGGCCCACTCAACGGAGCACGTTAAGTAGCGCCATTTTTGCCATTTTCAATTTGTTGGCTTAATATAAGCCGTGAATAGTCGGGGTGGTGAATAAGTTGAGTCTGGCTCGCACATACAAGCAAAACACAACTCGCCACAATTTTGCGTGCCGTGCGGATAGCATTCGCATACGGAATGGAAATAATAATTCGTTTCGAATTCAGAAAAATTATGCCGGCAGATTGGCCAGCCTTAAAAATATATACTCAAAATGCATTTTTTTATTAGTATTTTGCATTTTCTCTTCTTTCTTTTTACTATCCGACGCTCGCGCGCAACAGGCCCGTCTTGCTGAATTCCTACCCCAAGCCACTCCCGCCAGCCTGTTCGAGGGTGCAACCCGGTTCGGCCCCATCGAGGGGACGCCCCCGCTCGCCCCGGTTTACCGGGATCGGGAATTGCTGGGCTATGCCTATCTGAATACCGACGTCACCAACGCCATCGGGTATTCCGGCAAACCGATCCATATGCTGGTCGGCATCACGCCGCAGGGGATCGTCCGCGCCGTCAAGCTGGTCGCGCATTCCGAACCGATCGTGCTGATCGGTATTCCGGAACAGAAGGTCGCCGATTCGATGAATGCGCTGATCGGGCGCAACATGACGGCGGTCTCCAACGGGCAGGAACGCCCGCCGGAGGTCGATATCGTCAGCGGCGCCACGGTGACCGTGCTGGTGATGGGCGACAGCGTGATCCGCTCCGCCGTTCGCCTGATCCGCACCGGCCGCCTGTCGCCCGACGGTGCCCAGCCCGTGGCACAGGCTGCCCCACGCGTCGTCCGCAACGTCGACATGCAGCGCAGCGATGTACGCAGCTGGGACGATCTGGTCGGCGACGGCTCGATCCGCCGCCTGAGCCTGACCGTAGCCGAAGTCACCCAGGCCTATGCACAGGCTGGCACCCCCGGTGGTACGATTGCCGCCGAACGACCCGAAACCGACAATCCGGCCGACACCTTCATCAACATGTACGTCGCCCCGGTCAGTGTGCCGACCATCGGCCGCAGCCTGCTGGGCGAAGAAGGCTACGCCCGCCTGCGCAGCCGGATCGGCCCGAATCAGCAGGCGATGATCATCGCCGGTGAAGGCGCGTATTCGTTCAAGGGTTCGGGCTATGTGCGCGGTGGGATCTTCGACCGCATCGAACTTCTGCAGGATGGCTCCAGCCTGCGCTTCCACGACCGCGACCACACCCGTCTGGGCGCGCTGGAAGCAGCTGGTGTACCGCATTTCCCGGAAATCGCGCTGTATGTGGTGCCGGATAATTTCACGCTCGACCTGACCAGCCCGTGGCAGATCCAGCTGCTGGTGCAGCGTGCGATCAGCGCGCGCGACAAGGCGTTCCTGACCTACGATCTGGAATACACGCTGCCCGACCAGTATCTGACTGCGCCGCCGGTTGCTGCACCTGTTGCAGCGGCTGCTGCCAGCGCCGATCTGCCGGATGTGATGGGCAAGCCGCTGTGGCAGATGGCGTGGGAACTGAAGACCACCTCGGTCATCATCACCGCCGTCGCGCTGCTGGTGCTGACCGCGATCTTCTTCTTCCAGGATATTCTGGTCAAATATCCGCGCGTGTTCCGCTGGGTGCGCCGCGCCTATCTGCTGTTTGCGCTGGTCTGGCTGGGCTGGATTGCCAATACGCAGCTTTCGGTCGTGAACGTGTTCGCATTTACCAACGCGCTGATCACCGGGTTCAAGTGGGAAACCTTCCTGGCCGATCCGCTGGTGTTCATCCTGTGGTGCTCAGTCGCGGCCAGCCTGCTGTTCTGGGGCCGTGGCGCGTTCTGCGGCTGGCTGTGCCCGTTCGGCGCGCTGCAGGAATTGCTGAACAACATCGCCCAGGCCGTGAAGATCCCGCAGGTGCGCATGCCCTGGGGTCTGCACGAACGCCTGTGGCCGGTGAAATACATGCTGTTCATGGGCCTGTTCGCCCTGTCGATCTACGACATCGCGCTGGCCGAACACTATGCCGAAGTCGAACCCTTCAAGACCGCGATCATCCTGAAATTCGCGCGCGAATGGCCGTTCGTGATCTATGCGCTGCTCCTGCTGTCGCTGGGGCTGGTGATCGAACGTTTCTTCTGCCGGTATCTGTGCCCGCTGGGGGCCGCGCTTGCCATCCCCGGCCGTCTGCGCATGTTCGAATGGCTGAAGCGCTGGCCCGAATGCGGCTCGCCCTGTCATCGCTGCGCCAAGGAATGCCCGGTGCAGTCGATTCATCCGGAAGGTCATATCAACGTCAATGAATGCATCTACTGCATGAATTGTCAGGAACTGTATCACGACGATCATCGCTGCCCGCCCATGATCCAGAAGCGCCTGCTGCGGGAACGCCGGGCAAAGCTGAGCATGCCTGCCGACCATTCGGACGCGGCTGCGGGCAGCAACAAACCAATCATCACACGGAACGGAAAAACCATCGATGCGGGCAATGCACCCTCACCGATTCCGTCACCGAGTACCTAGTGCGAAGGAGGCACTGACGATGAAACACGATGACGAACAGATCAATGTAGGACGGCGTGGCATGCTCGGCTCCGCGGCCACTGTGGCCGTGGCCGGTGCAGCTGTCGGTGCAGCAGGCACGGCGGGCGTTGTTGCGTTGGGTAATGGCGTGACGCCAGCCAACGCACAGACCCCCGCCCCCGCAGCTTCGCGCAACAGCGCCGAAGTGAAGCCGGGCGAGCTCGACGAATACTACACCTTCTTCTCGAGCGGCCAGTCGGGCGAACTGCGTATCGTGGGCCTGCCCTCGATGCGCGAACTGATGCGCGTGCCGGTGTTCAACCGTTGCAGCGCGACGGGCTGGGGCCAGACGAACGAAAGCCTGAAGATCCTGACCGAAGGTCTGCAGCCGCAGTCGAAAGAACTGCTGGCGAAGATGGGCCAGAAGACGTTCACGAACGGCGACCTGCATCACCCGCACATGTCGTTCACCGACGGCACGTACGACGGCCGTTACATTTTCATGAACGACAAGGCGAACACCCGCGTAGCCCGCGTTCGCGGCGACGTGATGAAATGCGACAAGATCGTTCAGATCCCGAACGCCCACGCCATTCATGGCCTGCGCGTGCAGAAGTTCCCGCGCACCGGCTATGTGTTCGCGAACGGTGAAGAACGCGTGCCGCTGCAGAACGACGGCAAGACGATGGAAGACAAATCCACGTATCGCGCCATCTTCACTGCGCTGAACGGCGACACGATGGAAATCGCCTGGCAGGTGATCGTCGACGGTAACCTCGACAACACCGACGCCGACTACCAGGGCAAGTACGCGTTCTCGACGTGCTACAACTCGGAAGAAGGCGTGACGCTGGAAGAAACGATGGCGAAGGACCAGGATTGGGTCGTCGTCTTCAACCTGAAGCGCATTGAAGAAGCAATCGCCAAGGGCAACTTCCAGACCATCAACGGCGCCAAGGTTGTCGACGGCCGCAAGGGCTCGCCCTTTACCCGTTACATCCCGGTTGCCAACAGCCCGCACGGCATCAACACCGCGCCCGACGGCATCCACGTGGTTGCCAACGGCAAGCTGTCGCCAACCGTCACCGTGTTCGACGTGCGCAAGTTCGACGACATGTTCGACGACAAGATCAAGCCGCGTGACACTGTTGTCGCCGAACCCGAACTGGGCCTTGGCCCGCTACACACCGCGTTCGACGGCAAGGGCAACTGCTACACCACGCTGTTCATCGACAGCCAGGTCTGCAAGTGGAACATGGACAAGGCGATCCAGGCGTTCAAAGGCGAACGCGTTGACCCGATCATGCAGAAGCTCGACGTGCATTATCAGCCGGGCCACAACCACACCTCGATGGGCCAGACGAAGGCCGCCGATGGCAAGTGGCTGCTGTCGCTGAACAAGTTCTCGAAGGACCGCTATCTGAACGTCGGCCCGCTGAAGCCCGAAAACGATCAGCTGATCGACATCTCGGGCGACCGCATGGTCATCGTGCACGACAGCCCGAGCTTCGCCGAACCGCATGACGCGACCATCGTCCACCGCTCGAAGGTGAACCCGGTCAGCGTCTGGAAGCGTGACGACCCGATGTTCGCCGATGCCGTGAAGCAGGCAGCTGCCGACGGCGTAAATCTGGAACAGGACTCGAAGGTCATCCGCGACGGCAACAAGGTGCGCGTCTATATGACAACCACCGCGCCAAAGTTCGGCCTGGATCACTTCGAAGTGAACCAGGACGACGAAGTGACGGTGATCGTCACCAACATCGACAGCACCGAAGATCTGACGCACGGCTTCTCGGTCGTGAACTACGGTATCTCGATGGAAGTCGGCCCGATGGCGACCGCGTCGATCACCTTCAAGGCGTCGACACCGGGTCTCTACTGGTACTATTGCAACTGGTTCTGCCATGCGATGCACATGGAAATGACCGGTCGCATGATGGTCAAGCCGCGTGCATAAACGTGCGCTGTAAGATCAAATTGACTGGACTGATGCCGGCGGTGGTTATCACCGCCGGCATACTCGTATCTCAGGGGGCGGTTGCATTACCGCGTGACCTCCTCCCGGGAGACGATTTGCAGACCGCCATCAGCCAGGCGAGTGCAGGCGATGTCCTGCGTCTGGCACCCGGAATTTATCAGGGCCCGTTCCTGATCGACCAGTCCGTCACCATCGAAGGCAGCCCCGGCACCACACTGCGTGGCAACGGCGAAGGCAGCGCGATCACCATCACGGCGCCGAACGCGACCGTGCGCGGCGTCACCATCGAAGGTTCGGGCCGCGACGCGTCCAACATGGATGCCGGTGTTTTCCTGATGCAGAGCGCCAATGGCGCCGTCGTGGAACACAGCAACCTCCTGGACAACCTGTTCGGCGTTTACGTGTACGGCACGCCCGACGCACAGATCCGCCACAACAACATCATCGGGATAAGCGAAGGCCGTGTGAGCGAGGCCGGCAACGGCGTGTCGCTGTGGAACGCACCGGGCACCGTGATTTCCGATAACAATTTCCGCTATGGCCGCGACGGCATTTTCACCACCACCAGCCGCCGCAACGTCTTTGCGCGCAACCGGTTCCAGAATGTCCGCTTCGCCGTGCATTACATGTACACGAACGACAGCGAAGTCAGCGACAACGTGTCGATCGGCAACGGCGTCGGCTATGCGATCATGCATTCGGACCGGCTGATCATCCGTGGCAATATCTCGGACAACGACCGCGATCACGGGCTGCTGTTCAATTACGCCAACAAGTCCGAGATCAGCGGCAATCTGGTGATCGGGCATCTGCAATCCGCCGATCGCTGGCTGGGCATCAACATGCAATCAGGCGGCGAGCACGGCGTTCCGGCATCCAGCACCGAAGTCACCGGCGACATGCGCATCGCGCCCGACAAATGCGTGTTCATCTACAACGCCAACGGCAACGTGTTCCGCGACAACTGGTTTCAGGGCTGCGAGATCGGCATCCACTTCACCGCCGGGTCCGAGGGTAATGCACTCAGCGGCAATGCCTTCATCAACAACCGCACGCAGGTGAAGTATGTCGGCCGGCGCTTTCTGGAATGGTCGGATAACGGCCGCGGCAATTACTGGAGCGACAACACCGCCTTCGACCTGAACGGCGACGGTATTGCCGACACCGCGTATCGCCCCAACAATCTGGCCGACCGCGTATTGTGGAGCACCCCGCAGGCCAAGGTGCTGATGAACAGCCCCGCCGTGCAGATTATCCGCTGGTCGCAGTCGCAATTCCCGGCGCTGGACCCAGGCGGCGTGGTAGACAGCCACCCGCTACTCAACCCGCCGCCCCGCCCCGTCATGCCTGCCCCACCCGAAACGCCACAAAGCGAGTCTGCCCGATGACCGCCACCACCATCCAGATAGACGGCGTGAGCAAGCGCTTCGGCAATTTCAATGCCGTGCGTAATGTCTCGCTGACGTTGCCCGCCGGAGAGACCGTGGCGCTGGTCGGCCATAACGGCGCAGGCAAGACCACGCTGATGAAGATGATGCTGGGCCTGATCCGCCCGACCGAAGGCACCGTGCATGTGCTGGGCGAAGACCCGGCATCCGGCAAGTTCGCGGCGCGTACACAGCTTGGCTACCTGCCCGAGACCGTGGCGTTCAATGCCGCGCTCACCGGGCGCGAGACCATAGCGTTTTATGCCTCGCTGAAAAGACAATCCTCGGCGCGTGGTTACAAGCTGCTGGAACGTGTGGGGCTGGGCGCTGCGGTGCACCGGCGCGTCGGCACGTATTCCAAGGGGATGCGCCAGCGCCTGGGCCTTGCACAGGCGCTGCTGGGCGAACCGCGCGTGATGCTGCTCGACGAACCGACCACTGGTCTGGACCCCGCCCTGCGGCAGAGTTTTTACGAGCTTGTCCGCGACCTGCGCGATGCGGGAGCCACCGTGCTGCTGTCGTCGCACGCGCTGACCGAACTGGAAGAACGCACGGATCGCGTGGTCATCATGAATCGCGGCCTGATGGTCGCCAACGGCACGATCGAGGATCTGCGCAACATCGCGCGCCTGCCGGTGCGCATCCGCGTGAGCGTCGACGATCTGTCGAAACTGCCCGACTGGATCCAGAAGGCCGAACGCCTCAACAATCACAGCGTTGAATTCAACGTCACACACGAGAACAAGATCGCTGCCGTGCAACACGCCACGGTCATCCCGGGGTTGCGCGATCTGGACATGGTGCCGCCGACGCTCGACGATCTGTACGCCCATTTTCTACTGACCCAGGATGAAGCCGCATGAGAAACATCCTGATCATTGCCCGCAAGGAAATCCAGGAAGGCCTGCGTAACCGCTGGGTGCTGGCCACCACATTGCTGCTGGCAACGCTGGCGCTGACGCTGACGTTTCTCGGCAGCGCCCCCACCGGCACCGTGGCGACACGCGCACTGGACGTGGTGATCGTCAGCCTGTCGAGCCTGACCATTTTCCTGTTACCGCTGATCGCATTGCTGATCTCGCACGACGCCATCGTGGGCGAGATGGAGCGCGGCACGATGTTGCTGCTGCTCAGCTATCCGGTTGGGCGTTGGCAGATCGTGTTCGGAAAATTCCTGGGCCACATCGCGATTCTGGGCTTCGCGACCTTCGTGGGGTATGGCGCGGCGGCGGCGGCACTGTTGCTGACCGGCGTGCAGATTGCGCCGGAAAGCTGGCCGGCCTTTGCCGCGATGATTGGCTCGTCGATCCTGCTGGGCGCGGTGTTCGTGGCCATCGGGTATCTGATCAGCGCGCTATCCTCGGCGCGCGGCATGGCGGCGGGGATCGCGGTCGGCGTCTGGCTGATCTTTGTGCTGATCTACGACATGGCGCTGCTGGGCGTGCTGGTGGCAGACCAGGGCGAAACCATCACCGGCCCCGTGCTGAACGCGCTGCTGCTGCTGAACCCGACCGATGCTTACCGGCTGCTGAACCTCAGCAGCTTCGCCAATGTCAGCCAGTTCTCGGGTATGGCGGGGCTGGCGGGACAGACAGGTATGGCCCCCACATTGCTGCTGGGTGCGCTGGTCGGCTGGGTGATCGTGCCGCTGGCATTGGCCGCAGGCGTGTTTGCGCGGAGGGAAGTCTGATGCTGCGTCGGTCTTTCATCGCTATGTCGGTGCTGGCGCTGGTTGGGTGCAAGAAGCGCCAGGCCTCGGGCGAGCAACCGCCGCCGCGCGCACTGAATGCCGAGGCAATCGGCAATTACTGCGGCATGAACGTGCTGGAACATCCCGGCCCCAAGGGGCAGATCATCGTGGCGAGCCGTCTGGATCCGGTGTGGTTCTCGTCCGCGCGCGATGTGTTTGCGTTCACCATGCTGCCGGAAGAAGCGAAAGACATTCAGGCGATCTATGTCTCGGACATGGGCAAGGCCGAAAGCTGGGACAACCCCGGCGCCACCAACTGGGTGGATGCGCGCAAGGCGTTCTTCGTGATCGACAGCCGCGTGCGCGGCGGCATGGGCACGGCAGAGACCATCCCGTTTTCGGAACGCGCGGCGGCTGACAGTTTCGTCGCACAGAATGGCGGGCGCGTCGTGACGTTCGACGAAGTTCCGCAAGATTATGTATTGGGCAACTGACATCATGAGCACATCGCGTCGTCGTTTCATCGGGATCAGCGCAGCTTCAGCCGGTCTGGCCTTGCTGCCCACACGCGGCGCGCGGGCCGATGCACCGCAGCTTGTCACCTGGCACGGCATGGCGCTGGGCGCGGTAACGACGATCCAGCTGCATCACCCCGACCGCGCCTTCGCCGAACGGCTGATCGCACAGGCCGCGGGCGAGATGCACCGACTGGAAGCGATGTTCAGCCTGTATCGCGAGGACAGTCTGCTGGTCCGCCTGAACCGACAGGGCGTGCTGGAAGCGCCGCCCGCAGAATTCGTACAGTTGCTGCGCACCAGTTGCGATTATGCCGCGCTGACCAACGGCGCGTTCGACCCGACGGTGCAGGTGCTGTGGGATCTGTACGCCGCACATTTCGGCCAGCCCAACGCCGACCCGGCCGGCCCCGATGCCACGCAAATCTCCGCCGCGCAGACGCTGGTCGGTTACACGCAACTGCGCATCAGCGCGGATCGTGTTGCCTTCGCGAAGCCCGGTATGCGCGTCACGCTGAACGGCATCGCGCAGGGCTTCATCACCGACCGCGTGGTCGCGCTGTTCCGCCAGCACGGCATCACCCAGAGTCTGGTGGACATGGGCGAGGTCTACGCCATCGGCACCCACCCCGACCGCACGCCCTGGCAGGCCGGTATCACCGACCCGGCAACGCCCACACGTACCGCCATGGTGGTGAAGCTGCGCGATCAGGGCCTGTCCAGCTCGGCCGGATACGGTTTCCAGTTCGATGCTGCCGGCCGCTTCCATCACCTGTTCGACCCCGCCACAGGCCGCCCGACCGGGCGCTATGCGGGTGTGTCGGTCACCATGCGCGATGCGACGATGGCCGATGCGTTCTCTACCGCGCTCAGCAACATGCCGGTTGACCAGATGCAGGACACACTGCGCCGCGCAGGCGGCGGCACCGCTTACGTGTTCCCGCATCACGGGGATGCGATCACCGTTACCGCCTGAACGGGATTGCGCCTTTTCTGAAACTCGTTTCTCATGCGGTGATGGATCGCATCACCACCGCCGACGAATTGCGCGCCAATGCCGGACCGGTCAACCCACTGGCCGAGGCGAAACTGCTGCGCGCGCTCGACGTGCATGCCACGCGGTTCATCGCGCTGTCGCCGTTTCTGGTGCTGGCCAGTGCGGATGCAGCCGGGGCGGACGCCAGCCCGCGCGGCGATGCGCCGGGGTTTGTGCGCGTGCTCTCGCCCACCGCGCTGCTGATCCCGGATCGGCCGGGTAACCGGCGGCTCGACAGTTTTCAGAATCTGCTCAAGAACCCGCGCATCGGCCTGCTGTTCCTGGTGCCCGGCATCAACGAGACACTCCGCGTCAACGGCACGGCGCAGATTACCACCGATGCCGCGCTCCTCGCCCCGAGTGCAGTGAACGAACGCACGCCTGAACGCGGGCTGCATGTGCAGATCGACGAGGTATTCTTCCATTGCGGTAAAGCGCTGATCCGCAGCGATCTGTGGAACGCCGACAAGCACATCCCGCGCAGCGATTTCCCGACTCTGGGCCGCATCGTCGCCGACCAGACGCGCATGGTCGATGCGGACGCGGCGGACCGGAATCTCGCGGAATCCTACACAGCGCGTTTGTACTGATCTATACATTGCGCATGCCCGCCACCCCTCCGTTCTGGAAGACCAAGACCCTGGCCGAGATGACTCAGGCCGAATGGGAATCCCTGTGCGACGGGTGCGGCCGCTGCTGCCTGCACAAGATCCGCGAGGACGACGACAGTCTGTCGTTCACCAATGTCGCGTGCCGTCTGCTCGACCCCGAGACCGGCTTGTGCCACCATTACAACACCCGCCGCCGCTACGTGCCCGACTGCGTGCAACTGACTGTCGATGCGCTGGACGATATCGACTGGTTGCCGCCATCCTGCGCGTATCGCCGACTGGCCGAGGGCAAGGATCTTCCCACCTGGCACCCGCTGATCACCGGCACACAGGACAGTGTGCTGGCATCCGGGGTTTCGGTCTGCGGGCGAGTGATCTCGGAACGCGAGGCGGGGCCGCTTGAACACCACGTCGTCAGCTGGCCCGCGCGCATGCCGCGTGTCCGCCGCATCAGCAAGGAAACTGGAACATGATGAAGAACGCACTCTATGGCGGCGTGAATGCCGCCGTGCTGACCGGCATGGACGCCGATCTGTCCCCCAACATCGACCGCATGGCCGCGCACAGCAAATGGCTGCTGGCCAACGGCTGCAACGGGCTGGGCATTCTGGGCACCACGGGCGAGGCCAATTCGATGGGCGTGTCCGAACGTCTGGCAATCATGGAAGGGCTGGCCGAACGTGGCGTCCCCGCCGCGCAGATGATGCCCGGCACCGGCACCCCCGCGCTGACCGACACCGTGCTGCTGACAAAGAAGGCGAAAGAGATCGGCTGCCGCGGCGTTCTGGTGCTGCCGCCGTTCTTCTACAAGAACCCGTCCGATGACGGACTGTTCGCGTATTTCAGCGAAGTGGTGAACCGCGTGGGCGGCGGCATTGCGCTGTATCTGTATCACTTCCCGCAGCAGTCGGCGGTGCCGTTCAGCCACGCACTGATCGACCGTCTGATCACCGCGTTCCCCGGCACCATTCGCGGTGTGAAGGACAGCAGCGGTGATCTGGCGAACATGCTGGCGATGGTGGAAAAATTCGCCAATCGCGGGTTCGAGGTTTATTCCGGCGATGACGGCCTGTTCCGCACCGTGCTGCAGAAGGGCGGCGCCGGTTGCATCACCGCTGCGGCCAACGTGAATTGCAGCGCGGGTCGCATTGTCTACGCCGACCCGAACGCCCCGGCGGCGGACGCCGCACACGAAGTTCTGTGTGCGACCCGCAAGGCGGTAACCCAGTTCAACCTGATCGCCAGCCTGCGTGCGCTGGTGGCACGCAATACCGGAGACAAGAACTGGCTGAACCTGCGCCCGCCGCATCAGGCACTGACGGCGGATCAGGAAAAGGCGCTGTTTGCCGCGTTCGACGCTTCGGGCGTCGCGCTGGCCAAGGCCGCGTAAGACACATCAGCAGCGCGGATGGGCAACCCTCCGCGCTGTTTTCTTCAGTAACGGCTTCCCGCAATCGCCAGCAGCAGCATCATGTCGCGCGGCGGATGAAACGGACTGCCGGACGATACCAGGTGCACGTTCTCGCGCTGCATGCGCGCCAGCATCTGCGGATTCCAGCCTGCCCGCACGCCGGGCGAAAATTCGAAATTTATCCCGACATCGGACTCGGTCGCCAACGGTGGTGCCACCGTTTCATGCGCTCTGGAATCGGTCACCAGTTCGATCGCCGCGTGCGGCATCAGGGCCGCGACTGCCAGCATCAGCGTGACGAGACCCAAAGCCAATAGATCGATCAGGAATGGAGTTTTTCTCACGATTGCACCGCCTAACGCCACAATTGATACCTCTGGTGGCGTTACCCAATCCTGAACCTGTGGCCGAATTTTCCTGAATGGCCTAAGCACATGGCATGACTCGCCCGCTGCCCGAACTGATCGACCCGGACGATTCCGGCCATCCTGTGCCCGTCCTCTGGCGGCGGCACATGTCGGCGCGCAACGTCAATCTGCGGATCGACCCGCGCGCCGGGGCTGTCATCCTCACGCTGCCACGGCGCAAGACCAAACTGGATGGACTGACACTATTGCGCGAACATGCAAGCTGGGTGCGCGCGCGTCTGGATGCATTGCCACAAGCCGTCACCTTCGCCCACGGCACACAGATACCGGTCTGCGATGTCGCGCACGAGATCCGGCACCTGGGTGCCAAAGCCCCCACCCGTCTGCTGCCCGGCGTGATCGAGGTTGGCGGAGATGTGGCTTTTCTGGCCCGGCGCGTGATGGATCTGCTGCGTCACGAAGCACAAATCCATCTGGGAACCATCGCCCAGCAGAAAGCCGAACAAAGCCCCATCAAGCCGCGCCGCGTCACGGTAAAGGACACGCGCAGCCGCTGGGGATCGTGCGCGCCCGATCGCACGCTGTCGTTTTCCTGGCGGCTGCTGATGGCGCCGGATTTCGTGCAGGATTACGTCGTCGCGCACGAGGTTGCGCACCTGCTGCATATGAACCACAGCCCGCGTTTCTGGGCCTTTGCGGAAACCCTGTCGCCGCATCGCATCCGCGCCAGCACGTGGCTTGAACACGAAGGCCCGCGCCTGATGCGTTACGGTGTCTGAGGATCTATCACCCAGAATACGGTAGCAACATGCGTGGCTCCGGCGTTAGAATTCGCACATAGCAAGACTGGCCTGCGTGACTGTGACTTTTAAGGAGCACGAACGTGAAAGCCATCGCCTTTACACATTCCCTGCCTGTCAGCGACCCGAATGCGCTGATCGACCTCACCCTGCCGGACCCGGCGCCGCGCGGGCACGACCTGCTGGTCGAGATCAAGGCCGTGTCGGTCAACCCCGTCGACGTGAAGGTGCGGCGCGCCGCCGATCCGGTGGGCGAACCCTTTGTGCTGGGCTGGGACGCCGCCGGCATCGTGCGCGCCACCGGGCCCGAGGCAAGCCTGTTCCGCGCCGGCGATCATGTGTTCTACGCCGGGTCGTTCATCCGCCCCGGCACCAATGCCGAACTGCATCTGGTGGATGAACGCCTGGTCGGCCGCAAACCAAAAACCCTGTCCTTCGCCGAAGCCGCCGCATTGCCGCTGACCGCACTCACCGCGTGGGAAGCGATGTTCGAACGTATGCAGGTGCCACAGGGCACCACCGCACGCGATGCCGCGATCCTGATCGTGGGGGGTGCGGGCGGCGTCGGGTCTATCGCCATTCAGCTTGCACGTCGCCTGACCGGCCTGCGCGTGATTGCCACCGCATCGCGCCCCGCCACACAGGACTGGTGCCGCCAACTCGGCGCGCACGACGTGATCAACCATACCGGCGACGTGCCCGCGCAGATGAAGGCGCTGGGTGTGCCGCAGGTGCCGTATGTGTTCTCGACCAACACCACGCAGCACAACTGGAATGCGATTGCCAACGTGATCGCCCCCTTCGGCCATATCGGGCTGATCGAGGCAAGCGCGCATATCGACCCGCGCGACGTGATGCGCAAGTCGGTCTCGATTCACTGGGAATGGATGTTCACCGCATCGGTCAACAATTCACCCGACATCATCACCCAGCATCGCATCCTGAACGAGGTGAGCCGCCTGGTCGATGCGGGTACGCTGCGCACCACCATGAATGCATCGATGGGACGCATCACGGCGGAAAACCTGCGCCGCGCGCATGAAGCGATCGAGGCCGGAACGGTGAAAGGGAAGATCGTGCTGGAAGGGTTCTGAGAGCATTGGCCCACACCAGAGCTGATGATATGACGCCTGCATGATACTCTTCATCGCTTTTTTCGCGCTCGCCGGTCTCGGCCTGCTGCTCTGGGCCCGAGGTGTTACCGTTGGCCGAACGCTGCTGCTGGGGCTGATTCTGTCTTACGCGATTGCGTTCGGAGAGCTCTGCTACGACCCGTATTTCGAGGACAACGGATTGCCAGCCTTCATCCCATGGTCGGAGCGTTGGGGCTGGGCTGTATTTCTGGGTGGTTTCCTTGCAATCGCCATTGTGCCGGCAACCTTTGCCGCAACGTTCATCTACAGAAAGATCGCGCGTCAGACTTAGGACCGATCGGACCTAAAGCGGGTTCTTCACCAACGGCACATCCACCATGAACGCCGACCCGCGCCCCCACTGGCTGCGCAGATGCACATGCGCATCGATCCGCGGTGCCTGACGCGCCACAATGCCCAGACCAAGGCCGATCCCTTCATGCATTGAATCGACCTGGTGGAATTCCATGAACAGCTGCGACTGATGTTCTTCACGCACACCAATCCCGGTATCGGCCACCACAATGCGCGCCATATCGCCCACACGCTTCACACCGATCAGGATCTTTCCCTGCTGCGTGTACTTCACCGCGTTATCGGCAAAGTTCTGCACGATCGCAGTCAGGATCTCGGGGTCGGTCAGCACCGTCAGCGAACTTGGCACCAGCTTCAACGTCACGCCCTTGGCGTTGGCCCGCATCTCGGTTTCGGCTGCCACGTTTTCCAGCACATGCATTATCGGCACCTGATGAATGTCGGGCGCAGGCATGCTGTTGCTTTCCAGCGCCGCCGCCGACATCAGCTGGGTAATCGCGTGCGACAGATCGTCCAGACTGTTCTGCGCGGTGACCAGGATCTTCGGATCGACCATGCCCTGGGGCATTGCTTTCAGCCGGTCGAGCAGGATCTGCAGCACCTGTAACTTGTGTCGCTTGTCATGCGCGATCGCCGCCATCCCCTGCGCCTTATCCGCCGACGCCTGTGCCAGCGCGGCATCGCGTATGGCCACCTGATCGGCAATCTCGTCGATCAGCCGCGCGACTTCGGACACTTCCGACGCGCCGCGCAACTCCCCGACCCGGACCGACTGGTCCCCATCGCGCCGCCGCCGCACCACCGCCGTCAGCCGCGCCAGCGGTTTCTGCACCACCAGATACGTGCCGAGCTGTGCCAGCACCAGTGTCAGCAACGTGGTTCCCACAGCACCCAGCAGCAAATACCAGAAGGTCGAACTCACCGACTGCAGCGCATAATCCGCATTCGCCGATACCAGCACCACCAGACCGCCGGCATCGCTGGGCGGTATGTGCGCCAGAATGCGGTTATCGCCATTCAGATCCACCCGTTCGATCACCGCAGCGCGTGAAGCCAGCACATAAGACAGCAGTGCCGGCTCAAGATGTGGGCCGGTCCGACGTGTCGTTTCAGGATACTGCAAAAGCACGATGCCAGTGGTGGGGTCCGCAATCGTCACCCGATGCGTGTTGCTCCACAACAGACGCCCCAGCCGCTGGCTCAACCAGTCGAAATCGAACTTGACCGCGACCACGCCCTCCACTTCGGAGGCAGGCACCTGCCGGTCGGTATCCAGGACCGGATACATCATCTGCAGCCTGCCCGTCCAGGTACCCGGCAGGACAGAAGCCGCACCGATCATGAAGATGCGCTTTTCGATCACCCGATGCATCAGCGCTGCATCAACCGGCTGCGCCATTTCCGGCGCCAACGGCACCGGGCCGGTGCAAACCACAGTACCATCGGGGCGGGTAAACGACAGACTGCTGATCCCATCCAGCCCGGTCACCATTACCGAGAACTGGTTGTCGCAATCTTCAGGCTGTTTCGACAGGGTTATCAGCAACTGGCGCGACGCATCGATCGTGCGTTCCAGTTCGCCCGCCACCAGTCGTGCACGCACCATGATATCGGAGAACGCCTGCTCGCGCGCTGTGCGGATCAGGCTGAGGCCAGACCACACCTGAACAGCCAGCAATGGCAATGCTGCCACACAGACCAGGATCAGGATACGAGTCCGCAGCCGCACGACAGCTCCATGTAGTTACCGGTTATGTGAGCATACGCAGGCGCTTTGCCCAATGTAAACATCTGCTGATTACTGGCTGGTATACGGCACCCACTCACGGCATATGTTACGGTCAATGTCTCGCCCTTCCCCTTCCCGCAAGCCGATGGCCGCATCCACGCGCGCACGCAGGCCCGCCCCGCCGCCGCGCAAGGAAAAGCGCGCCAGGGCGGCACCGCGTCGCCGCAGCTGGTGGGGGCTGCTGTTCCGCTGGGGGCTGATCCTGCTGATCTGGGCGAGCGTGACCGTCGCCGGTATCCTGCTGTGGTTCGCACGCGATCTGCCGCGGCCCGAAGCGGCACTGGATGCCTCGCGCCGCCCGTCGCTGACGCTGATGGACGCATCGGGCCGGTCCTTCGCCACATTCGGCGATCTGGTGGGCGAGCCGATGCGCCTGTCCGACCTGCCCGCCTTCGTCCCCGCCGCCGCGATCTCGATCGAGGATCGGCGCTTTCGCAGCCATTTCGGGCTGGACCCGGTGGGGATCCTGCGCGCGGTATGGATCAACCTGTCATCCGGGCGGCTGCGTCAGGGCGGGTCCACCATCACGCAGCAGGTGGCGAAGACGCTGTTCCTCACCAACGACCGCACCTTCCGGCGCAAGGTGCAGGAATTCATGCTGACCGTCTGGCTGGAACGCCAGTTCAGCAAGGACGAGATTCTCGAGATCTGGCTGAACCGTGTGTATCTGGGGTCCGGTGCCTGGGGGGTGGATGCGGCGGCGCGCATCTATTTCGGCGTCTCGGCCCGGCAGCTCAACCTGTGGCAGGCGGCGATGATCGCGGGGATGCCGCGCGCACCCTCGCGCCTGAACCCGCGCGCCGACGCCGAGGCCGCAACCCGCCGCGCGCGCGAGGTATTGGCCGCCATGGCCGAGACCGGAGCCATCACCGAAGCCGCCGCCCGCCGCGCCTCGGCCGAAATCCGCATTCCGCCGCGCCCCACCGGCGACACTGGCTGGTATGCCGACTGGGCGGCGGAACAGGCAGCCGACATCATCCCACCAAACAGCGATGCGGTGCTGACCACCGCGCTCGACCTGCGCATCCAGCGCGTGGTCGAAGCCAGGCTCGACGCGCTGCTGTCCGGCCCTGGAGCCGCTGCCCACGCCACACAGGGCGCGGCCATCGTGATGGACGCCACCACCGGTGCCGTGCGTGCCATGGCGGGCGGGCGGGATTACCGGTCGGGCGCGTTCAACCGCGCCGTCACCGCGCGCCGCCAGCCCGGATCGGCGTTCAAGCCGTTCGTCTGGCTGGCCGCGCTGGAAGCGGGTCGCACACCGGGCGATGCGGTGCTCGACGCGCCGATCAACATCAGCGGCTGGCGTCCGCAAAACTTCGACGGTCGCACACGGGGCGAGGTCTCGCTGGAAGAGGCCCTCGCCCACAGCCTGAACACCGCCGCAGTGCGATTGGAAATGGAATCGGGCGGGCCGCGCGCGGTGATCGCCATCGCCCGCCGCATGGGGCTGACCGGCCAGCAGCCGCACGACGCCACGCTGGCGCTGGGCACGGGCGAGGCACGGCTGATCGAACTGGCCGGTGCCTATGCCGCGTTCTTCAACGGCGGGCAGTTGGTAACGCCCTGGGCCATCGCCTCGGGCCGCGTCGACGGACAGGCCGCCCGCATCGCCCCACCGCGCCCCGAACGGGTGATCCGCCCCGCCCAGGCCGAGATGATGTCGCGCATGATGTCCGCCGTGGTGCAGTACGGCACCGGCCGCGCCGCCGCCGTGCGCGGGCAGGACGTTGCCGGCAAGACTGGCACCACACAGGATTATCGCGATGCGTGGTTCATCGGCTGGACCAGCGCGGGCGCGCCGGGCGGGCACATCGTTGCGGTCTGGCTGGGGAACGACGATAACAGCCCGATGAACAACGTCACCGGCGGCACTCTGCCCGCACGGCTGTTCCGCGAGATTGCACAGGAAATACGCTGACCATGACCGACACGCACGCGCTGCCGCATCCCTATATCGCCCCGCGCACCGAAGACTTCATCGCCATGGCAGAAGCGGCACTGGCCAGCATTCCCGCGCATCTGGCCGAACATGTGCGCGGCACCGCCATTCTGGTGGAAGACGTCGCCGACGACGACATTCTGCGCGAGATGGATATCGACGATCCGTTGGATCTGACCGGCCTGTATATGCCAGCGGCCGAGAACGCACCGCAGCACCCGACCACGATCCTGCTGTTCCGCGTGCCCATTCTGGTGGAGTGGATCGAAACCGGGGAAGACCTGCACGCGCTGGTGCACAACGTGGTGATCCACGAAATCGCGCATCATTTCGGCTTCAGCGACGACGACATCGACGCGCTGGAGAAATACAAAACGGCTGCGACGGGTCTCCCCATCGCAGCCGTTTCTTTATCCAATACCGATCAGTGCGTGTGCTGCTGCGCCGGAGCAGCACCCTGCCCGGCAGCCGGTGCGCCATGGCCCATCGGATTGGCCCCCGGCGCTTCGACAGCCAGTTCCACCAGCACGCGGCCAGCGCGTTCGAAACGTAGTGTCACGGGAATGGTCTGCCCCTGCTGGAACTGCTGCTTGGTGCCGAACAGCATGACATGCAGCCCACCCGGCGCCAGACGGACTTCGCCGCCGGCGGGAATCTCGATCGCCTGCACGGGACGCATCTGCATCACGTTATTTTCCATGCGGCTTTCATGAATTTCCAAACGGTCCGCCGCGCCGCTTTCAACACCCAGCAGACGGTCTGCGGTGCGGCCCTTGTTGCGGATGGTCATGAACGCGCCTGCTGTCGCCCCGGCGCGCGCAGTGGCGCGCGTCCACGGATGGCCAATCTGCAGGTCGCCTGCCGTAAAGTCGTGCGCCTGCACAACCGAGGCCAGCGGGAGAAGGGAAACCGCAGCAAACAGTGCGGCGCGACGTGTGATGTTCATGGGAATGTCCTGACTGGTCAGAGTGTCATCAAAAGCCCGGCGGACAGTACACAGACCGCGCCAGAGCGGTTGTCTCAAGCCCGGGGACGATCTGCTCCTGCCGAAGTCAAATCGCCCCCGATTGGAGAGCAGCTTGTTCAGATGGCAGGCGGTGCCCGTGGCTGGAATCTGCTCCACACTCCGGCCTCGACAGGCGCATGCGGCATGTATGGCGGGAAGGAGGACTCGCCATAAAATACCGGAGCAGCCATAGCCAGAGATGGAGGAACATCCGCCGAAGACAGCGACTGACACACCGGACAATACAACGCACCCGACACAACGTGCGGTGCCTTGTTATCTGTGCGGTCTGTTGTTTTTCCGTCCGGCGCGCAGAGTTCCAGCCGGGCCGACAACATATCCTGCTGCAGATGCAGACAGTGCGCCAATGCCGCATTCCATTGCAGCAGCAGCACACCGACCAGAAGCAGGGTTACGTAGCGGCGCATGACGGCAAGAATGATCCCATAGTTCCCGTAAAAACACCAGTATTCAATTCAGGCGCGCGCTGCCTGCCCCACTGCATTGTCGCTTCCGGCAAGCGCGTAATCCACCTCGGGCAGATAGACTGGCGCGTCCTTGCCCAGATGCGACGAGAACAGTGTAAAATGTGTCGCCGTCATCGGTTCGGGGCGGAACAGGCTATGTGCCTGCACGAACATCGCCAGCCGGGCCTCGGGCACATCGTCGGGCAGGCGCGCGATGGTGATGTGCGGCGTGAAACGGCGGCGTTCCGGTTCGAACCCCGCGCGTTGCAGGGCGGTTTCGATCTTGCTTTGCAGATGTTCCAGCGCATCATTGCGTTCAACGCCCACCCACAGCGTATGCGCACGCCCCGCCTTCGCGAATACGCCAACGCTGGATAGCATCAGGTCGAACGCACGTACGCGCAGACCAGCCAGCGCGTCGTCGATCTCCTGCGCTTGCCAGGCTTGTACCTCGCCGATGAAACGCAATGTCAGGTGATAGTTTTCGGGTGGAGACCACCGCGCGCCCGGCACACCGCCCGCAAGTCCGGACAGGCGCATTCGCAATGCAGACGGAAGATCGAGACCGACAAATAACCGCATTATCGTTGCCCCCGCTCCAGCAGAGTCACTACCTGTGGCAGGATGCGCGCCACGATCCGGCGCACACCCTCGGCGTTCGGATGAATATGATCATTCTGATTGAGTTCCGCCACACCCGCGACGCCCTCGAGGAAGAACGGGTCGTACAAAATACCCGGCTGCGCCCCCAGCCGGTCGAACACGGCGCGGAAATCGCGCTGATAGTCGCTGCCCAGATTGGGCGGTGCATACATTCCGCTGAGCAGAACCGGAATCTTTCGCGCATTCAGTTCATTCAGAATGGATGTCAGCGCCGCTTCGGTCTGTTGCGGGGCCAGGCCGCGCAGTCCGTCGTTACCGCCCAGCTCCACCAGCACAGCATCCGCGCCATCGCCCAGCGCCCAGGCCAGACGTGCAGCACCACCCGCGCTGGTATCGCCCGAGACACCGGCGTTGATCACCACCACATCGCGGCCCTCGGCACGCAACGCAGCTTGCAACTGCGGCACGAAGCCGTCGCGTTCGGCAAGCCCGTATCCCGCAGCCAGCGAATCCCCCAGCACCAGCAGGCGCGCTGGCTCTGCGTGCAATGATCCTGTTACAAACAGGATGCTACAAACGAGCGACGCAAAACGAATCAAGGTGCGGTGCATGAACGATGTCTCTCTGCCGCCTGCAATCATAGTACAGGATCTGCATCTGACCGTGCCGACCGATGGCGGTCAGGTCAACATCCTGCGCGGTGTCGCTCTGTCGGTGCAACCGGGGGAAGCGGTCAGCATCGTGGGGCCATCCGGTTCCGGCAAGACCAGCCTGCTGATGATTCTGGCCGGGCTGGAACGCGCCACATCCGGACAGGTGCGCGTGGCCGGGCACGACCTAACCCGCATGGGCGAAGACGCACTGGCCGCGCTGCGGCGCGACCATGTCGGCATCGTGTTTCAGGCATTCCACCTGCTGCCCACCATGACGGCGCTGGAAAACGTCGCCGTACCGCTGGAATTTGCCGGCGTGTCGGACGCGTTTGCCCGCGCCGAATCCGCATTGCGCGATGTGGGACTGGCGCATCGGTTACAGCATTATCCGGCACAGCTCTCGGGTGGTGAACAACAGCGTGTTGCTCTGGCCCGCGCCTTTGCGCCGAAACCTTCACTGCTGCTGGCCGATGAACCGACAGGGAACCTCGATCAGGCGAATGGCTCGCTGGTGATGGATCTGCTGTTTGACCTGCAACGCACGCACGGCACTACGCTGTTATTGATCACGCACGACCCGGCGCTGGCTGCGCGCTGCGCACGACAGATCCGCATGCAGGACGGACAGATCCAGATGCAGGACGAAGCCGCATGGCAACCGGGTTGAGCCTCGCTTGGACTCTGGCGCGGCGCGAACTGCGCGGCGGCTTGCGCGGGTTACGCGTGGTGCTGGCCTGTCTGGCGCTGGGCGTTGCGGCGATTGCGACGGTGGGCGGGCTGCGTGCCAGCATCACCGAAGCCATCCGCACCGATGGTCGTCGTATTCTTGGCGGCGATCTGGAAATCCGCACTGGCCAACGCCCCTTGCCCGACGCGGCACGCGCCTGGATCGCCGCCCGCAACGGACGCATCAGCGAGATCGTCACCCTGCGTAGTATGCTGATCGCCGAGGGTGGCGCGCGTCTGCTGGTGGAACTGAAAGCCGTTGATCCCGCTTGGCCGCTGGTTGGCAGCGCCGATACAGTGCAGAGCGGCGCGGTGCGCGTCGATCCGCTGGTGTTGCAGCAGCTCGATATCCAACCCGGCGCGCAGGTGCGGCTGGGCGATGCGCATCTTGTTCTCGCGGGCAGCGCGACGGCGGAACCGGACAGTGCGTCGGGCTTTGCGTTATTCGGCCCGCGTGTGTTGATGGCGCTGGGCGATCTGCCAGCGACCAATCTGCTGCAACCCGGCGCGCTGATGAATTACGACACCCGCATCGTGTTTCCGGCAGGCACCGACATCACCGCCATGCAGCACGACATCCAGCGCGATTTCGCCAACGAAGGCTGGCGCGTGCGCGATGCACAGAACGCCGCACCGGGGATTGCGCGCTTCATCGATACCACCACGCTGTTCATGACGCTGGCCGGGCTGACCAGTCTGCTGGTTGGCGGCATCGGTGTTGCCAACGGTGTGCGTGCGTGGATGACGGCGCGGGCGCGCAGCATTGCGACCCTGCGCTGTCTGGGGGCACCGCGTGCCGTGCTGTTTGCATCGGGGCTGATGCAGATCGGGCTGCTCTCGGCCATCGGGATTCTGATGGGCGGCGTCATCGGGGTGATTGCGCCGTACGCGATCGGCGCGACAATTGCCGATCTGCTGCCGGTCGCACCAAAAGTCGGCTTCTATCCACGCCCGGTGCTGCTGGCCATGACGTGCGGCGCGCTGACCGCGGCGATCTTCGCGCTGTGGCCGCTGTCGCGCGCGGCGGATATTCCGGGCGCGGCGCTGTTCCGTGATGTGATCCTGCCATCGCGCACCCGTCCGCGCATCGGGCTGGTGCTGACCACGCTGACACTGGTCGCGCTGCTGGTCGGTCTGATTATCGGCACCGCGCATGAACCGCGCTTCGCGCTGATGTTCTGTCTGGGGGCGGCGATGACATTGCTGATCTACCGGCTGGCCGCTTGGGCGGTGATGGTGCTGGCGCATCGCCTGCGCAGCGTGCGCAGCCCCGTTTGGCGGCTGGCGCTGGCCAATCTGCACCGGCCGGGCGCGGCGACCCCCACCATGCTGCTCTCGCTGGGGGTGGGGTTGGCCACACTGGCCAGCATGGCGCTGATCGAGGGGAGTGTGTCCGCCACCGTATCCGAACAGATGCCGCGCACCGCGCCGTCGTTCTACTTCATCGACATCCAGACCGCGCAGGCGGACGCGTTCGACGCGATCACCGCCACCATTCCCGGCGCACAGGGCCTGCACCGCGTGCCCAGCCTGCGCGCGCGCATCGTGGCGGTGAACGACACGCCGGTCGAACAGTTGACCGTCTCGCCCGACAGCGCATGGGCGCTACGTGGCGACCGGGGCCTCACCTATGCCGCAACGCCACCCGAGGGCACGCGCATCGTGGACGGCACCTGGTGGCCGGCCGATTATCGCGGCCCGCCGCTGGTCTCGTTCGATGCGGCGCTGGCCAAGGGCTGGGGCGTGTGGATCGGCGACACTATCACCGTGAACGTGCTGGGGCGGAACATCACGCTGCGCATTGCATCGTTGCGCGACATTGCGTGGCGCACGCTGGGGATGAATTTCGCGCTGGTCGCCAGTCCGGGGTTTCTGGAAGCCGCGCCGCATACGTTCATTGCCACCATCCACGTGCCGCCGGAACAGGAAGCTGCGCTGCTGCGCAAGGTGACCGATGCGTTCGGGAATGTATCCGGCATCCGGGTGCGCGATGCGCTGGAGACCGTGCAGCGCCTGCTCGGGCAGATCAGCACTGCGCTGGGGCTGACGGGGCTGGTGGCGCTGCTGTCGGGCACTCTGGTGCTGGCCAGCGCCATTGCGGCGGGGCAGCGGCGGAGAATCCGCGATGCCGTGCTGCTGAAAACGCTGGGCGTGCCACGTGCGGCGATCCGCCGGGTGTTTCTGGTGGAGTTTGGCGTGCTGGGGCTGGCCTCGGGCGTGCTGGCGGCGTTGATCGGCAGCGTGACGGCCTGGGCGGTGACGGTCTATGTGATGAATGCCGAATGGGTATTTTTACCTGCACGACTTATCGCAATTCTGGGAATTTGCACCGGATTTGTTCTACTTGCCGGTTGGTTCGGCACATCGCGCGCGCTGCGCATACCCGCCGCGCCGCTGCTGCGGAACGAATAACAGGGGTACGGTCCGGTTTCGCTTGATTCCTGCCCGGGAATACACAATCTATACCCAAGACGGGCAGCCTGCCCGCACAGAGGAGAGATAAATACATGGCTTTCAGTCCCGAATCACGTTGGACGCAAGGTGCGCCCGCCACGACCGTTGATAGCGCGGTGGTGGATGCGGGGCTGCGTGCCTATATGCTCCGCGTTTATAACTGGATGTCGTCCGGCCTGGTGCTGACCGGCATCATGGCGCTGCTGGTTGCCAACACCGATCTGATCAACCTGTTCTACGGCAAGCAGGTCATGGCGTCCGGGCGCATCACCTATGGCGCGACGCTGCTGGGTTACATCGCGATGTTCGCGCCGCTGGGCTTCGTGCTGGTGCTGTCATTCGGCATCAACAAACTGTCGACCACGGCCGCGCAGGCGCTGTTCTGGGCGTTCGCCGCGGTGATGGGCATTTCGATGTCCAACATCTTCCTGATCTATACCGGCACATCCATCGCCACCACGTTCTTCGTGACCGCCGGCACCTTCGCCGCAATGAGCATCATCGGCTACACGACCCAGCGCGACCTGACGAAGATGGGCAGCTTCCTGATGATGGGCCTGATCGGGCTGATCCTGGCGATGGTCGTCAACATGTTCCTGCAGTCGGCGATGATGGGCTACGTCATCAGCGCAATCGGTGTGCTGATCTTCGTGGGCCTGATCGCGTATGATACCCAGCGCATCAAGGGCGACTATATCAGCACGATCCAGCACGAAGGCCAGGACATGGCCGCCAAGCGCAGCGTTTACGATGCGCTGACGCTGTATCTGGACTTCATCAATCTGTTCCAGTTCCTGCTGAGCTTCATGGGCCGCCGCGACTGATCCGACGGACCTACTGCGACTGAAAAACCCGGGGCACCCCGGGTTTTTTATGCCCGAGGGGCAGGGCGTTCTACGCGCGATTATCAATTTGCGTTAATAATAACATTTTAAATTCAACTAAATAGTTAGTTCCAAAAATAGCACCGCTCCTGTCCAGAATGAATACAAACCATTTTTGTTTAAAAGCGGGGAAATGCATGAATCTTTTTAGCCAAGTAATTTACATTCAGTAAAAATATTTTAAAATCATTACGCACATCTTGTGCACATACGTACCACATTCAAATACGCCGATACATCAACCCAGGAGGTTGATTTCAATGCTCCATAACAAAATCCAGAACAATTTCCGCCACTTACTGAGCACCAGCGCCCTTGTTTCGACAGCATTCACAAGCATGCTGCTGGCCGCCACCGCCGCCGATGCCGCATGTCCGGCGAATATCGATACATCAACGGCGGTCAACGTCACCGGTGGGAATTCCTGCGTATGGACGCCTGCCACATCAACGCTCACCCGCAATGTCGGCTGGACCTATTACATCTCGCTCGGGACGGGCAATGGATACGGCGGCATCAACAACCTCGACATGCACGGCGACACGACGCTCAACCTCACGCCAAGCTATTCCGGGAGCGGGTCAACAAGCTGGGGCATATTTCTAACCAGCCCCGGGGACAACATGTCGGCTGTCAGCAAAATGACGGTTGAAAATCTGACCATCAACATGAATACCCCGGCGAATAAGACCAACACTGCCGTCATCGGGATCGAAGTGAGCATGAACGGGGCGTTCGTTGGCAAAGATGTCACGATCAACCTCGCCCAGGCCAATACCGGACTTACACAGTACTGGAGCTATGGCGTGCTGGCCGGCGGCGCCCTCGACAGGGGGAATTACAATACAACCGCCATGTCGACCGCACAATTTGAAAACCTGACCATTTCGGTCGATTCGACAGCATCTACAGGGTTTGGATCAAGCACAGCGCTGATGGCCGGGATCCGCGCCATCGCCCAGACATCTGTCGGCAGCAGTGGTTATGATAACGGTTCGGGCACTGTCATTGTCTCGGGCATGACGACCATTGTTGCCAAAGGCACTTACAGCTACGGGGTTTACGTCTCGGGCCGCAACAGTCTGGTCGATCTTAACAACAGCAGCATCATCACCAGCGGCAGTGGATCGCCCGCCATTATCATCGGGAAGAACCGCACTGCCGGATTTGGCGGCGGCACGGTCATTTCTCGCGGAGACATGACAATCCGCACCCTGGGCCTGACCGGCACCAACGCGGCGATCGTGCTGCAGGGCAACGCCGATACTGCGGCGGGGTATTCGCCATCGAACCTCAATGCCAATTTCGACACCAGCAGCACCAACCTGCAGACCAGCGCGGTGGCGGTAAACTACACGATTAACGACAAGGGAACGCAGGGCAACGCCGACGGCATTGTTTCCTCGTTCAACAATGCGGTGATGTCGACCACATCGCCCACTGCATCGCTGATCCGGTTTGAAGGCAACGCGACCTACGCGCAGACCAATGCCGTCTTCAACCTGCGTGGCAGCCAGAGCCTGCTGACCGCCGCCAGCAATGGCTGGCTGTTCGAAACCCAGACCCGAGCCTCGGCCACCGCGAATATCAGCCAGGGCGCCGTTGTGCAGGGAATGATCGGAACCCTGGGTAGCGGCAGCTTCACGATGAATCTGTCGGATGCGGCCGTCTGGGAACTGGTGGCGAAAGATGTCACCACCGATTCAACGCTGACCGCACTCAACCTTGCATCCGGCGCGCGCATCAACGCCTCGGGCGGGGATTTCCAGATCATTAGCCCAGTCTCCAGCAACAGCGGGATCATCGATCTTGCCGGGACCAACACCGATGCCGGTCGCACCCTGCGGATCGCGGGCGATTATGCAGCGTCGGGCACTGCGGAACTGCTACTAAATACCCACCTGAACGCAGGTGGTGCACTTGCCGACCAGACCACCGACCGGCTGATCGTCAACGGCAACGTGACTGGCTCAACGCTGGTGCGCGTGAACCCGATCTCCACCAGCGTTCCGGCCGAAACATCTCCGGGTGGCACCAATCTGGCCAGCGAAGGCATTTCACTGATCCAGGTCGGCGGCACCGCAAGCGCCGACAGCTTCAAACTGGCGGGGGATTACGTAACGCTGGCGGGCCAGCCGTATGAATACCGGATGTATGCCTATGGTCCGGGCGCAGCGAACGGCGCGGCCGATCCCAACCAGAACCTGACCACCAACACGGCGGGCACGCAGTGGGATTACCGGTTGCAGTCGGTCTATCTCACCCCGCCGCCGCCCACGCCGGGCTGCGAAGAAACCAACACCTGTCCGGTGCCGCCGACACCGCCTGAGCCACCCGCGCCAGTCCGCGTTATCGTGCCGCAGACCGCCGCCTATCTCAGCGCGCCGAATGCCCTGTTCCAGGCCGGTCTGGAAGATATCTCCAGCCTGCATCGCCGCCTGGGGGAAATCCGCGACGACCGCACGCTGAGCCGCGACACCGGCACCGGTGAAGTCTGGATCCGTGGTTATGGCGGCTCGCACGACTACTCCAGCAACCGCTCGCCCTATCAATACGGGGTGAACAGTTCGATGGACTATGCCGCCGTGCAGCTGGGCGGCAATCTGTTCAGCTATCGCGATGCGGACAAGACCGTGCGCGTCGGGCTGGCAGCGTCGTTCGGGCAGCTGTGGCTGCACCCGGAACTGCCGGGCCGGACCGAGACCGTCAAAGGCAGTGCCGATACGTATCTGTTCTCGGCCTATGCCACGTATCAAGCGCAGACCGGCTGGTATGTCGACGGCGTGATCGGTGGGGGTCTGTTCAATGGCGAAGTGTCCGTCAGCAATCGTGGCAAGACGGCATCGCTCGATGGTTCACGGCTGATCGCTTCGCTGGAAACCGGCTATCCGGTTGCACTCGGGGCGGGCGGGCTGATCCTCGAGCCGCAGGCACAGCTGACCTACCAGCTCCTGTCGTTCGACAGCACTCGGGACCAGGTCGATAATTTCGACGTGATGATCGGCAAACAGCAGCAGCTGGTCGGCCGGTTGGGTGCGCGTCTGACGCGGCCGTTCGAACTGGGTGCCGGTCAGTTGCTGACCCCGTATGTGAAGGCGAACCTGCTGTATGGGTTCCTCGACGGTGGGTCGATCCGGATGGGCAGCGACAGCTTTGTCACCGGCGATTACGGTGCAGCGGTTGAAGTCGGTGGCGGTGCCACCGCAACGCTGACGCAGAACCTGTCGCTGTATGCGGATGGTGCCTGGCAGACCGATATCGGCGATGGCGGCTTCCGTGGCTGGACCGTCTCGGGCGGGCTGCGCATGGCCTTCTGAGAAAAACACCGCAGACTCAATGGAAAAGCGCCCCGGTCGGGGCGCTTTTTTGTTGGGCATAGCAACACCGGTCGTGGCAGCCGTAATCCGCCGATAAAGCCTCTGTAAATATCACTCCGGTTTATACAACCGTAGATAGATATCTCTGAAAACAACTCAAAACATTACATTATTGTTGTGCATTAGACATAAATTACTCGCGTTAACGTAAAATACTATCCTGATTTTCACCATTTCGTTGCCCTTAACAATTAAGCAGTTTATTAACAAACGTATGCAGCTGCTTTTAAAGCATTCGTATTGCGAAATAGTTTTACCGCTTTTCCGAGCAGCCACGTGTGTTGAAACCTTGCGCCCAGTCACGCCCCTTTTGCACTTGGCGCCTTTGAATAAAGAACCTGCTCATGAAGACGTGCGATGCCAACCCGAGCTTCAACCCCAGCTTTTTTTCCGTGGGACTGACAGAACCCCAATATGTCCGGCATGCCGTACGCAGATTGGCCGCAGGATTACTTGCCGGCACCAGTGTGCTTGCCTTGGCGCTTTCACACACAAGCACAGCACACGCCCAAACCTACCCGCCGCCGTATCCGACATACACCACACGGCCAACGCAGCAGGGACTGGCTACCGGTTTAACTTATTATAACACCTATTTTAACAGCAACATCAACGTCAATGATGTGAGCGGTGACCGCGTCACAATCCAGACAACCAGGGATGGCAGCGGCGCCGGCAACAGTCTGACCAATAACGCCACGGGTATTTATACCAGTGGCCCGCAGATGACTTTCGGCAACCAGCTTACCGTAACAACACAAGGTCTCGATTCCGACGCCATCAGAACCAACGGTAACAACACAACCAATTTTCCTGTTGTGAAAATCGGCAATAATCTGACGGTCGATACATATGGAGTGTCGGCGGATGGCATCAACGTTGGCACCATCGGCACCCCTCAAAGCGGTACCGGTCTTGTCATCGTCGGCGACAATGCCGTCATCACAACCCACTACAGCGGCGCTATCCCCTTCCTCAAGGAAGGGGCGCACGGTGTCCGGGTAAATACCGCCGCATCGGGTGGGGCCCAGAATATTTATATCGGCAATAACAGCCAGATCACGACCATGGGCAGCAGTTCGCATGCCGCCTATGCGACCGGGGCGGCGAATTCGAATATCTACTTCCTCGATGGCAGCACGCTCAAGACACAAGGGACGAGCAGCTATGCCGCCTATACATCGGGCGCCGCAGCAACGATCAACTTTGGCACCGACACAACCTTCACAACCCAGGGGACCAACAGCCACGGTGCGTATGCCTATGGCTCGTCCAGCACGATCGCGTTCAACGGAGAGGCATCCATAACCACCCAGGGCACTGGTGCGTATGGTGCGTATGCACGCGGGAAAATCCAGTTTGCCGACGCGACGATCAACACTTTTGGCGCGAATGCGTATGGCGTTTACGCGACCTCGGCGACGGGCCGGGTAGAATTCTCGGGCACGGCAACCATCAGGACGCAGCTGGACAACGCACACGGCGTTGTCGCCTATGGCGGCGGGACAGTTGTGATGCAAAATGCAACCGTCGAGACGCAAGGTCCCGGCGCCAGTGCCATTTACATGAACGGAACGACGGTCGGCCAAACCAACACGATCAGTGCCACCGGTGGAACCTTCACATCTGCAAACGGGGCCGCCATCGGGACGAAAGGCGCCGTAAACGTGCTTTCACTCAGTGCGGCCAATGTCTCCGGCAACGGGCTGCTGCTTGATGTGACGGCTTACTCGGCAGTCGTCTCCAGCGTGCTCAACCTGACAGGAACGGACCTGACCCTGACCGGCGGCGCCCGGGTTGCTGACTCATCGACATCCAACCTGGTTCTCGAAAGAACTACCTGGACGCTGACGCCAGCAGCCGATGCCACGGTCGACTCCGGCGTTACCAACCTTACTCTCACCAATAGCACAATGGTGTTCGCAGAACCGGCAACCGATACCTTCCAGACCCTGACGGTGCGGGACGATTATGCGGCAACCAATGCGATACTTGTTCTGAACACGCGACTGGATGCTGGCGGCGCGCTGAGCGCACAGGCAACCGACCGGTTGCTGATTGCAGGCAATGTAACCGGCACAACAATGGTGACAGTCAAGCCGACCGCTACCAGCGTTCCTGCACTCACATCGGCTGGTGGCGCCAATCTTGCCAGCGAGGGGATCTCGCTGATCCAGGTTGGCGGCACGGCAGCAGCAGATTCGTTCCAGCTGGCAGGCAGCTATGTCGCAATGGCAGGCAAGCCTTACCAGTACCGGCTGTATGCCTATGGCCCGGGTGCGACGATGGGCCCGGCCGATGTTGATCAGCGTCTGGTTGCCGGCAGCGATCCTCACTGGGATTATCGGTTGCAGTCTGTTGCCGTAATACCACCGGAACCACCCTGCGAAGAAACCGGTACGTGTCCTCCGACGCCGCCCGGACCTACACCGCCCGCCCCCACGCCGCCGGTGCCCTCGCTGGTGCCGCAGGGCGGGTCGTATCTGACCGCGCCGAACGCGCTGTTTCAGGCTGGGCTGATGGATATGGCCAACCTGCACCGCCGCCTGGGTGAAATCCGCGACAGCCGCACGCTGGGCGCCGACACGGGCACAGGCGAAGCCTGGCTGCGCGGCTATGGCGGCAGCTTCAACTACACCAGCAACCGTTCGGCCAGCGCTTACGGCTTCGATGCGGATATCGACTACGCCGCAGTGCAGCTTGGCGGGAACCTGTTTTCCCATCGCACCGATAACGGCACCACGCGTGTAGGTCTGGCTGCCTCGTTCGGGTCGCTGAACTTCTCGCCCAATCAGCGCGATGCCAGCGAAGGCAAGACTGATACCTACACCCTCGCAGGGTACGCCACCTATCAGGCTGATCGCGGCTGGTATGTGGATGGTGCGCTATCGTTCGGATTGTTCAATGGCGAGGTCAGCAGCGATCTGCGCGGCAAGACAGCCGGGCTGAGCGGATCCAGCTTCGGAGCCTCGATCGAAGCCGGCCGGCCATTCGCCCTGGGGTCGAGCCGTTGGTCGCTGGAGCCGCAGGTGCAGTTGATGTTTCAGCACCTGAGCTTTGATACCAAGCGCGATATTGATGGTTTCAGCGTTGATTTTGGTTCGCAGAACCAGCTGACGGGTCGCCTGGGTCTGCGGCTGGCGCGAGGCTTCCGTCTGGAAGGCGGCGATCTGCTGACGCCGTATGCGCGTGTGAACGTGCTCCACGGCTTCCTGGATGGCGGAGATGTCTATCTGGGTGGCGATGCGTTCCATACGGGTAATTTCGGCACATCGCTGGAACTGGCGGCGGGGGCTACGGCAACGCTGACGCAGAAACTGTCGCTGTACGGTGAGCTTGGCTGGCAGACCAGCATTGCCGATGCCGGCATGCAGGGCTGGGCCGCAACAGCAGGCCTGCGTTACGGATTCTGATCAGACAGGCTGAATAAAAACGGGCGCTCCCAAAAGGGGCGCCCGTTTTGCTTGGGTATGACTTAGATTACGCCACACACGCCTTCACAAACTGCACGAAGGCCCGCGCGCGGTGACTGTCGCGGTCCTTTTCCTCGGGGGAGAGTTCCGCGTAGCTGCGCGTTTCACCCGCCGGCACGAACATTGGGTCGAACCCGAAACCCGCAGGTCCACGCGGTGGCCAGACATAGGTGCCATCGGCCCGGCCCAGATAGGTCTGCGTCGCGCCGTCCGGCCAGGCCAGACACAGCGCGCAGCTGAACCACGCCCGCATGTCGTGCGAACCCGCCGCGCGGTCGTGCACTTTCTGCATGCCCATCGCGTAATCGCGCTTGCCGTCCGCCGTCGTCGCCCAGTCGGCCGTGTAGAGACCAGGCTCGCCACGCAACGCCGCCACCGAAAATCCGGAGTCATCCGCCAGCGCCGGCAACCCCGCCGCACGCGCCGAGGCCAGCGCCTTGATGCGCGCGTTCTCGGCAAAGGTGGTGCCGGTCTCGGCAGGCTCCGGCAGGCCAAGTTCGCCCGCCGATACCGTGCCGATCCCGTATGGGGCCAGCAATGCCCCGATCTCGCGCAGCTTGCCCGCGTTGTGCGTGGCAATCACCAGACGCGCACCGCGCGCCAGTTTGCGTCCGCTCATTTCAGCGCGGCGACCTGGGCCGCGAACAGCGCCTTTGTGCCGTTGCGCGCCAATGTCATCAGCTGGGTGAACTCGCCTTCGGTGAACGGAGCCTTTTCCGCCGTGCCCTGGATCTCGACGATGCCGCCCGTGCTGGTCAGCACGAAATTGGCGTCGGCGTCGGCATTGCTGTCCTCGGCATAGTCCAGATCGGCCACCGGCACGCCACCCACGATGCCACAGGACAGCGCCGCCACCTGCCCGATGATCGGGTCGTCGGCCAGCACCTTCGCCGCCAGCAGCTTGTTCACCGCCAGCCGCATCGCTACCCACGCCCCGGTAATCGAGGCACAGCGCGTGCCGCCATCGGCGTTCAGAACGTCGCAATCCAGCGTGATGGTCATCTCGCCCATGCGCGTCTGATCGATCACCGCGCGCAGCGAACGCCCGATCAGACGCTGGATTTCCTGCGTGCGGCCCGACTGCTTACCACGCGCCGCTTCGCGGTCGCCGCGTGTATGGGTGGCGCGCGGCAGCATGCCGTATTCGCCGGTTACCCAGCCCTTGCCCGAATTGCGCAGAAACGGCGGCACCCGCCCCTCGACCGAGGCGGTGCACAGCACTTCCGTGCCGCCCATGCGGATCAGGCACGAGCCTTCAGCATGATGGGAAAACCCGGTATCGAGGGAAATCGGGCGCAAAGCCTCGGGCGTACGGCCGGATGGGCGCATTTGGGATACTCCTGTGTCTACCGGCGGGTTGTATGCCAGAACCCGAGCGCTGTCCTCCCCTCAAATCCGGTTTGACCCGGGCGGTGCGGCTACCTACGTTCAGTATATGGATCAGCCCCCTGCCTTGAATGCCGCGCTTGAACCCCGTGCCGCCGCGGTGTTGCGCAAGATTGTCGAGACCTATGTCGAGACCGGCGAACCGGTCGGCTCGCGCACATTGTCGCGCACGCTGCCGATGGCGCTGTCGCCCGCCACCATTCGCAACGTGATGTCGGATCTGGAAGACGCCGGGCTGCTGTTCGCGCCGCATACGTCCGCCGGACGACTGCCGACGCAGCAGGGGCTGCGGCTGTTCGTCGATGGGCTGCTGCAATTCGGCGAGGTGAACGACGACGAACGCGCCGCCATCGCCGCTGCCTGCACCACCGCCGGGCGCAGTCTGGAAGATACACTGACGCAGGCATCATCAATGCTCGCCGGTCTGTCGCAGGCCGCCGGGCTGGTGCTGGCGCCGAAATCCGAAGGTGCTGTGCGACACATCGAATTCGTGGCGCTTGGCCCCGGCCGCGCGCTGGTGGTGCTGGTGACTGAGGACGGGCAGGTCGAAAACCGCGTGATCGAGGTTCCGCCCGGTCTGCCGCCATCTTCCCTGATCCAGGCGTCGAACTACCTCAGCGCCCGGCTGGCGGGCAAAACGCTGGGCGAGGCACGCACCAAGGTCGAGACCGAGATCACCGACAACCAGACTGCCCTCGATACGCTGACGGCGCAGGTGGTGGCGTCGGGCATCGCCACCTGGGCGGGCGGGGCGAAGGGCGGCAGCCTGATCGTGCGCGGACAGGCGCGGCTGCTGTCGGATGTGGACCAGATCGACAAACTGGCCGCCATCCAGTCGCTGTTCGACCGGCTCGAGGCGCAGGAAACCATGCTCCGCCTGCTGGAACTGGCCGAGGCGAGTGAAGGCGTGCGGATCTTCATCGGCGCCGAGAGCGACATGGTGGGCAATGCCGGGCTTTCCATGGTGGTAGCCCCGGCGCGCAACGCGCAGAACCGCATCGTGGGGGCGATCGGGGTGATCGGCCCGACCCGCATCAATTACGGGCGGATCATTCCGGTGGTGGATCACACTGCACGTTTAGTTGGCCGTTTGCTCGGCTAACCCTTGCGTTCCGACGCGGTATCTCCCACCTGAATGCAGATATCTCTGGTCAACACGATTTTATTTCCTTACCCAGCAGCATCATGAGCGACACCCAGAACACCCCCGACCCCACCGATACAGCTAACGACACCGCGCACCCCGACACCGCCCCGGCCGAGGCGTCGGTGGATCCAGCCGCCCGCGTGGCCGAGCTGGAAGCCGAAGTCACCGCCATGAAGGACAAGTGGCTGCGGGCCGAGGCCGAAATGCAGAACCTGCGCACCCGCGCCAAGCGCGAGACGGACGATGCGCGCCTGTATGCCGTGCAGAAATTCGCCGCCGACATCGTAGAAGCGGGCGACAATCTGCGTCGCGGTCTGGACAGCATCCCCGTGAAAGCGGAAGGCGAGACCGATCTGGTCGCCAAACTGCGCGAAGGGTTCGAAGGGGTGGAACGCCAGTTCCTCGCCATCCTCAGCCGCAACGGGATCGAACGGATGGACCCGACCGGCCAGCCATTCAATGCCGAAGTGCACCACGCCATGGTGCAGCAGCCCTCCCCCGCGCACACGCCGGGCACGGTGATCCAGGCGTGGTCGCCGGTGTGGATGCTGAACGGGCGTCTGCTGAAACCCGCCATGGTGGTGGTCGCCGCCGCCGTGGCCGACGACACACCATCCGACAAGTAGTCAGCTTCGGATAACCGGCAATAAAAAAGGGCGCCTCGCGGCGCCCTTTCTGTGTCTGCTGCCCGGGTTACCAGGCGAGACGCAGGCCCAGTTTGCCATAAACGGCATAGCTGTTGGCTTCACTGAACGCCGCGCGATACCCGACATTGGCGAACAGCATCCAGTTCTGCGCCAGTTCTGCGCTCAGACCCGCGGTGATTTCACCCGTCGTGCCGCCAATATCCGACCCGAACTGCTCCGCCTGCGCGCCCGACAATGTGGAGATCCGTGTGCGCGTATCGCCCATGAATTCCTGCCACACGCTCGGCCGCAGCCACGCCGTGATGTTGCGCTGCTGCGCCGTCTGCCATGTGCGCGACAGACGCACACCCACGCGCGCGGCAAGCGAGTCAACATCGCTGTAGCTGACGCGCGCGCCCTGGTCGGTGCCGTCATCGAACGAGATGCTCTGATAGACCAGCTGCACCTGCGGTTCGACCACCATGCCACCTGCGTTGATCGGATAACCCGCTTCCAACGATGCGGCATAGCCGGTGCCGTTGGTATCCAGCCCGCGCACATCGCGGCTCGGCTTGGCCGTCAGGTCGTAGCGCGAGACCTGACCAACCGCGTCCACATACCAGCCGGATGCGCCGTAATGTGTCCAGTAGGCACCGAACGTGTAGGCATCCATATCGTTCGTGCCCGCCTTGCCATGGCCCAGATGATCGACCGAGGCCGACACCTGCCCGAACGCCGCATACACACCCGCGTAGTTGCGCCCGCCGTTGGCATCCACGCCGCGGCTGACTGTCACATTGCCCAGTGCCACCGTCAGGTTTTTGCCGGCACCACCCACCACAGCAACGCCATAGCTGGACAGCGAGGTCGACTGCCCGACGCTGATGTTCCCCGTAGCCACCAGATCGACATTGCCTGCAGAGGACAGCGCCACGACGCCTAAACCGTTGTCTCCTACCGTAACGTTATTGTTGACTTCAACGCGCACGTTGCCCAGCCTGGATTCTCCATAGACTCCCATGCTGCTCGCCCGGTGGTCGAAACAGTATTATTGGTCCGGACCAGCACATCTCCACGATCCGAATACCCATAGGCCCCGCCGGACCCGACACCGGTTGTATTGATGGCACCATTGGCGATGATACGAACACTGCCGAGACCCCTGACACCGAGATAGCGCCAGAGTTTTTGATCGTTATGGACTGAGCGCCTGCTGCAGAACCATTCAACGTCGCCGAAATGGCAGTGCCCACGCTGACGAAATTGGCCGCCGAATCGATGAGGGTCTGGCCCTGGGCATTGGTGACAAGGCCGGTCTGCGCAGTCAGAAGCGCGGAAACGTTTGTGCCAGCACCGATCTTCACAGTGACATCAGCAAGAGAGGCGATCTCGATAACCGGACGATAGGTGGTGGTCCCGGAAATGGAAATATTATCGCCAATGGTGACCGAAACCGGGCTGGTCGTTGAGGAGTAATATATCCCAGCCGTGTAGGTGGGCCCCATGCAGGTGGCTGTGGAGCCAACACCACATTCATTCGTGGCATGCGCAGCATTCTGCATGGGGGCGGCACCCCCCATCAAGGCGACAGTTGAAAGAAGGATCTTTTTTCATTTTACTGATCTCGTTGATATAAAAATCGGACACAGCTCATCCCGCATGAATTCATGATAAATAGACACGCTAATTTTAAATACACCCACTGGATATAATATTATTTATGTGCAAATATATTAGTAATGGAAATAACCAAATCCGCACCAACTTAGCCATGCAAATAAATTAAAATTATATTGTAATATAATACTATTATGTGATTATTTATTTGTGTAATGTGTGTGCATTTAGTTTTAATGGCGGCGTCCATTACGAAACCCATCCGTTTTTCTAAAATAATTACTATTTGGACCATAAAATTTAATCTTTAATTGTAAAACCGCACTGTAGTTTCGCGATTTCCCATAGAGGCAGCTCTGCCGCCAGCCTTATCCGGCAGCACGTTACTTCGCTGATTTCAGCTGCTGCGCCCGATCAAGAATCGGACGATGTCCGGAAAAATATCGCTATTGGTGGGCTGCCCCTCTTGCCGGTTCAGGTCGGCGCCCATACATCCAAGCCATCCCATACACCCAGGGGACGCGACCGGTGCTTCGGGCCGCCTGCGTCCGCCAGAAGGAGCGAATGTTTATGAGCAAAGTTATTGGTATCGACCTCGGCACCACCAATTCCTGCGTCGCCATCATGGACGGCAAGGAAGTCCGCGTGATCGAGAATTCGGAAGGCACCCGCACGACGCCGTCGATGGTGGCCTTCAGCGGTTCCGGTGAACGTCTGGTCGGGCAGAGCGCCAAACGCCAGGCCGTCACCAACCCGACCGACACGCTGTTCGCGTTCAAGCGCCTGATCGGCCGCCGCTACAACGACCCGATGGTCGAAAAGGACAAGGGCCTGGTTCCGTACAACATCGTGCGCGCCGACAATGGCGATGCCGTGGTGGACGTGAAGGGCGAAAAATACGGCCCGTCGCAGCTCTCGGCCTTCGTGCTGACCAAGATGAAGGAAACCGCCGAGGCGCATCTGGGCGAGAAAGTCACCCAGGCCGTCATCACGGTGCCCGCCTATTTCAACGACGCCCAGCGCCAGGCAACCAAAGACGCCGGCCGCATCGCGGGCCTCGACGTGCTGCGCATCATCAACGAACCGACGGCGGCCGCCCTTGCCTATGGCATGGACAAAAAGAATGTCGGCACGATCGCGGTGTACGATCTTGGTGGTGGCACGTTCGATATCTCGGTGCTGGAAATCGGCGACGGCGTGTTTGAAGTGAAGTCCACCAACGGTGACACGTTCCTCGGCGGTGAAGACTTCGACGCCCGCATCATCGACTACCTGGCCGACGAGTTCAAAAAGGAACAGGGCATCGACCTGCGCGGCGACAAGATGGCCCTGCAGCGCCTGAAGGAAGGCGCGGAAAAGGCCAAGGTCGAACTGTCGTCGTCCAAGGAAACCGAGATCAACCTGCCGTTCATCACGGCAGATGCGTCCGGCCCCAAGCATCTGGTGATGAAGCTGAGCCGCGCCAAGCTGGAAGCGCTGGTCGACGAACTGATCACCCGCACGCTGGAACCCTGCCGCGCGGCGCTGAAGGACGCGGGCGTGACAGCGGGCGAGATCGACGAAGTGATCCTGGTCGGCGGGATGACCCGTATGCCCAAGGTCATCGAAACGGTGAAGCAGTTCTTCGGCAAGGAACCGGCGCGCAACGTGAACCCGGACGAAGTCGTCGCCATCGGCGCGGCCATTCAGGGCGGCGTGCTGCGCGGCGATGTGAAGGACGTGCTGCTGCTCGACGTGACGCCGCTGTCGCTGGGCATTGAAACGCTGGGTGGCGTGTTCACCCGCCTGATCGACCGCAACACCACCATCCCGACCAAGAAGAGCCAGGTGTTCTCGACGGCGGAAGACGGCCAGACCGCGGTCACCATCAAGGTGTATCAGGGCGAGCGCGAAATGGCGGCCGACAACAAGATGCTGGGCAATTTCGATCTTACCGACATTCCGGCCGCTCCGCGCGGTGCACCGCAGATCGAAGTCACGTTCGACATCGACGCCAACGGCATCGTCAGCGTGTCGGCGAAGGACAAGGCGACCAGCAAGGAACAGCAGATCCGCATCCAGGCGTCGGGCGGCCTGAACGAAGCCGACATCGAACGCATGGTGAAGGAAGCCGAAGCCAACGCCGAAGCCGACAAGAAGCGTCGCGAATTCGTGGAAACCCGCAACCAGGCGGAATCCATGGCGCATCAGCTGGAAAAGACCCTGAAGGAAGGCGAGGACAAGATCAGCGCCCAGGACAAGGGTGAAGCTGAGTCCGCGATTGCCGCGGTGCGCAGCGCGATCGAAGGCAGCGATGCCGATGCGCTGAACAGTGCCTCGGAACGCCTGACGCAGGTTGCGATGCGGATTGGCGAAGCGATGTACAAGGCCGGTCAGGCCGAAGCCCCGCAGGCCGATCCGTCGGGCGCGCAGGCCAATGCGGGCCAGCCGGAAGACAAGGTGGTCGACGCGGACTTCGAAGAAGTCAACGAACCGCCGAAGAAGCAGAGCTGATCTGAACGGCGGCGATAAGGTAAATGCGGCGCCTGTTCGTAAGACAGGCGCCGTTCTTGTGTTGAGTTATATGATTTGATCCGGGGTTCGGATGGCAAAAAAAGACTTTTATGAAGTTCTCGGCGTCGCGCGCGGCGCGAGCGCGGACGAGCTGAAGAAGGCATATCGCAAGCTTGCGATGCAGTACCATCCCGACCGCAATCCGGGCGACAAGACGGCTGAAGCCAGCTTCAAGGAAATCAACGAGGCGTACGACGTCCTGAAGGACGACGACAAACGCGCCGCGTACGACCGTTTCGGCCATCGCGCGTTCGAAAACGGCGGCGGCGGGCAGCATCCCGGCGGAGACCCGTTCGGCGGCGGCGGCTTCTCGGGCTTCGGCGGTGGTCTGGGCGATATTTTCGACGAGATTTTCTCGGGCGGCGGTATGGGCGGCGGACGCCGTGGCGGCGCACCGATGCAGGGCGCCAATCTGCGCACGCATGTCGAGATCTCGATGGAAGACGCGTTCAAGGGCGTCAAGAAACAGATGCGCATTCCCACGCGCATCAAGTGCGATGCCTGTAAGGGCACCGGCGCACAGGACGGCGCGGCCAGCAACGACACATGTTCGACCTGCGGCGGCATGGGCAAGGTGCGCGCACGTCAGGGCTTCTTCGTGGTTGAACAGACCTGCCCGACCTGCAGCGGCTCGGGCCGGACCATCCGCAACCCGTGCAAGATCTGCGGTGGCAACGGCACGGTGCAGAACGAACGCACCCTGCAGGTGGCGATCCCCGCCGGTGTGGAAGACGGCACCCGCATCCGCCTGGCCGGCGAAGGCGAGGCCGGACCGCGCAACACCCCCCCGGGCGATCTGCTGGTCGAGGTCTCGGTGCGTGAACATTCGCTGTTCCACCGCGATGGCGCGAACATCTACTGCCGCGTGCCGCTCCGCATGACGCAGGCAGCGCTGGGGACCGAAGTTGAAGTCCCGGTGATCGACGGCACCCGCGCCCGGGTAAAAATCCCCGCCGGCACGCAGAGCGGCGAGCAGTTCCGTCTGCGCGGCAAGGGTTTTTCGATCCTGCGGCGCTCGGAACGCGGCGACATGTATATCCAGGTCGCGGTCGAAACCCCGCAGCACCTCAGCAAGCGCCAGCGCGAACTGCTCGAGGAATTCGAAGGCGAAGCGACCACCAAGTCCTCGCCCGAGAACGAAGGCTTCTTCGCCAAGGTGCGCGACTTCTTCGAGGGGAAGGGCTGACCTTCCCCCCACTGCTTCAGGCTATTGCTGCTGCGGCACCTGAAAGTTGCGTGAAGGCTGCGGGCGTGGCGGCGGCGGTGCCGCTGGCTGTGGCTGTGGCTGTGGCCGCACCTGAAAGTTACGCGAGGGCTGCGACGTTGGTTGCGCCGCTTGCGGCTGCGGGCGTGGCCTTACCTGGAAGTTGCGCGAAGGCTGCTGCTGTTGCGGTGGCGGGCGCCGTGTATGGGTGTCGGTATTCCACCGGCCGCCATCGTTGCGCCGATCGCCATCGCCGTCATCATACCCCCGGTGCCGACGATCCCGGGGCCGAGGGTCCTGATAGTAGTAATTCGACGGGTAGTAATACGGATACGGCGCCGCATAGCCGCCAACGTAGCCGCCCCCCACGTATCCACCGCCATACCCGCCATAATACGCGCCATCGTCTGGCTGCGGCTGGTAATAACAGGCCGTGGTCAGCAAAGTGGCAGTCAGCGTCAATAACCGGACGAAACGCATTCAAGCCCCCTGCATCGCCACTCAACTGCGGCGAAAGTCCTTAAACTCCAGTCATTATATAACACTGGATTATGGTCTTTTTAGGCTGTGGCTCCGCCTTTGAGTGCTGCTAGGCTTCGCATATTCCAAGAACGAGAACAAAAAACATGAGGACACATATTTTCGGCGCACTGCTCGCTGTTGCAGCTTGCGTATCTTCGGCTCAGGCCGGCTCCGGATGCGATGGCACGGTCGTTGCCACAAAACTGCATCCACTGCCCACAGCTCATCCGGTTGCGCTCGACATCGCCAACGACAGTCCGGAAAACCGCGATCTGGGAGAACGCTTCCTGGCCGGGTTGCGCGAGGCTGGCGTACCGGTGGCGACCCCGCAGAACACGCTGGCCACGGCACCATTGCGCCTGTCGCTGCGGACCTCGGTCCTGTCGCGTGGGCGCGTGGGTGGCGGCAGCGGTAATTTCGGGGCGCCGGCAGATCGCGACTGGGACGATTTCGGCTGGGGCCGCAACGACCCCGCCGGGTATCGCATGTCGTCACGCCCGCAGCGCGGCCGCAACCAGATCGCCGTGCGGGCCGAACTCACACAGTCTGGCTCGGCCCAGACCCTGTGGGTGGCGTCCATCCAGTGCCAGCAGACCAGCGAGGATCTGCGCGACGTCGCCTTCGGGTTGGGACAGGCCATCGGTCAGGTATTCGGCCAGCAGGTCACCGAACCGCGCCGCTTCTGAAAAACAGACAAGGCCTGCGGCATCCACCGCAGGCCCCTTGTCTTGTCAGCGATGCCCGCGGCCGCGGCCCCGGTTATCGTCCCGGCGGTCGTCACCCCGACGGTCATCGTCGTAGTAGTGACCGGGCGGGCCACCCCGATCGTAATGGCCGGGCGGCGGCCCACCGCGATGGCCCGGCGGTGTCGGGCGGCGCTGCCAGCTGCCCTGCGAATAACGCCAGCCCCGATTATCCCGATACCAGGTCGGCTCGACCCAGTTATATCCGGGGCGCGCACGCCCCCATGTGCCGTTGCGCCAGCCGTACTGACGCCCGTCCCAATGCCAGTAGCCCGGCATCCACACATAGCCCGCGCGCGGCGGAGGTGGCGGTTCGTAACGCATCGGCGGCGGGCCCGATGGCGCGATGATGATGCCGATGCTCTGCGCACTGGCTGCCCCGGCCACAAGGCCGCTTCCGGCAATGCCGGCCAATAACAGCGCAAAGCGGCGGCGTGTCGTTGTCATGTCACCTGTCTCCATATGCGGTGGATCATGAAAAATCCTATGCGCGGATTACGCTAATACAAGGGCAGAATTGTAACAGCGCGCAACACCAATCCTTACCTGTTTCCCCGAAACCAGAATTGCTCTAAGCCGCCCGGATGCTTCGTGGAATTCTTACTGTCGGCGGCTGGACGATGGTCAGTCGCGTTCTTGGCTTCGCGCGCGACATGTTCATCGCCGCCATTCTGGGCACCGGCCCGGTCGCGGATGCGTTCTTCGTCGCGCTGAAACTGCCCAACCTGTTCCGCCGCCTGTTCGGAGAAGGTGCGTTCAACGCCGCCTTCGTCCCCACCTTCGCGGGCACGCTGGCCGCCGAAGGGCCGGACACCGCACGCCGCATCGCCGAACAGGCGCTGGCGATGATGGCGGTGTTCCTCGGCGCGCTGACCCTGCTGGGCATTCTGCTGATGCCGCAGATCATGACGGTGCTGGCCCCGGGGTTTTCCGCCGACCCCGCCAAATTCACCCTCGCCGTCGAGATGACGCGCATCACCTTCCCCTATCTGCTGCTGATCTGTCTGGTGGCCCTGTTGTCCGGGGTGCTGAACGGGCTGAACAAGTTCGCCATGGCTGCGGGGGCGCCGGTGCTGTTCAACGTGGTCTCCATGGCGACGCTGTGGCTGCTGACCGCGTCTGTTGCCCCGCCCGGCCACGCGCTGGCCTGGGGGGTCACGCTGTCGGGCGTGCTGCAGCTGATTCTGGTTGCCCATGCCTGTGCCGTATCGGGCATGAAGCTGCGCATGCCGCGCCCGCGCCTGACGCCCGAGATGCGCGTGCTGCTGCGCCGCATGGCGCCGGGCATCGTGGGGGCGGGGGTCACGCAGCTCAATCTGGCGGTGGACGTGATTATCGCGTCCTTGCTGCCCGGCGGCAGCGTGTCGTTCCTGTATTACGCCGACCGCGTGAACCAGCTGCCGCTGGGGGTGATTGGCGCCGCGGTGGGCACTGCCCTGCTGCCGCTGCTGTCGCGCCAGGTCCGCGCGGGCGAGGAAGACGCATCGCGCGCCACATTGAATCAGGCGATCGAGATTTCACTGGTGCTCACCCTGCCCGCCGCGCTGGCGCTGGCGGTGACATCAGGGCCAATCGTGGCGGCGCTGTTCGGGCGCGGCGCGTTCGGGGCTGAAGCGGTAACCGCCACCAGCGCCGCGCTGACGGTGTTCGCCATCGGGCTGCCCGCATACGTGCTGGCCAAGGCGTTCGCGCCGGGGTTCTTCGCGCGCGGCGATACCAGCACGCCGGTGAAGATCGGCATGGCGGCGGTGGCGCTGAATCTGGCGCTGAATCTGGCACTGATGTACCCGCTGGCGCATGTCGGCGTGGCGCTGGCCACCGCGCTGGCCGCCGTGTTCAACGCGGGGCTGCTGGGCTTCATCCTGTGGCGGCGCGGGCATTTTGTGCCATCCGCGCGCCTGCGCAGCCGCATCCTGCGCATGGCCGTTGCATCCGGGGCGATGGCCGCCGTGCTGTGGTTCGGGCAGGACCCGCTGTTCGACCTGCTGGGGTCGATCCGCTTTGCGCGCTGGATCGGGCTGGCGGTGCTGGTCGGGGCGGGCGGGCTGGTCTATCTGCTGGTCGGGCAGGGGATCCGCGCCTTCGACATCCGCGAAATCCTGGCGCTGGCCAAACGCCGCCGCCGCGCATAAACACGAACATCATCTTTCGCGACGCAGAGTTGGAATAAGACATGACCGCAAAGCCACGCATTTTCTCGGGGATTCAGCCGTCCGGCGTGCCGACGCTCGGCAATTATCTGGGTGCGATCCGGAACTGGGTGGCGTTGCAGAACGACTATGAATGCGTGTGGTGCGTGGTCGATCTGCACGCCATCACGGCGGTCTGGCAGGACCCTGCCACGCTGCGCCAGCAGACGCGCGAAATGGCGGCCACGCTGATCGCCTGCGGTGTCGACCCCAAACAGCACATCCTGTTTGCGCAGGGTTCGGTGCGCGCGCATGTGCAGCTTTCGTGGATCTTCAACTGCGTGGCGCGCATCGGCTGGCTGAACCGGATGACCCAGTTCAAGGACAAGGCCGGCAAGGACCGCGAGGGTGCCTCGGCCGGGCTGTATGTCTATCCCGTGCTGATGGCCGCCGATATTCTGGCATACAAGGCCACGCACGTGCCGGTCGGCGACGACCAGCGCCAGCATCTGGAACTGGCCAACGACATCGCGCAGAAATTCAACCATGACTACGAAGTGGATTTCTTCCCGCAGGTCAATCCGTTGATCCTGGGCCCCGCCGCCCGCGTGATGAGCCTGCGCGATGGCACCAAAAAGATGAGCAAGTCCGACCCATCGGACCAGTCGCGCATCAACCTGTCGGACGATGCCGAGACGATTGCGCTGAAGATCCGTCGCGCCAAGACCGACCCGGAACCCCTGCCCAGCGAACTGGCCGGGCTGGAAGGCCGGGCCGAGGCACGCAATCTGGTGGGTATCTACGCCGCCCTGTCCGACTCTGATGCGGCGGGCGTGCTGTCGCAGTTTGGCGGTCAGGGCTTCGGCGTGTTCAAAAACGCGCTGGCCGACCTGGTGGTGGACAAGATCGGCCCGATCGGTGCCGAGACGCAGCGTCTGCTGAAGGACACCACCGAACTGGACGCGATCCTGAAGCAGGGTGCCGAACGCGCCGCCGCCATCGCCGACCCGATCGTGGCTGAAGTGGAACGCATCGTCGGTTTTCTGCGCTAGGATAGGGGCATGCAAACCATGCCCGAAAAAAAGAACGGATTGCTGCGCCAGCTGCCCTATCTGCTGATCCCGCTGGCCATGCTGGGACTGTTTCTGGCTGCATCCCTGTCGAACCGCGAGGATGCAGCCGCCCCGGCGCGCGCCTTTGTGGCGGGGATCTACGAACACTACAGCACCGATAACGGCCCACCAAACCTGCCGGACGCGACTCTGACCACGTTAATGTCGGACGAGCTGCTGGCCTTGTGGCAGCAGGGGCAGGCCCTGTCGCAGCAGTTCAACGAACCCAACGCCACGAGCTACGACCCGTTCTGCCTGTGCCAGGAATACTGGCAGCTGCGGGTGACCGACATCATCACCCGGATGATCGACACCACCCATGCCGAGGCCGATGTCAGCGTCGCCCTGTCATTTGGTGAGGGCGACGCGCACCCGCTTGTGTATCGTCTGGGTTACCGGCTGATCGCTACCGAAGATGGCTGGCGCGTCGACGACATCCTGGCCCCCACCAACCAGACCCCCAGCCTGCGCGCGCGTATTTCGGACGATATCGTCAGCGCGGCCGAGACCCCGCAGAGCGACGACGACGACGCGCTACCCGGGAATCAGGGCGATGACAGCCTGAACTGAAGCCTATACAGACCTATTCGGTCTGCTGCTTGCTCAAAATATCCAGCAGGATAGCGCCGTTTTCTTCCAGATCGCCCACAATGGCAGCGCGCGCGGCCTCGGGGTTGTGCTGTGCCAGCGCGGACAGCAGCTTCAGGTGCGGGTGTTCTTCGGGGATGCTGCGAATCTCGACGTTGTAGCGCAGCCGGATCATCGGGCCGCATTGCAGCCACAGCGATTCGATCAGCCGTTTCAACACCGGGCGACCGGCCATGTCGGCCAGATGGAAATGGAACCGTTCGTTGGCCTGCAACACGGTGACAACATCGCCCGCCTGTTTCGCATCGGTCAGGCAGGCGTGCAGCGTGCGCAGCCGGGTGATGTCCGCATCCGTCGCGCGTTCGGCGGCCGCCATGGCGGCCTGGCCTTCCAGGTCGACGCGCAGGGCCAGAATTTCGCTGTACACGTCCGGCGTCAGCTGCGGGACATAGGCGATCCCGCGTTCGTCCAGCACCAGCCCGCCTTCGGACACCAGCCGCAGCAATGCCTCGCGCACCGGCGTCGGGCTGACGCCCAGCTCGATCGCCAGATTACGGTGCACCAGGCGTTGCCCAGGTTCTAATCGCCCGCTCATCAATGCGTGGCGCAGTTCCTGATAGGCTTTGGTGGCCAGGCTGTCCTCGCGGTCAACCGGCGCAAGAAGGGGGGCGCGCACGCTGTTTCAGAGCCTCCAACCGCTGTGAATCGCCGCAATCCCGCCCGACAGGTTACGCACCGAGACGCGCGCAAATCCCGCCTTGCGCATCATGTCGGCCAAAGTTTCCTGATCCGGAAACATGCGGATGCTTTCCGCCAGATACTGGTATGACGGGCCGTCTTTGGCAACCATTTCGCCCATGCGCGGCAGAACCTGGAAGCTCCAGGCATCGTAGACCGGGTCCAGCGCCGAAATTTTCAGGCGCGAGAATTCCAGACAGAAAAACCGCCCGCCCGGCTTCAGCACGCGGCGTGCCTCGCGCAGGACGGCGTCCTTGTCGGTACAGTTGCGCAGGCCGAAGGCGATGCTCACCCGGTCGACCGATCGGTCGGGCAGCGGAATTGCCTCGGCGTCGATCACCGCGAAACGCAGATGGGACAGCAGCCCGCGTTCCGCCGCGCGGTCGCGCCCGACGCCCAGCATGGCGGGGTTGATGTCGGACAGGATGGTGGGACCACCGCCACGCTTCAGCCAGCCGAAACTGATATCACCCGTGCCGCCCGCCAGATCCAGCAGCGTATCGTTCGGGCGCGGATCCAGCGCCGCAACGAATTCGCGCTTCCATAAACGGTGGACGCCAAGCGACATCAGATCGTTCATCAGGTCGTATTTTGGCGCGACACTTTCGAAGACTTTGCGCACCATGGTGGCCTTCTCCGTCCGCGGAACGGAGGTATAGCCGAAATCGACCTGATCGGAGGTGTGAGTGTCTGTGCTGGTCATCGAAACGCCTGATTCGGGAGTAAGGCAGGCAGCATACCGGGAAATAGGGGTTTTGCCCAATCCCTCTGACGGAAAGGCTGCCCTGTCCTGAGGGAACGGCCTCGCCCTGCCAGATAAGCCGTTACGGCCGGCATCCGGGCTGCCCCGAATGCCGGCCATCTGCAGACGAACGCTTACGCGCCCCCGGCCCCGGCGGGGGCTGGCACGGCTTCGATCTCGACCTCGGTCTGGCGGGATGTTTCAACCGGGATGTGCTGGGGAACCAGGGCGGAACGCTGATGGTTGATCAGCATCACCGCAATCGCCCCCAGCAGGCCCGCAAACCCGATCGCCATGAAGTTCTGCTCCAGCCCCAGGTCCAGCGAGACCAGAGTGCCGATCAGGATCGGTGCCAGAATTGCCCCCAGCCGCCCAACGCCCGACGCAAAGCCAAGGCCGGTCGAACGGATGGAAGTGGGATAGAACACGCCCGTATAGGCATAGGCCAGAATCTGCGTGCCCAGCGTCGAAGCGCCGACGATGAAGACGATCACGAACAGCAGTTCGGTCGACTTGGTATACCCCATCAACGTCAGCGACAGCGCGCCCATCGCATAGAAGCCGACCAGCACATATTTGATGTTGAACCTGTCGCCCAGCCAGCCCCCCATCACCGCGCCAAGGATCGCCCCCACATTGAACACGATGACGAAGTTCAGCGCTGATCCAAGGCTGTAACCCGCCATCGCCATCAGCTTGGTCAGCCACGCGCTGAGCGCGTACACCACGAACAGCCCCATGAAGAACGCCAGCCAGATCATCACCGTGCTGACGCCGCGGCCATCGTGAAACAGCTTGGCGATCGGCGCGCTGGTGGCGCGGGCCTCGGCCGGGATCATGAACTGTTCGTTCCCCTGCATCGGGTAATCCGGCAGCAGTTTGCCCACAGTGCGGCGCAGTTCATCGTCGCGGCCTTTTCTGATCAGGAACGGCATCGATTCAGGCATCGATTTCATAATCACCGGGATCAGCAGCACCGGCACAAGTGCGGCGAAGAACACCGACTGCCAGCCATAGGTTTCGATCAGCTGCTTGCCGGTCAGCGCGACCAGAATGCCGCCGATGGAATACCCCGCAAACCCCAGCGTCACCACGCGCGCACGCACCCGCACCGGCGAGAATTCCGCCATCTGCGCGGTGACAATCGGCAGCGCGCCGCCAATACCCAGACCGGCCAGAAAGCGCACGATGCTGAAGGTGACCGGATCGCGCGTCAGCCCCGCCGCCGCCGTGAATACGCTGAACAGTAAAACGCAGATCGAGATCGCCAGCCGCCGCCCCAGCTTGTCGGCCAGCGTGCCGAGGAAGATCGCGCCGAACATCATCCCGAACATGGCGGAACTTGCCATGAAGCCAGCCTTCGTGGCGTCCACCCCCATATCCGCCATGATCGCCGGCAACGCGGCCCCCACGACGGCAAGGTCGTACCCGTCGAGGATGAGGATCAGCAGACACCAGAAAAGAACAAGCCCATGATGGCGATTGAATTTTGCGTCGTCGACCAGCTTGTGTACGTCGATTCGATGCATGGGGTCCCCCCTTTTGTTTCTTGTTTTACCGGGCCGATCTTTGCGGCCCTTCGTGTTCGCCGTGTCCATTGTTCACTGCATGGACGAACGGTCAGCTTCCCCTGCCATGCGGCAGAAAGGGTCTTCTGCCGGTGTAATTCCCGGCAGAGAATGGTGGCACCGGAGCATCGGTGCCACGCGCTTCAGGCGGTCTCGGCGTGCTTCAGGCCGAACTCTTCCTCGACCCGGCGGCGCATGATGAATTTCTGGATCTTGCCGGTAACCGTCATCGGGAATTCACCGACGAACTGGATGTAACGCGGGATCTTGTGCTGGGCGATCTGGCCCTGGCAGAAGTCGCGCACCTCGTTCTCCGACATGTCCTCGCCCTCGCGCAGGCGGATCCAGGCGCAGAGTTCCTCGCCGTATTTCATGTCGGCCACGCCGAAAACCTGCACTTCCTGAATCTTCGGGTGGCGGAAAAGATATTCCTCGATCTCGCGCGGGTACAGGTTCTCACCACCGCGAATCACCATGTCCTTGATACGCCCGACGATGTTGCAGTACCCCTCGTCGTCCAGTGTGGCGAGGTCGCCGGTGTGCATCCAGCGCGCGGAGTCGATCACTTCCGCCGTCTTCTCGTCATCACCCCAGTAGCCGAGCATCACGGAATAGCCGCGCGTGCAAAGCTCGCCCGACTTGCCGCGCGGAACGATGCAGCCATCGGTATCGACGATCTTCACTTCAAGATGCGGATGCACGCGGCCCACCGTCGTCACACGGCGTTCCTGCGGATCGTCCACGGCGCTCTGGAAACTCACCGGGCTGGTCTCGGTCATGCCGTATGCGATGGTGATGTCGCGCATGTGCATCTGTTCCACCACACGACGCATCACCTCGATCGGGCAGGGCGCACCCGCCATCACACCGGTGCGCAGTGTATGAAGATCGAAGCGCGCGAATTCCGGATGGTCCAGTTCGGCGATGAACATCGTGGGCACGCCATACAGCGCGGTGCATCCCTCGGCCTGCACGGTCTCGAGCGTGGCGAGCGGATCAAAGCCCTCCCCCGGATAGACCATCGTGCTGCCATGCGTCAGCGCAGCGAGGTTACCGATCACCATACCGAAGCAATGATACAGCGGCACCGGAATGCAGATGCGGTCCGCATCGGTCAGCCGCAGGGCACGGCCGATAAAATACCCGTTGTTGAGGATATTATGATGCGTCAGCGTCACGCCCTTGGGCGAGCCGGTGGTGCCGCTGGTGAACTGGATGTTCACTGGATCGTCGAACTGCAACTGGTCCGCAAGCTCGCGCAGTTTCGCGCGTTCAGTTGCGCCGCCACGGGCGGCCACATCCTCGAACGCGATGGTGCCGGGTTCGGCCGGGCCGCCGATCTGGATCACGGTGTGCAGATGCGGCAGGCGCGGCGCGGAAAGCTTACCGGGGGTCGCGGTCGCAAGTTCCGGCGCCAGGATGCTGATCATCCCCATGTAATCGCTGCTCTTGAACGCCGTCGCCGTCACCACCGCCGCGCAACCAACTTTGTTGAGGGCGAATTCCAGTTCGGACAGGCGATAGGCCGGATTGATCGTCACCAGAATCAGCCCCGCACGCGCGGCGGCAAACTGCGTCAGCGCCCATTCGGCACGGTTCAGCGACCAGATGCCAATCCGGTCGCCACGCCGCAGACCCAGCGCCAGCAGACCGGCGGCAAATGCATCGGCGCGGTCGCGCAAGTCGCGCCACGTCCATCGGACGCCCTGCGCACGCGCAATCAGCGCGACATTATCGCCCCATACCTCGGCCGCGTGTTCCAGTGCCTGGCCGATCGTCTGGCCAAGCAGCGGTTCATCGGCGGCGCCATATACATAGCTTGCTGTCTGATCGCTCATATTCCATCCCCCTTGAATTTCCTTCCAGGCGTGGCGCTGTCCGGTCGTGCCGGCTTCTGATCAGGCTGCTGCCTGTTGCGCCTCCGCCGTGAAGGTAACGAGCTCCGTTCCTTCCTCGACCATGTCATCCACCGCGTGGCGCACCAATGCGATGGTGCCGTCCAGCGGCGCGCGGAGTGTGATCTCCATCTTCATCGCCTCAATCACCACCAGCGGCGCGTTCTTTTCGACCACGTCGCCCGGCTGCACCAGAACGCGCGTCACGCGGCCCGGAACCGGGGCGGTCACGCGGTCGCTGCCGGCGGTTTCGGTCTGCGGCGGGGCCAGCGGGTCCACCTGCACCAGCATATGGTTCTGCCCAGCCAGAATAACCGTCAGTTCCGTCCCCCGGCGCACCACCTTCAACCGTCGCGAAACACCGTCGAGCAGCAACAGTGGCCCGGCCTCGTCGCCGATCAGCTTCGCGTTGACGGGGCCATTCGGCAGATCGAGGCGGAAGCTGCCATCGGGCAGCGGGTGCGTGCGCAGCATCACCGGCGCGGAATCGCCGCGCAGGAAATGCAGATCCTGATACCCATCACCATTCATCCGCCACGCATCGACCGCCGCCCAGACCGACCACGGATCGCCGGTGGTGCGCGCCTGCGCCTCGATCGCCAGACGCTGGTCGCGCATGGTGGTGAGCGCGGCAGCAGCCCAGACCGCGGCCTCGACATCCGCCGCTTCGGCGGGTGGTGTTGCAGGCAGCAGGTCGTCTGCATGGCGCGCGATGAAACCGGTGTCGAACGCGGCATCGGCAAACGCCTGATGATTGGCAATGCTGCGCAACAGACCCAGATTGGTCGTCACGCCGACCACTTCGTATTCAGCCAGCGCGGCAGCCAACTGGCGCACTGCGGCCTGCCGGTCCTCACCCCAGACGATCAGCTTGGCGATCATCGGGTCGTAGTTCGGCGTGATCTGATCGCCCTGCACAACGCCGGTATCGACGCGCACGCGCCCCGGAACTTCGCGCGGCTGACGCAGATGCGTCAGCGTGCCGACGGCGGGCATGAAGTCGCGCGCCGGATCCTCGGCATAGACGCGTGCCTCGATCGCGTGGCCGCGCAGGCCGAGGCGATCTTCGGGCACCGGCAATGCTTCGCCCGCTGCCACGCGCAACTGCCATTCCACCAGATCCAGCCCGGTGACCATTTCCGTCACCGGATGTTCGACCTGCAGACGGGTGTTCATTTCCATGAAGAAGAACGCATCACCCTCGGCAATGAATTCCACCGTGCCCGCGCCGACATAGCCAACCGCGCGCGCAGCCGCGACGGCGGCCTCGCCCATCGCGCGCCGCCGGTCAGGGTCCATCCCCGGTGCGGGTGCTTCTTCAAGCACCTTCTGATGGCGACGCTGAATCGAACAGTCGCGTTCGAACAGCGACACCGTGTTGCCGTGCGTGTCGGAAAAAACCTGGATCTCGATGTGACGCGGGCGGGTCAGGTATTTCTCGACCAGCAGACGACCATCACCGAACGATGCCAGTGCCTCGCGCCGCGCACCTTCGATGGCGTCCTCGATATCGCTGGCCGATTCAACGACGCGCATCCCCTTGCCGCCGCCACCGGCCGAGGCCTTGATCAGCACCGGATAACCGATCCGCGTTGCTGCATCCTTCAGCACCGCCATGTCCTGTGCATCGCCGTGATATCCGGGCACCAGCGGCACGCCGGAACGCTCCATCAGCGTCTTCGATTCGGCCTTCGATCCCATGGCGCGGATTGCGCCCTCGGGCGGGCCGATGAACACGATGCCCGCCTTGGCGCAGGCAGCGGCGAAGTCGGCGTTCTCGGACAGGAAGCCGTAACCGGGATGCACTGCCTCGGCCCCCGAACGGCGTGCAACGTCGAGGATTTTTTCCGCCACCAGATAGCTCTGGCGCGCGGGGGCGGGGCCGATCGGCCATGCCTCGTCCGCCATGCGCACGTGGCGCGCATTGGCATCTGCGTCCGAGTAAACGGCGACGGTGACAATGCCCAACCGGCGGGCAGTGGCGATGACACGGCAGGCAATTTCGCCGCGATTGGCGATCAGGATTTTACGAAACATTTTGCCCTCACATCCGGAACAGGCCGAAGCGGGTTTGCGGGATCGGCGCGTTGAAACTGGCGGAAAGACCCAGCGCCAGCACACGCCGCGTATCGGCAGGATCGATCACGCCGTCGTCCCACAGACGGGCGCTGGAGTAATAGGGATGGCCTTGAACTTCGTACTGCTCGCGGATCGGCGCCTTGAACGCTTCTTCGTCCTCGGCCGACCACGATCCGCCGCGTGACTCGATCCCGTCGCGCCGCACGGTGGCCAGCACCGATGCCGCCTGTTCGCCGCCCATCACGCCGATGCGCGCATTCGGCCACATCCACAAAAACCGCGGCGAGTAAGACCGCCCGCACATTCCGTAATTGCCCGCGCCAAAACTGCCGCCAATGATGACAGTGAATTTCGGCACGGCTGCGGTGGCAACCGCGGTGACCATCTTCGCGCCGTCCTTGGCAATGCCGCCGGCCTCGTACCGCTTGCCCACCATGAAGCCGGTGATGTTCTGCAGAAACACCAGCGGTATGCCGCGTTGCGCGCACAACTCGATAAAGTGTGCCCCCTTCTGCGCGCTCTCGGAAAACAGGATGCCGTTATTGGCGACGATCCCCACCGGATAGCCCCAGATATGCGCAAAGCCGCAGACCAGAGTCGGCCCATACAGCCGCTTGAATTCGTCGAACTCGCTGCCATCCACGATACGCGCGATGATCTCGCGCACGTCATACGGTGTGCGCCTATCAACCGGAACGACGGAATAGATTTCCTCGGGCGCGTGGCGCGGCGGCACGGGTTCGCGCAGCTCGACCGGGGGGCGCTTTACGGTGTTGAGACTCGCCACCGCATGACGCGCGATGCCCAGAGCGTGCGCATCGTTCTCGGCATAGTGATCGGTCACGCCGGATGTGCGGCTGTGCACATCGGCCCCGCCCAGATCCTCGGCGCTGACCACTTCGCCCGTCGCGGCTTTCACCAGCGGCGGACCGGCCAGAAAGATGGTGCCCTGATTGCGCACGATGATGGATTCGTCGCACATCGCCGGCACATACGCGCCACCCGCCGTGCACGACCCCATAACCACCGCGATCTGCGCGATGCCCTGCGACGACATCTGCGCCTGGTTGTAGAAGATGCGGCCAAAATGGTCGCGGCCGGGAAACACCTCGTCCTGGTTCGGCAAGTTGGCGCCACCGCTATCCACCAGATACACGCAGGGCAGATTGTTCTGCTGTGCGATCTCCTGCGCGCGCAGATGCTTCTGCACCGTCATCGGGAAATACGTGCCGCCTTTCACCGTCGCGTCGTTGGCGACAATCATGCATTCGCGGCCCGAGATGCGACCAATGCCGGTAACGATCCCGGCCGAGGGCACCTCGCCCCCATACAGACCGTGTGCAGCAAGCTGGCCCACTTCAAGAAAGGGCGATGCCGGGTCGATCAGCGCGCGGATACGGTCGCGCGGCAGCAGTTTTCCGCGCGACAGGTGCCTCTCGCGCGCCACTTCCCCGCCGCCAAGACGCACATGATCGGCCGTCTCGCGCAGGTCCGTCACCAGCTCGCGCATGGCCTCCGCATTGGCGACAGCTTCGGGGGAGCGCAGATCCAGCGCTGATTCGATGATCGGCATTCGTCTCTCTCCTCAGGCGGCTGCGTTGAACAGTTCACGGCCGATCAGCATGCGACGGATCTCGCTAGTACCCGCGCCAATCTCGTAGAGCTTGGCATCGCGCAGCAGACGGCCGGTCGGATAGTCGTTGATGTAACCGTTGCCCCCCAGCGCCTGAATCGCTTCCAGCGCCATCCAGGTGGCTTTCTCGGCCGCGAACAGGATGGCTCCGGCCGCGTCCTGGCGTGTCGTCAGCCCACGGTCGCAGGCGCGTGCCACGGCGTAGACATAAGCGCGGGTGGCGTTCATCGCCGTGTACATGTTGGCAATCTTCGCCTGCATCAGCTGGAACTCGCCGATCGCCTGCCCGAACTGCTTGCGGTCGCGCACATAGGGCAGCACCACGTCCAGACAGGCCTGCATGATGCCAAGCGGCCCGGCAGCCAGCACCGCACGTTCGTAATCAAGCCCGCTCATCAGCACATTCACGCCACGGCCGACCTGCCCCAGCACGTTTTCCTCGGGTACTTCGCAATCCTGGAACACCAATTCACAAGTGTTCGACCCGCGCATGCCCAGCTTGTCGAGCTTGGGCGAGGTCGAGAAACCCTTGAACCCGCGTTCGACCAGAAACGTGGTGATGCCGCGCGAACCGGCCGCCGGATCGGTCTTGGCGTAGACCACCAGTACGCCTGCATCGGGGCCGTTGGTGATCCACATCTTGTTGCCGTTCAGCACGTACCGGTCACCGCGTTTTTCGGCGTGCAGCTTCATGCTCACCACGTCCGACCCGGCCCCCGGTTCGGACATCGCCAGCGCCCCCACCGTCTCGCCAGAGATCAGCTTCGGCAGATAGCGGCGCTTCTGTTCTTCCGAGCCGTTACGATGGATCTGGTTCACGCAGAGATTGGAATGCGCGCCATAAGACAGCCCGATCGAGGCGGATGCGCGGCTGATTTCCTCCACCGCGATCACGTGTTCCAGATAGCCCATGCCCGCGCCGCCGTACTCTTCGCTCACGGTGATGCCCAGCACGCCCAGATCGCCAAATTTGCGCCACAGATCGGCGGGGAATTCGTTGGTGGTATCGGTCTCGGCGGCGCGCGGTGCGATCTCGGCGGCGGCGAAGCGCGCAATCTCGGTGCGCAGGGCATCGGCGGTCTCGCCAAGGCCGAAATCGAGGGTCTTCAGGCTGCTGGACATCGTGCGTTTCCTCCCCATTAGGCGGGCTCTGCGGCCCTTTCACTAACGGACGTTAGTTTGTTCGCGTGTTGACGCAAGCAAAATCTTGTCTAATTTCTATTTTCGCGGCCAGATGCCGTTTTGGAGGGATTTTATGGGCCGCACTGTCGGGTCGAGCGGGCCACGCACGGCTGCGGCCATTCGCCGTGTGGGGCTGCGGCTGATCTATCGTCGCGGGTTCGAGGCGATGACCCTGCGCGAGCTGGCGGCCGAGGTGGGGATTCAGGCTGCCTCGCTCTACAACCACATCCGCACGAAGCAGGATCTGCTGTTCGACCTGATCCACGAGCACATGGAAGCCCTGCTGGCACAGACCCAGGCAGCGCTGGCCGATGCCCCGGCCGAGCCGGTGGAACGGCTGCGGGCGTTCATCGCGCATCACATCGTCTATCATCTCGAGAAGAAGCAGGAGGTGTTTGTCGCGAATTTCGAACTGCGCGCACTGGAGCCGCAGCATTACGCGACGATCATCGCCATGCGCCGCACGTACGAGGAAAATCTGGTCGCATTGCTCGATGCGGGTGTTGCTGCGGGGGCGTTTGGAATTCGCGACACGCGTATTACGGCTTACGCGATCCTTGCCATGCTGACGGGGGCGTGCACGTGGTACAAACCCGAAGGCCGCCTGACCAAGGCCGAGGTGGTGGAACTGCACACCGACATGGTGCTGTACGGCTGCGTCCCGCATTCGGGGGAAAAGCGGGGCTGATTTCCATTCTCGGCCCGCTGCTACTTTAAGAACAGACTGACCTGCCCCCCGGAAGTTCCCTCAGTCTGATGTAGAGTCTGCCCAACCTGAAGGAGCAGACGCGATGAGGAAAAGCCGTTTCACTGAAGCGCAGAATATCGGGATGATCAAAGAGCAGGAGGCTGGCTTGCCGACGGCTGAGCTGTGCCGCAAGCATGGGCTGAGTCCTGCGACGTTCTACAAGCTGAAGGCCAAGTATGGCCGAGCGCGGCACGGCCGGTGCGCGCGAGGACATGCAGGCGATCGTGGCGGTGCGGGACTTTATCCAGCGCAACGGATCGTCACGGTTCGAGGTCTGGCATGATCCCTCCAGCCAGGAGCAGGACACGCGGGAACGGTTGCAGATCCCACCCATCGAGCATATCCGCACCATCAACCGCGCTGGCTGGAAACGCTGGCAATCTGCTGAGGATGGGATTGGATACTGGCAATACCATCTAACGGCGGACGGCATGCGTGAGGCACTGCAAGGATTGAACCTGCGCGCGGCGGTAAAGCTGTTGCAGCAGCACGGCTACCTGCCACCACCCGACAGACAGGGCAAAGCGCCGCACGCCGTCAGTGTGCCGGGGCATGGCAAGATACGGCTGTATCGGGTCGCTGCCAGCATCATGATGGCCGAGGACGGTCTGGTCTGACCGCAGACATGGAACACCGGGATTATGGTGTTCCGATGCACGAACACCACAGCATCACGAAAAGTCCTGCGTTCTGAGCGCCTTGGCGGGACTGGAACACCGGTACACAAGAAACACCACGTTCAGGGTAGGGGGAGCGATTCCTGGCCCCCGTCACACCGGGGACCGTCGCCCCCTTCAGCGCACATCGCCGCGAAATGAAAAATGTTTTTACCCGGCAGCTCTATCCCAACACCACGCGCAAATGAGTCCGCAGTGAGTCCGCAGTGAGTCCGCGAAAGAGAAAGCCCCGGTTACTGGGTGAGTAAGATTCTCTGAATGCCTAGAGAAACCTGGTGCCGACACTCGGAATTGAACCGAGGACCTACTGATTACGAATCAGTTGCTCTACCCCTGAGCTATGTCGGCAGCCGTTCGCGGGCGGTAGCCAGCCCGGTCAAGGGCGTGCCTATAGCGTCCCACGCGGTGACAGGCAACAGGATTACGCAGTCGGGGACGTTAAAGTTAAACTCGGCACCGGCTTGCGGATCGCCCCCAGCAGAGACCGCACCTCGGTCCGGGCCGTGACATGGCTCATCGACATGGGCATGCCCAGCCGCGCATCCTTCAAATCCATCAGGGTCAGGCCCAGCAGGTAAAGCTCGCGGAAGATCACCCGCTCGCCAAAACCACGCACCGTGCGGAAACCGATTCGCTTGGCCAGCTCCTCGAGCGTGGTGCCAACGTCGCGCTTGTTGCGAGCCTCGGTCGCGCCCAGACGGTTACGCATGATGATCCAGTCGATCCGGCCCTTGTCCAGCGCAAAGCGGCGTTTGCGCGCCTCCCACACCATCTCGCTGTAGATCGACGGGGTGATCACCGTCCGATCCTCGGGCGCGACCGTGGCCAGCATCGAGAAATCGACAAAGCTGTCGTTGATCGGGGTGATCAGCGTGTCGGCATAGCCGTGCCCGTGGCGCGACAGGAACGTGTCCGCTCCCGGGCAATCCAGCACGACGATGTCGCAATCGGCCGACAGGTCCGCAATGGCGGCATCCAGCCGAGCGGCTTCTTCGGCCTCGGCCTCCTTGCGGCTGTCGACTTCACTGCGGAAGACGGACAGGCAGCGTGGCTGCGGCAGGTCTATGCCCTTGCTCTCGGCGTAGCGTGCCCGGGCGGCCAGGTATTTCGACAGCGTTCCCTGCCGGGCGTCCAGATCGATCGCGCCAACCCGGTAGCCCTCGCGCAGCAGACCGACGATCACATGCATCGAGGCGGTCGATTTGCCACTGCCGCCTTTTTCGTTGCCCAATACAATAATGTGAGCGCGGTTGGCTCTGCCGGGGGGGATCTGACCGGTATGTGTCACGTCGGGCTTGCTCTCAGGGTGGATTCGGTTTGTGCTCTCTCGCATGCGTCGGGGCGCGCGTCCATCGCTGGATAGGGGACGGAATGCCGTTTTCCGACGCGTATATTACAAGGTATATGCAGTTTGCGGATAAATAGCCCCATGCGCTGGTTTTGTATCGGGACCGTCCTGTGTGGGACGGCGATGGGGCAAACACCGCAGATCCCGGAGCTGCTGACACCTGTGACACCGGCCTGCATCTCGTCCGGGTTCGGACCACGCCCGGCGATCGGGCTGCGCCGGGCCTCGCACCATAGCGGCATCGACCTGCGCGCCCCAGCCGGAACGCCGGTGCGCGCGATCGCTGCCGGACGCGTGGTGTTTGTGAGGCGGGTCGCCGGTTACGGGCTGGTGGTGGAGATCGACCACGGCAGTTTTCGCAGCCGCACCGCGCATCTGGGGCGGGTAACTCCGGCATTGGCAGAGGGCCGACGCATGGTCGCACGCGGCGAACAGATCGGCGTCGCGGGACGCAGCGGCATTACCTATGGCAGTCATGTTCATCTGGAGATCCGGTTTCCGAATCAAATTGCAGATCCAGAATCCTTTTTTGGAAATCTCGGTAATTGCCCTTCTTAACCGTATTGTTTTGCGATAAATCAATCGGAAGTTAGTGATTTTACAATAATGTTTAACGTATGCAGACCAGAATTGCGGTATCATGAGACGCTTTGTTTTTCTATTATCACTTACGGCCTCCCTCCCCGTTTCAGCGGCGAGCTCCGATTTGTGTGGCCAAATGGTCATGCCAACTGCCGGAGTTGCTGAGCTTTCATCGGGATTCGGGTTTCGCTGGGGTGCCCTGCATTCGGGGCTTGATTTCCGTGGCCCGACGGGAACGCCCATTCATTCCGTCGCCGCGGGTGAAATTATTCATGCTGGATCTTACGGCGCATATGGCAACACGGTTGAAATCCTGCACGAAGGTGGGATCGTAACCCGTTACGCGCATATGTCGCGCATTGCCCCGAATATCACACCGGGCACGATGGTAACCGCACAGCAGGAAATCGGTGCCTTGGGGTCTACCGGTCGTTCGACCGGGCCGCATCTGCATCTGGAAGTGCGCATCAACGGACGACCGGTTGATCCCGCCCCCTGGCTGGCTTTGTCCTCTGCCGCCTGCAACGTGACGCCGGAAGCCCTGACCGAGGAAGCCCGCACCAACGGGCGGTCGCCCCGCGCAGATTCCGTGACCACTGCCCGCTTGATGCCACGGGGTCTCCCAGCGGCAGATTCCACCACGCGTCAGTCGCGTCAGCAGCAGGCTTTGGCCACCCAGAACAGTCGGGTGAATATCGAAGCCGGGGCACTGGATGAACACATCCCAACGGAAACTGAACTATCGGCAGATGTGGCTGCAACACAACGTCGTATGACTGCAGCACGGTCGGCCGTGCGCCCACCAACCCTGACAGCCGAAAATGCCGCCCCCCCCGCGCGCCGGGGCGCACTGCGGCAGCCCTGATCTGTGGCTCCACGTCGTAGATTGGCTGGCCACAGAAATCCAAAAACAAACAGGGCGCCGGTTTCCCGACGCCCTGTTTTCGTTTGTTGATAAGGCACAGCTGTTACCAGCTGTATTTCGCCCCCAGCAGCAGATCCACATCGCGGAAGTCATCGGCCCCCAGACGCAAACCCGCATGGCCCCACATCGTCCAGCGGTCGTTCAGTTCGGCTTCCGCGCCCAGCTTCACTTCATACGTGTCGCGCGGCATGTTCTGCGCAACCGAATAACCGTTGAACGCAACCGAGTTGTCTTCCATCGCGTGCCACCAGTTGAATTCCAGGAACGGCTGCACACGTTCGCCCTGCATGGTCAGCGGACGGTTGTAGATACGCGCGCCCAACCGGGTCAGGAAACCACCCGCATCGCCCGGGGTAACCACCGTGCCGTTGGCTTCACGATGCGCATTGGCCGAATAGTCGGTGTAGATCACCTGCGCCTGCGGCTCGAAGAAATAAGCCCGACGTTCCCCACGCGCCAGTTCGAACGCATAGCCCGCTTCGATCGACGCCGACAGTGCACGGCTGTCATAGCTTTCGGACGCAAGTTCATCGCCCTTCACCGTGTTATCGTACCAGCCGTGCTGCACCCAGGTGTCGATATACAGACCGCGCGCATCTGCCGCGCTCTGATACCAGGTGCCATACAGACCAACGCTGTAACCCGTCACATCGCCCTTGGCGTCGTAGCTGCCATCCAGCGAACGCGATGTTGTGTGCGCTGTTCCTGCACCTGCCATCACGCCCAGCAGCAGACGGCTGTCGCCATCGGTCCAGCGGCCGAGTTCGAACCCGGCCTGCGCCATACCTGCCATCGTGCGCAGATCGAGCTGCCGTCCCGCGGCAACGCTGTCGGTCAGGTTGCCTGTGACGCGCACCCACGACGCCGCGTGGCGGCCTTCGTCGATGTCGCGCTGGCGTTCCAGATAATCCACTTCACCCAGACGGTCGTGCAGCGTGTGGCGGAACATCGCCACGGCCGCCATCTGGTTGCCCAGATACGCCCCGACTTCAGGACGGAACTGCGGAACAACCGGCGGCGGCTTCGGGCAGGTGTTGGTTTCTTCGCAACCCGGCGGCAAAGGCGGAGTCGCCAGTGTGGAACGCAGATACCAGTTGCCGTCCGTGGCACTGTCGCCAACGCCGCCCTGATACAGATGATATTCGAACGCGCCGCCGACGATGCGGCCTTCCTGTGCGAATACACCCGTGGCCGAGGCCGCCTTGTCCAGAACCTCGATCAGCAGAATGCCGTTGCTGGTGGTCAGAGCACCAGCGCCGCCGACCGCATTCACCTGCAGCTTCGTCGCCGCGGTGCCAAGCCGGGTCGAGTCGACGACCAGAACGTCGGAGACGGAGTTCGCGCCGCCATCGTTCAGCACCGTGTTCAGACGGATCGCGCCACCGTTCGCGACATACACGCCGCCACCATCGGTGCCGGCTGTATGCCCGCCCGAAATCACCAGCACGTTACCGGGCACAGACCCGCCACCGGTCAGGTCCATCAGGCCACTGTTGCTGAACGTCTGCACGCCCAGGATCTGCGCCTGCACCGCGCCGCCCGCCACCGGAGTGTTCGCAGCAAGGCCGCCGGGCAGATAGGCACCCGTCGCATCGAACGTTGCTGCTGTACCGGCCTGTGCCACCATGTTCAGCACGCCGGTGTTGTTGATCGTGTTGCCGGAAAGCGACTCAAAATCAGACACTGCAACACGCCACGTATCACGTACGTGATCGCCATCGGTGTCACCGAAGCTGCGCAGATTCCACACGCCAACGTTATCCAGCGACAATGCCCCGGTCACCACACCATCCGCCGACGGTGCCACGGTCATCACACCCGTGATCGAGCCCGTATTGAGGATCTTAAACGCCGTGTTGACGCCCCTCATGACGGCAACGTCGCTGAGTGCATCAATCTGGCCGGCATTGCTCAGCATCTGGGTTGCACTGTAGCTCAGAACACCGGCTGCTCCGCCGTGAATCTCTGCGCCGGAACTTATTGTCATTGTCGAATTGCCGGTCATGCTCACCATGGTGAGACCATTGCCGTTCAGCGCGCTCACAATGCCGCCGGTTACATTCAGCGTTGCGGTGCCGTGCACCGAATCCAGCCTGATCCCGTCCGCGGTGCTGGAAGTGACGTTCGCTGCGTTATTGACCTCGACAGCCCCACTCTCCGTGCCTGCCTCGATCCCGTTGGCAACGGACGTGATGGCGCCGGTGTTATTCACATTCACCTGCCCATCAACTCTGGACAGGGCATAGATCCCGATATTAGTAGCGCTGAGCACGCCGGTGTTATTCACCGTTACCGGGCCGCCCCTTCCCCATGCGACGATGGCATGCGCGTAATCCCCCACCACCGTGATGGAAGCAGCGTTATTGACTGTGGTAGTACCGGTACTGTTATTTTGTATGGCAATACCAGCCCCGCCGTAGCCCATCCCCGTCGTCAGGATCGTCGCCGCAGCACTGTTGGTCACCTGGATATCGCCAGCACCGCTGGTTATCCTCATGCCATTGCCTGCCGAAGTAATAGATCCCGTATTGTTCACATCCACCCTGCCGTTACCGTCAGCCGAGGCGTCAATTCCCGCAAAGCCTGAATTCAGCTTGCCGCTGTTGGTAATCTGTATCAGGCCATTAGACCCATCCGATGCGATGCCTGTTCCAGTAGTCGTAATATCAGCGGTATTAATCACCGTTGTCGTGCCGACACCGTATGCGCGCGTCAAGATACCGTCACTCGATACGATGGTGCCCGTGTTTTCCACACGGACATTGGCATTATCAAGATTAGTGGCCGTCATATTATTCCAGGCAATAATCCCGAAATCATGGACGTTCAGTTTGCCACTATTGATGATGGTCATCGTGCCGGCGGTTCCGCTCGCGGATATTGCGGTTCCGTATGCCGCTGTGATGGCTGCGGAATTATTGATAAACGTGGAGCCGCTGCCTTCCACCGTCGTTAAGATGCCATAGGCCGCATCCCACATATCGGGGGCTGTATTCGTGAGCGTGATCGCGCCCGTATTGGTCACCGAAATATTACCGTTACCAAGATTGCTGCTTACAGCATAAATGCCATTGGCAACTCTCCCGGCGATATTGATCGCGCCGCTGTTTTTGATTGTGGTATTGCCATCGCGGCCCACGGTATGGATGCCATCCGCAAATGCGCCACGTGTATCGATAGTGGCCGAGCTGTCGACGTTTACGGTTCCACTGGGACCGGCGGTCGCAACGATGCCATAGGCAACGCCCAGCGTTGTTATGGTCCCACCATTAATCGTCGCATTGACGTTGCCCGAGTTACTGGCCACACGCACAGCCCCATAGCGTGGCCGATCGCCCAGCAGATTTTCGCCTGCCGTCGTCAGGCTGCCGCCGGTCATCGTGACCGACGCACTGCCGGTGCCGCTGGCTGCCGCATTCAAGACTGCGCGACTATCCGTATTGGTCAGGTTTACAACCAGATCGCTTACGGTGATCGTGGCATTGCCCGTTGTATTTTCGGCCTGAGCCGCAACGCCTTGTGAATTTGGCGCAACGACCTGAATATTACCACCGACAATGCTGATGCTGGCTGACCCGCCAGCCGAGGCATTGCTCAGGTGAATAACACCATCGCCGTTAATAAACGTATTACCGTCACCATTCGTAACGGTAACATTATCCCCCGTAAACGTCATCGACAGTGGAGTCGCACTATAGCTGCTGTGAATGTTCAACCGCCCGGCATCCAGGGTCCAGCCGCTTGCGGTAATCGCCACCCCCGTGGAGTAGTTCCACCGCTCCATGATGCCGCTGGAATTTCCCGTGCAACTGATCGTGGGCGTATCCAATCCGACGCAGCCCGCCTGGGCGGGCGTGCTGTTCATGAACGTCAGTCCAAAAACCAGAGCCAGCGCCGTACCCTGGAGCAGGTTCTTGGTATATTTGGAACGCATCAAATTTTTATAGGGCGCCATGGCGGGGGGATGTCCAGTTAATGTAACTAAATGGTTGAAAGCAAGATAAGGAATTTCACTGTAATTTTACAGTTATTTTTTATGAAAATTACACTTCATCTATTTATAATGCGTTAAAATATTGAAAAACCTGCATTTTTGTAAGTGTATATTATAATTACATAACTATTTATTACTTTTATTTTAACTTTACCAGCCCAGCCATCTTGGGAAGTGCGTTCGTAAACAACCCTGCCTCGCGCCGGGGGCGGCGGGTTCAACGGGGCTGACAGCCGGGGCGCTTATTGCCCTTTCATCACCTGGTACAGTTGGTGTGTACGGGGCATGGGTCTGTCAGCTTCAAAAACCTGACGATGGTACGATCGGCAGTTCGCGCATCCCGTTCATCGACACACGCCACAACAAAAAAGCGCATGATGGTGATCGCAGTATTCTGAAACCCGGATCAGATGATTATTGAGCTTATGGCCTTAAGGACCAGAGGTGCCTGCACAGGCCGTGCAAAACAAGAATGCATAAAGCGCATTAACAAACCGCTGCCCTGTTTTGACAGACCGAAACATGCCACGTAATAGCTCGGCGAATGGCTTTGGTTTTTCGGGCTGGGTTCTGCCACGCGGCAGATCCTCTCTCGCAACCCACTGAGAATATTCAGGCCCGCCTGGCGGAATGGTAGACGCAGCGGACTTAAAATCCGCGGTTCTTTTGGACATGGGGGTTCGAGTCCCCCGGTGGGCATTTTTTCCAGTTTTCGACCTGCGCGCGCAGATGCGTTTTTATGTTTCGTTTCGTGAAACCCGCGCTATCCTGACCGGTAATAACACGTCAGGGAAACCTTGTTATGCTGAACCGCCGCACGCTGCTCATGTCGTCTGCCGTCCTCACCGGCGCCTTGCTGGCCGGACGCAACAACGCGCAGGCTGCCACACCGCGTAACGTCGTGGTGATGGGAAAACAGATCGACGACATCATCACCCTCGACCCGCAGGAATCTTTCGAATATTCGGGCGCTGAAATCGGCGGGAACGTGTATCAGAAACTGGTGATCGCCGACCCGGCTTCACCCGACAAGCTGATCCCCCAGCTGGCCGAACGCTGGGAAATCGGGGCCGATCACAAGACCTATACGTTCCATATGCGCCAGGGTGTGAAATTCGCCTCGGGCAAGCCCGTCACCGCCGAAGACGCAGCGTTCAGTATCCAGCGCGCGGTCATCATCAACAAGGCACCGGGGTTCATCTTCACGCAGTTCGGCCTTACCAAGGACAATGTGGCCCAGCGCGTGAAGGCCGTCGACGCCAAGACACTGCAGATCGAACTGCCGGAAGCCTTCGCGCCGACCTTCCTGCTCTACTGCCTGACAGCCAATGTCGGCAGCATCGTCGAAAAAGCTGCGGTCATGGCAAACCAGAAAGACAGCGATCTGGGTGGCGCGTGGCTGAAGACCAATTCAGCCGGGTCCGGTCCGCTTGCCGTGCGCAACTGGCTGGCCAGCGAAAGCGTGACGCTGGACCTCAACGCCCACTACGCAGGCACCGACAAACCAACCTGGAACCGCTTCGTGATCCGGCACATGTCGGAACCGTCGGCCCAGCTGCTGGCGCTGCGTCAGGCCGACATCGATTACGCGCGCAACCTTGGCCCCGACCAGCTGCGCGCCATTGCGGGCAATGCGGATTTCGTGACCACACCGGCCAACCGCGCCAGCCTGATGTATATCGCCCTGAACCAGAAACACCCGATCCTGTCCAAGCCGCAGGTGCGACAGGCGATCAAATGGGCGATCGACTACACGGCGATCGAGAAGAACATCACCGCCAATACGTATCGTGCGCATCAGGCCTTCCTGCCCGCGGGCCTGCCCGGCGCGCTGACCGACAAGCCGTTCCAGAAGGACGTCGCCCGCGCCAAGGCGCTGCTGGCCGAAGCCGGACATCCAGACGGGTTCGAGATCTCGCTGGACCATTTCTCGGGCGCACCGCTGGGCGACATCGCCCAGGCGATCCAGTCCGATCTGGCGGCCATCGGCATCAAGGTGAATCTGCTGGGCGGCGAGATGCGCGCCATCATCACCAAGACGCGCGCGCGCACACACGAAATGGCGATGCTGCGCTGGGGGTCGGACTATTTCGACCCGAACAGCAACGCGCAGGCCTTCTGCGAAAACACCGACAACTCGGACGGCGCGACGATCAAACCGCTGACCTGGCGGTTGTCGTGGCAGGACAAGGAAATCTCGGACCTGTCGCAGGCTGCCGTGCGCGAACTGGATGGCGACAAGCGTATCGCCATGTATCAGCAGTTGCAGCGCCTGCACCGTGAACGCGCGCCGTTCGTGGTGCTGTTGCAGGAAATCGAGGTGCCGACCGCACGTCGCGGTGTTTCCGGTCTGCGCGTCGGCCCGACATCGGAAAGCACGCGCCTGTTTACCGTGACGAAGTAAACATCTGAACCGCATAACAGAACGGGGGCATCCACGGGTGCCCCCGTTTGCATGTCTGCTTGCCACATCGGGCAAGGCGGGTATCCTTGCACGCAATTAAACAAAAACAAGGAAACACCCATGCTCACACGTCGTTTTCTGATGAGTGCAACCGCCGCCGGAGCCGCCCTGCTGCACGCCGCCGATGCGGCCTATGCCGCCAGCCCGTCGAACATCATCGTGGTGGGCAAACGGATCGACGATCTGATCAGCCTCGACCCGCAGGAATGTTTTGAATTCACCGGCAGCGAACTGTGCGGCAACATCTATCAAGGTCTGGTCACCAGCCCGAACAGCGACCCCAATAAATTGGAAGGCGATCTGGCCGAACGGTGGGAGGTCAGCGCCGATGGCAAGACCTATACATTCCATCTGCGCCAGGGGCCAAAATTCGCATCCGGAAAACCGGTGACGGCGGAGGACGTGGTGTTCTCGCTCTCGCGCGGCGTGCTGCTGAACAAACCCTGCGCCTTCATCCTGAAGCAGTTCGGGCTGACGGCCGAGAACGTCGCGCAGGACATCACCGCCCCCGATGCACGCACAGTCGTTATCAAGCTGCCCGAGACCTTCGCGCCGAGTTTTGTGCTCTACTGCCTGTCCTCGACCATTGGCGGCGTGGTGGAAAAAGCCGTCGCGATGGCCAACCAGAAAGACGGCGATCTGGGCAATGCGTGGCTGAAAACCAACTCGGCCGGATCGGGTCTGCTGACGCTGTATTCCTGGCGCGCCAGCGAGAGCGTGATGCTGGGGATCAACCCGCATCAAATCGGCGCGGCGCCATCGTGGACGCGCATGGTGATCCGCCACATGCCCGAAGCCGCTACGCAGTTGCTGGCGGTGCAGCAGGGCGATATCGACATCGCGCGCGATCTTGGGCCGGACCAGCTGCGCGCCATTGCATCAGACAGCACGCTAAAGCCGCAGCAGATCGCGCGGGCGCGGTTGCTGTATCTGTCGTTGAACACCAAACACCCACTGCTGGCAAAACCGCAGGTGCGACAGGCAATCAAATGGGCGATCGATTACACCAGCATCGAGCGCAACATCACACCGAATTTCTACACCGTGCACCAGACTTTCCTGCCCGCTGGTTTCCCCGCCGCGGTCACCGACAAGCCGTTCCAGAAGAACATCGCCCGCGCCAAGGCCCTGCTGGCTGAAGCCGGCGTGCCGGATGGGTTCGAGATCACGCTCGATCATGCCTCCAGCTCGCCGTTCAGCGACATTGCACAGGCGATCCAGGCCGATCTGGCCGCTGTCGGCATTCGTGTGACATTGCAGAGTGGCGAGATCCGCGCCGTGCTGACCCGCACGCGCAACCGTCAGCACGATATCTCGCTGGGGCGCTGGGGAGCGGATTACTTCGACCCCAACACCAATGCGCAGTGGTTCTGCGAAAACGGCGACAACTCCACCGACACACCGCTGCGCACCGGCGCGTGGAATTCATCGTGGCAGGATGCCGATATTCATGCGCGATCCAAGGCAGCAGCGCGCGAGCTGGATACGGAAAAACGCATCGCCATGTATGCACAGCTGCAACGCGACATGCTGGAACGCAGCCCGTTTGTCATCATGTTGCAGCAGCTGGATACGGTGGTCTCGCAGCGCCGCGTCTCGGGGATTGAACTGGGGGTGATGGCGGATCGCACGCCTTATCGGCTGATCACGAAATCCTGAAGTCACGCGGGGGCATCTGCGGGTGCCCCCGTTTTTACTGCCCGCTGGCCTGCGCCGCGTTTGGGATCCGCAGGTAATCCAGCGCGTTCTTCACATATTCCGCCAGCACCGATCCCGCTTCGTAAACCACCAGCGTGTTGCGCAGGTTATCCCCCGCATAGACGCTGTGCATGCCGAACTCCACATCCGGCCATAGCTGGCGGAACGTGTTCATCGCCCGGTACGAATGCGTCCACGATGTTACTAGCATGATCCGCTGCGGGTTCTGCGCGGCCAGCGCGCGGCGGGTGAACAGCGCGTTCTGGCGTGTATTGCGCGACACGCATTCCTTGTCGATCGCATCGCCCGGAACGCCCGCCATCCGCAACCGCTGTTCAATCACGTAGCAGTCGCCCGTCCCGGTGATGAAGACGCGCGGCGCAATGCCCTGGTGATACAGCTCTGCCGCGCCGATCACACGCTGCCCCGACTCGCCACCCAGCACGACGATCCAATCGGCGTGCGGAAGCGGCACCTCGGTCATCAGCCAGGTTTTGGCGTAACGCAGCAACGGGGCTGCAACCAGCAAACCCAGCAGCGACGCCGCACCCAGAAACTTTAAAAACCGCGCAAACATTCAGATATCGAGGTTCGAGACCTTCAGCGCGTTCTCGGTGATGAAGTCACGGCGCGGTTCAACCACGTCACCCATCAGCGTGGTGAACACTTCGCTGGCGTCCTCCACATCGCCGATCTTCACCTGCAACAGCGTGCGCGCATCGGGGTCCAGCGTGGTCTTCCCCAGCTGGTCGGGGTTCATTTCGCCCAGACCCTTGAAGCGCTGGATCGCCAGACCTTTGCGGCCCTGAACGATCAGGCGGTCGAACAGGCTGGACGGGCCATCGACTGTTGTTTCGGTCGAACCAAACGTCATTTTCGGTGCCGTCGCGAAACGCGCCTTCAGCAGATCGGCGCGTTCGGCCAGCCAGCGTGCTTCCGCACTGCGCAGCGCCGCGACGTCCAGCGTGTGCCGTTCCGACACGCCGCGCACGGTGCGCGCCATGGTCAGGCCGGTATCGCCGCCTTCCACCACCCAGCCGCGCTCCGAAGCCGGGCTGATCGCGTTGAGGCGCGCTGCCAGTTCTGCACTGGCCGCCGCTACAGTTTCCGGCGCCATCGCGCCCGCAATCGCCGCCTGTTCCAGCAGCGCCACCGGCGCCACCGTGCCCAGACGCTTCAGCCGTGCATTCGCCTCGCGCACCCAGCCCAGATCAGCGGCCAGATCGGTCGCGCCATCGGCGAAGCTCACCGTCGCTTCGGCCAGCGCCTTGTCGAGCAGGTATGCTTCCAGCGCGGTGTCGTCTTTCAGATAGCGTTCTTCGTTGCCGCGCTTGGCGCGATACAGCGGCGGCTGCGCGATATACAGATGCCCGCGCGCCACCAGTTCCTGCATCTGGCGGAAGAAGAAAGTCAGCAGCAGCGTGCGGATATGCGCGCCGTCCACGTCGGCGTCGGTCATGATGACGATGCGGTGATAGCGCAGTTTCGAGACATCGAACCCGCCCTGTTCCGGTTCGCCACGGCCGATGCCGGTGCCCATTGCGGTGATCAGCGTGCCGATTTCCGCGCTGCCCAGCATCTTGTCGAAGCGCGCGCGTTCCACGTTGAGGATCTTGCCGCGCAACGGCAGGATCGCCTGGAAACGCCGATCGCGCCCCTGCTTGGCGGAGCCACCCGCCGAGTCACCTTCCACCAGGAACAGTTCGGCCTGCGCCGGATCGCGCTGCTGGCAGTCGGCCAGCTTGCCCGGCAGGGACGAGAATTCCAGCACGTTCTTGCGCCGCGTGAGTTCACGCGCCTTGCGCGCTGCCTCGCGCGCATTCGCCGCGTCCATCACCTTCTGGACGACGGCCTTGGCTTCCTTGGGGTGCGTCTCGAACCAGTGGGTCAGCGCATCGGCCACCGCCACATGCACCACCGGCTGCACTTCGGAACTGACCAGCTTGTCCTTGGTCTGCGACGAGAATTTCGGGTCCGGCACTTTCACCGACAGCACCGCCGTCATGCCTTCGCGCATGTCGTCGCCGACCAGCGGGGCGCTGTCTTTCTTGCCACCCATACCTTCGGAATACTTCGTCACCACGCGCGTCAGCGCCTGACGGAAACCGGCCATATGCGTGCCGCCGTCGCGCTGCGGGATGTTGTTGGTGAAACACAGCATCGTCTCGTGATAGCTGTCGTTCCACGACAACGCGCATTCCACTGTGATGCCTGCATCGGTCATCGTGCGGGCGAAAATCGGCGGTGTGAAGGACGGCGACTTCGCACGGTCCAGCCATTCCACGAACGCGATCAGACCGCCTTCGTAGTGCATCACCGTTTCCTGCGCCGGCGTGTGGCGCTCGTCGCGCAACACAATGCGCAGACCAGAGTTCAGGAACGCCAGCTCGCGCATGCGGCGTTCAAGGATGCTGAATTCGAATTCGGTTTTCGTGAAGGTCTGCGGGCTGGGCTTGAACGTCACATGTGTGCCGGTCGGGCCGGAATGTTCGCTCTCGCGCGTCAGCGGCATGGTGGTGTCGCCATGTGCGAAGCGGATGCGATGCGCGCCGCCCTGGCGGAAGATGCGCACTTCCATCCATTCCGACAGCGCGTTCACAACCGAGGCGCCAACCCCATGCAGACCGCCGGAAACCTTGTACGAATTCTGGTTGAACTTGCCGCCCGCGTGCAGATGCGTCAGCGCCACTTCCGCCGCGCTGATGCCTTCCTCGGTGTGCATGTCGACCGGAATGCCGCGCCCGTCGTCGGTCACCGTCACGCTGCCGTCGCCGTTCAGCGTCACGCAGCATTCGGTGGCAAAACCGGCCTGCGCTTCGTCGACCGCGTTGTCGATGATTTCGAACACCATGTGGTGCAGGCCCGAACCGTCATCGGTGTCGCCGATATACATGCCCGGACGCTTGCGAACAGCCTCCAGCCCCTTCAGGACAGAGATCGAATCAGCGCCATATTCGTCGTTTGAATCGGGCTTCGGCGCGGCGGTTTCGGTCATGCCGTCGGGAACTCCTGCGGGCGGGTCGGGAATAGTGAATTCTTATAGCGATTCGGCACCGTTTGGCCTAGGGCTACGCGCAATTTAACGCCCTGTTTTATGGGGTATTTTCGCGCGGAAATCCGGGTTCCGGAGACAGCTTCCCGCCATCTGCGCGCTGCATGTCGATCAACCCTGACAACGGGGCGAAAATATCGGCGTCGGTGCCCGTCATCAGCACCTGCGCGGGCAGTGCAACCAGTGCCGCAAACAGCGCCGCGCGACGCTCGGGGTCCAGATGCACGGCCGGTTCGTCGAGCAGCAATAACGGCGCAAAACCCCGCACCTCGGCAATCAGTGCCGTGTGACCCAGAATGGTCGAGACCAGCAGCGCCTTCTGTTCGCCGGTACTCGCAAGCGCGGCGGGCAGGTTTTTCTCCAGATGCAGCAGGTCCATGTCGGCCCGATGCGCCCCCAGCAGCGACGATCCCGCCGCCGCATCGCGCCCCCGATTGGCGGCCAAAGCAGCCCGCAGACGGTCCTCGGCGGCCAGCGCCGGGGCTTCTTCCAGCCAGTCGGCGATGGCGTCCTTCAGCAACACCCTCACGGCGGGAAACGCGCCCGGCGGAGGCAGCGCATTCAGCCGCGCCACCAATGCGCGTCGCGCCGCCGCAGCGGCCACACCGTGCCGCGCCATCGCGTCTTCCAGACCGGCCAGCCAGGCATCCTGCGCGCGGCCCTCGGCCAGCAGGCGGTTGCGCTGCGCCATGGCGTTGTCGTGGGCGGCGATCTCGCGCGCATGGCCGGGTTCCAGCGCCCAGACCAGCCGGTCCAGAAACCGCCGTCGTCCACCCGCCGCTTCCTGGAACAACCGGTCCATCTGCGGGGTCAGCCACACTGCCGCCACACGCTGCGCCACATCGGCCTGACTTCTGGGCGGGGCACCGTTCACCCGGAACACCCGCCGCTCGGTCGTGCCATCAGGCGGTGTGCCGGTGCCGACATCCATCTCGCCCGCCGGGGTTTCGAACCGTGCCGCCACCGCCCAGCGTGCGGCACCATGGCGCAGCAGTTCGGGCATACGCGCGCCACGCAGACCGCGGCCCGGCACCAGCAGAGATATCGCTTCGAGGAGATTGGTTTTACCAGCCCCATTCGGGCCGATGATCGCCGCGATCCGCCCGGCCGGTTGCCAGAGCAGATCGTCGTAATTGCGGAAATCGGTCAACCCGACCCGCTGTAGACGAAGCGCGGGGCCTGCATCAGCCATACACAGGCCCCGCGAGCAGTCTTAGACGCGCATCGGCATCAGCACGAACAACGCAGACGTATCCGCCGCATCGCGCACGATGGTCGGGGCCGAGCCGTCGCTGAACAGGAATTCAACTTCATTGCCGATCTGGTCGGTAATGTCGTTCAGATAGCGCGCCTGGAAGCCGATCTCGATCGGGCCGGCTTCATACTTCGCGCGGCCACCGTCCAGTTCTTCCGTCGCCGTGCCCTGCTCGGGCGAGCTTGCGGAGATCACCAGCAGATCGCGCGAGATCGACAGTTTCACCGGGCGCGAACGCTCGGTCGAAATGGCCGACACGCGAGCCACGGCGTCGGCAAAATCCTTCTTGCCAACGCTGAGGATCTTATCGTTGCCGCGCGGAATCACGCGTTCGTATTCGGGGAAGGTGCCATCGATCAGCTTGCTGGTCAGGCGCACCTGGTCGAACGTGAAGGCGATGCGGGTGTCGGACAGCGCCACGCGCACATCACCCGAGGTTTCGTCCACCAGCTTGCGCAGTTCGGCCACGGTCTTGCGCGGCACGATCACGCCCGGAATGCCACCGGCGCCTTCGGGCAGCGGTTCTTCCACACGGGCCAGACGGTGCCCGTCGGTCGCCACGGCGCGCAGCACCTGGGTGCCGTCGCTGTCGGTGGCGTGCACGTAGATGCCGTTCAGGTAGTAACGCGTTTCCTCGGTGCTGATCGCAAAGCGTGTGCGATCGACCAGGCCACGCACGGCGGCGGCAGGCAGGTTGAATTCATGCGGCAGGTTGCCGGCGGCCATCGACGGGAAATCGTCTACCGGCAGCACGTTCAGGCTGGTCGAATAACGGCCCGCCCGCAGCGCCAGATGCGCATCGCCACCCGGATGATCCAGTTCAACCACCGCCCCTTCGGGCAGGCGCTTCACGATTTCGAACAATGTCGCGGCCGGCGCGGTCGTCGCGCCGTTGCGGCTGGTATCCGCGGCCACTTCTTCGGTGATCGCGATTTCCATGTCGGTCGCGGCCAGGGTCAGGCGGCCATCCTTCACCGAGATCATCACGTTCGCCAGAATGGGGATCGTGTTGCGTTTTTCCACCACGCTCTGCACGTGAGCGAGGGCTTTGAGCAGCGCAGCGCGGTCCGCTGTAAACTTCATCGTGTCGTTCCTAATGGCCTAAAAACGGGCGTAGCGAATCGGGGCGGATGCTACCAGCCTTGGATTCGGCGGGAAAGCCCCAAGGACGCTTCGAGAGCAGCTTATCGGCCTCTGGCGCTTGCCACGCCATCGCCCAGTCCACATATTTGCCCAATTCAGTTCAGAATGAGCCGTTTCGCAATGCCTTCCCGTCGCATTTCGCCGTATCTGATCGCAACGCTCCTGTGGCTGGTAGCTGTGCCGGTTCACGCCTGGATCTTCGTTTCATCCCAGATGGCCGATATGCAGACGAACCCGCCGCCCGACCTGTACGCCCGGACAGCGGATTTCCAGCTGATGATTTTCTGCCTTTTCCGGTTCCCGCTCTGGGTTCTCGCGTTGGGGATCGTGGTGTTTGTGATGTACGGGCTTCGGAAAAAATCACCCTCTGCGGCAGCCTGACGCCCCGGAAACGCTTCCCTCAGTTCTCCAGCATACGCCGCAGGAGTTCGACGTCTTCCGCAAAAGCCGGGTCGGCGGCGGTCAGTTCGATGATGCGCGAGACCGCATGCATCACCGTGGTGTGGTCGCGGTTGCCGAACTTGCGGCCGATTTCCGGCAGCGACCGGCTGGTCAGCTGTTTGGCCAGATACATCGCCACCTGACGCGGCCGCGCCACGTTGCGCGCGCGACGGGCCGACGACATGTCGGTCAGGCGGATATTGTAATGTTCGGCCACCTTGCGCTGGATCTCCTCGATCGTCAGGCGACGGTCGTGGGCCTTCAGCACGTCGTGCAGAACCTCGTTCGTGGTTTCCAGCGTGATCGGGCGGTTGAACAGGTTGGCATGGGCGATCAGCCGGTTCAGCCCGCCTTCCAGCTCGCGCACATTGGTGGCGATCTTGTGCGCGAGGAATTCCATCACCTTCGGCGGCACCGGCACGCCTGCACGCGCGGCCTTGGCTTCCAGGATCGAGATACGCAATTCATAGGTGGTGGCATGCAGGTCGGCCACCATGCCGCAGCCCAGCCGGGTGCGCAGGCGATCTTCCAGGCCCGACAAATCCGACGGTGATTTGTCGGCCGAGACCACGATCTGCTTGCCCGCATCGACCAGCGCGTTGAACGTGTGGAAGAATTCTTCCTGCGTGTTGTCCTTGCCGATCAGGAACTGCAGGTCATCGACCATCAGCACGTCGACGGAACGCAGCTGTTCCTTGAACTCCATCGTCTGCTGGCTGCGCAGCGCGGCGATGAACCGGTACATGAATTTTTCCGCCGACATATAGGCAACGGTGGCGCTGGGGCGCGTGCGGACGATCTCCCACGCGATGGCGTGCATCAGATGGGTCTTGCCCAGCCCGACGCCGCCATACAGGAACAGCGGGTTGAACCCCGGCGTCGCCGGCTGGTCCGCCACGCGGCGTGCGCAGGCATAGGCAAATTCATTCGGCTTGCCGACCACGAAACTGTCGAAGGTGAAGCGCTGGTCCAGCGGGGCGGTCAGATCGTTGCCCGAACGCGCGGCCGGGCTGTCTGCCGCAACTGGCGCTGCCGCCACCGCAGCACTGGGCTGAGGGGAAGCGGCCGGCTGTGCAGCGGTCTGATCGGGCTTCGGGGCGGCGGCAGGGGCGGCCGTGCCCACGCGGATATCCACCCGGCTGATCGCCGGCTGTTCCGCCCGCCACAGGCCAAGCAGCCGTTCGCCATAATGCTGGCGCACCCAGTCGCGCAGGAAACGTGTGGGGAGCAGCACGACGATCTCGTCGCCGTCGCTCGACCCGAAGGCCATTTGGCGCAGCCAGGTACGATACTCGACCTCGCCCACTTCCTTGCGCAGGCGGGCGCGGACACGGGTCCAAAGCTGAGCTGAATCGATTGGCAGGCCACTGGCGGAATCGCCGCCCTGCTGGGGGTTCCCGGCTATATTATCCACAACTCGGGAAAGCTCCTGCATGATCGTACTACCGCCGTTCGTGACAATCCGCACCCACCGGTGCACCGAGGTTCAATCAGAACGATAAATCAGAGACCGATTTCAGTTTAACATTCTGAAATCAAAGAAAAATTTACAATTCGTGGCAACCATCGAACGTTGCCGTTTCTAGAGGAAAACCCGCCTTCCGGCAAGCTCCTTCACCAGAATTCAGATAGAAATTCCAGAAAGCTATTATGCTGAAAAGCGGTCATCTTTATGCATAATTGCGGTTATTTTTGTATGCAATTTCTGTATTTTTAGAGGGGCTCTACGGATTATTACGAGTTACTTAACGAGTACTTTCTTTTACCCGGAAAATAAATAATAGCCGCGCAAATGCCTCGCGCGGCTATTATTCATAATTGAAGCAGCTCCGCCGATGATGGCGCGGGGCCAGTCTGTCGGGCTGAATTACGCGCCGATCGACTTAACGCGGGCCGACAGGCGGGAGATCTTGCGCGAGATCGTGTTCAGGCGCAGCACGCCCTTGATCACGCCACGCTGCATTTCCGGCTGAGCAGCGGCCAGAGCGGCCTGAGCTTCCGTCTTGTTGCCGCTGGCGATCGCCAGTTCGACCTTCTTCACGAACGTACGGATACGCGACACGCGCGCCTTGTTCCGTGCGGTGCGGGTAGCGGTCTGGCGGATGCGCTTCTGCGCGGAGGCAATATTGGCCATCTGTCGGATCACTCAATCTGTGGGGCCGGATAGTGCACCGGCGTAAGGTTGCGGGTTCTAGGCACGACGCAGGCAAGAGTCAAGCAAAGGGGGCAAAAAAGTGAATCGCCCCATGAGATTGTCCGGGAATGCTACTGCTGTAGCCGTCTGGCGGCACTTCCCTACGCTTCCGGTGCTCACGGACAAGCGTCCGCTGCGCGCCGGGTCTCGGGAAGCACCACCATGCGACTCACAGCAGCGCATTCGCGGACAATCTCTTCGCCTTACTCAGCGATTCTTGAACGTCGGCTTCCGCTTTTCAGCAAAGGCCGCCATGCCTTCCTTCTGGTCTTCGGTGGCAAACAGCGACTGGAACAGCAGGCGTTCGTGGCGCACACCTTCGGTCAGCGTGCTCTCGAACGCGCGGTTTACCGCCACTTTCGCCATGGCGACCGACGGGGCCGACATACCGGCAATCTTGCCCGCCAGCTTCAGCGCCTCGGCCATCAGGTCGGCCACCGGCACCACACGGGCAACCAGATTGGCGCGCTCGGCCTCGGTCGCGTCGATCATGCGGCCGGTCAGGATCATCTCCATCGCCTTGGACTTGCCGACCGCACGCGTCAGACGCTGCGAACCGCCCGCGCCGGGGATGATGCCCAGGTTGATCTCGGGCTGGCCGAACTTGGCGTTGTCGGCGGCCAGGATCATGTCGCACATCATCGCCAGTTCGCACCCGCCGCCCAGCGCAAAGCCCGAGACCGCCGCAATGACCGGCTTCTTGATCCGCAGCACGTCTTCCCACGACTTGCCGATGAAGTCGTCCAGGAAGATGTCCGGATAGGTGCGGTCCTGCATTTCCTTGATGTCGGCCCCGGCGGCGAACGCCTTCTCTGACCCGGTCAGCACGATCGCCCCGATTGCGGGATCAGCATCGAATGCGCGCAGCTGCACGCCAAGCTCGGCCATCAGCTGGTCGCACAGCGCATTCAGCGCCTGCGGACGGTTCAGACGGATGACGCCGACAGCGCCCTGGGTTTCGACGAGGATCATCTCGGGGGTGGACATGCGTGGAAACTTCCTTGGTTTGGACTGAGGCCACTCTAGCGTTGTGTGCGGGTGCAGTAAAATGTTGATCGCCCAGCCTGCACAACCCGCTTTATCCGGCAGGTGCGTCCGGCGCAGGCGGGACAGGCCTCACCCTCGCGCCCATAGACGCGCCAGGCATGCTGGAAATAGCCCAGCTCGCCATCCGGCCGGGCATAGTCGCGCAAGGTCGATCCACCCGCCGCAATCGCCGCCTTCAGGGTATCACGAATGGCGGGCACCAGTTTTTCCGTGCGCACGGTGTCGGCCGCGCGCAGCGGGCTGATCCCGGCCAGGTGCAGCGCCTCGCACACATAGATGTTGCCCAGCCCCGCCACGACATGCTGGTCGAGCAGCACGGTCTTGATCGGGCCGCGCTTGCCCGCCAGCGCGCTGGACAGATAGGCAGGGGTAAAATCATCACCCAGCGGTTCGGGGCCGAGTTGCGCCAGCAGCTTGTGTGCGACGACATCGGCACTGGGAAACAGGTCGAGCGCGCCGAACCGGCGTGGATCGACGAAGCCGATCTGCCATCCGGCCTCGGTATACAATGTGACGTGTTCGTGCTTCGGCGGCGCTTCGTTGCTGCCGGGTGCGCGCAGCACCATGCGGCCGGACATGCCCAGATGGATCAGCAGCGTTTCATCTGTATCCAGTTGCGCCAGAATATATTTGGCCCGCCGCTGAAACCCCAGCACACGCGCCCCCCCCAGCCGTTCGGGCAGACGCGCGGGCAACGGCCAGCGCAGATCGGGGCGTGTTTGTTCCGCGCGCAGGATACGCTGGCCCTGCAACACGGGCATCAGACCACGCATTACGGTTTCGACTTCGGGTAATTCGGGCATGGGGCGCGTATCCTCCCCCCTTGGGGGCGGCCGGGCAAGACGTTAAAGTGCCACTCTCTTTTTGGGCGGGCAGACATGAACCGGCGCACTCTCCTCACCACTGCACTTGCGGGTGCAGCTATCAGCCGTTTGCCGCGTGCATATGCGCTGCAACCACCGCAGCCTGATATCGGGTTGGACATCGTTAAACGCACACTCGACGTGAACGGGCGCGCCGCCAGTGTGTTCGGCCTGATCGGGCCGGGCGGCGTGCATGGACTGCGCTTCAAGGCCGATGAACAGTTCCGGATTGCAGTTATCAACAACCTTGACGCACCCACACTGCTGCACTGGCACGGGCTGACCCCACCATTCGAGTACGACGGCGTGCCGGATCTGACGGCACCGATGATGCAACCTGGCACGGCGCGCATCTATAATTTTCCAGTCGGCAAGGGCGGCACGCACTGGATGCATGCGCACACGCTTCAGGAACAGAACCTGTTGGCTGCACCGCTGATCGTGCGTACCACAGCCGACCTTGCCGCCGATGAACAGGAGGTCGTGATTTTGTTGCACGATTTCTCGTTCACGCCAGCCGAGGAACTGCTTGCCAAACTGCAAGGCCCCGGCGGGCATGGGACGATGGACCACGGTTCCATGAATCACGGCACGGCAGGTCATGGTGCCGCGCATGGCGCAGCGCCTATGGATCTGAACGACATCAACTTCGATGCCTATCTCGCCAACGATCGCACGTTGAACGATCCGCAGATCGTGCGTGTCGAGCGTAATGCACGCGTGCGGCTGCGCATCATCAACGGTGCGACGGCCACTGCCTTCACCATCGATACCGGCGCGCTGGATGCGCAGGTCATCGCTGTGGACGGACAGGATATATCGCCGTTCACAACCCGGCGCGTGCCGCTGTCTATGGGGCAGCGCGTGGATCTGCGGATCGATGTTCGCACGGCGGGCGCTTTCCCCATCCTCGCCCTGCGCGAGGGCGCGCGGGAACGCACCGGGTTGATCCTCGCAACGCCCGACGCAGCGATCGCGCGCATCGCCCCCCAGGCAGAACACAACGGCCCCGTACTGGATCTGGCGTTCGAGCAGCAATGTGTTCAGATCGTGCTACCCGGCACACGCCGCCGAGAGCGTCTTGCCAACAAAAAATTCAACGTCGCGCTGACAGGCTCGATGGCGGGATATGACTGGGGAATGGAAAGCGACGCGCCGCTACGCATCGCCAAGGATGACCGGGTCGAGATCATCATGCGCAACACATCGATGATGGCGCACCCGATGCATCTGCACGGCCATCATTTTGAAGTGGTGGCGATTAACGGGCAGCGCAAGCCTGGCGCAATCCGCGATACGGTTCTGGTCCCACCCGACAGCAGCATGACTATCGCCTTCGATGCCGACAACGTGGGAAAATGGGCGTTCCACTGTCACCATCTGTACCATATGGCAGCCGGCATGATGCAGACGATCGACTACGTTTCCTGACGCAGAAAAGGCAGGGGATGAATGTCCCCTGCCCTTCGCGCTTCAGCCCATGATGTTCACGCCACCATCGACGTAAACGGTGCCGCCCGTCAGGCGACGTGCATATTTTGTCGCCAGATAGGCGCACGTGAAACCGACATCCATGATGTCGACCAGCTCGCCCATCGGGGCGCGCTGCCCGGCCTCGGTCAGCAGCAGATCGAAGTCTTTCAGCCCCGATGCCGCGCGCGTCTTCAACGGCCCCGGAGAGATGGCGTGCACGCGCACACCCTGTGGCCCCAGCGCCTGTGCCAGATAACGGCAGCTGGCTTCCAGCGCGGCTTTCACCGGGCCCATCACGTCGTAATTGGCGACAACCTTGTTGGCGCCGTAATAGCTCATCGCGAACATCGTGCCGCCGGTTGCCATCATGGGGGCAGCCAGACGCGCCATGCGGATGAACGAATGACACGATACATCCATCGCCTGCGAAAATCCCTCGGCCGAGCAGTTGATCAGACCGCCCTGCAGATCGTCCTTCGGCGCAAAGGCAATCGAATGCACCAGCATATCCAGCTGGCCCCAGTTTTTCCCCAACTCGTCGAACACCGTTTCCAGCTGCCCCGGCTGCGAGACATCCAGCGGTAACAGCAACGGCGCTTCAATCTGCCGGGCCAGCGGTTCGACATAAGATTTCGCCTTGTCATTCAGATAAGTGACGGCAACCTCGGCCCCCAATTCGTGGAAGGCCTTGGCGCAGCCCCAGGCGATGGAGTGTTCGTTTGCGATCCCGACAACAAGCGCCTTCTTACCCAGCAAGGGCAGGTGATCCATATTAGTGCTCCACAACAGCGCGCGTGTGCCGCGCAATCATCAGTTCTTCGTTGGTGGGAATTACCCAGACAGGTACCTTGCTGTCCGGCGTTGCGATGTTTGCCATGCCATGCGTACGTGCATTGACATCTGCATCTATCTGAACACCCAACCACGCTGATGCGCGACATATTTTTTCACGCACAACCACTGCGTGTTCACCAATCCCCGCTGTGAAGACAAGCGCGTCAATTCCGCCAAGCGCCGCGGCCTGCGAACCAATTTCGCGTGTCGCGCGATAACAGAACAGCTCCACCGCCAGACGTGCATCTGCTGTATCCGAATCGATCAACACCCGCATGTCGGACGACAGACCAGACACTCCCAGCAGACCGGATTTCTTGTACAGAAAATCCTCCAGCTGACGCGCATCCATGTTGTGCCGGTCCATCAGATACAGCAGAACGCCAGGATCGATCGCGCCGGTGCGCGTGCCCATCATCAATCCGTCCACTGCGGTAAAACCCATACTGCTGGCCACGCTGCGACCGCTCTGCATCGCGCACATGCTGGCGCCGTTACCCAGATGCAGCACAATGGTCTTGCCCGAAGCCGCGCGCGGGTCGATGGTCGGTAGCGCGCTGGCGATGTATTCGTAAGACAGGCCGTGAAAGCCGTAACGCCGCACACCTTCATCGGTAAACTTGCGCGGAATGGCAAACAGCGTCGCCAGTTCCGGCTGCGTGGTGTGAAACGCCGTATCGAAACACGCCACCTGCGGCAGATCGGGCGAGGCCTTCAGCAGCGCGTACATCCCCTTCACATTATGCGGCTGATGCAGCGGTGCCAGCGGTTCCAGCGCGGCCAGATCCTCCACCACGCGCGGCGTCACCAACACCGGCGCGGCGTAATGCTGCCCGCCATGCACCACACGATGCCCAACGCTGACGATGCGTCGGCCCTGTGCGTTCTCCTGCAACCACGCCAGCAGAAACGCGATGGCACCATCGTGGCCGGGCGCGGGGGATGTGTCCCAGCTTTTGCTGTCGATTTCGGCCCCCCTGGCGTCGCGCGCGCGGAACCGGGCGGCGCCGTACAGCTCCTCCAGATTGCCGTTCATCAGCAGATCGAACGACCCACCCACCAGATCGAACACCGAGAATTTCAGGCTCGACGATCCAGCGTTAATCACCAATGTGCAATCAGTCATCTCTGCGTCTCCGGAGGGGGTGAGGATGCCCTGCTACCACAGCGCGGGCGTTGCGGCCCAGCCTGTTGTTTGCACCGATGCGGGGCCCTCGCGTATGAAGCGCCTGTCATGGCCCGTATCCCTATCACCCCGCGCATCAGCATCGACGATGCCGCTCTGGACGAACGCTTCGTCACCGCATCCGGACCGGGCGGGCAGAACGTGAACAAGGTGTCCAGCGCCGTGCAGCTGCGCTTCGACACCACCACCGCCGACTTCCCCGAGGACATGCGCCGCCGCCTGAAGACCCTGGCCGGGCAGCGCATGACGAAGGACGGTGTGCTGGTGATCAGCGCGCAACGCTTCCGCGATCAGACCCGCAACCGCGAGGACGCGCTGGAACGTCTGGTCGATCTGCTGCAACGCGCGGCCGAACGCCCCGAATTCCGCCGTCCCACGCGCCCCACGCTGGCCAGCAAACGCCGCCGACTGGACGGCAAGACGGCCCGCGCGGACATCAAGCGCGGACGGTCGAAGCCTGCGCTGGATTAATTCAGCAGCTGACGCAGGCTGGGTTCGTCACCCTCCTGCAGATCGTCGATCCGCCAGGCATTGCGCACCGCCATCAGCTGAATCTTCATCGTGAACCGGTGTGCTCCGTCCGCCAGTTCGGCTGTAGCCGTGGTGCGGTTGTTCTGCACCGGCGTGAACGTCAGCGTGGCGATGCGGATATCCTCGAAATCCTGACACATGCAGAGCGGGTCGATATCCAGCTTGCCAGCCTCACCTTCCGATTCTTCCTGTTCCTTGCGGATCAGCGCCACAACCTCGGGCGTGAAAATGCTGGGGGCACGTTCGAAGACTGGCATGAACGGCGCGGCACCGGCCCGGTAATGGCTGTATACGTTGCGCACAAACCGCTCGGCCGCTGCTGCGTCCTGTGCGCGCGCCCCCGTATACGAGGCCATCAACAAAACCAGTCCGGCAACTGCTGCGCGCAAGAACATCGTGTATCTCAAAGAAAAAGGGCAGCGGCGTATAGCACTGCCCTTGTTCGGGTTGAAGAGTCCCTGGACCTAATGCCCGCGCAAGATCTGGCTCAGGAACAATTGCAGACGGTCGGTCTTCGGGTGCTCGAACATCTCGGTGGGCGTACCGCTTTCCACGATCTCGCCGCGGTCCATGAATACCACGCGGTCGGCAACCTGGCGCGCGAAGCCCATTTCGTGCGTGACGCACACCATGGTCATACCGCTTTCCGCCAGACCCACCATCACTTCCAGCACTTCCTTGATCATTTCCGGATCAAGCGCCGAGGTCGGTTCGTCGAACAGCATGATCTTCGGCTTCATGCACAACGCGCGCGCAATCGCCACACGCTGCTGCTGCCCGCCCGAAAGCTGGCCGGGGAATTTATGCGCCTGTTCCGGAATCTTCACGCGCGTGAGGTACGTCATCGCGAGTTCCTCGGCGTCCTTCTTCGGCATCTTGCGCACCCAGATCGGCGCCAGCGTGCAGTTCTCCAGCACCGTCAGATGCGGGAACAGATTGAACGACTGGAACACCATGCCGACATCGCTGCGGATCTGGTCCAGCGTGCGAAGGTCGTTCTTCAGTTCGGTGCCATCGACGATGATGGTGCCTTCCTGATGTTCTTCCAGCCGGTTGATGCACCGGATCATCGTGGATTTGCCCGACCCGGACGGACCGCACACCACCACGCGTTCGCCGGTACCGACGGTCAGCGACACGTCGCGCAGCACATGCATCGCGCCGTACCACTTGTTGACCTTGTCCAGAACGATGGCCGGCTTGCTGTGATCCGCCGGCGGCTTTTCTAACGCTGCGCTCATATCTTGCGTCTCCTGTATTTTACCGCTGGCGGTGCTGGTTGAATTCACGCTCGAGCTTCTGCGAGTATTTCGACATCGCGAAGCAGAAGCAGAAATAGATCACGCCCACGAAGATATAGACCTCCATCCCGAAGCCCTGCCACGCAGGTTCGACGATGGCGGTCTTGCCCGCCGTCAGCAGATCGAAGATGCCGATGATCAGCACCAGCGACGTATCCTTGAAAAACCCGATGAACGTGTTCACCAGCGGCGGAATCACCAGCCGCAATGCCTGCGGCAGGATGATGAACCCGGTCTTCTGCCAGTAGCTGAGGCCCAGCGAATCCGCCGCCTCGTACTGGCCCTTGGACAGCGCCTGCAAACCACCACGCACCACTTCCGCCAGGTATGCCCCAGCGAACAGAATAATAGCGATCTGCGCGCGCAGCAGTTTGTCGATGTTGAGGCCTTCGGGCATGAACAGCGGGAACATCACGCTGGCCATGAACAGCAGCGAGATCAGCGGCACGCCGCGGATCAGCTCCACATACAGCACGCACAGCAACCGCACCGCCGGCATCTGCGACCGCCGCCCCAGTGCCACCAGCACCGCCAGCGGGAACGCAAAGGCCAGACCGAATGTGGCCAGGATCAGCGTGATCGCCAGCCCGCCCCATTTTTCCTGCGGCACATAGCTGAGGCCGAACACACCGCCCCACATCAGCACACCGATTGCCGCCAGCGTCACCAGCCAGACGACGGCCAGTTCCCAGCGCCAGAAACGGCGCATCATGGAAACCGCGTACAGGAAGATGAACAGCCCGATGCAGATCGCCGGGCGCCATTGCTCGAAATACGGATACAAGCCGAACAGGATGAAGCGGTACTTCTCGACCGCCACTGCCCAGCACGCGCCCGTCCCCTGCAACTGGCGACAGGCGGAGGTGTCGATGTTGCGGATGGTGTCCGCCGTGATCGGCGCTTCCATGCCAGGCAGCCACCAGATCGCGTTCAGGAATGCCCAGTCGACGAACCCGATCGCCCAGCGGATGATCAGATAGATCAGCGCCAGCGTAACCGCCGTGGAGATCCACGAGCCGAACAGATTGGCCCGCATCCACGCCCACGGCCCGTAAACACTGGCCGGCGGATGTTCGCGTGCTTCAAGCGGAGTGTGCATCTGCGATGTTGGTACGTTCATGTTCAACGCTCCACCAGCGCAATGTGTTTGTTATACCAGTTCATAAACAGGCTGATCGACAGGCTGATGGTCAGATAAACCGCCATGATGATGGCAATCCCCTCGATCGCCTGCCCCGTCTGGTTCAGCGTTGTATTGGCAAACGACACGATGTCCTGATAGCCGATCGCCACCGCCAGCGAACTGTTTTTGGTAATGTTCAGATACTGGCTGGTCATCGGCGGGATGATCACGCGCAACGCCTGCGGCAGCACCACCCGGCGCATCACCACGCCGCGCCGCAGCCCCAGCGCGTTGGCGGCTTCCCACTGGCCCTGATGCACAGCCAGAATGCCCGAACGTACAATCTCGGCGATGAAGGCCGCCGTGTACAGCACCAGCCCGACCAGCAGCGCCACGTATTCCGGCGACAGCGTCAGACCGCCACGGAAGTTGAAGCCGCGCAGCGCCGGTGTATCCCACACGAACGGTGCGCCATGCAGACCCCAGAGCAGCGTCGGCACGCCGATCATGAACAGCAGCGCCATCGGCCAGGTGCGCGGACGCACGCCGGTCGCTTCCTGCCGCTTGGTCGCGTACCGCGCCCACAGGAAGGTCAGCCCCGCGCCGATCAGCAGCGCGGAAATACCCCACAGATTCCCCGTTTCCCACACCAGCGACGGCACCATCAGCCCGCGATTGGAAACGAATACGCCGCTCACAGGGTTCAGCGCCGCGCGCGGGCCGGGCAGGCCCTGTAACAGCGTGTACCAGAACAGCAATTGCAGCAGCAGCGGCAGATCGCGGATCACTTCGACGTAGATCGCCGTCAGCTTCGCCAGCAGCCAGTTCTTCGACAACCGCCCGATACCCACCAGTGTACCCAGAATGGTCGCCAGCACGATCCCGATGACCGCCACTTTCAGTGTGTTCAGCACGCCAACCATCAGCGCGCGGAAATAGGTATGCGTCGGGCTGTACTCGATCAGGCTCTCGCCGATCGGCAGCCCCGCCTCGCGGTCCAGGAAGCCGAAGCCGGTGGCGATTTTGCGCACTTCCAGATTGTGCTGGGTGTTCGAGATCAGAAACCACAGCACGCCCACCACAAACCCGACAATCAGGACCTGCCAGACGAAGCTGCGGAACATCGGGTCCGACCAGGACAAGCTCATCCGTCGCCGTTTGGCGACACGGGCAGGCGCGTAACGTGGATCGGCGGTTTCCGACATTAATCCTCTATCCCAGACTTTGGGGCCTGATTGCCCGAATTCAGCCACACGCACCCAGCGGCGCGTACGAACGGGGTAGTATCCCCATCCCGTTAACCTCTGTCACGACTTTACACGCAGGAAATCGCCCGCTTGCGCCATTTAGAATAAAACACGCACCCTTTATGCAAGAGTGCGTGTAAATTTCGTCGTCAAACTGTATTAAAATTAGCGGATCGGCGGGGCGTAAATCAAACCGCCATTCGTCCACAGTTCATTCCGGCCGCGCGGCACACCAAGCGGGGTGATATTCCGGGTGAAGCTCTCCCCATAATTGCCAACCAACTTCACAATATTATACGCCCAAGCATTATCCACCCCCAGCATCTTGCCAAGGTCGCCAGTTTTACCAACGAAACGCTGGATATCGGGGTTGGTGCTGTTCATGTGCTGGTCGATATTGGCACTGGTCAGCCCCAGTTCTTCCGCCGCCATCATCGCGTAGACCGACCACCGCACCAGATCGGCGAAGCGCGGATCGCCCTGGCGCACCAGCGGGCCCAGCGGTTCCTTGCTGATCAGTTCCGGCAGGATCACGTAGTCACCCGCCCGGTCGCCCTGCGTGCTGCGCACGGCGGCCAGCCCGGACTGGTCGGTGGTGTAGGCGTCACACCGCCCGGCAAAGAACGCCGCATTCACGTCGTCGAATTTTTCGATCAGCACCGGCGTGAACGTCATGTTGTTGGTGCGGAAGTAATCCGCCACGTTCAGTTCGGTGGTCGTGCCCGGCTGCATGCAGATGGTCGAGCCATTCAGCTGCCGTGCCGAGGTGATGTTGGCCGACTTGCGCACCATGAAGCCCTGGCCGTCGTAGAAATTGACGCCCACGAAGTCGAACCCCAGCGACGCATCGCGCGTCAGCGTGAAGGTGGTGTTGCGCGCCAGGATATCGACCTCGCCCGATTGCAGCGCGGTGAACCGCACCTGCGAGGACAGGCCGACGAAACGCACCTTGCTTGCATCGCCGAAGATCGCGGTGGCGACGGCGCGGCACACATCCACATCCAGCCCGCGCCAGTTGCCCGCGCTGTCCGGCAGCGAGAACCCGGCCACGCCCGAGCTGACCCCGCAATTCAGCTGCCCGCGCGCCTTGATGGCATCGAGCGTCGAGGCCGCCGACGTTTGCGCCTGTGCGGCTGTCACGCCGATCACGGTCGCCACGGCCAGGGCAGCGAAGGTTTTCAGAACCTGCATATCGAAGTCTCCCGTTGGAGAAGAAAGCCATGCCTCACCCTGCCAGCAGATCGGCCTGCGGAAAAGGCCCGCGCCGGTATGAGGCGGTATTTCGCAAAATTTTACTTTTTACCGCGGCCCCATGCCGAAATTTTTCTCTTTCCCCCACAAACCACGAAAAATCCACCGCCGCCTTAATCTGGGTTTGAGGCGGTTTGAGAATGCGCTGGTGTGAGTCGGCTGGCGGTGTTCTTCGAGAACCGGCGCGCAGCGGGCGCTTGCCCGTGAGCACCGGAAGCGCAGAAAACGCCGTCAGAGGACCACACCAGTTAGCATTATCAAATGGCCTCAGCGGAGTGGTGGTGCGTACATTAGTCCCCCGCGCGTCCACAGTTCGTTGCTGCCACGCTGGAAGCCAAGCGGGGCCAGGTTGCGCTGGAAGCTCTCGCCGTAATTGCCGACCAGTTTGACGATGTTATAGGCCCAGTTGTTGCTCACCCCCATCATCTGCCCCAGATCGCCGGTCTTGCCCACGAAGCGCTGGATGTCCGGATTGGTGCTGCCCATCTGCTGATCGATATTGGCGCTGGTCAGGCCCAGTTCCTCAGCGGCGATCATCGCGAACAGCGACCAGCGCACCAGATCGGCAAAACGCGGATCGCCCTGCCGCACCATCGGCCCCAGCGGTTCCTTGCTGATCACTTCGGGCAGGATCACGTTGTCTTCCGGCTTGGCCGATGTGGCGCGCACGACGACAAGGCTCGACTGGTCGTCAGTCTGCACGTCGCAGCGCCCGCTGTTATACGCGTTGGCGATCTCGTCCAGCGTGCTGAGGATGACCGGCGTGAATGTCATGTTGTGCGTGCGGAAGTAATCGGCCGCGTTCAGTTCGGTCGTCGTGCCCTGCAGGATGCAGATCGTCGCGCCGTTCAGCTGTCGGGCCGATGTCACGCCCAGCGACTTCTTCACCATGAAGCCCTGACCGTCGTAGAAATTAATCCCCGTAAAATCCAGCCCCAGCGACACATCGCGCGACATGGAATAGGTGGTGATGCGCGACAGCAGATCCACCTCGCCCGACTGCAGCGCCGTGAAGCGGTTCTGCGTGGTCAGCGAGACGAAACGGATCTTCGTCGGATCACCGAAAATGGCCGAGGACACTGCGCGGCACACATCGATATCCAGCCCGCGCCAGATGCCGCCGCTGTCGGGTTGCGCGAAACCGGCAATCCCCGCATGTGTGCCGCACAGCAGATGCCCGCGCGACTTGATGGTGTCGATCAGGGATTGTGGTTGCGCCTGTTGCGCCGAGGCCTGCGCGCCAAACAACATCAATGCTGCGCCCGCGAGAGCACCTTTCCATGAAATCATCTCTTGTCCGTCCCCTTCGCGGGCTGATGCCCTTGCGATTTTTTTGCAGCCATGAAGTCGTGCGATCTTCGGTAGAAGATTGCCGCATGCGTTTGAGCGAACGCAATAAAAAAACACCGGAGAAAAATCCCCGGTGTTTCTGCCGCATTACAATCTGTTTCAGCGAATGGGCGGTGCGTACATCAACCCGCCGCGGTTCCACAGGTTGTTCACTCCGCGCGGCACGCCCAGCGCGCCCCAGGTGCGGTCCCACATCTCGGCGTAATTCCCCACCTGACTGACGATGTTGAACGCCCAGCGTGCATCCAGACCCAGCGCCTTGCCCATCTCGCCCTCGGCGCCCAGGAAACGGCGGATCTCGGGGTTGGCGCTGTCGGCAAAGGTGGCGATGTTCTGGCTGGTGATGCCCAGTTCCTCCGCCGTCAGCTGCGCGAAGAACGCCCAGCGCACGATGTCGAACCAGCGATCGTCGCCCTTGCGCACGGCGGCACCCAGCGGTTCCTTGCTGATCAGGTCGGGCAGCAGCACATACTGATTGGCCTGCTCCCCCTGCCGCAGGCGCAGCGTTGCCAGCGACGATGCATCGTTGGTGTAGACATCGCACCGACCGGACAGGAACGCGCGGTTGAGTTCTTCCACATCGGCCATCACCACCGGCGTGAAGGTCATGTTGTGCTGGCGGAAGTAATCCGCCACGTTCAGTTCGGTGGTCGAGCCCGACTGCGCGCAGATGGTCGCGCCATTCAGATCGCTGGCGGTCTTGGCGCCGGTGGATGTGCGAACCAGAAACCCCTGCCCGTCGTAGAAATTGATCGAGGCAAACATCAATCCCAGATTGCCTTCACGCGCCAGCGACCAGGTGGTGTTGCGGATCATCACATCCGCCTCGCCCGATTGCAGCACGGTGAAGCGGTTCTGCACGGTGGTGGGAATGAAGCGCACCTTCGTCGCATCACCCAGCACGGCGGCGGCAATCGCGCGACAGGATTCAGCGTCGATCCCGCGATAAACGCCCTGCGTATCGGGTGCGGCGAAGCCTACTACATTGGTGGCAACGGCACAGTTCAACACACCACGCGCGCGCACAATCTCGAGCGTGGATTGCGTCGGCTGCGCCTGTGCACCACCTGTCAGTATTGCCAGCCCAGTCAGAAATGCAGCGCAATGTGCAAGCTTACGCAACATGGGAGCTCTCCTGATGATATGGGCCGTTCTATACCTCTTTTATCGGAAGAAATGCAGCTCTATCCGCGCTTGTTCAGCGCGGCCGCAAGAATACTCTGTATTTTCTGCGCAGCCTCTGCATCCAGTGGTACATCACCCTGCACCGACGAAACATTAATCGACACATGACCGCCACCTTCATCCAGCCGCTGCACGGCCTCTTCCAGCTTGCGGATGGTGTCGGGATCCTGATTGGACTGCTGCATCGTGACGATCTGTGCCCGCAGAATATCCCGCACATCCGCCAGCGTATCTTCCTTATCCGATGTCGTCTGCACGACTGTGAAAGTCCGGCCGGACGCCATCGCGTCGATTGCGTCCTTTGCCTCTTTCAAACCGCATCCGTGTTGTTCACGATATAGCTTGATCGCTTCGATCAACCGCCCCTCACGCACAAGCAATTCAATACCGGCCATCGCCTGCGGCGCTACCGGTGCGGGAGCAGACATCGGTTGCAGAGCCTGCGGATTACGCGCCAAAGCTTCAACAGCATTCTTGGCTGTTCTCAGATCACAATCGCAATACTCGCGATAGCGTTTGATGGCCTCTATGTTTCGGCCACGCTGGATCAGCTCAAGCACTTCAGCCAAAGAACCGGCCCCGATCGGTTTGTGCCCGGCTGTGCTGCTTACACTGCCAGCAACAGGCGCATTCCGCCTGAGCGTGCGCCAGCCCAGATACAGACCACCCGCCACGCAGGCGGCAACAATGTATTCAATGTCGATATGCATGGGGCGGTCCACTACCACGCACGGCATATCTGTGTCATGCAAAGCCGATAAAAATCGGGGGAAACCACTATGCTGACACTCTCCGCACCGCAGATCCGCGACGCCCTGCCCTGGTCCGCGTTGATCGACGCATTGCGCACCATGTTCCGCGACGGTTGTCAGGCGCCGGTGCGTCACGCACACCCCATCGCCCAGCCCGACGCGCCCGAGGCGACGTTGCTGCTGATGCCCGCCTGGCAGGAAGGCAACGCCGCCACGCACTATACGGGCGTGAAGATCGTGCATGTCGCCCCTGGCAATCGCGCCAAGGGCATTCCCGCCGTGCAAGCGGTGTATCTTCTCTCCGACGCCTCAACCGGCGTGCCGTGTGCGTTGCTGGACGGCGGCGAACTGACCGACCGCCGCACCGCCGCCGCATCGGTACTGGCGGGCACGTATCTGGCGCGTGCGGACAGCGCGCGATTGCTGATCATGGGCGCTGGCAAGATCGCGCACGCATTGGCCGAAGCATGGTGTTCGCACTTCCCGATCACCGACGTGATGATCTGGACCCGCCGCCCCGAAGCCGCCCGCGACTTTGCCGCAGAACTTGCATCGCACGGCATCCCTGCCCGCGCTGTTGCCGATGCGGCGGAAGCTGCATCGCAGGCCGACATCATCAGCTGCGCGACACTCGCCACCACGCCCATCCTGCACGGCGCATGGGTTCGCCCCGGCACGCATGTCGATCTGGTCGGCGCATTCCGCCGCAACATGCGGGAAGCGGATGCTGCGTTACTCGCCCGTGCATCGGTGTTCGTAGACACGCTGGTGGGCGCTGAAACCGAAGCGGGCGACATCGTGCAGGCGCAGGCGGAAGGCGCGATCCCGACAGAGCACGTGCGTGGAGATCTGCACGCGCTCTGTCGTCAGCAGATCGACGGCCGCACGCGTGATGACGAGATCACCGTGTTCAAATCGGTCGGCGCCGCACTGGAAGATCTCGCCGCCGCCATTCTGGTGATGGAGCGGCACAGCGCATCATGACCCCTCGCGCGCCAGTTCCAGCGCGCGGGCATACACTTCCTTCTTCGGTCGCCCGGTCGCCGTGGCCACCAGCGCCGCTGCGTCGCGCACGCTGTTCTGCGTCAGCGCCGCACGCAGGGCGGCGTCGATGTCCACATCGGCACCCGCCGCATCGGTGTTCGGGCCGACCACAACGGTGATCTCTCCGCGTGCTGCGTTTTCGGCGTAATGCGCTGCCAGTTCTGGCAGCGGTCCGCGCCGCACTTCCTCGAACTTCTTGGTCAGCTCGCGCGCCACCGCCGCCGGGCGGTCGCCGAACACCTGCGCCAGATCGGCCAGCATCTCGGCCAGACGATGCGGGGCTTCGTACCACAGCAACGTCGTGGACAGGCCCGCGCGTTCCGCCGCACGGATGGTGCCGAACGCCGCACAGCGCGCCGCCGATTTGGGTGGGGCAAATCCCAGCATCATGAACGGCAGCGGCGGCAACCCCGACAAGGTCAGCGCCATCACCGACGCCACCGGCCCCGGCACCGCGCTTACCCGCACCCCCGCCGCGATCACCGCGCGCACCAGCCGGTAGCCGGGGTCCGAGACCAGCGGCGTTCCGGCATCGGACACCAGCGCCACCCGCTTGCCCTCGGCCAGAGCGTTGAGAACCCTTGGGATCACGCTGTCTTCATTATACTCGTGCAACGGCCACAACGGGCGCGAAAGCTGGATTCGTGCCAGAAGTTGAATCGTTACTCGACTGTCCTCGCATAAAATTATATGTGCATCTTGTAATGTCGTAATGCTTCGGGGCGACAGATCGCCCAGATTACCAATGGGTGTCGCAACCAGAACCAGCTCGGCTGGTGCCGCAACTGAAAGGCCTTTCCGTGAATCGTCGTGGTTTGATTCGTTCATCTTCGCTCCTGGCCATGACCGTGGCGCTTTCGGCCTGCGGCGGCATGGGAAATATTATGGGCGGCAGAAGCCCTGCACCCGCCGCCGGCCAGCCTGGCCAGACAGCGGCAACGCCGCGCGGTGCCAGCAAGGTTGCCCTGCTGGTCCCGTTGACCGGCAGTAATGCCGCAATTGGCGCCGCGTTGAAACAGGCGGCACAACTCGGCCTGCATAATGCCCTGCCGCTGGACGTGCACGATACCGCCAGCACCCCCGCCGGGGCCGAAGCCGCCGCCAAGGCCGCCATCGCCGCCGGGGCTGACCTGATCCTCGGCCCACTGACCGCCGGCGAAACCGCCAGCGTGGCGCGCGTGGCGCAGGCTGCCAACGTCAACGTGCTGGCCTTCACCTCCGACATCGCGCAGTCGCGCCCCGGCGTCTGGGTGCTGGGCTATACCCCGCTGCAGCAGATGCGCCGCCTGACCACCGCCACCAGCGTCGCCGGCAAGACCCGCGTCGCCGCGCTGCTGCCCGCCAACGATCTGGGCCGCGCCATGGCATCCGCCATGCAGACCGCCGCCCCGGCCGCCGGACTGACTGTGGTGAACTCCGTCTCCTACGGCCCGTCCTTCAACGACCTGACCAGCGCCGTGCGCAATGTGGGGCAATACAGCAGCCGCCGTGGCGCGCTGGATGCGCAGGCGCGTTCGCTGCGGGCCCAGGGCAGCGCGGAAGGCCGCCGCCAGGCCGCCGCCGTCGCCGGGCGCGATGTTTCGGACGCACCGTTCGATGTGCTGGTGCTGGCCGACACCCCGGCCCGTATGCGCGAAATCGCCTCGCTGCTGCCGTATTACGACATCAACAGCCCGGGCAGCGTGCGCCTGATCGGCCCGGGCCTGTGGGCGAACGACCCGACCATGGGTGGCGAAGCTGCGTTGTTGGGCGCCTGGTACGCCGCGCCCGATCCGGCCAGCCGTGCGGAATTCGTCTCGCTGCATCAGCAAGCCTATGGGGCCGAGCCGGCCAAGATCGCCGATATCGCCTATGATGCCGGGTCCATCGCGCGCGTCGTCGCGGCCAGCGGTTCGTTCAACCAGCAGAACCTGACCGTCTCGCAGGGCTTCTCCGGTGCCAGCGGGCTGATCGTGCTGCAGGCCGATGGCGAAGTGCGCCGCGGCCTGGCCATCTTCGAGGTCGAGGCCCGTGGCGCCCGCATGATCGACGCTGCGCCGCAGACCGTCGCCGTTCCCGGCACCTGAGCATGCACAGCGCATACCTGCGGCATCTGCTGCTGTATTCAGCGATGCTGTCGGGTGTGCCGGTGCTGGTGTTCATCGTGCTCTGGCTGGCCGGATACCTGGTGTTTCCGGCCGCCTTGCTGGGCAGCGTGCTGACCTTCCTCGCCATGCTGGGGCTGACATGGGTCTGGCTGGCGGATCTCGACCGGCTTGCGGCGCGCACCTCGCCGCACCTGTCGGCGCTGGACGACACCGCCCGCACCATCGACCGGCTGACGCGCAACGTGGACGAACACGGCGCGCTGGTCGGGCGGTTGGTGAAGGCGGATGCGGCCATCGTGGAAAACCTGCCCGACCCGCTGATCGTGCTGGATGCGAACGGCACAGCGCTGCGTTCCAACCACTCTGCCCGCACCCTGTTCGGGGCCGACACGCCCGCCGTGCTGCGCAACCCCATGCTGCGCGCCGCCATGCTGAGCGCGTTCGAGACCGGTCTGCCGCAAACCACCGCGCTGCATCTGCCGGTGCCGGTCGAGCGCGATCTGCTGACCGCTATCATCCCGATGGATCCGCCGCTGGCCGATGGCGG
>JAVBJV010000051.1:0-22928 GCA_031546815.1 Acetobacteraceae bacterium
CGCAGACCTGTCCGGCATTGCGGAATTTGGCGCCCGACAGCAGCTTCACGGCGTGGTCGAGATCGGCATCCTCGAACACCACGGCCGGGGCATGGCCGCCGAGTTCCATGGTCACGCGCTTCATATGCGCGCCGGCCAGCGCGGCGAGCTGCTTGCCGACCACGGTGGAGCCGGTGAAGGTGACCTTCTTCACGACGGGGTGCGGGATCAGATACTGCGAAATCTCGGCGGGCACGCCGAAGACGAGGTTGAGCACGCCCTTGGGCAGGCCGGCATCCTCATACGCCTTGACGAGCGCGGCGCAGGAGGCCGGGGTTTCTTCCGGTCCCTTGAGAATGATCGAGCAGCCGGCGGCGAGCGCGGCGGAGACCTTGCGGACCGCCTGATTGATCGGGAAGTTCCACGGCGTGAACGCAGCCACCGGGCCCACCGGTTCCTTGATGACCAGCTGATACACACCTTCGGCCCGCGCCGGGATCACGCGGCCATAGGCACGGCGACCTTCTTCGGCGAACCAGTCGATCAGGTCGCAGGCAGCCAGCGTTTCCATCTTCGCTTCAATCAGCGGCTTGCCCTGCTCCAGCGTCATCAGGCGGGCGATGGTGTCCGCACGGCTGCGCAGCAGTTCGGACGCCTTGCGCATGATCTTGTAACGCTCGAACGCCGATGTTTTGCGCCAGATCCTGAAACCTTTCTGGGCGGCTTCCAGCGCAGCATCCAGATCCGATGTCGTGGCATGCGCGACGGTGCCGATCACTTCCTCGGTCGCGGGGTTCAGCACCGGGATCGACCGCCCGTCCGAGCTTTTGCGCCACTGGCCGTCGATATGCAGCAGGACATCAGGATACATCGGTTTCACTTCCTTCAGGCTGACGACGCCATGGCGCGCCGGGTGATTCTTGGAACCGCGAACAACACCAGAGCTTGCACCGTTTGAAAAGCCCCCCACTAATAGGATGCATGACTCTTCGCAATATTACCCCGGATATGGACCCCGCCACCGTCACCGCCATCGATGCGCGGCTTGCTGCACTTGCACAGCAGCACGATGTCTCGATCCGCCTGGCGATCGAGAGCGGCAGCCGTGCCTGGGGATTCCCCTCGCCCGACAGCGATTACGATTGCCGCTTCATCTTCGTGCGCCCACTCGCGCAGCTTCTGTCCCCCTGGCAGCACCGCGACGTGATCGAGATGCCGCTGGAAGGCGTGTTCGACGTCAACGGCTGGGAACTGGGCAAGGCGTTGAAGCTGATGCTGAAGGGCAACGCTGTGGTTCTGGAATGGCTGCAATCGCCGATCGTCTACGCGGGCGATGCGGAGTTCCGTGCGGCGTTTCTGGACCTCGCGCGCCGGTATTCCAGCCGCACGCTGATTGCGCAGCATTACCTGCATCTGGGCGAGCGGCAGCGCAAAACGTATTTCAATGATGAACGCAATGTACCGCTGAAAAAACTGTTCTATGCATTGCGCCCCGCCGCTGTGTTGCGCTGGATGCGCCTGCACCCCGATGCGGCCATCGCGCCGATGCACTTCCCCACGCTGATGGAACAGTGCGATCCCCCCACCGATGTGCGCAACATCGCCGCCGAGCTGATGGCACGCAAGGCGATCACGCGCGAGCTGGGTGCCGCGCCTCTGCCCATTCCCATCGGGCAGTTTATCGACCGCGAATTCACGCACGCTACCGAAGCTGTTCCGCGCGCGCCACAGGCGCTGCCGGAGAGTGCCCGCGCCGAGATCGACGCATTCTTCCGCGCAGCCGTGCAGCAATGACCAACGGTGCACAAATTTTCGCGACACACGCGCAGACCATCGATGCTCCGGCGGGCACACGCCTGTTCGGCCACGGCATGGCCTGCACACAATTTGTAATGCTCAAAAGCGGATCGGTGCGCGTGCAGACGGTCTCGGAAAACGGGCGCATGATCGTGCTGTATCGCGTCAGCCCAGGCGAGATCTGCACGATGACGACATCATGCCTGCTGGGCGACGTGCCCTATGCGGCCGAGGGCATTGCCGAAACCGACTGCCAGCTCTCGGCCCTGTCCCGCGCGACGTTCGAAGAACTAATCGTGCAGTCCGCCCCCTTCCGCCACTTCGTCTTCGCCGCGCACGGCAAGCGTCTGGTCGAGGTGATGCAACTGTTCGAGGACGTCACCTTCCAGCGCATCGATGTGCGTCTGGCGAAGTATCTGCTGAATGCACCACAAGACGGTTTGATCGCCACGCATCAGGACATCGCGCACGAGCTTGGTTCCGCGCGCGAAGTCGTCAGCCGGTGCCTGAAGGAATTCGAGCATCGCCACCACGTGCGCCTGCAACGCGACCGCATCGACGTGCTGGACCGCGCCGCCCTGCACCTGCTGGCGAACCGAGTGTGACGTTGTCACTGTGAAGGCGACAGCGCTCTGCTTGTATCGGCCCGGTTCTCAAGGAGGCATTCAGATGCTGTGCTGTAAAAACGTTAGCCCGCTTGATCGCGCTTTGCGCGTTCTGCTGGGCGCTGTGCTGATCGCGCTGGTCTTCGTCGGCCCGCAGACAGTGTGGGGCTGGGTCGGGCTGGTGCCGCTGGTCACCGGCGCATTCGGCAAGTGCCCGATCTATCGCCTGTTCGGGAAATCAAGCTGCCAGATCTGATCCGGGCGCGTGCCTCTCCAGGCTGTTCCTGATCCTGTGCAACAAGGTCATGGCCTTGTTGCACACTCTTGGCCTATCAATGCGACACGAGATTGTATGAAGCCCGAACCATGGAAGTCGCCGCTATCTGGGCACGCCCGCCCGATGTAATTTTATCAACGCTGCCGCCACTGCTGGCGGCACGTGGAATTTCCAAATTATGGGAACTGGCCGAGCCCTTGTGCGAAGCTTATGCGCACGGTGCCGAAGAACGGCTGGAAGCGCAGTTTGAATCGATGTGCGAACTGGGCAAGCAAATGCGCCGCGAGATGCAGCGCGGCATGCAGCCCAGCCTGGGCGAAAGATTGCACGACCTGTGGGACCGGCTGACCGGCCGTGAAGATCCGGAACCTTCCGGCGCAGGAATCCTCGCCTTCGATCTGCCACTGATTGAAACCCTGCCGACTGCGGAACTCAACTTTTCCGACGAAGCAATTTCTGCCGAGACCAAACGACAGCGCGATGCGATTGCCGCACAGATCTCGGCCGATCGCGGCATCGGACCCAGCGTCGTTACACTGCCCGATGGCGCGTTGGACTTCATGGACGAACCAGACGAATGGCACCCCAACGAAGAAGAGCTGTTCGACATCAGCAAGATCATCGCCTATTGGCCGCCTGTAGCTGGAAAGCCCGCACTGGCGCTGGCTGAATATCAGGAAGACAACGGCCTCCCTATCGAACTGCGCCTGCGCGCACAGGATGCCGCGGCACATGACGCCTTTGTCGCCCTGCTGCAACGGGTCGACGGGCGGTTGGAGTAGATCCCCCAACACGGCTTGCGTCCCTGCCTGAACCCCGGCAACTTGTGGTTGAAAAGTGGGAGGGGTCTTTCATGGGAATTCTGGGCGGACTACTTGGCCACGGCAGAGAGGTCGATGCAGACAAACTTGCAAAGCGGCTCGACGGAATTCTTCTTCCGGAAGAACAGGTCGATCTTGCGTTTCAGGTGATCCGCGATTTTTTTGTGTTCACCAACAAGCGGCTGATCCTTGTCGATGTTCAGGGCATCACCGGTAGCAAGGTCAATTACATGAGCGTGCCGTATAAATCGATCGTGCGCTTCTCGGTCGAGACTGCGGGAACATTCGATCTGGATGCTGAACTCAACCTCTGGGTTTCGGGAACGCCTGATCCGATCGGAAAGACGCTGAAGAAGGGAACCGATGTGCGCGGAATTCAGCGTGCGCTGGCTTTGGCGATATTGGGCTGAAGATTAGCGGGCCTGATCACGGCCAACCGGCCCTCGCGACAACCCACGCATCTCCAGCGCGTTCAGGTAATCCTGCCAGCGCGTATCATGCTGGTCCGCCAGTTCACGCAGATAGCTCCACGTGTACAGACCCGTATCATGCAGATCGTCAAACGTGATCTTCACCGCGTAATTGCCGACCGGATCTATCCCGATAATCCCGACATGCATCCGCCCGGCGATGATCTTCTTCTGCTCCGCCCCATGTCCCTGCACCTCGGCCGAGGGACTTTCCACGCGCAGATACTCCGCCGGCAGATCGCACGTCGCGCCGTCCGCGAAAACAACATGCAGCACGCGCGTCGCGCGCACGTAACGCAGTTCGCGGGGCGCGTCGCTCATGCGCGGATCAACCGATCGGGCGGGCCTGATCGGGCGACATGATGGGAATGCCGTCGCGTACCGGGAATGCCAGCTTCGCCTTGTCGCTGATCAGTTCGTTCGCCGCGCGGTCATACCGCAGCGGGCCTTTGCTCACCGGGCAGATCAGGATTTCCAGCAGCTTCGGGTCCAGCGCCAGATCTTGAGTTTCGTTCATCATAAAACCTTCAGGAAAACAGCAGCGCCGACAGCTTGCGGCGCGCATCCATGGTGGCGGGATCCTCGAAGCCCCAGGCCTCGAAGAATTTCAGCAGTTGCTGGCGCGCAGCCTGATCGTTCCAGGCCTTGTCGCGCCGCATAATCTCGAGCAGTGCCGCAGCGGCATCTTCACGGCGATCCATCGCATTGAACGCGGTGGCCATGTCGTAGCGCGCCTGATGGTCGGCCGGGTCGGCCGCCAGCCGTGCTTCCAGCGACGACAGGCCCGAGGCCGCCGCACGCCCCTCCGCCGCCAGCGCCAGCGCCGCACGCGCGCCTGCCACTTCGGGGTGTTCACTGACTTTTGCGGGCACCTGTTCCAGGGCCTCGTTCGCCTGTTCTTCGTGGCCCATGGCGATCAGCGCGCGGATCAGCCCACCCCAGGCATCGCCATTCTCCGGCTCGGCTTCCAGCAGTTCCGAGAACAACGCAGCCGCCTGTTCTGGTGTGCCCGCTTCCAGCGCGGCCTTTGCCTCGGCCAGCAGATCGGCCGAGGGCAGCGACCCACCCGCGGCCTTCAGCAGGTTTTCGACAAACCGCTTCACTTCGCTTTCCGGCAGGCCGCCCTGGAACATGTCGGCAATCTGCCCATGCCAGAACGCCGCCACTGTCGGCACCGACTGCAACGGAATGCCCAGCTGCGAGAGCTGCTGCACCAGCGCCTGATTCTTGTCGATGTCGATCTTCACCAGCTTCACGCGGCCCTGCGCGGCGCGCACCACCTTCTCCAGCACGGGGGTCAGTTGCTTGCACGGGCCACACCACGTCGCCCAGAAGTCGACCAGCACCGGCACCTGGCGCGAAGCCTCGATCACGTCTTCCATGAAGGTGGCCTGGTTGCCGTCCATCACCGGGTCCGCTGCCGGGGAAGCGCCGTTCTGACCGATCAGTGTATCCATTGCTGTGTCTCTCCTGGAGTAGGCCGAACCCTGTATCTGCGTCCTGTGCGCGACAGATACAAGATCCGTCTGTCATTCCCCACCCGAAAGGGCGGTAAAATCGACCGTCTGCGGCACGTGCCCCGTATGCGCCAGAAAGCGCAGCAAGTCAGCCGAGGCGATGGCCGTGGTCATCGTGTTGATCAGCGGGTGATAATTCAGCAGGGCGTTGCCCTCCAGCATCCCCCTGTCCAGCACCACATGCACGGCGCGGGCGGTATCGTGCACCAGTCCGAATGGCGTCACCGACCCGGGGCGGATGCCCAGATGGTGGAACAGCTCGCCCTCGGTCCCGAAGGACAGGCGCCCCATGCCCAACGCCCGGCCGAACGGGCCCATCGGCACGCGCCGTGCCTCGTCCACCACCGCCAGAATGAAGCGGCCCTCCTTCGTGCGCAGGAACAGCGACTTGCAGTGCCCGCCCGGCAGCATCCCGCGCAGGTCGCGGCTTTCGTCCACCGTGAACAGCGGCGGGTGATGATGCGTGGTCGCGCCGATTCCCAGCCGTTCCAGCAGGGCGAGCAGGTCTTCCGGCGTATAATGCGTGGCGGGCGAAGTGTGATCCATGCCGGGAATCTAGAGCTTTTCCAGGGAAACTGCGAAGCGGTTTTCCGCAAGGAAATGCGCCAAAATGAGGCTTCGGAGCACTTCTGGTTTCGATAAAATCGAACCAACGCTCTGAAGCAAAGCGGCGGCTTTCGGCCAGTGTGCGATTTTTTTTACCGGCCCGGCTTGCATTCCTGATCCAGTCCGCATAGAAACCGCCCCCTGACTGGTATGCGGGCGTAGCTCAGGGGTAGAGCACAACCTTGCCAAGGTTGGGGTCGAGGGTTCGAATCCCTTCGCCCGCTCCAGTTTTTCCAATATTTCAATATATTGATAAGGGTCGCCGTAGAGGCGGCCCATCGTTGATTCGGGCGGCCATCACGTGGCGGCCGTAATTTACTGTCAATAATTTACTGTCAATAAACAGCAATACGAACCACCATCCTCCTGCGCGCGTGGGCAGCACGCGCTGCAACGGTATTTGCAGCAGCAATTATCCCATCAGTGCAATACTCTATATCAACAACCGCGGATTAACACATCAGTGCAACGTCGTTAAAAGCGGGCGAGATCGAAAGGAAGTTGCCATGAAGACCCGTGCCGCCGTCGCGTTCGAGGTGAAGAAACCGCTCGAGATCGTCGAACTCGACCTTGAGGGGCCGAAAGCGGGCGAGGTGCTGGTCGAAATCATGGCAACAGGCATCTGCCACACCGACGCCTACACGCTCGACGGCTTCGACAGCGAGGGCATCTTCCCGAGTGTGCTCGGCCATGAAGGCGCCGGAATCGTGCGCGAGGTCGGTGCGGGCGTGACGAGCGTCGTCCCCGGCGACCATGTGATCCCGCTCTACACCCCTGAATGCGGCCAGTGCAAAAGCTGCCTCAGCGGTAAAACCAACCTGTGCACCGCGATCCGCGCGACGCAGGGCAAGGGGCTGATGCCCGACGGCACCTCGCGCTTCAGCTACAAGGGGCAGACGATCCATCACTATATGGGCTGCTCGACCTTTTCCAACTTCACCGTTCTGCCCGAAATCGCGGTTGCGAAAATCCGCGAGGACGCCCCCTTCAAGACCTGCTGCTACATCGGCTGCGGCGTCACCACCGGGGTCGGCGCGGTGACCAACACCGCAAAGGTCCAGCCCGGCGACAATGTGATCGTCTTCGGGCTGGGCGGCATCGGACTGAATGTGCTGCAGGGCGCAAAGATGGCGGGTGCGGGCATGATCGTCGGGGTCGACATCAATCCCGACCGCGAGGAATGGGGCCGCCGGTTCGGGATGACCCATTTCGTCAATCCGGCGACAATCGATGGCGACATCGTCGCGCATCTTGTCGCGCTGACCGATGGCGGCGCCGACTATACTTTCGACTGCACCGGCAACACGACTGTGATGCGCCAGGCGCTTGAAGCGTGCCACCGCGGGTGGGGCACCAGCATCATCATTGGCGTGGCCGAAGCAGGCAAGGAAATCTCAACACGCCCGTTCCAGCTCGTCACCGGGCGCAACTGGCGCGGCACCGCGTTCGGCGGCGCCAAGGGGCGCACGGATGTGCCCAAGATCGTCGATCTGTACATGAACGGGACGATCCAGATCGATCCGATGATCACCCATGTCCTGACGCTCGACGAGATCAACAAGGGCTTCGACCTGATGCACGCGGGCGAGAGCATCCGCTCCGTCGTCGTCTTTTAAGCGCCCGGCACATGGAAACGATATCCGAATGCCTCAGCCACGGCGGTGTGCAGGGGGTCTACAGGCATTACTCGCGCGAGACGGGAACCGGGATGACATTCTCGGTCTTCGTTCCGCCGCATGCACCCGGCACGAAGCTGCCGGTTGTCTGGTATCTGTCCGGGCTGACCTGCACGCACGCCAACATCACCGAAAAGGGCGAGTATCGCAGGGCCTGTGCCGAACTCGGCCTTGTTTTCGTGGCGCCCGACACAAGCCCGCGCGGCGACGATGTCGCCGATGATGTGGATGGAACTTATGACTTCGGCCTCGGCGCGGGCTTTTATGTCGATGCGACCGAGGCGCCGTTCGCGGCCCACTATCGCATGTGGAGCTATGTGACTGCGGAATTGCCGGCGCTGATCGAAAGGAAATTCCCTGTTGATCTCGGGCGGCAGGGAATCATGGGGCATTCGATGGGCGGGCATGGCGCGCTCATCATGGGCCTGCGCTGTCCCGATCGGTTCCGCTCCGTGTCTGCCTTCGCGCCGATCGTCGCTCCCGGACAGGCACCGTGGGGGAGGAAGGCGCTCACCGGCTATCTCGGCTGTAATCGGGCGGCGTGGCGTGCGTATGACGCGGTGGCATTGATCGAAGATGGTGCGCGGATCGCCGAGATCCTTGTCGATCAGGGGCAGGCGGATAGTTTTCTGGCCGATCAGCTTCGCCCCGCGTTGCTCGCGCGCGCATGCGATGACGCGCAGATCGATCTGACGCTGCGTCTGCAGCCAGGCTACGACCACAGTTATTATTTCATCTCGACCTTCATGGCTGACCATCTTCGATGGCATGCGGAGAGGCTTGGCCCTCAGGAATAAGTGAGGCGCAGCTTATGCCCGGCAATCGGTCTCGAGCGCCGGGCCGAGTTCCTCGGCGAGTTGCGCGAGTATGTGACGCAATTTGGGTGTCAGGTGACGGCGCCGCGAATAGGCGCCCCAGATCGGCTCGTCAGCTACCCGGTGCTGCGGGAGCAGTTCGACGAGTTCCTTGCCCATATGACCCTTGAGATAGAATTCTGGAAGCTGGCAGATGCCCATACCGGCCAGCATGGCATCGAGGACCGCGACCCCGCTGTTGCAGCGCCAGCGGCCCGAAGGGCGATAGGCGATGTCGCGGCCCTGATCGCGAAAGCGCCAGGTTTGCGCACTCCCGACGAGACAGTCGAAATCAGCAAGCGCCGCGATTGACTGTGGTGCTCCGCGTCGCTCGATATAATCCTGCGCGGCGCAGAGGATGAGCTTGCGCGAGGCAAGGCGCGTACCGGTCAGGCGTGGATCGCCGAGCTGGCCGGTGCGGATCGCCAGATCATAGCCTTCGGCAACGATGTCGACCATGCGGTTGCTCAGATCCATCGTCACCGACATGGCAGGAAAGCGCTGTGCAAAGCGGCGCACGATCGGGGCGACGAAACGTTCGCCGAGTGCGATTGAACAGCTGATGCGCAGCTCTCCGTGCGGTTCGCCATCGCCACTCGCCCAGGCCAGGGCTTCATTGCGATCCTGGATCAGGCGGCGGAAATGTTCGACCAGCGTCCGGCCGAGATCGGTGAGGCCGACCTTGCGTGTTGTACGGTGGAACAGCTCCCCCTGCAGTTTTTGCTCGAGCTCGGCCACCGCGCGGCTGACATGCGAAGTCGATGTACCGAGCGCGCGCGCAGCACCCGCGAAGCTGCCAGCATCTGTAATCGCCACGACTTCTTCAATCCCGATCCAGTCGCGCAATCATTGTCCCCTGGGTGCGATGTTGGCGGGAAATTTTATTCTATCAGGTCGGGAGTGCAATATCGCCGCCATGATTGTGACGAGCTCGATCTTTCCATCGACTTCCACGGCTGCTCGATGCCCGCGCGGTGCCGCAGATCAACACCCGCGAGGGCACCTCACCCAAACGCGGAATACCCGCCATCGACCGGGATCGCCGTGCCGGTGATATAATCGGCGACGTCCGAAGCCAGAAACACTGCAACCCCGGCAAGATCGTCGATCGTGCCCGCACGTGCGGCCGGAATGCGGGTCAGGACCTTGTCGCGCAGGCCGGGGACTTCCTGACTGGCAGCACGCGTCAGGTCGGTGTCGATCCATCCGGGCAGGATGGCGTTCACCTGGATATTATCTGGCGCCCAGGCACAAGCCAGCGTCTTGGTCAGTTGCACCAACCCGCCTTTGCTCGCCCCGTTAGCTGCCGAAAAATGGTTGCCAAACAACGCCATCAGCGACCCGATATTGATGATCTTGCCACCACCGCAATGCTTCATCACCGGATAAACCGCCTGCGCGCACAAAAACGCACCGGTCAGGTTGGTGTTCTGCACCCGATTCCAGTCCTCCAACGTATGATCCTGCGGCAGTTTGCGCACGCTGATGCCGGCATTGTTGATCAGGATATCGACCCGTCCAAAACTATCCTCGACCTGCTTCACCATGCCGAAACAGGCTTCCTTGTCGGTGATGTCGGCCACCAGCGACATGACCGGCACGTCCAGACACATATCCTGGATCTTGGCCACTGCTGCCGCGTTCTTGGCGGCATTGCGCCCCACGATGACGATGCTTGCCCCCGCATGCGCAAGGCCGCCCGCCATGCCGAGGCCAACCCCGCCATTGCCACCGGTAATGATGGCTACACGATCGGTCAGGTCAAACATTCGCTGCGTTCCTGTCTCGGTTGTCGAAAAGCAAATTATCGATCAGGCGTGTCTTGCCCAGTCGAGCCGCAATCAGTCCTATCACACCGGTTTCCTGCACACCCGGCATCGTCAGATCCATCGCACGGCGGATGGCGACGTAGTCGGGCACAAACCCCGCATCCACCAACTTCGCCGCGGCGGCCCGCTCCAGATCGGCCGGAATGCCACCGCGCCGGTATTCATCGCGCAATGCCTGCAGCGTCGCGTAGATCAGCGCCGCCTGTCCGTGTTCCTCGGGCGAGAGGTACTGGTTGCGTGAACTCATCGCCAGACCGTTGGTCTCGCGCAGGGTCGGCGCGTCGAGGATCTCGATCGGCATGGCCAGATCACGCACCATGCGGCGCACCACCAGCACCTGTTGCCAGTCCTTCTGACCAAACACCGAGATATCGGCCTGCACCAGATTGAGCAGCTTGGTCACCACCGTCGACATACCGTCGAAATGGCCCGGGCGGTGCGCGCCTTCAAGGGTGTCGGTAATCACCGGCACATGCACCTTCGTCGTATGTTCGGTCCCGAACGGATACATCACGTCGACCGTGGGTGCGAACAGCAGATGGCACCCGTGCAGGGCCAATCCCGCCCGGTCCTGTTCCAGCGTACGCGGGTAGCGCCCGAAATCCTCGTTCTGGCCGAACTGGGTAGGATTGACGAAGACCGTCGCCAGCACACGATCGCAGCGCTGCAGCGCCTGCTGCACAAGCGAGAAATGCCCCGCATGCAGGTTACCCATGGTCAGCACACTGCCAACCGATAATCCCTGCGCCCGCCAGGCGCGTACAACGTTTCGCAGCGATGCTGCATCATGGACGGTCTGCATGGGATGAGATGATCCAAAAACGCGCATGAAAGGCAAGAAAAATTGCGCAAAAGGAAACGGGCCGGAATGACCGGCCCGTTGCAGAAAATCTTACAGCGCGCCGCCCTTGCGGCCTGCCATTGCCCCCAGACGCAGGCGCAATGCGTTCAGCTTGATGAAGCCCTGCGCATCGAACTGGTCGTATGCACCCTGGTCTTCCTCGAACGTCACGTGCTTCATCGAATACAGGCTATTGGGCGAGCGACGGCCCGTCACGATCGTGTTGCCCTTGTAGAGCTTCAGGCGCACATCGCCGGTCACGCTGTGCTGGCTGGCGTCGATCAGGCCCTGCAGCATGGTGCGTTCCGGGCTGTACCAGAAGCCGTTGTAAATCAGCTCGGCATAGCGCGGCATGATGCTGTCTTTCAGATGCGCCGCTTCACGGTCGAGCGTGATCGATTCGATCGCCCGATGCGCCACCAGCAGAATCGTGCCGCCCGGTGTTTCATAACATCCGCGCGACTTCATGCCGACGAAGCGGTTTTCCACCAGATCCAGACGACCGATGCCATTTTCCTTACCCAGCGCATTAAGCTTGGTCAGAATCGTGGCGGGCGACATCGCCACACCGTTGATCGACACGGCATCGCCGCGTTCGAACCCGATGACGATTTCCGTCGCCTTGTCGGGCGCGTCTTCCGGACGGATGGTGCGCTGCCAGACAACTTCGTCGGGTTCCAGCCACGGATCTTCCAGAACCTTACCTTCCGACGACGAATGCAGCAGGTTCGCGTCCACGCTGAACGGCGCTTCGCCGCGCTTGTCCTTGGCGATGGGAATCTGGTGCTGTTCGGCGAATTCCAGCAGCGTGGTGCGGCTGGTCAGGTCCCATTCACGCCACGGCGCGATCACCTTCACTTCGGGCTTCAGCGCGTAATAGCTCAGCTCGAAACGGACCTGGTCGTTCCCCTTGCCGGTGGCGCCGTGCGAAACCGCATCGGCACCCACCTGTTCGGCGATCTCGATCTGGCGCTTGGCGATCAGCGGCCGCGCGATCGATGTGCCCAGCAGATACTGGCCTTCATAGACCGCATTGGCGCGGAACATCGGGAACACGAAATCGCGCGTGAATTCCTCGCGCAGATCGTCGACGAAGATTTCCTTGATGCCGAACATCTCGGCCTTGCGGCGCGCGGGTTCGAGTTCTTCCCCCTGCCCCAGATCGGCCGTGAAGGTCACCACTTCGCAGCGATACGCCGTCTGCAGCCATTTCAAGATCACACTAGTGTCCAGCCCGCCGGAATAGGCAAGCACGACCTTTTTGACATCCTTCACGCGCATGGGAAATCGCTCTCCAATCCTGAGGTTTTTTACGGCGTAACAGGGGCACCGGAGGCTGACAAGCGGCCCCCGGGTTATTTAACCCCCAGTTGGGAGAAAGCGCAGCGCACCGCTGCTCCGCTGGCCCTGTAGCGTGCCCAGCAGCTTACCCTGACGATCGTATACTTCATAGGCAGCCTGCGGAGTGCTGGCGACCTTCAGATAGCTCTCGGGCGGCAGTCCGGCCGGGGTGCGGGCACCCAGCAACGCCGAGGCTTCCTGCACCGGGCCGATCACCGGCAGCACCAGATGGCTGCTCGCCTGCCCCAGCCCCGGCGGCGCGGGGGCACGGGCCGAACGCGGCAGCCCCTCGGCCAGAGTGGGCCCGGCCAGCAACAGGGCGGTCAAAATCCCCGGAAACAGGCGGGAAGCCATAGGAAAACGCGCCATTGTCGCTCCGATACGTTTACGTGTGCCCGTTATCTAGCCCACGCCCCGCTGCACGCAAAGCGCTCAAACGGAAACGGGCGCCCCAACCGGGACGCCCGCATCTGTCTGTATCTGTGCAGACGGATCAGAACGCGAAACGCATGCCCGCCGTTGCCTGCCAGCCCGACACACCCGCATCGCTGATGTTGTTCAGCCAGCCAGCTTCGCCATACAGCGACAGGTTCTGCGTCAGCGCCGCCGTGCCGCCCGCTGCCACTTCCAGCGTCGTGCCAGCCCGGCCGGTGCGGAACGCATCGCCGCCAAGATGGATCGTGTCGCCATCCAGGAAGCCATACATCACGTTCACACGCGCATACGGCGTCAGCACACCGCCGCCATCCATCTGGAACGGACGTGCCAGACGCACGCCGATACGGCCGGTCAGCTGATCCGCTGCCCCCAGATCGACACGGAAGTTGTCCACGTCGTTCTGGCTATCGAAGTCCAGACGCTGGTAGATCAGCTGTGCCTGCGGTTCCAGAACCAAACCAGCCACCCCGAGCGCAAACGGACGCCCGCCCTCGATCGAGGCATTGAAGCTCGTCCCGCTCAGATCCGCCGTCTTGCCGCGCAGATTGGTGCGCACATCGCCATCGAACAGACCGAACGACAGCACGCCATCCACATACCAGCCGGCATCCGCCAGATAGGTCGCGTAGCCCGCGAAGTTATAGGTGTCGCTGCGGCCCTTGCTGGCATCGACCTGGTCGGGCGCAAAGCGCAGCGAACCGAACGACGCCGCCAGACCCACACGTGTGCCACCGCTTGTGCCGCGCGCCACGAACAGATCGCCACCCAGCTGCACCGCGGCATAATCGATCGACGAGTTGAACCCATACTGCGACGCTGAACGGTTGCTCGAATAATCGAGGCTGCCGCCATAACCGCGGATCCATGCGTCGCCCGTGCCCTGCGAGGGTGTGCCGCGCTGCTCGCCCATACGGCGGTGCAGGTTGGCGATATCCATCTGCCCGGCCTGGAACAGCGCGTTCGCGGCGGTCAGATACGCAGCGCCCTGCGGCACCAATGCCTGCGGAGCCGGAGCCGGCGGTTCCGGCGGTGCGGGCGGAGTCGGGCACGTATTCGTTGTCGCGCAATCATCCGGCACAGGCGGCGGGGGCGGCGGTTCGACATATGCCGACTGCAACCGGTAATCCCACTGCGAGCCACTGGTGTTGGTAGTCAGGTTCTGGTTGGCATCCGCCGCACCATTGGCCGAGCCCGGACCATACGCATACAGCCTGTACTGATACGGCTTGCCCGCCAGCGCCACATAGCCACCAGCCAGCTGGAACGATCCCTCGTTCGCCGCACCGCCAACCTGGATCAGCGAGATCCCTTCGCTGGCCAGATTGGCACCGTTCAGCGATGTGCCGGCCGGCACGCTGGTCGCCGTCGGGTTCACATGCACCAGCGTAGTGCCGAGAACGTCGCCGTTGACGATCAGACGGTCGGTTGCCTGTGCGCTCAGCGCGCCACCGGCATCCAGACGCGTGTTCATGATCAGCACTGCGTTGTCCGTCGTGTAGTAACGGCCGAGTACCGTCAGCGTCTTGAAATCCGTGTCGTCGGCAGGCGCCGCAAACGCAACCGTACTGGCCGAAACCCCCAGGGCCGAAACGACAGAACTTGTCAGCGCCAGCCCTGTCGCCACAGGCAGCAGATTATCGGCGGCCGCAGTGGTGACGTTCCAGACCGACCCATTCTCCAGTGTCAGATTAATCACAGAAAGATCGTCAGGACGCGACGCACCGGTCAGAGTCGAATGATTTGCCGTTGCCCAGAGGCGCCCCGGATTGGCCGCGTCCGCCACCGGCGGATTGCTGCCTGGCACCAGACGCTGGCGCACATCGAACAGTGTGCCCGCAGTGCTGGTCAGCGTGGTGTCGTTCAGCGCCAGCGTGTTGTTCAGACCACCACGCACCAGCACACCAACGCCCGCCGCGCTGCTACTCTGCACGTTGTTGAACGTGATCAGATTGGTGTCCGTGTTGGTGCCCAGCATATAGACCACAGCGGCATCGGCACCCGTTGTGGTGACTGTGCTGTTCGAAACCGTCAGCTTGCCCGTGAAGGTCGCCACCAGCCCATGCGACTGCGCACCGGCTGTCGTGATGCTGCCGTTCGCAAGCGAGAGCACCGCACCACCATGAGCTCGCATGCCGAAAGCGGCGTCATTCGACGTCTTCAGCGCCACGGTGTCCAGTGTTACCTGCGAACCTGCTGCTGACGCTATCGCCGCCGTACCGCCCGCACCCGTAACCTCGATGGAACCGCCGGTCATCTTGATGATGCCCGCCTGGTCCGCATAAACACCAAAAGCCGCAGCTACCTTGATGGTGCTGTTGGTCAGCGTGGCCGAGGTCACCACGCCAGCGGCGCCGGTGGCCATCACGCCATGTGCGTTGCCACCCGTGGTGACGATATGAACCTGATCTCCGGTTATCTTGGAAGAATACAGCGAAGTCGGGCTGTAATTCCCCCCAACCACCCAGATTCCGGAAGCATAGTCGCCAGATGTATTGATGTTTGTGTTCGACAGCGACGTCGTGCTGCCGATATTGGCGTTGATGCCGTACGCACTGCTGCCTGTGGTCGTCAGTGTGGAATTATTGACAGTCACCGTCCCGCACCCGACACCACCTGCCAACGTGCACATCGTCCGGATAGCGGCCGTGCTCGACGTCAGCGTGACATGGTCGAGGAAAAACGAACCATCTTGCGCCTGAAGCGCATTATCCGTGCTGCCGCTGCTCAGGGTGCTGTTGCTGATGGACACCAGGGAACCACGCCCATAGGCCATCGCCAGCCAGCCGTTGTTGTTGCCGTTCGCCGTAAGGGTCACGCCATCCATCTGAACGGTGCTGTTATCATCGGCTTCCACGACCGTTCCGTTACCTGTGCGGGTCAGCGTGCCCCCGGTCAGAATGACCTTCCCCAAATTGCTCGCCCGGACGACAATGGCACCAGCAATGCTGCTGTTGAGCGTCAGGTTATTACCATTGAGGACGCTGTTGACACCCGAGGCATATACCGCGGCACCATTTGTCGCGCTCGAAACGGCCGAGTAGGTCGCCCCGGATGTTGTCTGCGAAGAGCCATCGGTAACGGAAAACTGGGCCGCATGAGCCAGGTGCGGCAAGAGCGCTGTTCCAAGCAGCGAAAAACCGGATAACAATACGGAACGAAAACGCCTGGCCGAGACCTTCGAGGTGCAAGCTGTATTTAGCACGGAAATATTCCTGATTCTTTAGTTCTCGTCGAGAACATTACCAATAAGTTGTTGCCAAGCTTATAGATCCAATAACGTTAATTGTAAATAGAGGTATAAAAATGTATGCGGGTCAAAAATAGACGTTAGGTCTTGTTGATTTTATATATATATATAAAGTATATTATTACAAATACGTATTGTGTTCAATGATAAAAAATCAAACCAATTCACATACGCTCTCAATCAGGTATATTTGAGGAAGCTTAAACTGATGAAAAATAAGAAAGCTAGCTTGCCAATTTTAAGAAAATTGAGACCAATCTCAATCTAAGATTAAATCTTTCTATGGTTTTTCCCCGGTTAATGGGAAAATTCCTCTTTTTGAAGAATATTACCCTCTTCAATGGCTTGTGGTAAGTCTGTTACCGTAAACCTCTGCCCACAAAAATCTGTTTTGGAAACGCCTATGTACTTTTTGCGAACTGTCGGTTTCACATTGATAGCCTGTTTCGCCGTTTCAGGTTGTATGAACCCCCGCTCTTTCCCGGATCAGAATTTCCAGACCGTCAGATACGAGTCACTGGCACGCCCAGAAACACCGTTACGGCTTTCCGTTACGGTTGAATTTCAGCGCGACGGAAAACCGTTTGCCGCTGCCCAGTCTGAATTGCGCGATGTGGTCGAACAGACGCTGCAGAAATCCGGCGTCATCACCCCAACCGCCGACCGGCCCGACGGCAATATCCATGTGATCGTCAACAACCTTGTCGATACAGGCTCCGCTGTTCGCCAGGGCATCGGCACCGGGCTGACATTAGGACTGGTTGGCAGCGCCGTTACCGACAATTACACCATGTCCGTCACCATCACGACGCCGACACGCACCGTCAGCCGCAGCGATGTCCGCCACGCGCTGCATTCGCTGATCGGCAGCGGCAGTGCCCCGGCTGGTGTGCAGACCGTGCCGATAGCGCAAGGCTTCCGGGTAGTCGCCGAAGCGATGCTGCTGCACGTGATCAACGACATGCAGAAAGCAGGCGAGCTGCCCGGCCAGCCGCAACCCACACCTGCGCCAGTACCGGCACGGCGCGGCCGGCCGGCTGCGTAGCTTACTGCTGTTGGATTTTGCGGATGCGTTCGCTCTCGGTCCGCAACTGCCCGCAGGCAGCCAGAATGTCGCGCCCGCGCGGTTCGCGCACCGGCGCGGCATAGCCGCTGTCCATCACGATCTTCGCGAACTTGCGCACAGCCTCCGGCGTCGAGGTTTCGTAATTGCTGCCCGGCCACGGGTTGAACGGAATCAGGTTCACCTTGGCGGGCATCCCGGCGATCAGCCGCACCAGTTCGCGCGCATCGGCCTCGGTGTCGTTCACGCCTTTCAGCATGACGTATTCAAACGTGATCCGCCGCGCATTCGACGCCGCCGGATAACGCCGGCATGCCGCGATCAATTCCTTGATCGGGTATTTGCGGTTCAGCGGCACCAGTTCATTACGTAGATCGTCAGTCACCGCGTGCAGGCTGATCGCCAGCCCCACCGCCAGTTCGCGCCCGCACTGGTCCATCATCGGCACCACGCCCGACGTCGATAACGTGATCCGCCGCCGCGACAGCGCGATGCCTTCGTTGTCCATCACGATCTTCATCGCCTTGGCGACGTTTTCGTAATTGTACAGCGGCTCGCCCATGCCCATCAGCACGATGTTCGACAGCAATCGCGGACGTTCGTCGCGGGGCGACGGCCATTCGTTATACGCATCGCGCGCCCCGATGAACTGGCCGACAATTTCGGCCGCGCTCAGGTTGCGCACCAGTGCCTGCGTGCCCGTGTGGCAGAACCGGCACGACAGCGTGCAGCCCACCTGCGACGAGATGCACACCGCACCACGGTCTTCTTCCTTGTCGGGGATGTAGACCGTCTCGGCCTCCTGCCCGTCGCGGAACTTGAACAACCATTTGCGCGTGCCGTCGTCGCTGGTCTGGCACAGCTTCACGTCGGGGCGGCCCAGCACGAAGCGCTCAGCCAGCTTTTCCTGCAACGGACGCGCGATCGAGCTCATGCGCGAAAAATCGGTCACGCCCTGATGATAGATCCAGTGCCACAGCTGCTTCAGGCGGAACGGCTTCTCGCCGATCTCGACCAGAATCTCGGCCAGTTCCTCGCGGCTGAGGCCGACCAGATCGCGCCTGCCATCCGCCTCAACCCCAGGTGGCGGAGCAAAACGTGCGGTCTTGGCGAGGATCCGTTCACGTTCGGCCTCGGTGAGTTCCAGCGCGGCCCGGCTCAACGTGCCGGACATGCGCGGCTTATCGCTTCATACGCGGCGCCGAAGCCACGCAGACTGAATGTGTCGGTGATCTGCCCGTCGCCACGCGGCGGCACACCCTTGGCCACCACTTCGCGGCCCGGCCGCAGCGCGGCAACCACCGCACGGCCTTCACGCGCAAACGCGGCGCGCGCGCTGGTATAGAACGGCAGCGCCGCCCCGGCCCCATTCACCCGCAACTGCACTTCCGCCCCCGAGGGATAAGCGTATCCAGCCATCATGCTCACCTGATCGCGCGCGCCCGGACGATGCGTCACCGTCAGGATCACGTCGCCCCGCCCCGACAGGCGCGGCGAGGATTCGCGCGCCTTCACCCCCATATAGCACACGCGCTGCCCATTTTCCTGCATTTGCCAGGCCGACCAGTCGTCGAACCGGCCGATCGCCTGCTGGCCGGGCGCTGCCGCCGGACGGGCGGCGGGCGTGGCGGGGCGAGAGGAAGGGCGCGGCTGGGCAAAAGCCGGCAGCGCGAGCAGACAGAGCAGAGGAATGAAAATATGACGCATGAAAAACCCAATACGAACCATTACAGGCAGCTTCAAGAGGGGGAGCGGCCCCCCGCACGATGTTGTTATCGCGCAATCGGCTGTATAGGGCGGTCTGTCATATTTTGAAACGCGCTGTTTCCAGAGATCTGCCATGAATCCTGCTTCATTTTTCACCTTTGTGCTGTTTGTTCTTGCGGTATCTTCAGCCCACGCCGCCCCGTGGCGGTCGGACCGGGCGGCATCCGGTGCCGTCGTCCATTTTCGCGGCCAGGCACTGGGTGGGGAGCAGCAGGCCATCGTCCGCACCCTGCTGGACCGCACGAAACAGGGCGACTGCGCCCTTGCCACCCAGCGCATCACCCGCAACGCCGCTACTGCTCCGGCACGCACGCCCGAGCTGCAGCGCATAAACAGCACAGTCGGCTGCGAGGACATCCGCCGCGAATTGTTCGACACACGCAGCAAAACCACCTTGTGGTTCCATGCCGGACGCTGGGTCGGATTCACCGGCGATTTCCCGGCGCGCGATTTCACGCAGGTGCTGACCGCGATGACCCGCGATTACGGCCCCCCCGCACAGCGCCTGAACCACGGGAACGACAACCGGCATCAGGAAATCCTCTGGCAGACCCCACAGGGAACGCTGCGGCTGATCCAGCGCTCCGAATTCTCGGCCGAGGTCGCGCAGTTTTCGCTGCTGCCCTGATTACTTCCGGTATTGCGCGTCGGTAACCGGCTCCAGCCAGTCCACGGTGCTGCCGTTCAGTTTTTCCTGAATGGCGATGTGGGTCATGGCGATGGTGGGCGTGGCGCCGTGCCAGTGTTTTTCGCCGGGTTCAAACCAGACCACATCGCCGGGGCGGATTTCCTCGACCGGACCGCCCTCGCGCTGCACCCAGCCGCACCCAGCCGTGACGATCAGCGTCTGGCCCAACGGATGCGTATGCCATGTGGTGCGCGCGCCCGGCTCGAACGTGACGCTGACACCCACCACACGGGCCGGATCGGGGGCGGTGAATAACGGGTCCATCCGCACGGTGCCGGTAAAATACTCCGCCGGTCCCTTGCCAGATGGCTGCGAGCCGCTGCGTTTGATGTCCATGGCGTTTCCCCGTTTATGTGTTTTCAGACAGCCCCAACCACGACGCGACGCTGCACCCGCTGACCAGATACGGGCACCGCCGCAAACAGATCCTTGCTCGCCTCGGCCAGAATGACGCCCGCCAGACCGGGGGCGACGTGCCGGCCGGCGCGTTCCAGCGTGTTGGCGGTGCGTAGCGCCAGACGGCGGTTGACCGGGGGAACGAACAGCGCCTCGCTCCGGCGTTCCACCCGGAACATGTTGGCGGTCAGCAGTCGCCCCAACTGCCCCGGCGAATACGGGCGGCCATGCCCGAACGGAGTCGATTCCGCATGTGCCCACAACCCGCGCCGGTTCGGTACCACCAGCAGAACACGTCCGTCATCCTTCAGCACACGCCACACCTCGCGCAGGAAGCGCCGCGCGTATTCGGCGCCTTCCAGCCCGTGCACCACCACGATGCGGTCGAAGAACAGGTCTGGGAATGGCAGGGATTCCTCGTCCACCGCGCAGCCGAGTGTCGCCGCGCCGCCATCCCATGCAAAGCAGCGCTCCGCCGCCACCGGCACCGCCGCGATACAGCGCGTCGCATTGCCGCACCACAGGGGCAGATACGGGGCGGCATAGCCCAGCCCCAGCACGTCCATCCGCGCCAGATCCGGCCAGAATTCCGCCACCCGTGCCCGCACCAGCCGCGCCGCCACACCGCCCAGTCGGGTGCGGTAAAAGTCAGTCAACCAATGAGGGTCTGTTACCATCTCAGCTGATCGCACATGATATGAAAAACAAATGTCCGTCCTGAGAGGTTATCATAGCATGCCCGCTGCCCCCCTGTCCGATCTGCCGGCACCCGGTCCGCTGAGTATCACCCCGATCCCGTGCCTGAACGATAATTATGCCTGGTTGCTGCGTGATGTCACCACCGGAACGACGGCGCTGGTCGACCCACCGGATGCTGCCGTCTGCGCCCATGCAGTGGAACAGGTGGGCGGGCGGCTGGATCTGATCCTGCTGACGCATCACCACGCCGACCACACCGCCGGCGTGCCGGAACTGGTGGCGCGTTATGGCTGTGCCGTGATCGGCGCGGCGGCCGACGCCCACCGCCTGCCCCGGCTGGACCGCGGCGTGGTGGAAGGCGACGTGATCGCGATGGGCCGCTGCAAGGCGCAGGTGCTGGAAACCCCGGGCCATACGCTGGGGCACGTGGTGTATTATTTCGGCACCGGCAACGCGGTGATGACGGGCGACACGCTGTTCAGCCTGGGCTGCGGCCGGTTGATGGAGGGCACCGCCGCGCAGATGTTCGTCTCGCTGCAGAAGATCGCCGCGCTGCCGCCCGAAACGCGGATCTGCTGCGGGCACGAATACACGCAGTCCAACGCCCGCTTCGCGCTGAGCATCGCGCCCGAGAACCCGTCCCTACGCGAACGCGCCGAACAGGTGCAGGCCCTGCGCACGACGGGCAAGCCCACGCTGCCGAGCCTGCTGCGCGACGAGCTGAAAGCCAACCCCTTCCTGCGCGCGCCGAATATTGCCACACTTGCCGACATACGTTCACAGAAGGATCGGTTTTCATGAAGCTCTACGGACTTCCCGCCAGCCCGTTTGCCCGCAAGGTCGTCGCCTGTGCGGTGGCGCGCGATCTGGGCCTTGCGCTCACGCCCGCCAAGGTCAACCCGACATCGCCGGAAGTGCAGGCCGCCAACCCGCTGGGCAAGATCCCCGCGCTGCTGCTGGACGACGGCACCGGTTTGTACGACAGCCCGGTGATCTGCGAATATCTCGACCATCAGGGCAACGCGCCGAAATTGTTCCCACCCGCAGGCCCCACACGCTGGACGGCACTGCGCCGGCAGGCTCTGGCCGACGGGCTGATGGACGCTGCCGTGCTGCGCCGTGGCGAAGCCGCCCGCCCACAGGAAACCGCTCGTGACACGGTGATCGCCCGGCAGAAATCGGTGGTGGAGCTTAGCCTCGACGCCATGGAAAACGACATCCCGGGCGATGCGCCGGACATTGGTGCGATCGCGTATGGCTGCGCGCTGGGCTATCTGGATTTCCGCTATGCCGACGAACCCTGGCGCACCACACACCCCAGGCTGGCGGTGTGGTACGAGCGTTTCTCGAAGCAGCCCTGCATGCTGACGACGCAGCCGTCCTGAAACCGTCCGCCGGTATGACGATCCCACACAATGGGGGACTCATGCCGGCGACATCCGATTTGAGATTTAGAGGAGAACTTCGGCCGGGATGGTGGAGCTGAGGGGATTGAGGCTGTCCAGCCGTACCAACGGGATAGCGCGGCTCATAGCTTTTTCCCGATACCCGTAGATCAATGGGTTACGAGATTTTTGGCTCGGCGGTAATTTCGCCTATTGCGTTATCTGGATGCATCATTAATACGCATTTACCACATTTAAGCATTTTTGAGAGTCGCGCATGTCCACGACACACATCCACACAGGAGCGCTGGGTTTTGCCGCGTTTCTGCTATGCGGTGTGTCTGCTCTCCCGGCGCATGCGCAGACCCCGGCTTTGGACGCGATCGAGCGTCAGCAGAACCAGATCCAGCAGAACGAACTGCTCCGCCAGCGCGAACGGCTGCGCGAGCTGCAGGCCCCCGCGCGCACGCCGCCGCGGCCGCAGCAATCCGCCCCCGCCACCAGCGGCCTGCCGCAGGGTGGTGGCTGCGTGAACGTGACGCGCATCGCCATCGAGGGGGCCCGCTCGCTCTCGGAGCCGCGCCTGCACGATCTGGTGCAGGGCTCGGAAGGCAAATGCCTGACTCTGGCGG
>JAVBJV010000045.1:0-28316 GCA_031546815.1 Acetobacteraceae bacterium
CGCCGCCCGCGTCAGGGCAGTGGGCAGCGATGCATCGTTGCAGGCGGAGTTACATATGGGGGGCTTCGCCCCGGGTTCCCCCTCGGGGGACGCTGTCCCCTGGCCCCTGCGGGGGAGCGGCCCGCTCCCCGGACCCCGTGATTACCTTTTAAGAGTTCGGATATGAAAACGGGGGCACAAGGCCCCCATTTTCGTATCCGAATTGCTTAAGTATCCGCAGGTCCAGGAGGCCGTAGCCTCCTGGCGGGTGCAGGGCAGCGCCCTGTTGGGGCACGGGGCAACGCCCCGATCCTTCACTGCGCCGGTGTAATCGCCACGACTTCGGTCTGCTCGTCGATGCGGCCCGGATAGTTGACGGTGCGGCGCATGGCCCAGATGTTTTTCTGGGTGTGCAGCGGGATGATACCCACATCGTCCACCATGGCCATGCGCTGCGCGGCGATCAGTGCCTGTTCACGTTTTGCGTCGTCCATGATGGTCGATGCTTCGATCAGCGCCTGATCGAAGCGCGGGTTGGAATAACGGCCATAGTTGGACCGCCCGACGCCGCGTTCCGGGTTGACGCCGGCCATGACGGCGCTCAGCCCCAGGCTGGGTTCGCCGCTGGGGTTCGACCAGCCGAGCAGATAGGCGGCGGTTTCGTAGCGGCTGACCTGCCCGATATGCGCCGACATGGGCGTGGTGATGACTTCGGTCTTCACGCCGATACGGCTCCACATCTGGCCGACGGCCTGCACGACCTGTGCGTCGTTGATGTAGCGGTCGTTCGGGCTGCGCAGGACGATGCGGAAGCCGTTCGGGTAACCCGCTTCGGCCATCAGCGCCTTGGCGCGTTCGACGTCGTATGCGGGGGGCAGCAGGTCGGGCGAGTAGCCGTAAGCACCTTCCGGCATGAACTGTCCGGCGGGAATGCCAGCGTTTTCCATGGTGCGCGAGGTAATGGCCTGACGATTGATCGCCATCGACATGGCGCGGCGCACGCGCACATCGCGCAGCGGATTGGCGGTCAGCGGTTCACCGTTCGGGCCAGAGAGGTCGACCAGATTGGTTTCGCGGAACACATCCAGTCCGATGAATACCAGACGCGCGCCGACCAGCTCGCTTAGGCGCAGCTGATCGTTACTGCGCAGACGGGCAAGATCGGATGCGGGAGCGTTGTCGATGATCTGCACATCGCCCGACAGCAGCGCGGCGGTGCGCGAGGCATCGTTGGCGATGGTGCGGTAGTTTACCGTCTGCCAATACGGCTTGTCGCCGCGATAGGCATCGTTGCGTTCCATCACCACGCGATCGCCGGGCGTGAAGGACACGAAGCGATACGGCCCGGTGCCGACCGTGGCGCGACCGGCGTTGAAGTCGGCGGTGCTGGATGTGGCCGCGATGCTGCGCGAGACGACCCAGATGCCCGAAAGGTCGTTCGGCAGCAGCGGATACGGCCCGCGCGTGTGGATGCGCAGCGTATAGGGATCGACCACTTCGGTGCGGGCGATCGAGCGTGTGTAGACCGTGAACGAGCTGGGGCTGACCACAGTGGGGATGCGTTCGAGCGTGAAGAGCACATCGTCCGCCGTGAAGTCGGCACCGTTATGGAATTTCACACCGCGCCGCAGCCGGAATTCCCAGGTGGTTTCGTCGATCTGGCTCCACGATTCCGCCAGCCCCGGCTCGAACCGCGACTGCGCATTACGACGCACCAGGGTCTCGAACATGTTCATGGCAACGCCGTTGTTCGGCGTGAACGTGTAGTGCTGCGGATCAGTGCTGGAGGGCGGGGCGGAAATTGCCACGTTCAGCGTCTGGGCCGATGCACTGCCGGCGATCAGCGTGCAGGCAAGCAGGGCTTTGCGAAGAGCAGAAGTCGGAATGTGTGTCACGGTCTGGTTCGTTTCTGTCTTGATGTTTATTGAGCAAGTTCCTGCTGCGCGAGGCGCACCCAATATGTGGCCCCCAGCGTCAGGATGTCGTCGTTGAAGTCGTATTGCGGTGTGTGCACGTTGTGATACGTGCCATCAGCTTTCGCGCCGTTGCCGATGCGCATGAACGCGCCGGGCACTTCGGCCAGCATATAGGCAAAGTCTTCACCACCGGTGCCGGGGGTCAGATCGGTGCGCACATTCTGCGGGCCGGAGGTTTCCATGGCAGCCAAGGCGGCGGTCTGCATGCGTTCGGGATCGTTCACGGTGGGAATGCAGAGCGGTTCGTAGTTCAGCTCCGCCGAGCAGCCCGAGGCCGCGGCGTAATGCTGTGCCAGTTCCAGCAGACGGCGCTTGATGATCTCCTGGATTTCCGGGCGGAAATAACGCGCCGTGCCGCGCACGACAATTTCGGCCGGCATCACGTTGGGCGAGTTATAGGTTCCGCCGCTGACATGCCCGACACTGACCACCGCTGAATCGAGCGGCGGCAGATTGCGCGAGACGATACTCTGCACGCCGATCAGGAAATGGCCGAGCGCAACGGTGGCGTCGGTCGCCAGATGCGGACCAGAACCGCCATGCCCACCGGTACCACGGAACGTCACGCCCCAGAAATCGGCGCCTGCCAGAACGGGGCCGGGGCGCGTGGCGAACTTGCCGACTGCCATGCCTGCCGTGTTGTGCAGACCGTATACCGAATCGCACGGGAAGCGCTTGAACAGTCCGTCGGCGATCATCGCGGCGGCACCAGTGCCGGCTTCTTCGGCGGGCTGGAAAATGAAATGTACCTTGCCCGCGAAGTCGCGATGCTGTGCCAGATAACGCGCCGCCCCCAGCAGCATAGTGGTATGACCATCGTGCCCGCAGCCATGCATCTTGCCCGGAATTTTCGAGGTGTGAGCGACGCCGCTGTTTTCTTCCATGAACAGCGCATCCATATCGGCGCGCAGGCCGATGGTGCGTGGCGTGTTGGTCTGGCGCGTGCCCTCGATCGTGCCGACGACGCCGGTCTTGCCGATGCCCTCGACAACCTCGATCCCCCATTCGCGCATCTTGCTGGCGACCAGTGCGGCGGTACGCACTTCTTCGAACCGTGTTTCCGGATGCGCGTGAATGTCGCGCCGGATGGCGACAAGATCGGACTCGAAGGATTTGATCTCGGGGATGATGTTCATGCTCAGAACCTTTCGTGAGAGCAGCTTCTTAAGACCATTTCAGAAAGATTTTTTCAAGTTTTCGGCAAAAAATAACTTCAGGAGGGGCACAGCGTCCCCGCATTCCCCAGCGTGACATCCTGCATCCGCCGCACGATGAGCGCGGCGCGTTCGCGCAGATAGGACGACGGTGCACCAACGGAATAACTGCGCGGCGCGGGCAGGGCGGCGGTCAGCAGGGCGGCCTGACGGGCGTTGAGATCAGCCGCAGAAACGCCAAAGAAGCTGCGCGCGGCGGCCTCGGCCCCGTAAATGCCGGGGCCGAATTCGGCGATATTCAGATAGGTTTCGAGGATCCGTTCTTTCGGCCAGAAAAGCTCCAGCAACAGGGTCGGCCAGACTTCCAGCGCCTTGCGTACCATACCACCGCCCGGCCACAGCACGATATTGCGCGCGGTCTGCATGCTGATGGTGCTGGCGCCGCGTAACGAGTCACCGTTCTGCCAGTCGGCGATGGCGGCGCGTAGCTCAACGGTGTCGAACCCGTGATGCGTGCAGAAGCGCATATCCTCGGACGCGATGACCGCGCGTTGCAGGGTGGGGGCGATATCGGCAAGGCGGGTGGGGCGGTAATCCCAGCCCTCGCCCTGCACAGTGCGGATCAGCATCAGCGGGGTGAGCGGCGGCAGTATCACGCGATAGACAGCAACCAGCACCAGCGGTGCGAGTAACAGAAACAACGCAACCCGATACAGCCAGCGACGCACCATTCACAGCGCCTGAACGGCGGCCAGAACTTCGGCCACGTGACCGGGGATTTTCACCTTCGGCCAGATGCGCAGGATCTTGCCATCCGCGCCGATCAGAAACGTGCTGCGTTCGATGCCCATGTATTTGCGGCCATACATGGATTTTTCCACCCACACGCCATAGGCCTCGGCGATGGCGTGGTCCGTGTCGGACGCCAGCATGAAGCTGAGGTTTTGCGTGGCGGCGAATTTCTCGATCGGCTTCATCGGGTCGGGCGAGACACCGATCACCGGAATGCCGAGCGCATCGAACTGCGGCAGGGTTTCCTGAAACGTGCAGGCCTGGGTGGTGCAGCCGGACGTATTCGCCTTTGGGTAGAAATACAGCACATACGGCTTGCCCTTCAGCGCCGCACTGCTGGCCGTGCGCTCGCCGGATGCGGGCAGAGTGAAAGCAGGGGCCTTGTCGCCGACGGTCAGGGGCATACGCTTATTCCTTGTCGAGTGCGCCGATATGGCGGGTGAACAATGCAGCCACCTGTGCTGCTGTCTCGGTGCAGATATCCTGCAGGGCGCTGATGGTCGGCACGTCGATATCGATCAGGCGCAGGGCACGCAGCAACGCATCTTCAGCTGGTGGCGGCAACGTTGCGTCCTTGGTGTGGCCCACGGTCAGGCGCAGAATACCTTGCAGTGTGCGCCACAGACGGTCGGCGCGGATCAGTGTGGCGGCGTCCTCGTCGGGCAGGAAACCGGCTTTGGCCAGGTTGGTCAAGGCAATGCGGGTGGTGGGCGACAGGACCTTCGGGTTGGCAGGCGCATGCACCAGCTGCAACACCTGCGCGATGAATTCGACATCCATCTGCCCGCCGATGCAATGCTTCACATCCCACACGCCGCTGGCTGGCAGATCGCGCAGCAGGCGCGCGCGCATGGTCAGCGCATCGGCGCGGATTTTCTCGGGGTCGTTCGGGCGGGTCAGCGCGGTGAGGATCGCCTTCTGGATGCGTCTTTTCAGCACGGACTGTCCGGCGATCAGTCGTGCGCGGGTCAGGGCCATGCGTTCCCACGTCCAGGCTTCTTCCGCCTGATAACGCTCGAACGACGACAGGCGCACTGCAACGGGGCCTTTGTTACCCGATGGACGCAGCCGCATGTCGACCGAGAACAACGCACCCTCGACCCCATGCGCCGTCATGGCGGAGACCAGACTGGTGCAGAACCGGCTGAACCAGACCTGTGGCGCGATGGCGCGTTTGCCGACGCTGGCCTCGGCGTCGGGCGCGTGGTCGTACACGATGATCAGGTCGAGATCCGAATTTGCCATCATCTCGCGCCCGCCCAGCTTCCCCATACCGAGCACCGCAACCGCTCCCTGCGGCACGCGCCCGTTGCGGCTGGCGAAGTCCTTCTGCACGCGGGGCAGGATGGCGCTGAACGCGGCCTCGGTCAGGGCGGTGCGGGCGAGGCCGGTTTCGTCCACGTCGATCAGCCCCTGCAACGTGGCGGCGCTGATGTTGAAGCGGTGTTCATGCACGAAGCGGCGGGTGATCTCGACCGATTCTTCCAGATTGCGCGCGTCCGACAGGCGCGGGCGCAGGCTCTGGGCCGGCTCCGGGTCTGGGCCTTCGTTGTCCAGCAGACCTTCCACGGCGGAGGGATTGCGCGCCAGATAATCCGCCTGACTAGGGGCAGACCCCAGCATCAGCGCCAACTGGTCCAGCAGCCCCGGGTTCCGCCGTAACAGCGACAGCACCTGCACCCCCGCCGGCAGATTGGTGAAGAACGCATCAAGCCGCGCAAATGCCATATCGGGCTGCGGCTGCCGCCCGATGGCTGCCAGAAGATTGGGGGTGATCTCGCCCAGCAATTCGCGCGCGCGTGGCAGACGTGTGGCGCGCGCACGCCCGGTGCGCCAACCGCGCACGGCGGCGATCACGGCGGTGGGGTTGGTGAAGCCCATCTCGGTCAGCGCGCGGATGGTGGCTGGATCGTCGTTGCGGCCATCGAAGACCAACTGCTGTGTATCGTCGCTGTCGGGGGCGTCGAACAAGGTGCTGTAGATTTTTTCAATCTGCCGCAGATGTTTGAGCAACACTGTGCGGAATTCCCCGGTCGTGCCGTAGCCCATGAAGATGGCGAACTGGTCCAGCCCATCATCGCTGTCGGGCAGGGCGTGAGTCTGCCGGTCGGCAACCATTTGCAGGCGATGTTCGACGCGGCGCAGATACAGGTAGCTCTCGCTCACCGCTGCCGCGTCTTTTGGCGCGATCTTGCCCGCCTCGGCCATCAGCGCCAGTGCGCCCAGCGTGGTGGGAATACGCAGTGCCGGGTCGCGCCCGCCCCAGATGAGCTGCAATGCCTGTGCGGTGAACTCTGCCTCGCGGATACCGCCGCGTCCCAGCTTCACGTTGTGGCCGAGCACGGCAATTTTCTCGCCGCCCTTATGGGCGTGGATGCGCGCCTTCATCGTGTGGATGTCGGACATTGCCGCGAAGTCCAGATTGCGGCGCCAGATGAAGGGGCGGATTTCCTTCAGGAACGCATGTCCGGCCGAGATATCGCCCGCCACCGGCCGCGCCTTGATCATCGCGGCGCGCTCCCAGGTCTGGCCCATGCTTTCGTAGTAGGACAGGGCACCCGGCAGCGACATGGCCATCGGCGTGGCACCTGGGTCGGGGCGCAGGCGCAGGTCGGTGCGGAACACGTAACCGTCGGCGGTGCGCTCCTCCATCATCTTCACAATACCGCGCGCGATACGCACGAAACACAGGCCGATATCGTCGCCCTGATAGATGCCGGTATCAGGGTCGTACAGCACGATCAGATCGACGTCCGAGGAATAGTTCAGCTCGCGCGCGCCGAGTTTTCCCATGCCGAGGATGATAAGCCCCGACCCACGGGCCGGGTCGTCCGGATAACGCAGCCGCAGCTCGCCCCTGTCGTGCGCGGTGCGCAGCAGGTGGCGGCAGCACAGCGACAGCGCGGTTTCGGCAATGTCGGACAGCGCCTGCGTGACGCGCGGCACATCCCACTGGCCCACGATGTCGGCAATGGCGATGGCAAGCGCGGCACGGCGTTTGGCTGTGCGCAGCTCCTCCATGATGGTGGCCTGCGCCATGTCGGGCGCCAGCCCCGCCAGTTGCAGCAATGTGGTGGCCAGGGCGGCATCTGGTCCTATTTTTACAAGCTGGCAAAAGAAGGTAGATTCACGTATCGCCAGATCACTCAGATATGGGCTGTTCCCGCCCAGCATATGCAGTAATGCAGAAACGGCAGGATCTTGCGCCAGCGTGGCTTCCACCGTGCCCAGTTCGGTGAACTGCTCGAACAGACGTGCGGCAGCAGCCGGATTTGCAGGGCGAGGAAGAGATGCGGAGTTGATTGACAGGACCATGACGACAGGAGGCTCGCCTGACTGACCCATCCGATCAAGCCGGAATCACCGATCCGGCTGCGGAAAAGGCCGAAGTAAAAAAATCCAGACGCGCGCGGCGTCCGGGCGTGCTGCGCTTTTGGGCGCGCTGGACGCATCGGTTGCTGCGGGTGGCGCTGGCGCTGCTCATGCTGGGTGGCATGGCGGCGGGCGGGTTGGCGTGGCGTCTGGCACAGGGGCCGCTGGATATCAGCCGCCTAACTCCCTGGATCGAGCGGTTGGCCAGCCAGGAAGCCGGAGAGGACAATCAGGTCGGGATCGGCCGTATGGCGTTGGCCTGGGAGCAGACTCCGGCTGGTGGGCATTCGCTGACTATCCTGTTGCAGGACCTGCAGCTGATGAATGCGGAGGGGGCCCCTCTGGCAAGTCTGCCCGAGGCCTCGGTCGCGCTTGCCGCGCGGCGGCTGTTTTTGCTGGGCGAGGTTGCCCCACGCAGCATCATATTGCGTGGCCCGCGTCTGGAGCTGGTGCGCACAACCGACGGACAGATCCAGCTGGGGCTTGGGGCGGATGGGGCTTCTGCGCCCACCGCCGTAACGCCGGACGCGCCTGTGCCTGCCACGAATGGGGAGGGTTTCGGGGCGCTGCTGCTGCGCGATCTGGCGCGGCCACCGGGCGATACGTCGCGCATGGGCGCCCTGCAGATGGTGCGGATTGAGGACGCGGGTCTGTATCTGACCGATCACAGTCTGAACACGACCTGGATGATGCCGCATGCAACGGTGGATCTGCAGCGCCTGCCGACCGGCGGCGTGCAGGGCAGCACGGTGCTGCGGGTCGAATTCGGGGGCGAGGCGCTGTCCACGCAGCTGCACGGCGTGTGGAAGGATCGGCGGCTCGAGCTGGAAGGGAATCTCACCCCGGTATCGCCGGCCGCACTGGCGCGTGCCGAGCCGCTGCTGGCAGCGCTGGCACCGGTGGATGCGCTGGTGGGCGGCAATTTCAGGATTGCGTTCGATGAACGCTGGATGCCCAGCCGGGCCGATGTGAGACTGGATGTCTCGGCCGGTTCCATTCATCTGCCGGAAGACCATATCGCGCTGGATAACGCGCGGATCGATATTGCCTGGACGCCCGAGCAGGCGCAGCTGCGTCAGTTCGATGTGCGGCTGTCCGGGCGCGATGGTGCGCAAGGTCCGCTGGCGCAGGTGACGGGGAATGTGCGTTTCGCAACGCAGCTCACCGAACGCAACCAGATTGAACTGAATGCCGCCGTAAGCCCGGTAGACGCGGCGGACCTGCCGCGCCTGTGGCCGCGCGGCGTGGCCCCCAATCCGCGCCGCTGGGTGACCGAGAACATCAGCGCCGGCATGATCACCGACACCACCGTGCACGCCCGCCTGAATACCCCGGCCGATTTTTCGGACATGGATGCATCGCAGGTCGATGCCCGCATGAATGTGCGCGATGCAACGGTGCACTGGCTGCGTCCGATCCCGCCGATGGAAGATGTCAGCGGCAAGGTCGCGGTCGATCTGGATACCGTGCGCATCCAGATCGACGGCGGGCGGCAGGGGCGGTTGCGGGCGCAGTCGGGCACGGTGGATATCGTGCTGTATAAACCGGTTGAAATCCTGAGCGTCGAAGCGGCGCTGTCGGGCACGCTGCAGGACGTGGTGGCGCTGATCCAGCATCCGCGCCTGAAGCTGTTCGAACGTCGTCCGCTGACGCTGCACAACCCGACGGGCAATGTGCAGTCCACGTTGCGGATCGCTTTTCCGCTGTGGAACGACGTCGATCTCGATATGATAAACCTGAGTGCCGACAGCAAGCTGACCAACGTGCATCTGGGCGATGCCGTGATGGGGCAGGATCTGGATAACGGCACCTTCGACATGACCCTGTCGACCGATGCGCTGCGCCTGACGGGTACGGCGCAGGCGCTGGGTACATCGCTGCGTCTGCTGCACGAGGAAGATTTCCGCGCAGGCCCATCCACGCAGGCAGCCTCGCGCGAGACGGTGTCGCTGCGTCTGGGCGCGCCGCAGTTTGCCACGCTGGGGATCGATCTGCAGCCATTCGTCAGCGGCGCGGTTGGGGTCGAGGCGCAGGTGACGCGGCTGCGCAATGGCGCGGGATCGGTGAATGTGAACGCCGATCTGACGGACACGGCTCTGGCGCTCGAGCAGATTGGCTGGAGCAAACCAGTAGGGCGTGCTGCGCGCGCAACCGCGGTGATCGGGCTGCAGGGCGATCGGCTGACCGGCGTGAACAATGTGCGCATCGATGGGGACGATCTGTCGTTCCGTGGCAATCTGAACGCCACACGCACCGGTACGCCGGATGTGCTGCAGATTGCGTCACTGGCGCTCGGCCGGACGCGTGCGCAGGGCGAGATCCGTTTCCCGACCGATGCCGACCGGACGGTTCGCATCAATCTGCAGGGGCCCCTTCTGGATGTATCGGGCCGTGCCGCACGGGCGACGCGGCAGCAGCCCGATTCCGCGACGCAGACGGCATCGTCTCCGGGCACACCGATGGTTGTCGCCGCGCGGTTCGACCATGTGCAGATGACGCCGGATACGGGGTTGGATGGTGTCAGCGTGATCCTCAATCACGATGGCAATATCGTCAGCAGCGCGCGCGCCAGCGGCAGTGCTGAACGTCTGCCGTTCGAGATTGATCTGACTCCGGCCACGGGCGCCGGGCCGCAGAACGGGCGGCGTCTGCGCGCCACCGCGCATGATGCCGGGGCGTTGCTGCGGGCGCTGGGGATTGTGTCATCAATGCATGGTGGTGCGTTGTCGGTGACGGGAATGTACGACGACAGCAAGCCTGGCCGACCACTGATCGGCACTGCCGAGATTACCGAATTCAGACTGCGCGATACACCTGCCATCGGGCGGATCCTGCAGGCGATGACCCTGTACGGTCTGGTTGAAATGCTGGGCGGCGAGGGGCTTGGGTTCCGGCGGATGGTTGCGCCGTTCGTGCTGACCGGCGACACGCTGGAACTGAACAACGCCCGCGCCTTCAGCGCCAGTCTCGGGCTGACAGCACGCGGGCGGATCAACTTTGTGCAGCACCGATCCGACATGACGGGAACGGTGGTGCCAGCCTATTTCTTCAATTCCCTGCTGGGGAATATTCCGCTGATCGGGCGGTTGTTCGCGGCAGAGGAAGGTGGTGGTCTATTCGCCGTGAATTATTCGGTGAGTGGGCCGCTGAGCGACCCCAGCGTGTCGGTCAATCCGCTATCGGCGGTCACGCCCGGTTTCCTGCGGGGGATCTTCGGCATTTTCGACCAGCCGGAAGCAACCCCGACATCACCACCGGCGCAGACGCCGCCCGCGCCGCCAGTTGCCCCGCCGCAGCAGTCTGGTACACCGGTGCGTCGCCCGGCTGCGCCATCGGCCATACCAGTACTGCCGCCCGCACCGGCCGCCCCCGCGCCGCCGGGTTTTACGGAGCCTCCCGGAGGATGAGGGATATCTGATGACGATTGCCGAACACCATCTGCATGCAGCACGTGTGCTGCGTGACGCGATGAATGCGTTGCACTTTGCCGCGCCCGTCACGCATGTGACCAACCCGCTGGATTACGCCTGGCGTCCGTTCGAGGCGTATGTGCGGCGTTATGGGGCCGCGCGTAAACGCGTGCTGTTCCTGGGCATGAACCCGGGCCCGTTCGGCATGGCGCAGACCGGCGTTCCGTTCGGCGAAGTGCCCGCCGTGCGCGACTGGATGGGGATCGAGGAAGCGGTGGACCAACCCGCGAAGCCGAACCCATATCGCCCGGTGACGGGGTTTGCGTGCAAGAACTCGGAAGTCAGCGGGCGGCGTCTGTGGGGCTTGTTCGCGCAACGCTTTGGCTCGGCCGATGCGTTCTTTGTCGACCATTACGTGGTGAATTACTGCCCGCTGCTGTTCAGCGCCGAAAAACGCAACCTGACGCCCGACAAATTTCCGCGTGCCGAAACCGACCCGATGTATGCCGCCTGCGATGCGCATCTGCGCGCGTTGGTGCAGGCGAGTTCTCCGGAGTGGGTGGTGGGCGTCGGCCGTTTCGCACGCGACCGGGCGATGCGTGCGCTGACCGGAACGGGCGTGAAATTCGGCGAGGTCCTGCACCCCAGCCCCGCCAGCCCGGCGGCCAATCGGGGCGTGTGGGCCGAGACGGCAGCAGCGCAGTTGCAGGCACAGGGGATCTGGTGATCAGCAACCCTCGGGCAGGCCGTCGCTGAGTTCCGCGCAGTTCTGTTCATAGTCGAGCCGCGGGTCACGCGGCAGCATATGGAACAGGCGATAGCGCTGCCGTTCTGTCGGTGGCAGCGCCTGTCCCGAGATTATCTGCTGCAGATACTGTTCGGTTGGCGCATCCGGCATTTGCCAGGCGCGCGGGGCGTGTAGCTGGGTAAGCCTCTCGACCGGGCAGGCGCGCAGACGTGCCAGCAGATTATCGCACAGCGGTGTGCCGGTAGTGTCGCGCATGATCGGCTGTGCCAGGGCCGGGAGAGCGAGCATAAACGATATCAGACAGGCCAGAAGTCGCATGATGTTTTGCCCGAGGATGGGACCAGACAGATTGAGGTCGCTGTGGTAGACAGCCGCGCAAGCAGATGCAACCCGCACAGAGAGACACCGTCATGGCCAGCAAGATGACCGAACAGGACCGCGCCCGCATGCAGGCGCTGAAAACCCAGATGGAAGCGGCGGGCTGCGCCGATGCAACCGACTGGGCAACGAGCGAGATTGAAGAAAACATCCCGCAATTCGGGCGTTTTCTGGTGCTGCGTGAAATGCACGACGCGCTGGATGTGACACGCAATCTGGAAGAAGTGTGCTTCGAGGACCCCGCCGCCACCGCGCTGCTGGAAAAGCTGAAAGCGGCGTTGAGCGCGGATGAGCTGCACGATTTTCTGTATGCGTATGGCAAGGTCGTCGGCAACACGATGGCATCCATCCTGGACGACGGCCCGATCGACGACGGCGTCCCCGGCTGGGCGCTGATGGAACTGACCCCGGAATGCGAACTGACCGGCCGCGTGATCCAGGGCCTGCACGAAGATTTTCTGGATTTTGAGGAATCGCTGGGGAAGTAGCATTTATGCAGATGCCGAGATTGTATCTTTCGGCATCTGCCTTTTCATTTCAGGCGAATTCTTCGATCTCACCTGGAATGTTCAGAGTGCTAAGATCAATTGCCTTAAAGCCGCTGCGTTTATTCCAGTCTAAGACCCCGCCAAGCCTTTCGATAAGTGCATAAGGCTCAGCTTTTTGAAGATTAACTGCCCCGATAGCTTGTGCTGCAACACGCACGTACAAAACTGGCTCTGCTCGGATGTGTCCCGTTCCCTGGTCGAGTAGATCTGTGTGCATAATCACCTCAATTTCTGGGAATGGCAGAATTTGAAGACCCTCAAGGGCGACACGAAGTGCAGCAGAGCAGATATTGTCACGATGCAATTCATAAAATTGCCCCTTAGGCATCGCCTTGATGGAGGCTTTTCCGGATTGCAGGAGAGTGATGGATTGATCTGGCATTTCTTCGAGATCTAATCCGTCCACCAGAAGGATCACACGCGAGTCTTCTGTCGCGACGATGTCCACATCCTCAACCGAAAAAGGCAGGTTGGTAAGAGAGCCATGCTTGTCGATGGCTTTAGTAATTGCGGCGCTCTCACCTGCGATTAAGCTTTTGGCAAAGTGAATTTCTTCATTATGAGAATTGATCTTCGTTTTCTGTAACTGAAATACATGTCGGTCTTTATCGTGAGCAGTTGGGATCGCTGCCTTAAGTTTTGCAAGGCGACGTTTTGCGAAGCCGGTTTTCTGTGCCAGCCAGCTTGGTTTATATGTGATGAAAGCTACCTGTGCATATTTTTCGTGTTCCCCTGTATTCTCTGCTTCAGGAAGTTCAGGGGTGGAGGCGATGGAGATCCAATCGCGCCGCTGAAATTGTAATCTATGAGCGCAGGTTAGCGCCTCTATAAGTTCGCGGTGTTGAGAGGCTGCTTCAGAGGCATCTCGAAGCATCTCGAAGCATCGTGCGCTTCTGCCTTTCTCTTTCCTTTGCGGCCCGATCTTTCGCGGCACGTTTTGCCTCTCGGTTATACGCCCGAGCAGCACGACTAAGCCCAACAACGAACTGACGGTATGTCACAGTTTCCTCATTTTTATTGATTAAGGCCGGGGCCTTATTGCTGCTTAGTCCCCGATTTTGGAAAAGAGAAAGGCAGGGTAATTCTGCCTTTCATTTTCGACGTAATCTACCCCACCTTCACCAGCACATGCTTCTTTCGCCCGAACGACAGCTTCGCCACGCCATCGGTGAAATCGCCCGCACCAACTGTGTTGTTCTCGTCCGCAACCACCACGTCGTTCAGGCGAATGCCCTGGCCGCGGATGTGCCGTCGCGCTTCGCCGTTGCTGGCGAAAGCGAAAGCCTCCACCGCCAGCTTCACAACGGAAATACCCGCTGCGACATCGCCCGCCGTCACCGTCAGCGTTGGCAGAGTGTCGGCCGCGACGCCCTGCTCGAACGTGCTGCGCGCAGTTTCCTGCGCCTGTTCGGCTGCTTCGCGACCATGCAGCAAGGCGGTGGCTTCTGTCGCCAAAACCTTCTTTGCCTCGTTGATTTCAGCGCCTTGCAGCGCGCCCAGGCGGGCGATCTCGTCCATCGGCAGTTCGGTGAACAGGCGCAGAAATTTTGCCACGTCGGCGTCTTCGGTGTTGCGCCAGAACTGCCAGTAATCCCACGGTGACAGACGGTCCGGGTTCAGCCACACCGCACCCGCCGCCGTCTTGCCCATCTTGGCGCCCGATGCGGTAGTCAGCAGCGGCACCGTCAGCGCGTGCGCTTCGGCGCTGGCCATGCGGCGGATCAGGTCCACACCCATCACGATGTTGCCCCACTGGTCCGACCCGCCCATCTGCAGCGCGACGCCATGGCGGCGGTGCAGTTCCAGGAAGTCGTACGACTGCAGCAGCATGTAGTTGAATTCCAGAAAGCTGAACGCCTGCTCGCGTTCCAGCCGCATCTTCACGCTGTCCATCGTCAGCATGCGATTGACCGAGAAATGCCGCCCGACATCACGCAGGAACGGGATGTAGCGTAGCTCGTCCAGCCATTCGGAATTATCCAGCATAATGGCATCCGTTGGGCCTGCGCCGAAGTGCAGGAAACAGTCGAACGTGCGACGGATACCGACCTTGTTGGTAGCGATTTGTTCGTCCGACAGCAGCGGGCGCGCATCGTCGCGGAAGGACGGATCGCCCACCTTCGTGGTGCCGCCGCCGATCAGCGCGACCGGCTTGCCGCCCGTCTTCTGTAGCAGGCGCAGCAGCATAATCGACACCAGATGCCCCACATGCAGGCTGTCTGCGGTGCAATCATACCCGACATAGGCCGGCATCCCCCCCGCCGCCAGACGCGCATCCAGCGCGGCTTCGTCGGTGGTCTGGTGGATGTAGCCGCGCTCGCGCGCGATGCAGATGAAATCGCTTTTCAGACTGTTCATGGACCCACTCTTCCGGAAGAGCGCCGGAGCTAGCACAATAGGCGGATGTTGAAAACGATCGGACTGATGAGCGGCACATCGCTCGACGGCGTGGACGCCGCCTGGATTGAAACCGACGGCACCCGCATTGCGGCCCTGGGGGCGGCGGAGACGCTGGAATACGGGGCGGACCTGCGCGCCGATCTGCGCCGGCTGCTGGATCTGGCGCCGACCTTGGCGGCGGACGACCCGTTTCTGCACAGCTGCGTGGCCCGGCTGACCAAGGTGCATGTGCTCGCCACCAAGGCGGTGATTGCGCGGATGGACGACACGCCGGATCTGCTTGGATTTCACGGCCAGACCATTCTGCACCGCCCGACCGAGCGCCGCACCTGGCAGGTGGGCGATGCCGCGTTGCTGGCGCAGGCAACCGGAGTGCCGGTCGCGCACGATTTTCGCAGCGCCGACGTCGCCGTCGGTGGACAGGGGGCGCCGCTGGTGCCGGTGTTCCATGCGGCGCTGGCGGCGGATCTGGAAAAACCGCTCGCCGTGCTCAATCTGGGCGGGGTCGGCAATGTGACGTTCATCGGGGCCAACGGCGATCTGTTGGCGTTTGACACCGGCCCCGGCAACGGGCTGCTCGACGACTGGGCGCAGCGGCGCATGGGGATGGCGTGCGATCGCGATGGCGTTCTGTCGCGCGCGGGCACGGTGGATTACGACGTGCTGACGCGGTTGATGGCGGATCCGTATTTCGACAAACCGGGGCCAAAATCGCTCGACCGGCTGGATTTTTCGGCCCGTCTGGCAAACAGCAGGGTCGAGGCGTTGAGCACAGCCGATGGTGCGGCAACGCTGGCGGCCTTTACGGCAAAAAGCGTGGCGGCGGCTTGTCTGCCGGCACGGCCGCGCCGGTGGATCGTTTGCGGTGGCGGGCGGCTGAACCCGACCATCATGGCGGAGCTGCGCCTTCGCCTCGGCGTGCCGGTCGAGGTGGCGGAGGATTATGCCTGGGCGGGCGACGCGGTCGAGGCACAGTGCTTCGGGTTCCTCGCCGCGCGCGTGCATGCCGGTCTGCCGCTGAGTTTCCCCGGCACGACTGGCGTTGCACACCCACTGACGGGGGGACGGATCGTTGCAGCACGATAAAGGTGCCACCCGGGCTGGGCTTGAACCAGCGTCCAGTCGGTCCAAGAGCCGACCGCTCTGCCACTGAGCTACCGGGGGGCATCCGCAGTATCAGAACCACTTGCCGCCGTTGTCAATCAGCCAGACTGTGCAGCAGTTCGGCCAGACGGTGCGGTTTGCCGCTGAACACGCGGGCTCGTTTCAGAAAGGCGGCGCTGTAGGGATCGCCAACCGACACCCCGTGCACAAGCTCGGGCGTCGGACGGAAGGCGGCGATGGCTGTGCGCGAGCGTGGCATCGACCAGCCGTTCTTGATCGGGTCTACCCCGTGACGCCTGCATTCAGCTTCGATCTGCGCGCGTGTGCAGGACGCAGTGCCTTGCAATACAGCCCACGGCTTCGGCAGAGCCGCCCAGATTCTGGTATCGGGGTGAACATCGTGCCCCATCTTGCGGTGCCATGCGGCAACGTCCCCCGCTATCAGACGCATGACCTTGCCGGGTAGCATCGTATCGAACAGCCGTTCCATTCCCAGTGCGGTTACAAGCGCCACCCAATGATCGCGCGCCCGGTTCCAGGCCGCTGCAAACAGATTCCAGGTCGAGGAATCGTTGCCGCGTCTGACGATCATCGTCTGCAGATCAAGATTGGTTCGCGTATAGGCATCCTGCAGCCATTCGGCGATCTCGGTCAGGATGTCGAACCAGCGTCCCAGCAACTGGCCTTTCTGTGTGTCGGTCAGATGCGCGAGCACATCGGCACGCGGGAAGACGTGTGCGATGGCAAACCAGCGCGTGTTCGGATCTGCAAGGCAGACATCCAGCAAGGCGGCAGACAGGGCATCGAACGGCGTCTGCTGCCCATCGACGGTAAATTCGCTCCGCAGCTTCATCCGTGCCGTGTAATAGGCCATGAACGCCGCCGTCGGCAGATGCTCCCCCAGATGCGCGCGGCTCAGGTCGGGGGCAAGCGCCGCCTTGCCGACCAGCAGCAATCGGTATCTGACTTCCTCGCGGCGCAGGCGGATCAGCCGTGCCTCAAGACGCGAGGAAAGTCGGAACAGTTTTGCATAGCGGCGCCGCGAAAGCTGCCAGCCTTTGGCTGCACGTTCGGCGCGGTTGTAGCGGTCCGTTCCGAAGTTGTTCCGGCCAGGTGTCTTACCGATCAGGGCATCAAAGGTGGTGACGAAATCTTCCAGAACATCGGCATCGTCGCTGTTTGGCAGCTCTGCATCCAGAAACAGGGTGGCAAGCTCGCGGACTTTGTCGATCTGTCGGCTCATAGGGCTTGGGGTGCGGAATTCGGTTGGCATGGAAGACCAGCCAAAACGCCGCACCGACGATCCGGCGGTCACAAAACGTAGTTGCGGGGCCAACTGTTCGCGGTACGGGGCATCGGGCGGCAATGCTCTCTGGATAATTTCGGCAATCATCTCGGGGGTTTTGCGCAGCCCAAGCGACTCATAAAGCTGGTTGAAACCTTCCATCATGAATGGATGTTATCAAACACCTTTTCCTTGCCAAGCTGCAAAACACCAAGGGCACCGTTATGGTGCCCTTGGTGTTCGTTCAGTGATGGTCGAGACTGATTAGGCGGCGATGGTCACGGCGTTGCGTGGGACCAGCTTGCCGACATGGTCTTCGACGGCGGCGCTCACGGCATCGGCATGGTTGGCGAACACGTGGTCCGCGCCCTTGAAGATGCGATAATCGACCTGCACGTTTTTTTGCGTGTTCAGTTTTTCGACCAGTTTACGCACGGCAGGTTCGGGGACCAGATCGTCGTTGTCGCCCACAACCATCAGCCCACCGCACGGGCAGGGGGCCAGGAAGCCAAAGTCATAGTGGTTGGCAGGCGGGGCGATGCTCACCCAGCCCGAGATTTCCGGGCGGCGCATCAGCAGCTGCATGCTGACGAACGCACCGAACGAATATCCCGCCACCCACAGGCGCTTGCTGGCCGGATTGACCATCTGCAGCCAGTCGAGCGCGGCGGCTGCATCGCTGATCTCACCGATACCGCCGTCGTAACGGCCCTGACTGCGTCCGACACCGCGGAAGTTGAACCGCATGACCGAGAAGCCCATCTTCTGATAGGTCTGGTACATCGAATAGACGATGCGGTTGTTCATCGTCCCGCCGTGCAGCGGGTGCGGGTGCAGAATCAGGGCGAGCGGCGCGTTTTCCTCTTTGCTATGGTGATACCGTCCTTCGAGCCGCCCATCCGGGCCGGCGAACATCACTTCTGGCATGGCCGTTCTACGTTCCGTTTCCTTTGCGCACAGAAAAGGCAATCTGCGCGTGTGTCACCTGACAAAAATCAGCCCCTGCGGGGGAGCCCCGGGGGGCTTTATATGTATCGACAGCAGGTGGCGACGTTTCCATCGCCCGGCATGGATAATCGAGGCATCCAGATACCGTCAGTCTGAAGCTACGTGCCGGGGAGGACTTCCTTCCGGCGCGGCGGGACTATAAGCAGGATCATCTTCGGGAAGCCAATGGAATCGATTCATGAGTTTTGAGTTTCTGCGTGAGAGCATCCGCGCTTACCGGGAACACGATCCGGCGGCGCGCAGCAGTTTAGAAGTGCTGCTCTGTTATCCCGGATTGCATGCAGTGTTTGGGCATAAATGCGCGCATGCCTTGTGGCGCTTGGGTTTGCGGCTGCCTGCGCGGTTTCTGGCGTATCTTATACGGATGTGGACGGGAATCGAAATCCATCCCGCCGCCCGAATCGGCCGCCGCCTGGTGATCGATCACGGTATGGGGGTGGTCATTGGCGAGACCGCTGAACTCGGAGATAACATTATGTTATACCACCAGGTGACGCTTGGTGGAACGTCACTTGAGGCTGGGAAGCGGCACCCGACCCTGGCGAGTGGCGTTATCGTTGGGGCTGGGGCCAAAGTTCTGGGGCCGGTACAAATTGGCCAGAACGCGCGGATCGGTGCGAATGCCGTGGTTTTGCACGACGTCCCCGCCGGGGTCAGCGTGGTGGGAATTCCGGCGCGGCCGGTTGAACGCCACCAGCCCTGCCCGGACTTCGATGCGTACGGTACGCCCGATGCTCCCGATCCGGTTGAATGCGAAATTGCCGAACTGCGCGCCGAACTGGCCCGCATGCGCGAGCGGCTGGAAAAACTGGCCGGGGATCGCGACGGAAAATAGAATTCCGTGATGTGAATTAGGTATTTGTTCACATATCGACTAGATGTTTTGCGAGCATTTCTGGAATTTTAAAAAAATGCGGCATGGTGTCTTGCCGGGTAGGCATTTATTTTTATTATGAACGTGGTTTATGAACAAAGATCATTTGGGGAATGAAGAGTTGCAATCCATCGTTAACAAAGCACCCATCGGCATACGGGCGGCGCTGCTTCTCTGTCTTACGGTCGGGGCTTCCGGATGCGCATCGGTGCCAGGGCTGCTGTCGGAACGAAGCTGGACCGGCCGTCCTGTGGCGCAGGCGCTGAGGAAATTCGGCCGACCGCAGACTATCCAGCAGGACAGTAACAACAACCGCGTTCTGTTCTGGGCGTTCGATACGTCTTACCAGAGAACCGACTATGACGGCGGCGGGCAAACCCTCGTCGGGATAGCTCCGGGCGGGAGCGGTGTCGCCTCCACGCCCATCATGCAGAACAATCCGGTCACAAGCCGGGTTGTCAACATAAGCCGGAAATGCACGATCCAGGCTACTATTGATAGCCAGAACCGGATTACCAGCCTCGACCTTGGCGGAGGCTTCTGGCCGCGGGATATCGGATGCCGCAACATGGATGTGGATCCGCCTGGCTGATGATCGTGCCCTGGGGCGTTGCAGCGGAGGAACGGGAAGTTCTGCTACCTCCCTCGCTTCCCGATAATCTGCAATGCCGAGTTCTTCGATGCCCGCATGTGCGAAGTGCTGGAGAAACTGGCCCGGAATTGCGGTGGGGCCCAGAAACACACAAAGGATTGGGTATTTAGTCACAAATACGGGATTTGGCAGGTACTCTCAAATTTTCTGAGAAGATCAAATGGCACCTTGTCAGGTGGTCATTTATGTTTATTGTGAACATCGTTCATGAACGATGATCATTAAAGGGGATGAAGGTTGGAATCAATCATCAAAAATATCACTCACGGCATACGTGGAGTGATGCTCGTCTGCTTTACGATCGGACTGTCGGCATGCAGTGGCCAGGTCGACGAGGCAACGTTGAACCAGCGTTGGGCCGGACGTCCTGTCGAAGACATGATCCGCAAACTGGGAGCTCCGACCCGGACCAGCACGGACCGTCAGAGCAGCCAGCAGGTCATGACCTGGGATCGTGACACCTCCTTCCAATATAACGCGACTGTGGGTGGCGGACAGAGTCTGGTTGGGATGGCGCCTGGAGGCACCGGGGCTGCCTCGATCCCGATTTTCCAGAACAATGCGTCGAGCACCGAGCGCAGAACCATGACGCAGACCTGCCGCATCCAGGTAACCGTAGATGCCCAGCGCCGGATCGTGAATCTGAGCCGGAGCAACCCTGATGTACTCAGAAATTCAGCGACAGCAGGGGCGGCCGGAGCCGTGCCTGTTGGTCTTGCCGGATCCTGGCGCGGGGCCGCTGTAGCCGCTGGTTTAACGGGCGGGGGCCAGCTGTCGCAGGAAATGCGCACTGATACCTGCAAGGACGTGGATCTGAATCCCCCTTCCTGATGGGGAAGTGAGCGGGAGTAGACGGCCCGTGTAATGAAACGGGCCGTCTGGACTGCACGCCGGATATTGCGACTACGGGAGCGTGCCAGGAGTATCGTGGGAAGTACAATGCTAGCTTGTAATGACAGGCAGGCTGCTCTTCGCTCCCTGAGATCATGGAGAATCAGTCCTGGCAGGGGCGCCCGGTTCAGGACGCCTTGCGTAAATTCGACAGGCCTGTCGAAATTCGCAGGGACAGTGATAACAACCGCGTGCTGGTCTGAGATTTCAACACATCGTAGAATAACCGTAACCCGTGGCGGCGGTCAGACACTGGTTGGCATGGCCCCGGGCGGGACCGGTGTCGCACCGACGCCCGTATTCGAGCAAAATCCAAGCTGGACCGAGAATGTCAATGTTCGGCAGAGTTGTCGGTTCGAGATCACGATCGATAGCCAGAACAAGGGGACCGATCTGTCCAGAGTGGTTGGCGGCTTGATCGGCCGTGTGCCGATTCTAAACATGGGAACCCCAGGCTGCCAGAGCATGGACCTGGATCCACCCCAGAGATAGCAGTTTCCGGCAACGCAGCTGGGCTATAGGTGTAGGGGATATGGCGGGAATCTCTGCTATATCTCCTTTTCCTGTTGTCCGTGTTTTGCCGAGTAAACCAATGCCCGCACATATTGCCCGCACCTACCTGGATGCTAATGCGACTGAGCCTTTGCGCCCGGCAGCGCGTGTTGCGTTGCTGGAGGCGTTGGACGTTGTGGGCAATCCGTCGTCAGTGCATGAAGATGGCCGTGCGGCGCGACGCATTCTTGAAGGCGCGCGTGAACGTGTGGCCGCCCGGTTTGGTGCGGCTCCGGCCAATGTCGTGTTCACATCCGGCGCGACCGAGGCAAATGCACTGGCGATTTCTTCGCTCGGCAAGGGGCGGCGGGTGATTGTCGGCGCAACCGAACACGATGCCGTTCTGCGCGCCGCACCTGATGCAGCGGTGCTGCCGGTCGAGGCGCAGGGGCTGGTGGATCTGGCCGCGCTCGAAGCGCTGCTGACGCAAGGTCCGGCGTTGGTCTGTGTGATGCTGGCCAATAACGAAACCGGCGTGATTGCGCCGATGCAAAGCGTGCAGGCACTGTGCGCACAGTATGGCGCACTGCTGCATGTCGATGCGGTGCAGGCTGCCGGACGCATGGCGATCGATGTCGGTGCGTGCGGGGCCGAGGACTGCGCGATCGGCACGCTGGGGGCCGACACGGTGGCGGTCTCGGCGCACAAGCTGGGCGGGCCGAAAGGCGTTGGTGCGTTGCTGTTGAAACCGAACCTCAATCTGGATGCGCTGATCGCCGGTGGTGGACAGGAACGCGGCCGTCGCGGCGGGACCGAGGCTCTGCCCGCGATTGCCGGGTTCGGTGCCGCGGTGGATGCGGCCGATCCCGCGCAGGCCGAACGTCTGCGCCCGTTGCGCGATGCGCTGGAACAGGCGGTCATCGCAGCAGGTGCGGTTGTGCTGGGGGGCGCAGCACCGCGTCTGCCGAACACATCGTGCATCGCGCTGCCCGGTATGCGTGCCGATATGCAGGTGATTACGCTGGATCTGGCTGGGCTGTCGGTCTCGGCCGGGTCTGCGTGTTCGTCGGGCAAGGTGGCGAAGTCGCGTGTGGTTGCCGCGATGGGGCACGACGATCTGGCCGGCAATTCCATTCGCGTGTCGCTGCCGTGGAATGCGATCGAGGCAGATGTTGCGGCGTTCATCGTGGCCTATGGGGCGATGGCCGCGCGTCGTCATGGGCGGGCCGCCTGAATGTCCGCCATGCCGCCACGTCCGAACCGGTTCGTGTATCTGGACAACCAGGCCACCACGCAGACCGACCCGCGCGTGCTGGCGGTGATGCTGCCGTTCTTCACCGAACATTACGGCAATCCGCACTCTGCCGAACATGCAATGGGCAGATTCGCCGAGGCTGCCGTGGAAGAAGCGCGGGTGCGTGTCGCCGCGCTGATCGGCGCGGAACCGCGCGAGATCGTGCTGACCTCGGGCGCGACCGAGAGTAACAACCTTGCCATCAAGGGCGCAGCCCGCTTTGCCGCCGAACACGGCAACCATCGCCGCCGCATCATAACGCTGGCGACCGAGCACAAATGTGTGCTGGAAGCTGTGCACGATCTGGCGCGCGAAGGGTTCGAACCGGTGGTGCTGCCCGTGCATCACGATGGTCTTGCCAACATGGATCTGCTGCGCGCGACGATCGACGACGACGCGTTGCTGGTCTCGGTGATGGCGGTGAACAACGAGACGGGTGTGGTGCAGGACATCGCGGCGATCGGTGCGCTCTGCCGCCAGGCGGGGGCGCTGTTTCATACCGATGCGGCACAGGGCGCGGGCAAGATTGCGCTGGATGTGAACGCGCAGAACGTCGACCTGCTGTCGATCAGCGGTCACAAGATTTACGGGCCAAAAGGCGTGGGCGCGCTGTATGTGCGCCGTCGTCCGCGTGCGCGGTTGTTGCCGCTGTTCTCGGGCGGGGCGCAGGAACGCGGGCTGCGATCAGGCACGCTGGCCCCGCCGCTGGTGGTGGGACTGGGCGAGGCATGTCGCTTGGCGGAACTGGAACTGCACAGCGATGCCGAACGGATCGGCACCTTGCGCGACCAGTTGCTGGCGCGGCTGATGGCGGGAATTCCGGGGGTGACGGTAAACGCCTCGGTCGAGCAACGCATTGCCGGTAATCTGAACGTGACGTTTCCCGGAACGACCGCGCAGGCATTGATGGCAGCGGTGCCGGACCTGTGCATTTCCACCGGATCGGCCTGTTCTTCCGCCGAAATCGAGCCATCCTACGTGCTGAAGGCGCTGGGCCTGTCGGACGATGCCGCGGCGCGGACCTTGCGCCTTGGGGTCGGACGCTTTACCTCGCCAGCTGATATAGACTACGCGGCCGAAGCCCTGGTGGCGGCACATGCCGCTGCGTGCGGTAATCGGGCCTGATGGAGAAAGTTGGTTTTTATGCCGAAGATGGTTTTTATCGAGCGTGACGGCTCGCGTCGTGAAGTTGAAGCTCCGCTGGGGCTGTCGGTGCTGGAAGTGGCGCACCGCCACGACATCGATATCGAAGGCGCGTGCGAGGGCAGCCTGGCCTGCTCGACCTGCCACGTGATCGTCGAAGGCGACTGGTTCAAGAAGCTCGCCAGCCCGACCGAGGACGAGGAAGACATGCTCGACCTGGCGTTCGGCCTGCAGGAGACCTCGCGTCTGGGCTGCCAGATTGTGATGACGGATGCGCTCGACGGGCTGACCGTGAAGATCCCGGCCAGCACGCGCAACGCGTCGAAGGGCTAGGGCGTTTGTCGGGCGGGCTGTTCGAGCGGTTGCGTGCCGCCTGTGCGGTGGAGTGGGCGCGCTATGCCGAACACTCCTTCGTGCGCGGCCTGGCCGACGGCACGCTGCCGACAGCGGCATTCCGGCGATATCTGGTGCAGGACTATCTGTTCCTGATCCACTTCAGTCGTGCGAAAGCGCTGGCGGTCTACAAGGCCGAGAGCGTGACGGCGATGCGTGCCGAGATGGCCGTGCTCGACCTGCTGCTGAACACCGAAATGCAGCTGCATGTCGGCTATTGCGCCGAATGGGGTATCAGCGAGGCCGAGATCGAGCAGGCGGTCGAGGCAGAGGAAACCATGGCCTATACCCGTTACGTGCTGGAGCGCGGCATGGCGGGCGATATTCTCGATCTGGATGTGGCGATGGCACCGTGCGCGCTGGGCTATGGCGAGATCGCCAACTGGATCAATGCGCACCCCAGCCGCAAGCGCGACGGTAATCCGTATGAGAGCTGGATCGCTATGTACGCGGGTGCCGAGTATCAGGCGATGTGTGTGGAGTTTTCCAACCGCCTGGATGTGTTGAGCGCGCAGCGTGGTGGGGATGCAAGGTTTGCGGATCTGGCCAAGACCTTCGGGCAGGCCACGCGGCTGGAAGCGGCGTTCTGGGATATGGGCCTGCGCGGGGCGTAGGCGTCTGCGGGGCGAGCTGCTATATATCGCTCTCGCATCGATGAAGGATTTCCATGTCTGTGGCGGATGAAACACGTCAGCGCATTGTTGTGGCGATGTCGGGCGGTGTGGACAGCAGCGCGGTCGCCGGGCTGCTGGCCGAGGCCGGGCACGATGTCGTCGGCGTGACGCTGCAGCTGTACGACCACGGCGCGGCGATCTCGCGCGTGGGGGCGTGCTGCGCGGGGCAGGACATTCACGATGCGCGGCGCGTGGCGGACCGGTTGGGGATTCCGCATTATGTGCTCGATATGGAAAGCCGCTTCCGCGAGGCGGTGATTCTGGACTTTGCCGATTCGTATGCGCGCGGTGAAACGCCGCTGCCATGCGCGAAGTGCAACGCGACCGTGAAGTTCGAGGATCTGCTGGGTGTGGCCCGCGACCTGGGGGCCGAGGCGATGGCCACCGGTCACTATGTGCGTCGCGTGGACGGCCCCGATGGCGCCGAACTGCACCGTGCGGTGGACCCGGACCGGGACCAGTCTTACTTCCTGTACGCGATCACCCAGGAACAGCTGAATTTCTGCCGCTTCCCGCTGGGCGACCGGCTGACCAAGGCGGCTGTGCGCGACGATGCGGCGCGGCTGGGCATTCAGGTGGCGAAGAAGCCCGACAGTCAGGATCTGTGTTTTGTGCCCAACGGCAAATACGCCGAACTGGTCGCCAAGCTGCGCCCCGACGCCATGCAGCCCGGCGAGGTGGTGGACGAGGATGGCGCCGTGCTGGGCAAGCACGAGGGCGTTGCACGCTTCACTGTGGGGCAGACACGGGGGCTGGGGCAGGCCACGTGGTCGGGCGAGCAGCGCATGTATGTGCAGCGTGTGGACGCAGCGACGAAGCGCGTGGTGGTTGGCCCGCGCACCTCGCTTGGCCAGACCGAGGTGCTGCTGCGTGATGTGAACTGGCTGATCGATCCGTTGCAGGGGCCGGTGCGGTGCGAGGTAAAGCTGCGCGCCCGCGAAATTCCGCAGCCCGCAACCGTCGAGGCGACGGCTGCGGGCGCGCGGGTTGTGCTGGATGCACCTGGGGTTGTGGCACCGGGACAGGCCTGTGTGTTCTATGCCGGGGACCGGCTTTTGGGCGGCGGCACGATTTTGCCGAAGCTTTCCCATTGACGTTGAGGCCGAGGGGCGCTATCCGGCTGCCCTCGCACCGCGTCAGCGCGTTTTGATGTTGGTGTTACCGTGTGGCGGTGTAGCTCAGCGGTAGAGCAGGGGAATCATAATCCCTTGGTCGGAGGTTCAAATCCTTCCACCGCTACCATGGTTTTTCTGAACAAGCCGGATACACACCGGGGCTTAATGGCCCCAGTGGCGTCGTGCGCGTTCGATATCCAGGTCGATGATGTTGTCTCCGTCCGAGGCGTCCTCCAGCGACAGCGGGCGCAGCTGCACGGGCAGGGCCTCCAATGCAAGGGCCAGTTGTTTGAGCGCATCGTTCGGCAGGGGCTCGTCCGCTTCTGCATAGGCATGCAACTGCCAGGCAATCACCGTCAGTGCGCTGGCGGCATCGCGGATGTAGTCCATCTGCGCGGCATGGACCGCTCCCAGAATATGAGCAATGCCAGCGGTGTTTGGTGTCTGTGATACCTGTGTGGTGTTCACAATGCGTGCTCCAGGGGGATGCTATCGTGCGGTGTGGGGATAATCTGCGCAGCATGGCGCAAAATGGGGGCGACTTCTTCCACAAGCCAGAAAGACGCTTCTTCCAGGGCATTGGCTGCGCGCGCCGTTACACAACGCTGACGTAGCGCCGATAACGTGAGATTGCAGGCTTCCAGCGCCACCAGAGCCGCTGCCAGAGCGTTACGGTCGGAGCTCGCAGGCAGGGTATGCGCAATATGGGCGTGTGCTGACGGCATTATGGTTTCCCTGTTATTTGGTATTTGTATACAATACCAATTTGGAATTGCTCTTTCAACCATTCAGCGTGTCCTCGCATGACAAAAGCAGAAAATTTCCTGCTTGCGGAATACGTGGAGTGTAGGATGGGAATCTCTAGGAAATATGAATGCAGAGGCTCTGCGCAGAAACAGAACGCGTTTGGCGCAGATTCTCAGGGCAAAAATGTTCTGTGGTTATGCCAATGCCGCGACGCGATCCTGTGGCGGGATTTTAGAGCCCCAGAACTTCGCTCCATTCCAGCACGCGGTACAAGCTGACGATGTTCGCGCTGGGAATGGTGATGATGCCGGGCGGATTATATTGTTCCAGCTCGACGGTCTGCGCCGTGCGACGCAGCAGTTTCTTTACGCGTGCGCGGGCTGGCGCTTCGGGTTCGTGATCCTGGGTGATGACGATGACGTGGTTGCCCGGGGCGGGGGTGCGTCCGTCCTGCACAAACAGCAATTCGCCGGGTTGGCGCCACGGAACCATGGAATCGCCTTCAACGTAGATGGCGAAAATCGACGTCATGCCCACCAGCCCCGGTGGTCGGCGTGCCCAGTCGATCGGGCCGCCGCCCGTCGTGTTCAGGTGAAACACACCTTCGGTGCCGCCTTGTGCGGTGCCCATCACGGGTATGTCGCGCGGCATGGGGGCGGTTGCCGGCAGCATTGGTATGGGAAGAACCGGCTGATTGATGACCGGGGATTGTGCGAAATTTTGCGGTGGTGCAGGTGCATCGTCGAGGAGTGCTGCGGGAGAGACAGACAACGCGGCCGCAATGCGTGTAACCCAGTCCATGGTCAGGCGGCGTTCCCCTTTTTCCAGTCGATCGATTTGCGGCTGTGAAGTAGCGACCAGCGCTGCAAGTCGTCCCTGGGACATATTATGCGCCATCCGCCATTGACGAATGCGATTGGGATAGAGAGGAGCGTCCCGTGTCATATTGTTCATATATAATGCCATGGATGGGGGCTCAATGGGTATTTTGACTCCAAATTGGTTTTATTTGAGATGTTGCTGGAGTGTGTGCGCTGAAAATGGGACAAAATAGTTGTCGAGCGCGCCTGAATATGTAGATATTTTTTGTAAAAAGATTTCCTGAGTTGCGCATTTGTAAGCGGGAGGTGCCTGGGATATTGCCTGTGTGATTTTATCCATGTCGCGCATTGGACCGTTCGAGCAGGAGTGTTTCGACAATATTATCTGGGTGTTAATCGCCTGGTTATTCTTCACTGATCTGGAAATCGTCGTCGACGACTCCAGTCATTATACTATTCTACAATAGAATAGATACGATCCTATAGATCAAATATCATCAATCAGTGGGTTGGGATGCGCCAGATTGATCAGGGTGTTGATGTTGCGGACCTCGACCGTGCGACCCTGCACGTTTACGCCGTGCTGTGCCAGTTGAGCAAAGGTGCGCGAGAGGTTTTCCGGCGTCATCCCCAGGCGGGACGCAAGCGTCCGCTTGTCATACGGAAGGTCGAAGCCGCCCGTGCTGCCCATGCGGGCATGGGTGCGGATAATCCAGTTGGCCAGGCGCTCCACACTGGTACGCAATTTCTGATTCTTCAGCTCGCGAGTCATCGTCCGATAGGCGCCGGCCAGCTCGCGCACAACGGCCCATGCGAATTGGGGTGATGCTTCGAAGGCTTTCTGCACGGACTGCGCGGGGATCATCAGGATGCGCGAATTCTCGAGCGTACGTGCGGATTTCAGGTAGGGCTGGTCCGACATCACGGCCGCCAGAATAAAGGCGCGCACAGGACGGATCACCATGATGGTGCTTTCCATCTCGTCGTGCTGCGTGAACAGATCAACGGCGCCTTCCAGCACGACATGCAGGAAGTCCGGAAAATCCCCTTCGTTGATCAGCTCCAC